>NZ_CP132158.1:0-85732 GCF_042939535.1 Nereida sp. NH-UV-3 | reverse complement strand
GACGATGTAGCTGATCGTGTTTGTTGCATCATCAAAGAAGGCCTGAACGTCAGGGGTGATGTTCATGTTTACAGGGTACGTCATTGTCAATCTCCTTGGTCTCAGGTGCAGGTGGTGACAGCAGCCTTGCGCCACCCTGAGTGTGTGAGCGGGCAGTAAGCGGTCGTCATTCAGGGCACCGCTTTATTGGGGCACAGCGGCTGTCGTCATCCGGGTCATCAGTCGTCGCAGGGCAAGTCCAACAACCACCGCAGCGATGAACAGAACCACTTCCCAACGCCCTGTTCCAAGGGCGGGAATAGCCGCTCCGGGGCAGAACCCTGCAATGCCCCAACCGATGCCAAATAACGCAGAGCCACCGACAAGCTTGGGATCAATATTGGTTGCGTTCGGCACTTGGAACGTACCGCCAAACAAGGGCTGCGCGCGGCGCCACACAGCGCGGTACCCAATCCCTGTGACAACCAGTGCACCACCCATCACAAAGGCAAGGCTCGGGTCCCATGTGCCTGCAATGTCAAAGAAGTTCAGCACTTTGGCTGGGTTCATCATACCCGACAGAGCGATCCCGATGCCAAAGACAAGACCTGTGAGGCCAGCAAAAATCAGTTTCATTGATCAGGCTCCGAATATGTGACGAATGATAAAGACGGTGATGCCGGCGGTGGCCATAAAGGTAGGCACCGCAACAAGCGACCGAATGGAAAAGCGCGATAGTCCGCAGACCCCGTGACCCGATGTGCAACCGGATCCCAAGCTCGCGCCAAACCCCACGATGATGCCGCCGATCACAATCATGGTTGGGCTTACTGGCACATCGACAGCGGGCATTGTGCCACTGACCAAAAAGATCACGCCGGGTGCAGCGATCATGCCAAGGATCATGGCAGCGCGCCACGATGCCTCTGCACGGTTTTGTGCGAAAACCAGACCGGACATGATACCGGTCGCCCCCAGAATGCGGCCAAGGCCAAGCATCAACATGACGGCGCCAAGACCAATCGCGAGGCCCCCGCCAAGGGAGGCAAAAGGAGTGAAAGCTGTTTCCATGGTTATGTCCATCCTGTCTTGATGCTAGCCGCCGCCATAAAGCGTCGCGCCGTGCTGCCTGAATTAGTGTTCATGAATGCCTCCTCGGGACGATAACATAGCCGCAGAATACACCCCAACAGCCAAGCCTTCAGTGACATTGTCACTTAAGCTACAAGAAGCTGAAAACATGCTGGAACAGTGCTTCATTTTCAGCCTTCCATTTCAGTAGGTAGGCTCGTTCTGCGCGTACTCATTGCGGCTGAACGCTCAACATGCAGACTAATCCCAGTGATCGGGCCAAAAGGGCATGATCTTGGTTGTATGGTAAGGTTATGCCACTCTTGAACAGACACGCTCTAGACGGCCTAGCCCCAAGCCGTAAACGTTTGAACAGGATTGCAACTTAGAATTTGCATTGTCAGAACAGTGTGCCGGATCTCTAAATCCACTAGCGAACCTCAAATTGAAGACGCCTACTAAATAATGGGTTTAGCCACTTCCCGGGCGAACCGTCAGACCCAACATGTTCCAGCTTTGCATGCCACCACGATAGTATCGAATTTTTTTAGCTGGATATCCCGCAGCAATCATACGCCGAGCAGCAGTGGGTGATTGGCCGCACCATGGACCGTTACAAAACAAAACAACAATCGGAGCCGCATCACTGCAAATCCATCCATCGAAATCAATCTCGCACCCTAGCTCATCCAATCTGTCCGCAGCTTGTGTATACGGGATAGAGATTGCGCCAGGTATCGTAGATTTATCGTAGTCAGTGCGTAGTCGTCCATCGACCAATACAGCATCTTCTCGTTGTAAAAATTCAAGAACTTCGAGTTCGCCAACTGGCGCCACACCAGGAGCAGGTATCATTGGTTGGATGCAAAAGTTTGGACATGGCCGTGACGTTTGTGTCCACGGTTCTTGCAACCGTGCATTTGGATCTTGGTTGCGCGTGATATCAACTACGCCATCAGCGGTTTGAACTGTTACGTTCATTAGGCCTTTGGTAATGCCGACGTCGTTAGCTTGCGCCGAGCCCGCCATCAGCACACAACAAGCTATTAGTTCTTTGAAATGCATGAAGTGGGCCACCTTAACTACTGTTTTCATAGTATAAATCAGAAATGAACTAACGCAAAAGACCGGCATAGCTAAGCTCAACACACGGTCCAGAAAACTCTCGGACGGCACATTGCGCCCGAGAGTGTTTGTAAAATGCATTACCCGAACATGTCCGCAGTAATACCAGAATACCAACCTTCAGATTCGAGGTAGGTTGCCTTACGTACTTCAGAACTCTCACCAGTAGATGAGATGAAGCCATCGACTTTGGCGATCTTTTCATCTGTGGCTTCATATGTTGCGCCAACTTTAACACCGTTGTCTGTGTCGATCAGCGACCAGCATGTGTTAGAGAACTTGGCAGGGAACACACGTGAACCCGTCAGCGCACCACGAATTGCGTTTGCACATACCTTGGCTTGGCTATTCGCTGAGAACCCTGACTTTGGCATATCGCCTTGCTGTGACGCGTCGCCAAGAACATATACGTCTGCATCTGCTTTGCTGGACATGTCAGCAGCATTTACGGGCGCCCAATTGCCCTGAGTAACGCCTGCAATTTCAGCAATTTTGCCGGCTTTCATGGCTGGGATGACGTTGCACACGTCAACACTGACAACCTCTCCATCAATGCTGAGCGTCATACCGTTCGGGTCAACTTCGACGTTACCGCCGCCAAATTCTTCACCGACCCAATCGATCATACCGCCATAGTTATTTGCCCAACCCTCTTGGAACAGCGCCATTTTTGAGAATTTCGGCTTAGGGTCTGCAACAATAATTTTTGCAGTCGGGTTATTTGCTTTGAGGTAATGCGCAACCATCGAGACCCGCTCATACGGACCTGGAGGGCAGCGATATGGGTTCGGTGGTGCTACCATCGCGAATACACCACCCTCAGGCATCGCAGCCAACTGAGCTTTCAAAAGCTCTGTTTGAGAGCCTCCCTTATAAGCATGAGGCATCGCGTTTTGTGCTGTTACATCCCATCCGGCTACTGCGTTATCAACAAAATCGATACCCGGGCTTAACACCAATTTATCATATGTAAGCTTTGCGCCACCGGCCAGCGTGACTTGCTTACTATCGCGGTCAACACCAATGGCCCAATCGTGAATGACATTCACGCCCGCGGCAGCCAAACCACCGTAGCTGTGACCGAGTTCATCCATCTCCTTAAAACCACCTAGGTACAGGTTTGAGAAGAAGCAGGTGTAGTAGGTACGGGTGGGCTCAATGAGTGTTACATCAATTTCGCCTTTACTATCCTTAGCGATATAACGAGCCGCAGTCGCACCGCCTGCACCACCACCAATTACAACGACGCGCGGCTTGCCGCTCCCTGCAGCCAGCGCCATAGGAGCCGATAAAGCAGCAGACGCCGCCACTGTGGCACCCAAAAACTTTCTTCTGTTTATAGTCATCTCTTATTCCTCCCTTTATTGCCTCAGTTTCCGAGGCTTTTGAAATACGCTGCAAGCGCAGCGATCTCATCATTGGCCAAACGACCAGTGACCATTTGCATCACGGAATTATCGCGATACTTTTCCTTGTAAGCGTGCATTGCGGTAACGAAATCGGCCTCGTCCCAGCCTGTAATGCCGGGGATGCCATCATTGGCACCACTTGATAAATGACATGTGGTACACTCTGACCCGAGATACTCGCCGTATGCGACGTCACCATCCATAGCCAATATTTCCGGTGATACAGAAAAACCGGCTTCCGGAGCGATCGAGCTATCAGAGTATGTTGCAAGGTACGCAATCACATCCGCGCGCTCGCTAGACTTTGTTAAGCCCCGAAAACTCATCCGCGTTCCTGGCAGGTATTTTTTCGGAGCCTCTAAGAAAGCATTAAGAGCGGCTTCATCCCAAACCAGACCGTCAGCGGCGGCATTTTTTAGAGCCTTAGAGTATTTCACGCCATCAATGTTTGCGGCAGGTGCGCCAATGATATTGTTGAGGTTGGGTCCGACGCGATTACGCGCATCATCACCCACCATGTGACAGCTGGCGCATTTCCTATAGACTTTTTTGCCCGCATCGGGGTCCCCTACACTTTCCGCGTGAGCAGAAAATGCAGAGACCGTCAAAGCGACACATAATCCTATTCTAGAAAAATCCAAAAGCATGATTACTCGCCAAATGTTCGCAAGTATTCGATGACAGCCTGCTGGTCAGATGCTTTCTTCAGACCGGAAAAAGCCATCTTCGTACCCTTCATGTACGATTTTGGTTTTTCCAAAAAACTGGCCAAGGCTTCATCATCCCAAACCAAACCATCGTCGAGCGCTGCTGCAAACACCTTTGAGTATTTGAAACCATCAACCGAGCCCATGGTCCGACCAACAATGCCATTCAAATGCGGGCCAGAACCATTCTTGGCGCCTTCACCAACCTCATGGCACGCACGGCATTTCTTGAACACTTTTTTGCCATCATCAATCAGCTGCGCTTCCTGATCCTCTGCGGACACCTCTTCAGCAATCGCCTTTGTGGCGGCAGGTGCTTTTGGCGCAACAGTGGCTGCAGGGGTAAATGCGGGGCCAGTGGCCGAGAATGACGGCAGACCATCAATCGTGGCACTGTTCATGACCGAATTGGAACCACCTTCTGGCGGTGTCTCAACCAAGAAGACAGACCGCATCGTGACTTCGACTTCTTCTTTACAGTTTTTCATGCATGGCTCAGTGCGCCAAGCCGCGTACTCAGTTTCAGCGCGGTCGTCCAAAACAAAACCGTCTTTGTTGTGCATTTCAAAGTCAGCAAAATTTTCTTGTGATAGCACAAAATCGTCATCAACCATGTCATTGGAATAAAGAATATAAGCAACGATCGCGTACGTTTCATCCGCAGTCAGAGTCCCTGCGGCACCGAACGGCATTGAGCGATTGATGTAGTCCCACACAGTAGAAAGATGCGGCCAATAGGAGCCAACTGTTTTGATGGGGTCCTCATCTGCCAGCGTGTCAAAACCTCCCGCTAGCACCGGCCAATTGTCGACACCTTCAGCGAAGTCACCGTGACAGGCGGCACATTGATCCGCAAACACCTCTTCACCTGTGAACACATCGCCAGATCCCACGGGCAAACCACGTCCATCCGGCAGAACATCCACATCCCATGCTGCAATTTCCTCAGACAGCGCCAAACGACCAATTTGATATGTGTCGGCCTTGAGCGGAGCAGGCTCGGCAACAGAGCCAATCTGGGAGGCAGCTGCTGCCAGATTAGTTTCGACAGTCGTCAAACGATCTTGAAGAGCTTGGACAACTTCATTCTGTGCGTCGCTGGAATTCTGTGCCGCTGATGTCCGAGCGTTGGCTTGATCAAGCTGAATTTCGAGGGACTCGATAGTGCTCTTGTTGTAATCACGCCCCGCTAGTCCAAAGGCGAGCCCAAGTGCTAATGCTGTGCCACTGGCTGCCGGCAGGAAGATATTAAGAAACTTCGACATTCTCAGCTTTCCCTTCTACGTCTACGTACCAAGTCTGGATACAGTTGTTGTGATACACAGCGTTCTCGCCACGTTGTTCTCTCAGTTGTTCTTTAGTCGGTTGAACGTAGCCGGTGTCATCCATAGCCCGTGCTTGCAAAAGCATCGGGGCACCGTCCCACTCTGTGTCTAAGTAGAATCGCGTCAGAGCTTTTGTGTCACCCTGCTTGCCAAGCCGCGCAGTTTCCCAGGTAATGCCGCCGTCTTTGGACACGTCTACGCGCGTAATCTGACCGTGACCTGACCAAGCCAGACCGGAAATAACCATCGGCCCTGCACCATGTGTGATCGGCATTTGCGGGCTTGGAGATGTAATGACAGACTTTGCGTCCATGACCCACGTCCACTTACGTGCTACCCCATCCTCGTAAACGTCGGTATATTTTGATGTTTCCTCGCGGCTCTCAACGGCGCGATCAGTGATTTCAATACGGCGCAACCACTTAACCCAGAGGTTACCTTCCCAGCCAGGTACTACCAAACGCACTGGATATCCGTGCTCCATCCGCAAGGCTTCACCGTTTGCTTTGAAAGCGACCAGAACGTCATCCAGCGCTTTTTCCATAGGTATGGAACGTCCGTTCGATGATGCATCGGCGCCTTCAACATACACCCATTTATCCAAAGAGATGTCAGCTCCCGCTTCTTTTAGAAGCGTCCGCAAAGGAACACCGGTGTATTCCATGTTGTGGATCATGCCATGTGTAAATTGTACGCCGTTCAGCTGCGCACCGGCCCACTCCATACCCGTGTTGGCAGCACATTCGCAGAAATACACATGGTTTTCGCGTGGCAACCGCTCGAGGTCTTCATAAGTAAACACCAAAGGCCGATCCACAAGACCATTGATCATCAAGCGGTAGTCATCTTTGTGGAGTTCAATCGCGCCCGAGTGATGGCGTTCAAATGCACACCCTTGGGGTGTGATTGTGCCTTCAAGCGCATGAATTGGTGTGAAATTGATAGACGAAATAGGTGAGGCTGTCAGCCATTCAACATTGCGACGAATAACGTCGGACTCAAAGCTAATCGGAAGGCCGTAAGGTGTTTCATCTACCCCCGCGCCCAGATATGAGGCCCAGTCCTGCAACTCGGTAATGGCTGGATCAGGTGTTTGGGCACTAACAGTACCAGCAGCTGTGCCTGCGGCTACTGCAGCACTTCCTCGCAAGAAGGCGCGACGGGAGGTTTTAGACATCTCATCCATTTATTGAGTTCTCCAATTTTCTATTCAAAGGCCAACGACGTCGACGCTATTGTTTTCTGACACCGTTACAGTGCCGAGCTTGCGGACATGGTTCTCGACCACATCCCAGATTTGGGGTCCTTCGGTTCCCTCATTCACGCTGGCCCAACCGGCAACAACGTAAGAATGAGCCGGATCAATACGCTCGCCGGTAGCGAGTAATGTCATTTCGGAAATGCGTTCACCTTGGGGTTTGCTAACGTCAATCCGGTAGCCAAGACCACCAGTGCGCACCATATCGCCACCCTGTTGATAATAAGGGTCCGGATTAAAGATGTTGTCGGCGACATCTTCCAAAATGACTTTGAGAAATTCACCCGTCATTTCACTACGATAGGCCTGACCGTAAGACATCGAAGTGACGCCAAACACATCTTCGCGCGTGATATCCTGACCAGGCACAAGCGATGGCCCCCATCGCACGCCTGGACTTAGCGCAATCTGCGCATCACGTTCGCTAAGTAATGCGTCACAAATCAAATCATCCCAAGTTCCATTGAAGTTCCCGCGACGATACAAAAGGCTATCAGTACGTCCTAATACTTCAGTTAGCTCAGGCAGATAGGGAGCGCGCTCGGCATCAATGATCGCAGCTACTTCAGCGTCTGGGGCAATTACGTCAGAAAAAATTGGGATCAGCTTGGTGCGGTACCCCATCATCCGGCCATCTCGGATATCAAGGTCGACACGGCTCACAAACTTACCATTAGAGCCTGATGGCAAAACAATTGTACTACCAACGACTACAGGCTCAGGTAGCGCATCATGTGTGTGACCAGATAGAATAACGTCGATGCCAGGCACTACGCTGGCCATCTTCTTGTCTACATCAAAACCGTTGTGACTTAGAACAACAACGCATTCCGCACCTTCGGCGCGTACCTTCTCAACCATCTTCGCCATGTTTTCGTCGCGAATACCAAACGAGAACTCTGGGAACATCCAGCCTGGATTGGCAATTGGCATGTATGGGAATGCTTGACCTATTACAGCAATCTTCGTGCCGCCACGCTCAAACATTTTATAGGGTGGAAAGAGATCAGATGGCTCATCCCATTCAGAGTCAAAGATGTTCTGCCCTAGCGCCGCAAAAGGAAGACTTTCGACAAGCTCAGTTACGCGCTCAGTGCCTAAGGTGAATTCCCAGTGGAACGTCATCGCGTCAGGCTCGAGCGCGTTCATGACATTCACCATGTCTTGCGCTTGTGTGATGTGTGTTGTGTAGGAGCCGTGCCAAGTATCGCCGCCATCCAGCAAGATAGCATCGGGCCGATCAGCGCGAATAGCTTTCACAACTGTGGCCACGCGGTCCAAGCCACCAACACGTCCGTACCCTTGTGCTAGAGACGAAAAATCGCCTGAACTTAGGGCATAGTGGCTCGGACTACCGTCCTCGATGCCGTACATTTTACGGAAGTCAGCACCTGTGACGTGCGGAACCGCACCGGCATTGGCACCAACTCCGATATTCACGGAAGGCTCGCGAAAATAGATTGGTTTCAGTTGTCCATGAATATCTGTGATGTGGATCAGTGAAACGTTCCCGTACGTATCAAACTCAAGTAACTGATCCTGACTGAGCCGTTGTTGGGCAGCCAAACGTGCCCAGTTCCCAAAGCCAGAGCCACCAACGATGGCTGAGGCGGCCATACCAACTTGCAAAAAATCTCGACGTGAAATCATTCGATGCATTCTTTCAATAAGCTATATGAATATTTGAATTTCATTTCGCGCAAATTTCCATATTCAGGGCTGGTTGCGGATCAATTGAAGCAATTGGCTGAAGTGGTTTCGGAAGACCATCTGGTCCTACCGGCTGGTCTTGAAAACAAATGTGAGAGCCAAAGGTGCCACGGCCTTAAACTGCAGCTAAGTGCTGAAAATCAATTCAGGCACCTTCTGGCGTAAATCTCACTAAGCAACGCTGACCTTCTTTTTCGCCTCATAGATATCACCATCATCGTCGTACCATTTGAAAGTGAACTCACCACTCTCTGGGACAATCGCTTCAAACTGAAAATATGGATTGGTAGAAATGGCTGGCTCAAGCAGTACATCAATCACATTTTCGCCGTTAAATTCGGCCGTAAAGCGGTTGATAATCGATCTCGGAATAAGGTTACCGTCATCGTCCTTACGCTGACCGCTTTCCATTTTGTGGCTGATCAGTGTCTTGATTGTAATTGCTTCACCAGCTTCAGCTGTTTTGGGTACCTTCACCCTTGGTTTCACACCAGACGCCATATTGTATCTCCTAGGTATATTGTCAGCACCGCCGACAGTATGAATGTTTGAAGTGCAGCCAATTAGCCGCCACAACCACCGATGGTCACTTTGACATTTGCCTTAGCCATCTGGAATGATCCGTCTTCCATCTCTGCCACAGCCACGACGTTCTGCGTTGTGGATAGTCGAATGCGTGTAGATGCTGTGCGCGACGCACTCAGCGCACCAAACTTGAAGGTGGCAACGCTTGGAGTTGGGTTCCCATCAGCGAACAATGTGATAGCGACAGCACCTGGAGCATCTATTTCCACGGGAACAGTGTTGCCATTTTCAGCAATTTCAGGGGCCGTGATGGAAATGCCGCCTTCAACAGCACCTGCGCCGCTTGTAAGAGCCGCAATTGCATCATCTGTCAGGCTTGCAAGGGCCGGCGTACCTACAACAGCGGTCATCGCCAATGCGCAACCACCCAATGAAAGGATCGAGCGCCTGTTAAACTGTCTAGTATGGGTAGTCATGTCGGTAGGTTTCCCTTCCTGTAGTTAAAAAGTGAGAGACGGTGAATTCGCAATAGCGTGCTTGATCTAAGAGGCGTTGCGCGAGTGTTCTAACCGGATGTCTTGGATCGCCAGCAGAGACACAAACAGTCGATGACGCATTTTGCAGCATTATCAGTCGCCCCTCCCAAGCCGATTCAGTTGCTGATTTAAGGTATGCTAGTGGACACCAACACATTCACGCAACAACAAATTCAATTAAAAGAATTTTTATATTTGTTAGCGGGTGCAGAAAAATAAGATATATTTTGCGCATAATGGCAGTCTGGAAAGGCCAAACAGACTACCTGACTGTACAACACTTAGCCACAATGCCGCAGCGCAGCAGGTCAGTTGTAAGGATATAAATCGGGTTAAATGAGCTTCAAAGACCCCCGGCCCAAAGTTATTCAGTAATTGAGTAGGTTGGCTTACAGGGCTGCAAACCACCTTACATGTAATAAATGAGGCAGCTAAAATTTCGACGATTTTGTTACACTCATTCACCCTACGCTCACTAGCCGAGCCTGCTAAACCAGGGCACATAATCGAGCATCACTTGCGCAATAGCTCCAATCTGATCGGTCCCAACAAGGATTCCGAATGTAATCAGGCATAAGCCAGTGACCTTTTCGACCATCCCAAGATATGTCCTAAACCGCGACATCCATGATGTGAATTGATCCACAAACAGCGATACTAGAACAAACGGCAGGGTCATGCCCACTCCGTAAACAAATAATAACTGCGCTCCCTCTGCAGCGGTATCTTGCGCGGCAGCCGTAAATAAAATTGCGGCCAGGACTGGCCCTACACAGGGGGTCCAACCAAAAGCAAATGCCAACCCCACGACATAGGCTCCTACAAATTTTGAAGGATCAATCAAACGAGTTTCAATTCTGACCTGGCGGTGGAACCCAGCAATCTGAACGATACCCAAAAAATGTAGACCCATTACAACTAATAGGCACGCAGCCACTAATCGAAGTACATCAAACCAATCTTGCATCAGTACACCCAGAGTGCTGGCACTCGCCCCCAAAGCGACAAATACCGTAATGATACCAAGACCAAAAAAGATGGAAGAAGCTACTGCCCGCGCGCGTTCAGAGATAATCGTGTTCTGGCTGGATTGAGCTTGGTTAAGACGGGAGCCGGCAAAATAACTAATATAGAACGGCACTATCGGTAAAACGCAGGGGGATAAAAAAGACAAAAGGCCCGCTGTAAGGGCACCGACTGTAGTCACCTCGAACATTTTATCTCCGTCACTCACTTGAGCAATTTGCGTAAAGGCATATGTTGAATTCACGAGAGACGTCAACGAAAGGGCGCTCCAGCATGATCAAAGCGATTTTTACTGCGACGTTACTTTGCACTCCCTGCACCGCATTTGCAGAGACAGTTCTACTTATGGCTGAGAGAGACGGATGTTATTGGTGTGATCGATGGGATACTGAGATAGCGGAAATTTACCCAAAAACTTCTGAAGGAAAAACTGCTCGCCTTGAACGCTTTGATATCAAAACGGGAGCGCGAGACGTAGATCTCGAGAAGCCTGTCCGTTTTACACCCACTTTTATTCTTGTTAATGACGGTAAGGAAGTTGGCCGTATTGAAGGCTATCCTGGTGAAGACTTCTTTTGGGCAATCCTTTCGAAGATGCTCAAAGATGCTGATATACCTTTTGAGCAAGCGAGTTGACCCCTATGGATAGCCAAACTGCCACATCCAACATCCGCACTGATGAAGCAAAAAGTAAACTGCCCGTGTTTGACGTAAATATGTGCCCCGAGGATATGGAGAAAATGGTTGCTAATGCCGAACAGGCATCAAGCTTCCTAAAGGCTATCAGTCACGAAGGTAGATTGATGATTTTGTGCCATCTGGCATCAGGCGAAAAGTCTGTAACAGAGCTTGAAGAGCTTTTGTCTGCTCGGCAGGCAAGCGTCTCGCAACAGCTAACTCGGCTCCGCTTTGAAGGCCTGGTAAAGCCACGTAGAGATGGCAAGGCTATTTACTATAGCTTGACAGATGACCGCCCTCGGCAAATCATAGAAGTCGTATATGATCTGTTTTGCAAAAACAGCTAGCCAAACTTCTCGCCCAAGTTTGGTCGGGAGGATTAGACATCTATGGAAGTTCTCGGAGAAGCAAACACAATAGCTTTGATTGGCCTATTGGGCGGAATAGCCCTTGGGTTAGCCGCAAGACTGGGCCGATTTTGCACATTAGGTGCAATTGAGGATTATCTCTATGGAGCTGACCCCAGGCGGATGGGTATGTGGGGTGTCTCTGTTGGAGTGGCAATTATCGGAACACAGGTGTTGTTGGGTACTGCTTTTGTCGAAGGCAGTGACGTTGCATATCTATCACGCGCCTGGAACCCGCTCAGCACAGTCATCGGTGGGCTGCTTTTTGGATACGGCATGGCCCTGACGGGCAACTGCGGCTACGGTGCGCTCGCACGGCTGGGTGGCGGCGACCTGCGGGCATTTGTCATTGTTCTGGTTATGGGGCTCTCCGCATATTTCGTAATGTCAGGTCCCCTCGCCCATTTGCGAATAATGTTGTTTCCCGTGGTACAAAGCTCAGACACAAGCCAAGGGTTGGCACAGTTGTTGGGTGATTTTGGCGTAGCTCCTTGGGTGGTTGGTATCGTAGCAGGGACGATTATTGTGCTAGCATCGCTTCGAACTGCACGAGGCAAACCGTTTCAAAGCTACGCGCTATGGGGAGCGCTAGTGGGCCTTGCCATCACATCCGGCTGGGTGGGAACACATTGGGTGGCGACAGTCGGCTTTGACGGCGAAACGATCCGCACACATACTTTCGCGGCACCCGTTGGGGATACGATCTTCTATAGCATGACAGCATCGGGAAATACTGTTTCGTTTAGCGTAGGTTCGGTGGTGGGTGTCATTATTGGAGCCGCATTTGGTTCAATGTTCAAAAAGCAATTCCGCTGGGAGGCGTGCGAAGATCCGCGAGAGTTAAAACGACAGATTTTTGGAGCCGCGCTAATGGGTGTTGGCGCGATATTGGCAGTAGGGTGTAGTGTGGGTCAGGGTATCGCTGCATTTTCGGTCTTAGCATACAGTGCACCGGTTACACTTATCGCAATCTTTTGTGGCGCGGCTTTTGGTCTGAGGCAACTCATCACAGGCTTTAAAGTCGCTCCTTAGGTGCCTCTATCTTTCCTCACAACGTGTGTTATTTCGCTCCGATAAAGACGCTTCGCCCCTTTCAAAACCCCACCAAAGAGGATGCTCCGCCCTCTTTGGAAACACCAAGCCCAGGACATCTTGGGACCGCCTCGGGGCTCTGTCACACCAAAGGTTTGCCACACTTTTCGCGCGGTCAGGCTTGGGCTGCGTGTGATCAAAAAGGAATGTTGGTGCTTTAATCAGAGAAGTCTTGGTTGCCCCAGTTTTCAGAGGGCCCCTCGTTATGGACAGCTCAGACCGTCGCGCCCCTCATCTTTGATGCACAGAGCAGTGTTTTCAATACTCAAAGTATGACCGTTATTTAAAAACGATGGCTCATGGAGTGATCCACTCATCAAAAGCTCTCGCTGGCTTGAACCTTGATAGCTCTATTCAACTTTTTCATCTCTGTCCGGAAATTACGCAATTTTCTGTTATCGTTTCCGTATGCATTGACCACGAGTAGATCGGGGCTCATTTCAGCAGCTGCTCTGGCCATCTCGCGTAGGTCTGTGCCTTCGGACAATGAGATGACAGCCGCGTTTATGTTGCGTAGCCCTGCCATCTGACTGGTCGCCGCAGTATTTCCGGACACGTAAATGCGGGTGTTATCGTTTTCAATTATGACTCCGATATCTGTTTGGTCACTATTTTCAGACACAGCGGTGGTTGCGGTGAACTCCAGCCCGTCAACTTGCTGAACAGCTCCAATTTCGAACGGCGTGATGACATTGTTTGAAATCATTAACGGCAGCTCGTTGATCACAGCTTGCGGTGCCAGTACGACTGTATTGCGGCGTAGCATCCCGATCATGGTGCGCACACTGAGGTGGTCCGGATGTGCCCGTGTCAGCACCACAATATCCGGTGAACCGTAAGCAGCGTATTGAATTTGGGACCCTGTGGGATCGATCAAAATGGTGGTGTTGTCCCAAACAATTGTGACATTTGCACCCGATGTCGTGACAATCTGTGGAAGCCTATCAAGCGCAGAAGTCTGCTGCGCTTGATAGATGCGTGAGACACTTGTGCCGTGTTCTATGGCTTGTTGCTCTGCCGTGCCCGGAAGTGTTGTGAGCATGATCACAACCAGTGCTTGGGCAAGCTTAGAAAGCATATTGAACAACGGCATGACAGCGTCTCCTTTAACCAGCGAGATACGTGCGGAACCACGCTACCATACGTTGCTCGGCAAGCGTGGCCGCAGCCTCATCATAGCGCGGTGTCGTGTCATTGTGAAATCCGTGGTTCACGCCGGGATAAATATGAGCCTCGTAAGGGTTGTCGTTCTCTTCCATCGCAACTTGGAAGGCGGGCCACATGGCATTGATGCGCTGATCCAATGCTGCAAGTTGAACCATCAGTGGCGCATTGATCCGTGCTACCTGCTCTGCATCTGGAAATGAGCCATAAAAAGGCACACCCGCAGCCATCTCAGGGTACGCAGCTGCAAGCCGTGTGACGACGCCGCCTCCATAACAAAAACCAGTCGCGCCAACTTTGCCATTAGTGCCTTCGAGGTTCTGCAAATACTCAAAGCCAGCAAAAAAGTCATTCAAAAGCGCGCCCTGATCCAAAGTCCGCTGCATTGTCCGGCCTTCATCATCCGTGCCGGGATACCCCCCAAGGGATGACAGGCCATCTGGGCCCATCGCGATAAAGCCTGCCTTGGCAAGACGACGGACAACGTCACGAATATACGGGTTCAAACCGCGGTTTTCATGAACCACCAAAATAGCCGCCGGTGGGCGCTCTGGGTTAATATTAGCAGGACGCACAAGATACGCGTTGATGTCGCCGGCTCCATCGGGGCTTGCGTAAGTAATGTCTTCACCCACGATATCCGGATCATCTGAGGCAACCTGCTCGGCCAGCGCATAATTTGGCGATAGCGTTCCTAAAATCGCAGCAGCAGTAATGCCACCAACAGCCCATTTGCCCGCCCGATCCAAAAACTCACGTTTCGAGATCTTGCCGTGGGCGTAATAGTCGTAGAGATCCAAAAGGTCTTGATCGAAATCACCAGCCGTCAAGCGGCGCGCGTTTGTTTTAACAGTCATCTCATTTACTCCAGGTTACCAATTAACCAGAAGTATTTCACTATTGCGCGATGACCACCGCAGCAGATCACATGTCTGTGTGCATCTTTGCGGGTTCATCGTGCTGTCAGACATGTGCGCCTATTGTCGCATGATCTTCCCCTGTAGGGCAGTGCAGCATACCTCAGGCTCAGGAATTGTCTTTTTTCTTTCTGGAGCTTCTGGTGGACACACTTCTTCTTTCTCGTATTCAGTTTGGTGCGAATATCTCGTTTCACATTCTGTTTCCAACAATCACCATCGCCTTAGGATGGGTATTGTTGTTCTTTAAGGTGCGCTTCACCGCGACCGGAGAGCAAAAGTGGATGGACGCCTATATGTTCTGGGTGAAGGTATTTGCGTTATCTTTCGCCATGGGTGTCGTGTCGGGTATCACGATGTCGTTCCAATTCGGTACAAACTGGCCCGGCTTCATGGAAACCGTTGGCAATGTGGCGGGCCCCCTACTGGCCTATGAAATCATGACTGCATTTTTCCTTGAGGCGGTATTTCTTGGGATTATGCTTTTTGGTGCCTCACGGGTTAAACCTTGGGTGCACACCTTGGCCACGTTCTTGGTCGCCTTCGGGACCACAATGTCGACGTTCTGGATCATCGTTCTGAATTCATGGATGCACACCCCCCAAGGTTATGAGGTGATTGACGGCGTTGTGCACGCAACCAACTGGCTTGAGATCATCTTCAACCCTTCAATGCCGTATCGCTTTATTCACATGATGCTGGCATCTGGACTAACAGTTGCCTTTTTGGTGGCGGGTATCTCGGCCTTGCGGATGTTGTGGGGCGACCGCGGCGAGGACGTAAAGACTGCGCTTCGCGTTGGTGTCATTGCTGGTGCTGGACTTATCCCGCTGCAAATTCTGGCTGGTGATTTTCACGGACTAAACACGCTCGAATATCAGCCTGCAAAAGTAGCAGCGATGGAAGGTAACTGGGAGACAGGCCCGAATGTGCCATTGGTGCTTTTTGCCCTGCCCGACCAAGAAGCGCGTGAAAATCGCTTTGAGATTGCCGTTCCTAACGGCGCCTCACTCATCTTGACCCACAAAGCGGACGGTGTCGTGCCTGGCCTGAATGACTTTATCACTGAGGGCGGTGAGGTGTTGCACCCGCGCGTGGCGCCAGTATTTTTCAGCTTCCGCATCATGGTGGGCACAGGCATGGCAATGCTGTTACTGTCATGGGGTGGTGTTGTGATGCTGCGTAAATACGGCGCGGGGGCGATGCCAAAAGCGGCTCTCTATGCTTTCTGTGCCATGAGCTTTAGCGGCTGGATCGCGACATTGGCCGGTTGGTACACCACTGAAATCGGGCGGCAGCCATGGCTTGTTCAAGGCGTGCTCACCACAAAAGATGCCGTTAGCGATGTACCTAGCGCAATGGTTCTGAGCACACTGATTGGGTATCTTGTGGTCTATGCGGTGCTAATCGTGGCCTATATTGGTGTCATAACGTATCTCGCGCGCAAGGCGACCCGTGGCGAGCCGTTCTCGTCGCGTACTTACCCGCGTCGTGGCGAAGCGGTAGCGTCCAACCTGCAACCAGGAGAATAATGATGGATTATTTCGGTGATCCCGCAGTCTGGCTGCCATGGACCTTTGCGGCCCTGATGGGTCTATCCATTCTGATCTACGTGGTGTTGGATGGATTTGACCTTGGAGTTGGGCTGCTAATGCCGCTTTCCAATGACGATGAAAAAGACCGACTGGTAGCCTCAATCGGCCCTTTTTGGGATGCCAATGAAACGTGGCTGGTACTTGCGGTCGGTCTTTTGCTGGTGGCCTTCCCCACGGCCCACGGGACTATTTTGACGGCACTTTATCTGCCAGTTTTTGTGATGCTTATCGGGCTCATCTTGCGAGGCATTTCATTTGAAATGCGGGCCAAGGCACCCATTGCCCAGAAACCAATGTGGAACGGTGCTTTTTTTGCAGGCTCACTTATGGCCTCACTCAGCCAAGGTTTTATGCTGGGAATGTATATCATGGGCCTAACCTGGACCCTACCCAATGTGATTTTCGCGCTTCTCACGGCGGTTTTCTTAACCGTTGGTTACAGCTTTATTGGTGCGGCGTGGCTTATCTCTAAAACGGATGGGCAACTACAGCGGCATGCAATCCGCTGGGCGAAGGGGGGCATTTGGGGCCTCATCCTTGGGATAGGTTCGATTTCATTGGCTACTCCTTTTGTCAGCACCCGTATTTTCGATAAGTGGTTTAGTTGGCCAGAAGCGCTTTATCTTGCGCCAATGCCAATCTTGTCTGCAGCACTAGTCGTATTCTTGTGGTGGCAATTAGGGCGGATGCCCCTCACCAATGACAGATGGGCATGGACGCCGTTTGCCGCGGCGATCGGGTTGTTCACGCTGGCTTTTGCTGGGATGGCCTACTCTTTCTACCCCTATGTAGTCCCAGAAAAAATCACGATTTACGAGGCCGCATCAGCACCAGAAAGCCTTTTCATTATTTTGATTGGAACGCTTTTCGTCGTGCCTGCCATCTTGGGATATACGGTCCTGTCGTATTACATCTTCCGCGGTAAAGCGACGGCGCTTCGATACGACTGAAGCGTGTAAACTTTCGCAAAAATGAACATAAGCTGTTCAGCGCTTTGCCTTCTCATTGAACCATCTAGAGCGTAGCATTTGCTCAAACGATGCTTAGATTGGAGCAAACCATGAGTTGGAACCCAAGCATTGAACCACATTGTCCTGATGCAGGGTCGATGGACTCGATTGAAACGCTAATCGTTCCGCGTGCCCGTGATATTGGTGATTTTGAAGTTCGCCGTGCATTGCCTTCGGTTGAACGCAAGATGGTAGGCCCGTTTGTGTTCTTCGATCAGATGGGTCCCGCAGAATTTTTGACCGATCAAGGCATTGATGTACGACCGCACCCGCATATTGGTCTCGCAACAGTCACCTATTTATATCAAGGCGAATTTCAGCACCGTGACAGCCTTGGCACAAATCAAATGATTTACCCCGGTGAGGTGAATTGGATGATCGCGGGTAACGGGGTAACGCACTCCGAACGAACCAGCGCGCAGACAAGAGCAAGTGGTAGCAAATTATTTGGCATTCAGACTTGGGTTGCACTGCCTGAAGAGCATGAAGAAACAAACGCGGGCTTCGAACACCATAAAGAAGCCGAGCTGCCGTTTTTAGAGGGCGAAGGTAAACAGGTCCGCTTGATCTTGGGCAATGCTTGGGGTGAACGCGCACCCACCAAAACATTCTCTGAGATGTTTTATGCAGACGTGGTGCTTGAACGCGGTGCGATGCTTCCCCTGCCCCATGATCACGAGGACCGTGGGCTTTATCTAACATCAGGGTCAATTGAGGTGGCTGGGGATACTTTTGAAGCGGGTCAAATGATGGTGTTCCGCCCGGGTGACAAGATTACCGTAAAAGCCGGTTCTTCAGGCGCACGTCTAATGGCTTTGGGGGGTGAAACCCTCAATGGTCCCCGTCACATTTGGTGGAACTTTGTAGCGTCCTCGCGTGACAAGATTGAAGCCGCCAAGGTTGCTTGGGCGGCCGGTGATTGGGCGCATGGTCGGTTCCAATTACCACCCAACGATAATGATGAGTTCATCCCCCTGCCCTAGTTTGCCACCTTGAGTGGAAAAAGCAAAAATCGGCTAAGTAAGATCATTTGTCTCAATTGGTTGGGCGTAAAGGTACGAATAATCTGAGCAGCTTACTTTAGTGCGACAATGTTCTGACATGATCGGATACGCAGAATATTGTCCCGTATGACGGCTCTTTGCCCCCATTTACGAGAATTAAATTTTCGCTTAATGCCACTCTGAAACAAATTTAGGGACCGCGTTATGAGACTTATTCTTACCACACTTGTCGCAATCGTTGGTATTGCTACAGCGCCGCTCGCGGCAACATTTGGACCGCTTGTCGAGGCTGATGATCTTGCCAACGCGCTAGATACGAAACAACCCGTTCTTCTTGATATCCGCAACGACGGCTATGCGGACTCTCACGTGGACGGCGCACTTTGGGCACCGTACAAATTGTTCCGTGGCACCAAAGACAATCCCGGCGGCCTTATGGATTTGGCGGTTTTGGAAGAGCACCTTGAGAAGCTAGGCCTCGAGCAAGACGAGCCTATTGTCATCATTTCAGAAGGTAACACTGATACAGATTTTGGTGCAGCAGCGCGTGTATATTGGACGCTTAAATCAACCGGCTTCACCGACCTGAGCATCCTGAACGGTGGACGGATTGCATGGCGAGACGCAAACCTGCCTCTAAACAACACGCCTGAGACCGCAGTACCAAGCCAGCTGGACCTTGAGTTTGATACCACTTGGTTGGCGGATACTCAGCACGTGTCTTCAGTGGTAAAAGGTGAAAACTCAGGGCTTTTGGTTGATGCACGGCTGCCCGAGTTCTTTGCTGGCGACAAAGCACACGGTGCTGCCAAACGCCCAGGGACGTTGCCCGGCGCTGTTAATCAATCCTACGCAACATTTTTCGAAAATGGAGCCGCAGCCATCTCAACCCCGACAGATATCTCTGCTTTGAAAGCCTCGCTTGGCATTAAGGGTGACGAAGAGGTCATCTCGTTTTGCAACACTGGGCACTGGGCCGCGACACATTGGTTCGCTCTGTCCGAGCTTGCGAATGTTGAAAATGCAAAGCTCTATGCCGGATCGATGGTTGAGTATTCCAACGCAGACTTGCCAATGGAAAACACACCAGGTGTCTTTAAGAACCTACTTCGTCAAATTGGGTTCTAGCTTTGTCTGATCTTGCGCAACCAATTGCGGGGGGCAACCTCCGCAAATTTTTCACGTCTGCGGCAGTGTTATTCTTTGCTGTATTCCTGTGCTTGTCTGTGTCTGCAATTGCCGGCCTTCGATATGGTTTAATGATTGCGATCGGCCTTGGATTTGGAGCCACTTTAGAAGCACTGCGCTTTGGCTTTGCAGGACCATGGCGGGCAATGATTTTGCGACGTGACCCTTCGGGTATCTGGGCTCAACTCCTTGCAATCGGAATTGTGGCGTTATTTGCGATACCGCTCATCAATAGTAACTCAGGTGAAGTTAACGCCGCTGCCGCACCCATAGGATACGCTATGGTTTTGGGCGCGTTTGTTTTTGGCGTCGCCATGCAAATTGTATTGGGGTGCGGATCTGGCACATTGGTCAACGCTGGATCAGGCAATCTTGTTTCTCTGATAGCCTTGCCCTTTTTTGCCGTTGGCAGTTTTGCAGGGGCTTTTCACCTATCTTGGTGGACGGGTCTTGGCGCGCTTCCAGCACAAAATCTAACTGGTTGGGAAGGTACCTTCACTACCTTGCTCGTTTTGTCAGGCGTTGCTGCGTTTTTGTGGTGGAAGGCAGAGCCACAGCTACGCCGACTTCCTAAGCGGTTGATACTAGCAGCGGTCCTAGTTGCTGTATTAGCGCTTCTTAACTTGATCGTATCAGGACAGCCGTGGGGCGTGGTTTATGGTCTGGGGCTTTGGGTCGCTAAGGGAGCATATTTTTCTGGTGTGGACCTGTCCGGATCAGTCTTTTGGACCGCCGCAGGATCGCTAGAACGCATCCAGGCAAGCGTGCTGACAGATTATACGTCACTCACAAATATCGGTTTGATCGCAGGTGCGTTCTTGGTGGCTTTTTGGCGAAAGGGTTTGTCACAACCACTGCCAAAGGTGCCAATGTCAGGCTGGGTCTACGCAGCAGCCGCAGGGTTTCTAATGGGCTACGCTGCTAGATTGGCCTTTGGATGTAACGTTGGGGCGTTCTTTTCTGGCATATCTACCGGTAGTCTTCACGGATGGGTCTGGTTCGCTTTCGCCTTTATGGGATCGTACTTGGGAATTTATTTGCGCCCACGATTAGGGCTGGAGGTATGACTTTGACGAGATATCTCACTGCTTCAATCGCGATAACGCTTGTCGCCAGCCTTCTGGTCTTTGACCTGATCATGATACCGCCGAACCCATACGTTGCACCAAGTGCCATAAGCCTTGGATCAGGTGAGGTAGCCGTAGGCGGATTTTGCGGAGATTTGCCAGTTACTACGAACAAATGAAGACTTTGCATTTTTAAGAAAATGAGCAGAGTTCACAGTGGGCTAGGAAAACTCTCGTTCCTCATTGCCGCCACCAGAAATCATAAAGGTAGCATTCGATATTCCTAAAACTTGAGGTTATCGCTTGACCGGTTTCATCGTTGTGCATTCATGAAGTTAACAGCACTTCAAATATGGATGGCAAACAGATGAGAGATCAAGCGCGTGTAGTGGTTATTGGTGGCGGTATTGCTGGATGTTCAGCGCTCTACCATCTTACGCAAGAGGGCTGGACCGATGTTATGCTGATTGAGCGTGACGAGCTGACGTCTGGCACCACATGGCACTCAGCCGCGCAGGTCACCAACTTTGGCATGAACCAAACGATGGTCGGCCTGAAAACACACTCGATCAATCTATACAAAGAGCTGCGCGACGACCCCGAATACCCCGTCGGCTATAACTATGGCGACGGCGGCATCCGACTTGCTAACACGCAAGCACAAATGGATGGATACCGGCAGTTCACGTCAATGGCAGCTGGAATGGGTGTTGAATTTGAGGTGCTGGATGCTGCTGAATGTGCGCGGCGGCACCCACTTATTTCGACAGATAATCTGCTCGGTGGTCTATGGGATCCGACTGATGGCCATATTGACCCCGCACAGCTGTGCCAAGCACTGGCGCGTCGTGCGCGTCTTGCAGGCGCTGAAGTCAACCGCCACACGCCAGTCACGGGGCTCACTCAACATGCTGACAGCACATGGACGGTCCACACCGAGAAAGGTGACGTAAAGTGCGAAATCGTCGTAAACGCAGGCGGCTACAGGTGTAATGAAATCGGGGCGATGATGGGCGTCCAGCACCCAGTTGCATCGATGGAACACCAGTATTTTCTGACAGAAGACATCCCTGCAATTGCTCAGGCAGGTCACCGGATGCCACTGCTGCGCTGCCCGATCAGCGACTATTACTCGCGACAAGAAAAGGGTGGATTGCTGCTTGGGTTTTATGAACAGGATTGCCGGACTTGGGGCATGGACGGCATTGATCCCAAATTTACGAATGCGCTATGCCCAGATGATTTAGATCGCGTCACCGATGTCCTTGAAGGTGCGTTTGAGCGGATGCCAGTACTGATGGAAACAGGCATTCGCGAAGTGGTAAACGGGCCCATTACCTACACCATTGATGGCGCGCCTCTTGTTGGCCCGATCCCCGGGAAACGAAACGCATTCTGCATCATTGGTCTGCGCGCAGGTCTGGGTGAAGGGGGCGGCCATGGCTGGCTGTTGGCACAACAGATCGTTCATGGTGAGGCGCAATATGACACGTGGGTTATCGATCCGCGGCGTTTCACCGGTCATGCGACTGTCGAGTTAACGGCACTCAAAGCGATCGAGGATTATCAAAACGAATTCCGCTTCCATTTCCCGCACGAACACCGACCCGCCGGACGCCCCATGAAAACAACACCACTCACACAGGTCCTTATTTCTGAGGGGGCAGAAATGGGCACCGTCAACGGGTGGGAGCGGGTTGATTACATCAAGCCAACGCAAGATTTCAAAGAGACTCTTGGGTTCAAGTTTAACGAAGTCCACGATGTTGTGGCAAAAGAAGTCACTGCAATCTCAACGAACGTTGGGATGACAGAGGTTTCTGGGTTCAATCGCTTTGAATTGACGGGCACGGATGTCCACAGCTTTCTTGATCGTATGATGTGCGGCACTGTCACCAAGCGCGAGGGTCGTGTGGGTCTGGGCTATCTTTTAAACAATCATGGCCTGCTCAAAGCCGAAGCAACAATTGCGAATATCCCTGCGTCTGATCGTGGCCCAGAACGTGTTTGGTACGGGTCGGCTGCAGCCTCTGAATATCATGATATGGATTGGCTAGAGGCACATATCAAAGCAGACGAAGACGTCAAAATCCGCTCACTTACAAACGCACAAACGATCCTTGTGATTGCCGGTCCAAAAGCGCGCGATGTTTTGTCTATGACCGCACGTGGGGATTGGTCGCGTGAGGCATTCCCTTGGCTATCCGTGCGCGAAACTCACATCGGGATTGCACCAGCGACTGTGCTTGGCGTCAGTTTTTCAGGGGAGCTGGCCTATGAGATCCACATTCCAAATGAAAGCTTACATGCGGCCTACGTTGCTCTGCGTAAGGCTGGTGAGGCGTATGGCATGACACTCTTTGGCTCACGGGCTGTGGAATCCATGCGAATGGAGAAAGGCTTTTTGCACTGGAAGTCCGACATTCTGACGGAATTTGATCCCTTTGAAACTGGGCTAGAGCGTTTTGTGAAGCTCAGCAAAGGCGACTTTATTGGTAAAGATGCGCTTGAAAAACGTATGGTCACTGGCCAACAGCGTAAACTTGTGACGCTCGTAATTGACGCAAAGCATGCACCCGCACATGGAGGCGCATCTGTACGTTTAGATGGGCGGATTATCGGGACCGTAACATCAGGGGACTGGGGCCACCGCGTAGGTAAAAACCTTGCTTACGCATTTATAGAGCCTGAATTTTCTCAAACAGGCACAACAATGACGGTGGATATCATCGGTGAAGCATTCGCAGCCGAAGTCATTGAAAGCGGACCATACGATCCTGAGTACAGCCGCATTCGCAGCTAAGTTTTGGGTGTGAAGTTTTGCACGACGGGACCGCGGTAGGCTGTTGTCATTTCAGGGTCTACTTCGGTGCCGTCCTTCAAGAACGGCAAAATTCCCTTGCGCAGTGACTTACCGCGCATCGCAGCGATGTCGTCATCTGAACGCGTAACCCTTTGTGACATGCGTCGGCCCCACTTTGCCAAATAACCGTAAAGCCGATCGATCTCGGCCTGATGTGCTGACCCTTTTGCAAGATCATGCACCTCGTTAGGGTCAGTCTTCAAATCGAACAACATGGGGCGGAAACCCCCTTCCGCATGCATCATTTTGAAACGGCCATCAAACACCATGAACAGCCTCGCATCCCGCGGCTCAAGGCCCAACTTGACTGCCTGTGGTGTCGCGGAGAAATCATATTCGCTGATCGCGTAATCTCGGGTTTTCGTAGGCTGGCCATGCAGAAACGGTACAAGGCTTTGGCCTTCAAGGATGTGATCAGCGATTGTGCCACCCGCCACATCTACAAACGTAGGAACAAGATCGATAGCCTCAACGAGCGCATCGCACGTCGTGCCGCGCGTTGCATCTGCACTGCTTCGCGGATCAAAAATAATCATCGGCACTTTAACAGATGGCTCGTGGAAAAGATCTTTTTCACCAAGCCAATGATCCCCAAGAAAATCACCATGATCTGACGTGAGAACGATCATAGTGTCATCCAACTTGCCTGTCATCTCAAGATGATCGAGAAGACGCCCCAAGTGATCATCACACTGCTTGATCAATCCCATGTACGCCGGCACCACTTTGGCGCGCACATCGTCATTTTGGAAAGCAGCTGCGATTTTATTCCCCATATAAGCATCATAAACTGGGTGTGCGTTTTCACGCTCAACAGGATCACGGTTGGGGGGCAAAACATGCTCGGGCCCAAACATATCATGATAGGGTGCAGGCACAATATAGGGCCAATGGGGCTTAATATAGCTGACATGAGCGCACCAAGGCCCCTCAGTCGTATCGACAAATTTGATAGCCTCAGAGGTCAGCCACGCAGTCTCACTGTCTTCTTCGCGAATGTTTGCTGGCTTATCAGCGTTATCAAACATCCAACCCGAGGCTTGCTCACCGTCTTGCAGACCCGCATTCGCATGAGCGGCCCACGGATTGTCTGCCTCATATCCTTTGGTCTTAAGGTACTCGTTGTAGGGCGAGCGTTGCTCGTCATAAAATCCATCAGGACCTTGTGCCCAAAGCCCATCATCACGAATGACAACGTCAAAACCACATTCCGCTTGGCGGGCACCAATCACGCTATCGGCTGCAAGGCCCAACCGCGCCATGCCTTCTGCATCTACGCGCATATGGGTTTTGCCGATCAGATAGCAATTCATCCCTGCTTTGTGCAAATGATCCCCCATCGTCATTTCACCCACACGCAGCGGAAAACCATTCCATTGTGCCCCGTGGGATGACGTATAGCGGCCTGTGTAAAAGCTCATCCGACTGGCGCCGCAAATAGGTGATTGAACATAAGCGTTCGTAAACCGCACTCCCAGTTGCGCAACCCGGTCAAAGTTAGGCGTGGGCAGGTATGGGTGGCCGGCGCAACTCAAGTAATCGAAACGTAGCTGGTCATACATGATGAAAAGGATGTTCATTTCTTGGTGCTGCCCTGTCTTGTAGACTGTGATCTGCGCAAACGCTTAGCACGCCAAGGCATGCTATTCACCACTGATAGTACATTTCTGGACTGACAGAATTATGCGGTTTGCGCCTAATCCGCACGACGTGATCCAATTCATTAAAGTTTAAGATCCAAAGCCAGAATGCGAAAAAGCAAAGAACATCTCCTCTTGACTAGGTGTAGAATTGCCTCTTAGCTTACTGTTATTAGCGCGCGCTAAAAATCAAAATATCAGGTGATAAAATGGGACAGCCGAAAATTCGCAATATGGAAGAATTCGCAAACATAAGCGGAATTTCTCGTCCAACTGTCTCAAAATATTTCAACAACCCTGAAAGCGTGCGCACGTCGACCCGAGCAAAAATTGAAGCTGCCCTTAAGCGGTACGATTACCAGCCTAACGTTTTTGCTATGAACCAAAACAGGCGTACAACAAAGAACATTGGTGTGGTTGTTCCAAACCTCGCCGACCCCTTCTTTTCTGAGATTGGGCGGCGTGTTGAATTGGCCTGTATTGACGCTGGCTACAGCCCCATCTTGCTAAGCTCGCACGGTAGCCCCGAGATGGAGCGGGACAATCTCACATCCTTACGCGCGCTCAAACCGGCTGGCGTGTTGCTCGCGCCGTTCGGACGCATGTCGGATGTTGAGGCCGTACAGACCTTTGACGCCGATTTCCCGCTCGTACTGTTCGACGCAAATATGAGCAGTATCGGCCAAGCATTTGTTGGGACAGATAACGCCCAAAGCGTTGACTTAATGGTGGAATACCTTTGTCGCAGTGGCGAAGCACCTTGTTTCTTTGAAATGAAGTCACCCACAAACCCCAACGCCAACAAGCGCCGCCAGGCCTATATTGATAGTATGGAACGCCACGGCCATGTGCCGCGTATTTATCAAGCTGATGGTGAGGGCTGGAACTTTGAAGAAATTGGTAAGGTTGAAGGTGGACGCCTTCTGGCCGCTAAGTCCTTTGAAACCAAGACTATTCTTTGCAGTAATGATCGCCTTGCTATTGGGATGTTGTCGGCGGCCTATGACCTGGGTTTACGTGTAGGGCATGGTCCGGAGTGTGACTTGCGCATTGCAGGACATGACGATCACCCTTTCTCTAAATTCACCTGCCCACCGCTCACCACGATTGCACAAGATTATGAGGCAATCGCGAATCGTGCGGTGCGTGAGTTGTTCAGCACGTTAGAGGCCGAAGATCAGACAAAAGATCGCTCGGAGACAACGTTTGACGGCCGTCTTATTATGCGCGAGTCCGCCTAAGTCCTTGATTGAACGCCCGCTTTAAATAAAATTTACGCGCGCCAATTTGTAATTGACTTCGCGTTGCCGCCTCACCTAGTATTGTTCTCACGACCCAAAGAGGAGGAAATTTGGATGTCTATCAAGAAAGCATTATACGCTGCTACAGCGATGTCGCTTTTCGCAGCCGGCGGCGCGATTGCAGACGGCCACGCAAAAGAATTGACGATTGCGATCGTAAACAACGGTCACATGATCAACATGCAGAAAGTTGCAGAAGCGTACACAGAAGAAACAGGCGTTAAGCTGAATTGGGTTTCTCTGGAAGAAGGTGTTCTACGTGAGCAAGTAACGTCCGACACAGCAACCGGTGGTGGCCAATACGACATCATCAATATCGGCATGCAGGAAGCACCAATTTGGGGCGCAGCAGGCTGGATCGAACCCCTGGAGTTTGGCGCAGACTACGACGTTGACGACATCCTGCCGGCTATGCGCGCGGGTTTATCACACGAAGGCACGCTTTATGCAGCACCATTTTATGGTGAAAGCTCAATGGTTATGTACCGTAAAGACCTGACCGACGCAGCTGGCGTGACAATTGCTGACAATGATAGCTGGGAAAACATTACTGCTGCAGCTGCAGCAATGCACGACCCAGATAACGGCGTCTATGGTGCATGTTTGCGCGGGAAGCCAGGCTGGGGAGATGGCATGGCATTCGTAACAACCGTCGCAAACTCTTTTGGAGCAGCCTGGTTTGACAAAGATTACAATCCTACGCTGAATACACCGGAATGGAATGCAGCGGTTACAATGTATGTGAACCTGCTAAACAACTACGGCCCTCCAGGTTCAGAAGGCAACTCTTTTAACGAGATCCTTGCTCTTTATAACGAAGACAAATGCGGCCTCTGGATTGACGCAACAATTGCTGCTTCCTTCCTTGAAAACGAAAACGTTGCGTATGCTCAGTCTCCAAATGCTGGTAACCCAGTAGGTGCAAATTGGCTATGGGCATGGGCAATGGCGATCCCTGCTGGTTCCCCAAATGCAGACGAATCTCAGAAGTTCATTGAGTGGGCAACATCTAAAGAGTACGTTCAAGCTGTGGGTAACCACCCAGACTTCGGTTGGGCAAAAGTGCCAACAGGACAGCGTGCCTCTACGTATGCGATCCCTGAATTCCAAGCCGTTGCGAAGTTCGCAGCAGCTGAAATGGCTGCAATCGACTCGGCAGCTCCTGAAGCAACAGATTTGAAGCCATATGTTGGCGTACAATTTGTAGCGATCCCTGAGTTCCCAGAGGTTGGTTCCGCAGTTTCTCAAGAGATTGCAGCAGCATTGTCTGGCGCAAAGTCTGTCGAAGATGCATTGGCAGCAGGCCAAGCAGCAGCTGAAGCAATCATGACTGAAGCAGGCTACTAAGTTCTGCTTTAGATTTTAGGAAGGCCCGGCTCTGACCGGGCCTTCCACTTTAGACGAACAGTGGGCGTCGCGGCCCAGATCGACCGCCACACAACAGCATACCAATCACCATTCAGTTAAATTACTCTTAGAACATCGCGAGCAACATGCTTCGCAGGAGATCTCTAGTCATGTCTAACAGAACGCTTCCACGCTTGCTTCAGTCTCCGGCAGTTGTCCTGCTGTTGATCTGGATGCTGGTGCCGCTTTCGATGACGCTTTATTTTTCGTTTATTCGCTATGTGCTGAATAACCTGCGCAAACCAGAGTGGACGACACCCGCCCTCAGTAACTGGCGTGGTTTTGGCAACTACGAGTTTGTTCTGAAGTCCAAAGATTTTATTTTTGCGATCCAGAACAGCCTTCTGATTGTTTGCAGCATTCTCTTCCTGACCGTGATCCTTGGCGTTCTAATCGCCGTGTTGATCAACAAGTCATTCCCCGGACAAGGCATCGTTCGCGTTCTCTTGATCTCTCCTTTTTTCGTCATGCCAGCGGTAAACGCAGTTTTGTGGATCAACATGATCCTTGACCCAGTTCTCGGCCTACAGGGCATCGCGGTCGGCAGTATCAACGATCTCGTCGATGGGCTGAGGGCCGCGCCCGGTGTTGGCTGGTTCTTCTCGCTTTGGCCTGAATTGACCCCGATTTCATTCCGCGCAACGCAAACCTCTGCTTATGCGGTGATCATCATGGTCACATGGCAGTGGACTCCTTTTGCAATCCTGATCTTCATGACGTCCTTGCAGTCTGAGGATCAGCAACAAAAAGAAGCTGCCATCCTTGATGGGGCCAGCACATGGTCGCAGTTCCGCTTTTTGACGCTACCGCATCTGGGTCGTCCCATTGCGATTGTGGTGATGATCCAAGCGATTTTCCACCTCTCGCTTTATGCGGAGATCGAAATCGTAAGCCGCGGCAACGGGAATAAAAACTTGCCTTATTTGATTGGTGAATTTGCCAACAACAACATCGGTGCAGCTTCCGCGACAGGAATCTTTGCCGTCATCCTAGCCAACATCGTCGCAATTTTCTTGCTGCGCATGGTTGGCAAGACATTGATGGAGTAACGAAAATGGCGATTGTTGCACAATCTTCGAAATACGGACAAATCAGCCGCACCCTTTTGGCCTGGATTGTTGGATTATTATTCTTCTTCCCCATCTTCTGGCTTGTTCTCACAAGCTTTAAGACGGATGCAGATGCGGTGAAGCCGGAATTCTTGTTCTTCTTCACGCCAACGCTAGAGAATTACACAAACATGACCGATAACTATGACTATTGGCGCTTTGCGACCAACTCAGTCATCACTTCGGTGTTCGCGACGATCTTCGCGCTCGCGGTTGGTATTCCGTGCGCCTACTCCATGGCGTTCAACCCGACGCGCGCGACTAAAGATGTGTTGATGTGGATGCTCTCGACCAAGATGCTTCCTGCGGCGGCGGTCCTTTATCCGATGACCTTCCTGACCAAAAGTCTGGGGCTGTTTGATACGCACTTCATGGTCATTCTGGTTCTGTGCCTGATCAACCTTCCGATCGTGATCTGGATGCTCTTCACCTACTTCAAAGAGATCCCAAAAGAGATCATCGAAGCAGGCCAAATGGACGGCGTGAACACATGGGGAGAGATCAAAGAGATTCTCATCCCACTCGCATGGGGCGGCATCGCATCGACAGCATTGCTCTGCTTTATCTTTTGCTGGAACGAAGCGTATTGGACGGTTCGCTTAACGACAACTGACGCCGCGACCCTGTCAAAACTCATTGAAGGGAACCGCGCACCAGAGGGTCTATTCTTTGGACGTCTCTCCGCTGTCTCCGCAGCTGCTGTTGGCCCGATCATTGTCTTGGGCTGGTTCTGTCAAAAACAATTGGTCCAAGGCCTCAGCTTTGGCGCCGTCAAGTAATACCGGGAATAGGATAATATCATGGGACGTATCGTACTTGAACAAGTGACCAAGAGCTTTGGCGAAACACAAGTCATCCCTCCGTTGGATCTCACGATTGAAGACGGTGAATTTGCAGTCTTCGTTGGGCCATCAGGCTGCGGAAAATCAACTCTGCTGCGCTTGATCGCAGGCCTTGAGGACACAACATCCGGCAAGGTTCTGATCGACGACGAAGACATGACGTCAGTTTCGCCTTCCAAACGCGGCTTGGCGATGGTGTTTCAATCCTACGCGCTCTACCCGCACATGACCGTGCGCAAGAACATCGCCTTTCCGATGCGAATGGCAGGCATGAGCGAAGAAGAGCAGAACAAGCGTATTGAAGCGGCAGCTGCTTCTTTGAACCTCACTGATTATCTGGACCGCAAGCCGGGCCAATTATCTGGCGGTCAGCGTCAGCGTGTGGCTATTGGCCGTGCAATTGTACGGGATCCGTCTGCGTTCCTCTTTGACGAGCCGCTCTCAAACCTTGACGCGGCACTGCGCGTTGGGATGCGCCTTGAGATTACAGAGATGCATGAGCGTATGCAGACAACGATGATCTACGTGACACATGACCAAGTCGAAGCGATGACGATGGCCAATAAAATCGTCGTGCTGCAAGCGGGCGTAATCGAGCAAGTCGGCTCGCCATTGGAACTATATCACAAGCCGCGCAACAAGTTTGTCGCTGGGTTCATTGGTAGCCCAAAGATGAATCTGATCGAAGGTGCAGAAGCTCAAAAGCACGGCGCAGAAACGATCGGCATTCGTCCAGAGCATGTGACTGCCTCTAAGACCAGTGGCCTATGGCACGGCACTGTTGGTGTGGCCGAACATCTGGGGTCAGATACCTTTGTCCACGTCCACGGCATCGAAGGTTGTGACCCAATGACAGTGCGCGCAGCGGGAGATGCTACGTTCAAGCATGGTGAAGAGATTTTCCTCACACCAGACGAGACGCAGCTTCACAAGTTCGACACAGCTGGATTGCGGATCGAGTAATGCAACTGGCTGGCAAGACAGCACTGATCACAGGAGCCGCCCGAGGTATCGGGCGTGCTTTTGCTGAGGCGTACATCGCTGAAGGCGCCCGCGTGGCGATTGCAGATATTGACAACACACGTGCTGCAACAACTGCTGGTGAGCTAGGTGATCGTGCTATTGCTGTGCACGTTGATGTCACCGATCCGGCAAGCATTGACACCGCAGTTGCCAATACGATTGAGCAGTTCGGTCACATCGACATTCTGATCAACAACGCGGCGATGTTTACGGCCGCACCCATCGTTGAAATTGAACGCGCGGATTATCAACGCGTGTTTGACATCAACGTATCGGGTACGCTGTTCACGATGCAAGCTGTGGCACGCCACATGATAGAACGTGGCCAAGGTGGTAAGATCATCAACATGGCCTCTCAAGCTGGTCGTCGCGGTGAACCGCTTGTAGCTGTCTATTGTGCGACCAAGGCAGCAGTAATCAGCCTGACCCAATCCTCGGGCCTCGATTTGATCAAACATGGGATCAACGTAAACGCGATTTCACCCGGCGTGGTCGACGGTGAGCATTGGGACGGCGTGGATGCGTTCTTTGCCAAGCATGAAAACAAAGCACCGGGACAAAAGAAAAAAGAGGTTGGCGCCGCTGTTCCCTATGGCCGCATGGGCACAGCCCAAGACCTCACTGGCATGGCCGTCTTTCTGGCCAGCGATGCGGCGAATTACATCGTCGCGCAAACATACAATGTGGATGGTGGACAATGGATGAGCTGATCTCCCTTTCTAATACGACTTTGGATCAACTGAGCGTTGAACACCCGCAATACGATCGCACCGCCCTCACCCCTGGCATCGTGCATATTGGCGTTGGTAACTTTCACCGTGCGCATCAGGCGTGGTATTTGCATCGCTTGATGCAAGCTGGAGAGGCGCACGATTGGGCCATTATTGGTGCAGGCGTGCGGCCCTATGATGCGGCAATGCGTGAAAAACTGTTGGCGCAGGATTGCCTAACAACGTTGGTTGAATTGGACCCAGAAAACGTTTCTGCAGAAGTCGTTGGCTCCATGATTGATTACCTGCCTATCGAGGAAGGAAACGCGCCCCTTATCGCGCAAATGGCTGACCCTGCTATTCGTATTGTTGCAATGACAGTCACTGAAAGCGGCTATTACATCGATCCCGTTACTAAGGGTTTTGATGCAGCGCATCCGGATTTGCTGCACGATGCCGCCCACCCCGAAACGCCGCGCACCGCCTTTGGCGCACTGGTTGCAGCCCTCAAGCTACGCCGTGCGGCGGGTCACGCGCCTTTCACAGGATTGAGCTGCGACAACCTGCAAGGCAACGGTGATATCTTGCGCCAAACTGTCGTATCGTTGGCGCGCCTTTCTGATCCAGACCTTGCGGATTGGATTGATGCCAATGCGACTTTTCCAAACTCTATGGTCGATTGTATCGCGCCTGTGACGGGTCCGAAAGAACTTGCCCTTGCGCATAATTTCGGGATCAAAGACGCCGCTGTCGTCACGCATGAGGCATTTCGCCAATGGGTGATTGAAGACAAGTTCTGCGCAGGTCGCCCCGCTTGGGACACGGTTGGAGTAACTTTTTCCAATGACGTCCACGCGTTCGAAACCATGAAAATTCGCATCCTTAATGCCGGGCATCAGGTCATCGCGAACGTTGGAGAAACGCTAAGCATCGAAACGATTGCAGGCTGCATGGCGCATCCTGCGATCCGTAATTTCTTTGGCAAGGTTGAGCGCGACGAGATTGCGCCAACCGTGGCACCTGTTCCCGGCAAGACACCCGCGGCTTATGTTGATTTGATCGAAGCGCGTTTCTCAAACCCGCGCATTGTTGACACAACCCGCCGCGTTGCCTTTGACGGGTCTGCGCGCCACACCGGTTTCGTGTTACCTATCTTGCGTGACCAACTCGCAGCAGGTCGGTCTGTGAGCGGACTTGCATTGGTCGAAGCTCTTTGGGCGCGGATGTGCGCCGGTACACGCGAAGACGGCTCGGTCATTGAAGCGAACGATCCAATTTGGGCTGAGCTAAATGCCGCGGCATTGGAAGCAAAAGAACAGCCTACCGCATGGTTGGACCAGAGCAATATCTACGGTAATTTGCGCGATGCAGAGCCATTTCGTGACGCTTTTTGCCGTTGGTTGACGATGATTTGGGATCAAGGATGCATTGCGGCAATGAATGAATACACCGCCTTTGATCGCCAAAAATCAGCGTGATCCGCTAACCCAACTGTACTCACCAGTCAGATAGGACCGTCACGTCGAGCGATGACATGCTAGACGTGACGGCGGATCAGCCGAATATTTGCTGGCGGAACTGATCCATGTAAATTTTGACCCAAGGCGTAAATTGAGCCGGATCAGTGTCGATCGCTTGGTCGATTTCAGCAAAAGACATCCAGCGGTAGTCCATAACTTCCGCTGGATTAGGATCTACACCCAAGCTTTCATCCACGTGACCCACGAAAACGTCAACGACCTCGTGCTCGATCAAGCCTTGGAAAACATCCGCGCGGTATTCAACCGTGTCCGCAAACACAGGCTTAACACCAACGATCCCAAGTTCTTCGGTCAAACGGCGTTCAGCACATACCGCTGCATCTTCGTCCCAATCAGGATGCGTACAACAGGTGTTCGCCCACAAACCCGGCGTATGATATTTACACATGGCGCGCTGTTGCAGCAGCACTTTATCGCCCGCAAGTAAGAAGACAGATACAGCCTTATGACGCAGGCCACGCTGATGCACCTCGAGTTTCTCGACCGGCGTCAGAACACCATCAACCCACGCAGGGATCATCACGTCCAAAGTTATATCCTTCATCTGCGCACCCTTACGTTCGAAGCGGGTTCACAAGCCCCATCAGATGCGCGACGTTCTTAATACCGATCTTGATGTGCGCCAAGGGCCGTTTAGCCACCAGCTTTTTATGCATATACGCTTCGAACGTGAGGCGTTGCACATCAATATCATGGCACAGGCTGACAAACCGTTCGCGGCGCTCATCACTTTTATAATACGCGTCCTGCATGGCGCCCAAAATCTTGAACACGCCTTTATGTTCGCGCATGAATAGTTTGCGTGCCAACTGCAGATCTTTCACACGACCAGACGTAAGGCACGCCGTCGCCGCAGTCGCAGCCGCACGACCACCAGCCATCGCATAGAAAATTCCTTCCCCAGATGACGGTGCAACAACACCAGCCGCGTCGCCCGCAAGGACAACATCTTTACCGTTATCCCATCGACTTAGCGGTTTAAGCGGGATGGGCGCACCTTCTTTACGCAGGGTTTTGCAATCACTCAAACCTGACGCCATTCGCAGATCTGCAGTTGCTTGCTTGAGGTCTACACCTTCAATGCCAGTCCCCATACCAACGCTTGCAGAGGTACCATGGGGGAAAACCCAACCGTAAAAGTCCGGCGAGATTTTACCGTCATAAATCACATCACAACGCAGCGGGTCGTAAGCTTCGCTTGGCGCCGGCGCCTCAATAATCTCATGATACGCGATGACGTAAGGAATGGTATCACCGCCGGGTACCTCAGCACGGGCAACGTCCGAGCGTGCGCCATCGGCCCCGATGATCAACTTTGTTTCAAGCGCCATTTCTTCGCGCGTTGCTTTATCGCGGTAGATCACTTTTGTGCTGTCACCGCGTTCAATACGCAAAAATGTACCCGTAAAGCGCGCAACCCCTGCATCAGCCGCGCGGCATCGCAAAAATTCGTCAAAGTCTTTGCGGTCAACCATTCCAACGTAACCATTTTCAATCGGAATATCTACTTTCCGGCCTGTGGGACTGATCATCCGCGCCGTTGTGATCTTAGCCACGAGCTGTTCATCGGGGATACGGAATTCAGTAATTGCAACTGGTGGGATTGCCCCCCCACAAGGCTTAATCCGTCCTGCCCGATCAAGCATTGCCACGGATTTTCCCGAGCGTGCCAAGTCTTCGGCAGCCGTCGCACCAGAGGGTCCACCCCCCACAACAACAACATCATACATTAGTTATTCTCCTGCGATCAGCCGCGCGTCTGGCGCACGGTTTTCCATGGTGCGGCTAGCCATAAGCGCCGCGGCTAAAAAGAGAGATGCTTCGAGCAAAAAGACAGCGCCAAATGCCGTCGCGTCAGGCAAAGGGCCGCGCATAAGATCGACAGCCGCGGCACCAAGAAGGCCACCGAAACCTGCCGCAATTGCTTGGGCAGCGCCCCAAAGGCCCATTCGGGTCCCCTCACGGGTCTCACGACCGTCGCCCGCCAGTGCCATCATCGAGCCAATTGCCGCAACAGCGAACATGCCGTTAAAAAAGCCCAAACCCACAACGAACGGCGTCAGCGGGATATGACCCAGTTGACCGATGATCGTGATAAAAATCAGTGTCAGAGCAGAGCCAAGACAGCCCGCGACAACCCAATGGCGTAACTGCCCAAGACGAAGGCCCGTGGCAGCAATCCCTACTGTAAGCATTCCAATGAACACGCCGCCGTTTTGCGCACCCGACAGGGACGTTGATTGACCAGGCGTGAATCCAAAAACAAGGCCGGCGTAAGGCTCAAGAATGAGTTCCTGCATGAAATATGCGGTCATCGAAAGAAAAACAAAGATGGTGAATATGCGGGCTTTAGGCTCTGACCATACTTCTCGAAGCCCTTCGGCAAACCCCATCGGATCAGCGGTCGAAACCTCTGAAGTGATGCCTCTTTCAATACCTAGTGTCGCCAGCATTGTAACGACAACCGCAGATACACATACGATAGCGACAATCTTCAACAGAAGTTCAGGTGAATATGGATCAAGGAACGCACCAACAGTACCAGCGGTCACTGCGATACCGAAAATCATCATTAGCCATGTTATTGTAGCAGCTGCTGCGCGCCGATGTGGGGCCGTTGATGTGGCAAGCAACGCGAGAAGTGACGTACCAGAGGCGCCTACCCCAAGCCCGATAAGCGCGTAACTGACTATAGAAAGCAACAGGCCCGAAATCCAAAGGGTTTGCAAAAGAACAACCCCAAGGGCTGCACCAAATCCGCCAAGCGCCAAGGCAATCATACCCAGATTGATCCAGCGCGTCCGATTGCCCCCTTGATCACTTATGAACCCCCAATTAGGGCGCGTCATTTGAATGCCGTAATGCAAAGCAACAAGAAGTCCTGGAAGGACTGCAGGCAATGCCAGTTCAATCACCATCAAGCGGTTTAGGGTCGAAGTTGTGAGGACAACAATCGCACCCAAGCATGTCTGAACCAGACCTAGCCGCACAATTGAGAGCCAACCAAGCGTCATAGGCCAACCGTCCGCACTGCAAACGCAGCGATCATCATTCCGCTGACATAAAGAGTGACACCCGTTCCATTATACCACGGCGCGTTACCCTTTGGGTCGTTTAGCAGAACGCGCATTGCCCAGATTTGAAACGCAAGAACACCTGCTACAGCAAGCCCATGAAGCGGGCGGTCCCATGTAAACAAAAGAGCAACAACAATGACCTGTGGAACCGCCATAACCCAACAGGCGAGTTTCGCTGCGCGCGGTGGACCCATTGTAACAGGCAAAGAGTTCACGCCCATAACGCGGTCGCCCTCAAGGGCCTTAAAATCGTTTAGTGTCATGATGCCATGCGCGCCAGCAGCGTAAAGCAATGCAAGCAGGCAGACTTCCAAGGACGGCGCCGTGGCGCTGAGAACTGCTGCGCCCGTAAACCATGGCAATCCCTCATAGGATAACCCAACAAGCCCAGGCCCCCACCATCCCGATCGCTTCAGGCGGACTGGCTCGGCAGAATAGGCCCAAGCAGCAAGCACCCCAACAATTGTCGCGCCAAAACCCCAAGGACCAAGCTGATATCCAACGGCAAGTGACAGAACGGACATACCCAGAGCAATCCAAAGCCCCCAACGCCCAGGAATGCGCCCCGAAGGGATGGGGCGATCGGGTTCGTTAATTGCATCTACATGACGGTCGCACCAATCGTTAGCTGCTTGGGACATGCCGCACACGATGGGGCCAGCGAGTAAAACGCCCAAGATAACCAGCCACCATTGGCCGGTCGGAGAGACACCTGCACTGACGATACCGCAAAGATATGCCCACATAGGTGGGAACCACGTGATCGGCTTGATCAGGCGGAGCATTGCACGGGGTTCGGGCAAAGTGCGGGAATGGCTAATTTCGCTGACACTCATGTGTCAACTAAACATTACATTTTGTGATTCAGCAAGTGTAAAGGCTGATTGACGCTACTCGTCAGTGCTTTTTGCCAAAAGGCCAAACTTACGCAGCTTCACATAAAGTGACTGGCGCGACAGGCCCAGCATCTCTGCAGCTGCGACGCGGTTATTGCCCGTCAACTCAACAGCCGTTTCGATACACATTTTTTCGACAACATCAGTCGTGTCTGCAACGATATCTTTGAGAGTCGCGTTACCAACCAGCTCCATCACAGACTGAGCAGCGTCATCACTTACAGGACCAGCACTAGGGCGGCCAAGCTCAGCACGGCTCGTATCACGGATGACAAAAACAAAACTTGGGTTGGTAGTATCTGCCAAATAAGTCGCAGAAATTTCAACAGCACGGCTACCGTCATAATCGCCAACCAACTTGGTCGCGTACATCCGCATTTGACCAGTACGCGCAGCGTTCTCGAGCAGCACCTTTTGATCAACGCCCCCACGAACCAAGAAATCGCTAATCTGGCGACCCTTCACATTCGTAATATGACCTGCATCCGCAAGAGTTAGGAAGCTATCATTGGCGGAGCGAATAACACCTGACGCATCCGTGAAGACAATTGCATCAACGCCCTCCTCATAAAAGGACTGCAAATCTTCAGCAAAAGCATCACCGATACGGCTGCCTGCATCTGTACTATCCAAACGACATAACAACAGCTTTTCACCCGCTGCGCGGAATAGGCTCGGTTGAACAGAAAGCGTAAGCTTAGACGCCCGCACCATAAGCTCCATCGGAGCAAAACTGTCCGAAATAGCAAGGTTATGCAGCGTTTCGAGCAGCTCGCCTTTGCGACGGCCATCAAAGATTTGGGCAACAGCACCACCCATCAAATCATCACGGGACGCACCCAATAGCTTTGCCGCATTACGGTTCAGATCTGCGATCCGACCAGAGGTCGCGTTAATGAATACTAACGCATCGGTGCTCGCCTCCATTAGAACGCGGTATCGCGTGTCAAAATCGCGGCGCTGCTCGTAATCTTGTTCGAGAGCAATTTGCGTTTTCACCAACTGCTGCTGCATTTCCGCAATCGGACGCAAGTCACGGCCAAGGATCAACAAGCTGCCATCAGGCCCGAGCCTGTGGAACGTGTATTGGATAGGAAATTGTACTGACGCTTCAACGTGGTTCAGCTCAATCGGACGCTCGCAATCAGTCCCAGCAAGAAACAGCTCAAGCTTTGTATCAAGCTTATCGACACTTTCAGATGTCAGCACATCACGGATATTACGCCCCTGCCAACGATGCACCGCGCCAAAGTCTGCGCCTGTTTTCTTGCTCATGACAGAGAGGACCTCACCATGTAGCGAGATCACAAATGCCAAATCAGACGTTGCAGCAATAAGTTTGCCCAAAATGTCCGGGCTTACCAACGGCATTGAACTACCCGCCCAATACTCTTGTCCACGCGAGGTCATGTGCGCGCCTTCAAAATCATATGCATTCTGCTTCAGACTTTCTTTCTCGGGCGTGGCGCGCCTTGGTTTGAAACTATCAGACCGCATTTTTGTAATGCTCTTTTCGGATCTGATTCCACATGATCTGCTCCAGTGAGTGCCTTAATATCCAGCTTCTGACTTAGGAGCGAGCCGCCTACAATAATGGGCACATGCTGCTTAGCCGTTATGCGTATATTTAAGATACATTCACGAATATGTTCAAGTCTTTCACCATCAGATGCGGATATCATAATTGCATCATATGACGATTTAGACACTTCTTCTGCGACCACTTTCACAGGCTTGTCCATCAGCAGTCGGCACGAGACGCCAGACCGGCGCAATTGTGCGGCAGCAACTCCGGCACCCAGAGTGTGATAATCCCGCTCTAAAACGACCATCAGAACGCTTGGTCCAGCGACGACTTTGTTGGCGTTCGCCTGTGCGGCTGGCGGCATCAAATCGCGCAGCATACCCTGAAGACGTGCAACCGCGATGGTAACATCCGCAAAGCTTGCCTCATCTTTGCACCACTGATCGCCCATCACACGAGCAGCTTCCGGAATATAGACGTCACAAATTTCTTCGTCTGTTAGGCCAAGCATCTTGGCTTCTGTGCGCCACACATCACGGGCACTCGGGTCATAATCGCGAATAGCACTGCACAGTGAAAACAAAACATCGGGCCGCGCATCGCTCAAGGCGTTTGCGCGCTCGTCCGCGAGCGTCATCAAAACCCGTTCGGCGAGACTATCAACTTTCGGGGCGTGGCGGCGCTGGCTGATCTTTCGATCCGACATTTTAGCTCCTAATGACCCCAAAGGCAGGGCCGGTTCAACGACTCAAACAAGCCGCTTGTCCACACACTAACACATGTAATCCAAATTCTATACCCATTGTAAAAAGAATTAGACACCACAGGGTATTCCTGAGGCCCGATCGTCAAATTCGGCGCAGAATGCAAAGCCCAACTTACAAATGCCCTTTTTGCCATATGTCAACTTTTGGGTGTAAGTTTTAGTTGACACATTGCCCATTTCAGACCACCCTCATCCCACACCGCTTGTCAGGGAGTCGGTCTTATGTCTGCGCAATCGTCGCACAAAAATCAGGGCCGCAGTCTCTATACGCCAGAGCAACGCGCCCGCCGAGACGCGACCATCTGGACATTCGTGCAGGGTGTACTTGCGCCCGTGCAATTCATCATTTTCCTCATCTCCGTAGCTCTAGTCATCAGGTACCTAATGACTGGCGAAGGTTACGCCGCGGCAACCGCTTCAATTCTGTTAAAAACCTTCGCGCTCTACACAATTATGGTGACAGGCGCGATTTGGGAAAAAGTTGTGTTTGGGCGCTATCTTTTTGCGCAATCGTTCTTTTGGGAAGACGCTGTAAGCTTTGTCGTTATTGCAATTCATACCTTTTATTTATGGGCCTTATGGAGCGGCGCGCTCTCTCCCAAGGCACAAATGCTGGTCGCGCTCGCGGCCTATGCAATCTATGTAATCAACGCTGCGCAATTCGTTTGGAAACTCCGGATGGCCCGCCTTGAAGCAACTCCAAATCAAGGCGTAACCGCATGAATGATCACAGCCCCATTTCAACTGGCTGCGCCAATAGCCCCGTCTTGAAACAACGCGGACAGCGGGAAGTTTTCTGTGGTCTCACAGGCATCATCTGGCTGCACCGCAAAATGCAAGACGCATTCTTTTTGGTTGTCGGAAGTCGTACCTGCGCCCACCTTTTGCAGTCAGCAGCAGGCGTCATGATCTTTGCAGAGCCGCGTTTTGGGACCGCGATTCTTGAGGAAAAGGATCTTGCAGGACTTGCTGACGCGCACACAGAACTTGACCGCGAAGTTGCGCGCCTACTGTCAAGACGGCCTGACATTAAGCAATTGTTTCTGGTCGGATCATGCCCCTCAGAGGTGATTAAGCTGGATCTTGCGCGCGCCGCAGAACGTATGACGCAAGAATATGCGCCTAACGTCCGCGTTCTAAACTTCAGTGGGTCTGGTATCGAAACAACATTCACCCAAGGCGAGGACGCGTGTCTGGCCTCAATGGTGCCCGTACTGCCCAAAACCGATGAACGCGAATTGCTCTTAGTCGGTGCTTTGCCCGACGTGGTCGAAGATCAAGCTGTTTCGCTACTGACTGAAATGGGCGTTGGTCCAATCAGAACTTTGCCCGCTTCCCGTGCAGCGGATCAATATGGTATTGGCGAAAACACAGTTTTTGCGCTTCTACAGCCTTTCTTGGGTGATACCCACGCAGAGCTTGAGCGCCGCGGCGCACGCCATATTCCTGCGCCGTTTCCGTTTGGCGAACAGGGTACCACCGCATGGTTGCGTGCAATTGCTCTTGAGTTTGGCGTCGATGAAGAAACTTTTGAGCGCGTCACAGCAGCGCCGCGCGCCCGCGCCCGCAAGGCAATTGATGCGCAAGCGAAAGAGTTGCGCGGCAAGTCGATCTTCTTCTTTCCAGATAGCCAGCTTGAAGTCCCGTTAGCGCGCTTCTTGACGACCGAATGTGGGATGACCCCGCTTGAAATCGGAACACCGTACCTGCACGCAGGCCTTGTTGGTCCTGACCTCGCGCTCATCCCGGAAGGTCCAACCATCTCCGAAGGACAAGACGTTGATCTGCAATTGGACCGCGCACGCGAGGCCCGCGCAGATATCACAGTGTGCGGCCTAGGATTGGCAAACCCACTCGAGGCCGAGGGTCTTACAACCAAATGGGCGATCGAGTTAGTCTTCACACCGGTTCACTTCTATGAGCAAGCCGGTGATCTTGCTGGACTTTTCTCGCGTCCCATCCGCCGCCGCGAGGTGCTTGACCTATGAAGCTCACCGTTTGGACATATGAGGGCCCAACCCACGTTGGTGCGATGCGTGTCGCAACTGCAATGAAAGGGCTGCACTACGTTTTGCATGCGCCACAGGGCGATACCTACGCGGACCTTCTGTTTACTATGATTGAGCGGCGCAACCACCGCCCGCCAGTTACATACACCACATTTCAAGCCCGCGATTTGGGAAGTGATACGGCGCATCTATTCAAAGACGCCTGCCAAGACGCCTATGATCGCTTTCAGCCCGAAGCGATCATTGTGGGCGCCTCTTGTACTGCTGAATTGATCCAAGATGACCCCGCCGGCCTTGCCGAAACAATGGGCCTTAATGTGCCAGTCATTCCGTTGGAATTGCCCAGCTATTCGCGCAAAGAAAACTTTGGGGCCAACGAGACATTCTACCAGATCGTCAAAGCTCTGGCCAAACCTTGCGAGCGCACGTCACGGATTTCTTGCAACATCCTTGGCGGCACAGCATTAGGCTTTCGTCACCGCGATGACATCCAAGAAATCACAGCGCTCCTCTATGAGCTTGGGATTGATGTGAATGTTTGCGCCCCGCTTGACGCAACACCAAGCGACATTGCCCGTATGGGCGCTGCACATTTCAACGTGCTACTTTACCCTGAAACCGGTGAGGCCGCAGCACGCTGGTGCGAGCGCAGCTTTGAGCAGCCTTACACAAAAACGGTTCCAATGGGCGTTGGCGCAACCCGTGATTTCATCGCAGAGGTGTGCCAAATTTGCGGAATAGAGCCTAGTGTGGACGAAAGCCGCTTGCGATTGCCGTGGTGGAGCAAATCCGTCGACAGCACATATCTGACTGGCAAACGCGTCTTTATTTTTGGCGATGGCACCCACGTAAAGGCCGCAGCCCGCGTTGCAAAAGACGAGATGGGTTTCGAAGTTGTAGGCGTAGGTTGCTACAATCGCGAGTTCGCACGTGACATTCGTGCACTTGCCAAAGACATCGGCGTCGAAGCCCTGATCAGCGATGACTACCTTGAGGTTGAGCAAACCATTGAGGCGCTGCAACCCGAGATGATCCTCGGCACCCAAATGGAGCGACACATCGGCAAGCGCCTTGGCATTCCTTGTGCCGTCATCTCCGCACCCGTGCACGTACAAGATTTCCCCGCACGTTACTCTCCCGTTATGGGATTTGAAGGCGCGAACGTCCTGTTTGATACGTGGATCCATCCGCTTGTAATGGGCCTTGAAGAGCACCTGTTGCACATGTTCCGCGATGATTTTGAATTCCACGACGAAGCGGGACCAAGCCACCACGGCGGACATGCACCAAAACCAATTGATCGTCCTGCTGAGGCGCCAGTCGCGGCTGCGGTTCAAGAAGGCACTGACGTTGCTGTTTGGCTCGCAGACGCAGAACGCGAGTTAAAGAAAATTCCTTTTTTTGTGCGCGGCAAAGCCAAGCGGAACACTGAAAAATACGCTCTGGATCAAGGCATGACTGAAATTTCAGTCGATACACTTTACGAGGCGAAGGCCCATTATGCGCGATGAGGTAAGCATCCCTTATCGCGTGGCTATCGTCACGCTTGATCGCCACGCCGGCGGATCAATCACGCGCGCCATGCCAAACTTGCGCGCTGACTTTCCAGGCCTTGAAGTAAGCGTTCACGCAGCTGCTGAATGGGGCGATAACCCAGAAGCACTTGCAACCGCACGTCACGACATCGACCATGCAGATATTATTGTGGGCAATCTGCTGTTTCTTGAAGATCACCTGAAGGCGATTTTGCCGAACATGATCGCGCGCAGACCTTCGCTTGACGCATTTGTTGGCGTCATTGCGGACCCAAGCATTACGAGCCTGACCAAGATGGGCGACTTGGATATGTCCAAGCCGACCTCTGGCGCCATGGCCATCCTTAAAAAGCTCAAGCCAAAGACAGGCAAGCAGGCGTCAGGCGAAGGCCAGATGAAAATGCTCCGCCGCCTGCCCAAAATTCTTAAGTTCATCCCCGGCAAAGCCCAAGATCTCCGCGCGTATTTTCTATCGATGCAGTATTGGCTTGGTGGATCAGACGACAACCTTGAGGCCATGCTCCGATTTTTAGTAAGCCGTTACTCTGAAAATCGCGGCTGGAACGAAATTGAGGCTGCCGCCCCCATCGATTACCCCGAAGTTGGCTTGTACCACCCAGAGCTTACCGGTACGAAAATCGTCACTGATCTTGCTGAATTGCCGCAGAGCGATGCGACTGCAACAGTCGGAATTCTGATGTTGCGCAGCTACATCCTGTCGGGGGATTGCGCTCATTATGATGCAGTCATCCGCGCGTTTGAAGCAAAAGGAATGCGCGTTATTGCGGGCTTTGCAGGGGGCCTCGATGGTCGCCCCGCCATTGAGCAATACTTCAACGGCGTAGATACGATGGTTTCACTGACTGGTTTCAGCCTTGTTGGTGGACCGGCCTACAACAACAGCGACGCCGCGATCAAAACACTTACAAAGCTTGATGTTCCGTATGTCGCTGCTCATCCACTTGAATTTCAAACGCTGAGCCAATGGTCGTCCAGCGACGGTGGCCTTGGTCCCGTTGAAACAACAATGCTCATCGCCCTGCCCGAAATTGACGGCGCCACAAACCCCACAGTCTACGCAGGTCGCCACAGTGAAACGGGCTGTCAGGGCTGCGCATATATGTGCAAAGCCAGTACCATCAGCAAAGCCATGGCACCGTGTCATGAACGCATTGATGTGTTGGCAGAAAAAGTGGCACGGCTGGCTAATCTACGCCGTAAAGAAAACGCTGACAAAAAGATTGGCATTGTACTGTTTGGCTTTCCGCCAAATGCCGGCGCCGTTGGAACCGCGGCGTATCTGTCCGTATTTGAGAGCCTTTTCAATACGCTGACCAAAATGAAGGCCAGCGGCTATGACGTTGAAGTGCCCACAGATGTGGACAGCCTTCGCACGGTCGTTTTGCAGGGCAACAGCGCCCAATACGGTCAAGAAGCTAACGTTGCTGATCACGTTTCTGCCGATCATATCGTTGAAAATACACCGCCCCTAGCCGCTATTGAAAGCGTTTGGGGCCCCGCCCCCGGCAAAGTTCAATCAGACGGTCGCGGCGTGTTCATCTTGGGCGCACATTTCGGAAGCGTCTTTGTCGGTGTTCAGCCAACTTTTGGCTATGAGGGTGACCCCATGCGGTTACTCTTTGAAAAAGGGTTCGCCCCCACCCATGCTTTCGCCCAATTCTACTTGTGGCTGCGCAACACATATCAAGCCGATGCCTTGCTGCATTTTGGGATGCACGGTGCACTTGAATTCATGCCAGGCAAACAAGCGGGCCTCGGCGCGCAGGATTGGCCAGATAGGCTCATCGGTGAGATGCCAAACGTCTACCTCTATGCATCGAATAATCCGTCTGAAGCCACGTTAGCAAAACGCCGTAGTAACGCCGTAACCATTACACATCTGACGCCACCACTTGCCAAGTCCGGTCTCTATAAAGGCTTAAACGCCCTGAAGGACACGTTAACCCGGTACCGTGGCACTGCCCAAAACGATCCGTCACGCAGTGATCTAGAACAGCTGATCCGCGACCAAGCTAACGCTGTTGATATGAACGGTCGTGATCCTGAAAGCCTTTGGCTCAAGCTGCTTGAAACAGAGCACGCGCTGATCCCCGAGGGGCTCCATATCGTTGGCAAACCAATGTCTGATGCGGCCCGTCACGATCACGTTTCCACAATGGCAGATCAATCGTCTGAGGCCCGCGCCCGCGTCGATGCACTGCTGCAAGAGGACACTGAGTTACCTGCGCTCATGCATGCATTAAGCGCGCGCTATATTGCCCCTGTTGCAGGTGGTGATCTGATCCGTAGTCCCGATGTCCTTCCCACGGGCCGCAATATTCACGCGTTTGATCCGTTCAGAATGCCAACAGAATTTGCATTACGCGATGGCCATAAGCAGGCCCAAGTATTGCTGGACGCTCAAGCCGAACTTCCACGCAGCATCGCGCTGGTGCTTTGGGGCAGCGACAATATCAAATCAGATGGCGGCCCCATCGCACAAGCCCTTGCTTTGATGGGCGCAAAGCCCCGTTTTGACAGCTATGGCCGTTTGTCAGGGGCTGATCTTATTCCATTAGAGAAGCTGGGGCGCCCACGCATTGATGTGGTTATGACCCTGTCTGGTATTTTCCGCGACCTGCTACCTTTACAGACCAAGATGTTGGCCGAGGCCGCCTATAAATGCGCAGCCGCCAATGAACCAACGAGCCAAAATTTCGTGCGTGCACATGCACTATCCTATGCAGAGCAAATGGACGTTGATCTGGAAACCGCAGCACTGCGGGTCTTTTCCAATGCCAACGGCGCGTATGGGTCAAACGTAAACGCCCTCGTGGATGCCAGCGCCTTTGATAACGAAGACGAGCTTGCCGATGCCTATGAGGCGCGCAAGTCATTCGCCTACGGCATGGATGGAAAGGCAGCGGCACAAGCAGACCTGCTCCAAAAACAGCTTAAGGATGTGGATGTAGCCTATCAAAATCTTGAAAGTGTTGAGCTGGGTGTCACCACCGTTGACCACTATTTTGATACGCTCGGCGGTATTGCTCGGGCGGTAAAGCGCGCCAAAGGCGGCGCTGAGCCGGCCGTATTCATCGGCGATCAAACAATGGGTGATGCAAAAGTACGCACCTTGTCCGAGCAAGTCGCCCTTGAAACCAGATCGCGCAGCCTCAACCCGAAATGGTTCGAAGGAATGCTGCAACACGGACACGAAGGCGTGCGCCAAATTGAGGCGTGCGTAACGAACACGATGGGCTGGTCAGCAACGACCGGCCAAGTGGATGAATGGGTCTATGAACGGCTCTCTGAAACCTTCGTTCTTGACGACGCGATGCGCCAGCGGCTGGCGGATCTGAACCCGCAAGCTTCGGTACGCATGGCCAATCGCCTGCTTGAAGCAAGCGACAGAAATTATTGGACCCCCGACGCGGAAACACTCGCCGCGCTGCAAGATGCGGCCGATGCGCTCGAGGATCAAATGGAAGGAATTGCGGCGCAATAGAGCCGCATAGGGAGAAGTAACATGGCACTAGACAGAAGCACCCCCATCCTGAGAGGCCAAGACGGCGAAGGCTCCGTACAGGTCCATCAGGATGACGGAATGAAAATCGAAGGCGCCAAAGTGTTTTCGGTCTATGGCAAAGGCGGCATTGGTAAATCAACCACTTCGTCCAACTTGTCTGCTGCATTTTCAATGCTGGGCAAACGGGTTTTGCAAATTGGATGTGACCCCAAGCACGACAGCACGTTTACTCTGACGGGCTCACTTGTCCCAACAGTCATCGACATCCTAAAAGATGTGGATTTTCACGCAGAAGAGCTGCGCCCCGAAGACTTCGTTTTTGAGGGTTTCAACGGCGTTAAGTGTGTTGAAGCAGGTGGCCCTCCGGCGGGTACCGGCTGTGGTGGCTATGTGGTTGGCCAGACAGTCAAGTTGCTTAAGCAGCACCATTTGCTTGAAGACACGGACGTAGTGATTTTTGATGTTTTGGGCGACGTGGTATGCGGCGGCTTTGCTGCCCCCTTGCAACACGCTGACCGTGCATTGATCGTCACCGCAAACGACTTTGACAGCATTTATGCGATGAACCGGATTATCGCCGCCGTTCAAGCAAAATCCAGCAACTATAAAGTCCGCCTCGCGGGCTGCGTCGCCAACCGGTCACGCGAGACGGATGAAGTAGACCGGTTCTGTAAAACCGTTGGCTTCAACCGCATCGCACACATGCCTGATCTTGATGCCATCCGCCGCTCACGCCTCAAAAAGAAGACCCTCTTTGAGATGCCTGATGAGGAAGAAATCGTACAGGTTCGCAAGGAATACATCCGGCTCGCGGAGACACTTTGGAACGGCACTGAAGCGCTTGCACCTGCGCCTCTGCCTGACCGCGAAATCTTTGAATTGTTGGGCTTCGATTAAACCATGACCGCATACGACCGCACCCTTTCCCGCGTCGAGACATACTTCGACCAAACCGCGACCAAAACATGGGAGCGCCTGACCTCAGACGCGCCTGTGTCGCGGGTGCGCGAAACCGTGCGCGCGGGGCGGGACCGGATGCGTGAAACAATGCTCAACACCCTTGGTGATGTGCGCGGAAAACGAATTTTGGACGCCGGCTGTGGCGCGGGTCAAATGACCCACGAACTGGCCTTGCGCGGCGCCGAGGTAGTCGCAGTCGATATCTCGCCATCACTAGTGGAAATCGCACGCAAGCGGTTGCCAGATGCCTTGTCACATCAAGTGACATTTCACGCAGGCGATATGCTAGACCCCGCGCTTGGTGACTTCGATCACGTGGTCGCAATGGATAGTTTGATCTACTATGACGCCGCTGACATTAACCGCTCAATCTCGACCCTATTCCAACGCACAAGCGGTAAAATTGTGTTCACCGTTGCGCCGCGCACACCATTCTTGATGGCGTTTTTCGGCATGGGAAAATTGTTTCCGCGCCGTGACCGCAGCCCCGTGATGATCCCACATGCGCCCAAGAAATTGGCGCGCCTTGTAGACGGTAATCTGCGCAGCGTCGCGCGGATCAGCTCGGGTTTTTATATCTCTGAATGTTTGGAAGTGACCAAGTGAGCCAAACGCAGCGCATATCAAAATGGCTCCCATTTGCGGATGCCGCGTCTGAGGGTCTTCCCCTCGGACAGCTTTTGCGGATGTCGCTGTTCCAAGTGTCTGTCGGCATGGCCTCTGTCTTGCTGTTGGGCACTTTAAACCGCGTTATGATCGTTGAGTTGTCAGTACCGGCAATGATTGTCGCACTCATGATCGCATTGCCTGTTTTATCTGCGCCGTTCCGCGCACTTTTGGGCTTCAAATCAGACAACTTGCAAAGCTCCCTGGGTTGGAAACGCATCCCCTACTTATGGTTTGGCAGCTTGTGGCAGTTCGGCGGCTTAGCGGTAATGCCATTTGCCATTCTGTCACTGGGATTTGAGCAAGCAGCCGGTCCCGAATGGGCAGGTGAGGTTCTGTCAGCAGCAGCTTTCTTGATGACCGGCCTTGGGATGCACATGACCCAAACCGCAGGTCTGGCATTGGCCGCAGACCGCGCAGATGATGAAACACGTCCTCGCGTTGTGGCTCTTTTGTACGTCATGTTCTTGGTCGGGATGGGACTGTCCGCCGTAATCGTTGGGTATTTCCTGCGCGACTTTGGTGATCTGCGGCTGGTTCGCGTCATTCAGTCTTGTGCCGTAATCACCCTTGTTTTGAACATTGTCGCTTTGTGGAAACAAGAAAAGCTGGTGCCCAAATCTAAGGCCGAGCGTGATGCAGCACCACGCCCCACTTTCAAAGATGCATGGTCAGATTTCATGGCCGGCGGTCAAGCTGGCCGCCTAATCGTTGTCATCTTTTTGGGAACCATGGCTTTCAATATGCAGGACGTATTGCTTGAGCCTTACGGCGGCGAAGTCTTGGGGCTATCTGTATCGGCCACCACTTTGCTTACAGCGCTTTGGGCGTCTGGCGCACTTCTGGGCTTTGCACTTGCAGCTAGATGGCTGCGCGGTGGGCTAAACACACATCTCATGGCGGGCCGTGGCCTGCTTGTTGGAGTGGGTGCTTTCACATGCGTTGTGTTCGCTGCACCACTCAATTCAGTATTCCTTTTCTACACTGGAAGCGCCGCGATCGGCTTGGGTGGAGGGCTGTTTGCAGTCGCCACGCTGACCGCAGCAATGACTTTGCCCAACGCAGGCCGCGGCCTTGCATTGGGGGCTTGGGGCGCCGCGCAAGCGACCGCCGCAGGCCTGTCGATCCTCATTGGCGGTACCATCCGCGATGTGGTCAACACTGCCGCACTTAACGGGAACTTCGGACCGGCGCTCGCCACGCCATCGACGGGCTATTCAGTTGTCTATCACACTGAAATTGCTCTTATTTTTGTCACGCTCATCGCCTTGGGGCCCCTTGTGCGACGCGGGACACAGACCACTCAGCAAGGACGTCAGATCGGTCTGGCTGACTTCCCTACCTGACACATTCGGAGAAAGAAAATGGACGGAACTATTTTTGGAAACATCGACTTGGCGAGCGTCGCTCTTTGGGGCTTTTACGGCTTTTTCGCGCTGCTGATTTACTATCTGCAAACCGAAAACATGCGTGAAGGCTATCCGCTTGAAAATGATAACGGTGAAACAGCCGCCAACCAAGGCCCCTTCCCTGTGCCAAACCCCAAAACGTTTAAGCTGCCACATGGCCGCGGCGAGGTGACCGTTCCCGGTCCTGACCGCCAAGCCCGTACAGATTTGGCGCTTGAGCAAACTGGCGTGATAAACGGTCTGCCTTTCGAGCCAACCGGTGATCCAATGATGGACGGCGTTGGTCCGGGTGCATGGGCTGCGCGTCAAGATCACCCAGAGCTTGATGGCAAAGGCCACCCCAAGATCATCCCCATGTCGAGCGTTGACACATTCCGCGTGTCTGCTGGCCGTGACCCACGTGGTTTGCCGGTTATGACAGGCGATAACGTAGTCGTTGGTCGCGTCACAGATATGTGGATCGATGAACCAGAACAGCTGGTGCGTTATTTCGCTTATGAAGTTGACGCAGAATTTGGCGGCGGCACCAAACTGGTGGCCCGTGAAATGGCGCGTATCAAATCAAACCACCTCAAGATCCGCTCAATTTATTCGCACAACGTCAAAGGTATTCCGACCCAAAAATCGGCAACCACTGTGACGTTGCTCGAGGAAGAGAAGATCCAAGCCTACTACGGCGGCGGCACGCTTTATGCGGACCCAAGCCGTTTGGAACCCCAAGCCTAAGGAAAGCCGACCCCATGTCACACGACGATTTCGCAGTTGAACCCATCGAAGGTCTGCCAGAGGAACTGCCCGCGGGCGAAGAAATCCTCTGGCAAGGACGCCCCAATTGGTGGAGCCTGACCAAAGAAAGCTGGGGCCTGAAATGGCTCATGGGCTATTTCGCTTTGTTCGCACTGTGGCGTTTCATCGTTGTGCTTGGGGTCGCACCCTTTGCCCACGCACTTTTGTCTGTACTACCGTTTGCAATTTTTGCAGCGGCAACAGTCGCTGTGCTGGCACTGATTTCATACGTACAGGCCCGTAACACGGTCTACACAATTACGAACCGCCGCGTTGCCATGCGCATCGGGGCGGCTCTGACGATGACCCTGAACCTGCCATACCAATGGGTAAAGAACGCAAACCTCGCGCTGCTTTCTGGCGGTCATGGCACCATCGCGCTTCAAACATCGGGCAAGACCCGCATGAGTTACCTAATGTGTTGGCCCCACGTTCGCCCTTGGCGGATGGCCCACACGGAACCCGCTCTCCGTTGCATCCCTGACGCCGCTAATGTCGCACAGATTTTGGCCGCCGCAGCGGAGACGCGGGTATCCGAAGCCCCAATTATCACACGCGTCACTGACGCCGTTCCAGCGGAGTAAACTGACATGCAATTTGCCCCTTCTGAAACCCGTAAAATGTTGAACAAAGACCGCGAAATGATCCCGCGCACGCTGATCCGCGGTGTGTTGTTCATGATCGCTTGCGCAGTCGCTTTGTCGGCCTACTCGGTCTGGTCAGACCGCCCATCGGCCAGTGCCCTGCCGGCTTCACCAATCGTGAAAGAACGTACGATCACGATGAAAAGTGAAATCTCAGGCGCCACGTATATCGCTGATATCGACGGTACAGTGTTGCTTGATGCAGGCCCGGGCGCAGGTGGTTTTATGGGCGTGATGTCACGCGTCGTTGAGCGTAATCGCACCGTAAACAACATGGACATGAGCGCGCCCGTTCGCCTTGTACAATTTGCCAATAACCGCGTCGCCATCATCGATGACCAAACCAACTGGAGCGCAGACCTGATGGGGTTTGGGTCCGAAAACTGGGCAGCCTTCGCCACGCTGCTCGATCAATAAGGGAACCGGAACCATGGGATTATTCACCCGATCAAAAGAAACAGCACCCTGCACTGTCAGCATCTCGCACCGCTTTGAAGAGCTCAGCGCGCATGTGCGTTTTGACAACGGAGCAGTCATTCACCCCGGTGATAGCGTCTTGGTCCAAGGGGCCGAGATCATGGCGCCTTTCGGCGAAATCGTCGAAGAAAGCCGCACCGCTGTCATCACCCGCGCCAGTGGTCTTGAGCGCGCTTGGACACGCCTGACCGGTGATCTGGAATTTATTGAGCTTTGCGAGTTTTCATTCTCTGAGGAGGTTACAGTATGAACATCCAAACCCCCAAAGACCTGAACGGTCACGCATCCCCCACCGCTTTGCATGGTACCAACGAAGCCATGACGTCGGAAAAAGCAACCGATGTTGCGATGCAGGACACGCTTCTCACCCCGCGCTTTTACACAACTGATTTCAATGAACTGGACGCCATCAACGTTGAAAACGTGCGCCACGATTGGGACACCCTGATCGGCCAAATGGAAGCAGACCCAAACAAAGGCCATTTCAAGAAAAATGCTGATTGGGATACCGTCGATTGGGACGGCATGGAACCTGCTCTGCGTGCCGAATTCATCGACTTTTTGATCTCAAGCTGTACCGCTGAATTCTCGGGCTGTGTACTTTATAAAGAAATGAAGCGCCGCGGTTCTAATCCAGACATCACGCAGCTTTTCCAACTGATGGCCCGCGACGAGGCCCGTCACGCGGGCTTTATCAATGATGCACTGCGCGAAGCTGGCATTGCGGTCAACTTGGGCTTTTTGACCCAACAAAAGAAGTACACGTACTTCCGCCCAAAGTTCATTTACTATGCCACGTATCTATCAGAAAAGATTGGCTACGCGCGTTACATCACGATCTTCCGCCACCTCGAAAAGCATCCCGAGCACCGCTTTCACCCTATTTTCAAATGGTTTGAGGAATGGTGCAACGATGAGTTTTCACACGGTGAAGCCTTTGCGTTGTTGATGAAAACAGACCCTAAACTGACGGAATCGCGCCAAAACCGCCTCTGGATCAAGTTTTTCCTGACGGCCGTTTACGGCACAATGTGGGTTCGCGACCACCAGCGCCCCGTTTTCCACGAAGCCTTGGGCGTAGATGTAACGTGGTACGGCATGGAGGTGTTCCGCAAAACATCGGAAATCAGCAAACAGATCTATCCGTTCACTCTTGATATCGATCACCCGCGCTTCCGCAAAGGGCTCGACAAACTGCAAGACGCCAACGTTCAGATTGCCGCTGGCAAACGCCAGCGCGGCGTTGCTGGTAAAATCAAGCAATTCATCGGAACCGCCCGCGCGGCGGCCGCATTTGCTGTGCTCTACTCCATCCCCGTTGTGCATCACGAACGTCCAGCAAGCACCATGATGGAACCCGCCTACTAATGCTGGCGACCCCGTGGATATCTGCGCTTGGCGCGTTGTTCTTGTGGTGGTTTTCCACGGGCGCGATCCTTGTGATCGTGCGCCGTGCTGACCGCGCCGAGGGCACCGCTGGCCTATGTGCTGTTCTATGGGGTTTGCCGTTCCTGCTTACGGGCGCTGCGGCATTTTACGTCTCGCTCTCTCAAACCGGAGTGGCGGGGCCCTATATCGGGTTTTTGTCCGCTTTGGCCGTTTGGGGATGGATTGAGCTGGCATTCTTGACGGGCATTATCACCGGGCCAAACACCGCTGAATTACCGCCTAACACCTCACCATTTGAGCGCTTTATTCGTGCATGGGGCACCGTTGCCTACCACGAGATTTTGTTGACCGCGGCCCTTGTTGCAATGATTTGGGTCAGCCAAGATGCCGAAAACATCTTTGGTCTTTGGACATACGCGGTGCTTTATTTCGCCCGCATCTCAGCCAAGCTGAACCTCTTTTTAGGGGTGCCCAAGATCAACACAGAATTTCTACCAAAACCACTGGCACATTTGCCGAGCCATTTTCGCCACGCACGGGTCAATTGGCTGTTTCCTATATCGGTCACCGCGCTCACATTCGCGACAGCCTGCTGGCTTGAACGGCTATATTCTGCCTCATCACAGGCAGAAGTGGCCGGATTTACCCTACTCACCGCCATCACTGCGCTGGCATTACTAGAACACTGGTTAATGGTCATTCCATTGCCTGACGAAAAACTATGGCGCTGGATGCTCCCCGCCCCTGCGCCCACAAAAACAAAAGGGACCACGTCATGACGTTTGATATTCTTTTCAATGAGCAGTTGGACAAACTCAAAGACGATGGCAATTACCGCGTTTTTGCACAGCTTGAACGTCACACGGGTAAGTTCCCTCAGGCGTCCGAGCACGGCCAAAATGAAGCGCGCGATGTCACAATCTGGTGCTCAAACGATTACCTTGGCATGGGTCACCACCCTGACGTGATTGCCGCCATGACACGCACCGCCGAAAGCTGTGGTACCGGCGCGGGTGGGACGCGCAACATCTCTGGCAACGCCATTCACCACCTTGCCCTTGAGAATGAGTTGGCTGATCTGCACGGCAAGGAAAGTGCGCTTTTGTTCACCTCTGGATATGTGTCGAACTGGGCCGCCCTAAGCACCCTTGGCGCGCGACTGCCCAATGCTGTGATCTTATCAGACGAAGGCAACCACGCCTCGATGATCGAAGGAATCCGCCATTCAAAGGCACAAAAAGTCATCTGGAAACACAACGATGTTGAGGACCTTGATCGTAAGTTGGCTGCCCTGCCCGCCAACACTACAAAGATCGTCGCATTTGAAAGTGTTTACTCAATGGATGGTGACATCTGCCCGATGCGTGAAATCATTGAAGTCGCTGAGAAACACGGCGCGATGACCTACCTCGATGAAGTCCACGCTGTTGGCATGTACGGCCCGCGCGGCGGCGGTATTTCCGAGCGTGAGGGGCTTGCTGACCGGATCACACTGATCGAAGGCACCTTGGGCAAGGCCTACGGTGTTGTTGGGGGCTATATCACTGGCTCCGAGGCGCTGTGTGACTTTATCCGTTCATTTGCCTCTGGCTTTATCTTTACCACTGCCCTGCCCCCCGCAGTGGCAGCAGCGGCGCAAACATCTATCAAGCACCTCAAGACATCGGATGTTGAGCGTAAAGGCCAACAAGCCCAAGTCGCGCAGCTGCGTCACAAACTTGATCGCGCTGGCATCCCGCACCTGATGAACAAAAGCCACATTATCCCCGTGATGATCAAAGATCCTGTTAAAACGCGGATGATCGCGGATTACCTGATGGAGCAGTATGGCATTTATGTGCAGCCCATTAACTACCCCACAGTGCCAAAAGGGACTGAGCGGCTACGCTTTACACCAGGCCCCTGCCATACAGATGCGGACATCGATCATTTGGTGAATGCGCTTAGCACTCTGTGGAAGCAATGCGCGGTTTCCCACGCAGTCGCGTGATTATAGCGGGCTTAACTTTACCTGCGGCACTTTGGCCCTAAGTTAATTATTGGAATGAACGTTGGAGATAGACTTATGAAAACGACACTACTTACCCTGACCGCCGCAATGGCTATCGGTGGCGCTGCCTTTGCAGACGGCCACGCTTCTGGTGATGCTGCTGCTGGTGAAGATGCATTCAAAAACTGTACAACATGCCACTGGGTTCAAGACGCAGACGGCAATGACATTGTTGGCAAGAAAAAGCCAACTGGTCCAAACCTTTACAACGTTGTTGGCAACGCGATCGCTCAGTCTGATTATCGCTACTCCAAGCTGATGAAAGCAGGCACAGATGCTGGTCTCGTATGGGACGAAGCATCGTTTGTCGCTTATGTTCAGGACCCAACAGGGTACCTGAAAGAAGCTACAGGTGAAAAAGGCCGCAGCAAAATGAGCTATAAAGTACGTAAAGAAGAAGATGCTGTGAACATTTACGCGTACCTTGCGTCGCTGGCGCCGGCTAACTGATCTAAAAATAAAAAATTTGTTTTTCTTTGTGAAAAGCAATGGCCGTCCCCGTTAGGGGGCGGCCATTTTTTTAGCGAAACTGGATACTCCGCAGCTTAGACCACCAAGACAACTTCGCTCACGTCTTGATCGACAGCTCGACACGCTGCATTCACTTGTTCGATTAAATGGGTCTGAACATAAGCAGCATGAAATTTACTCGGCGCGCGAAGGACCAACCGTCCCCCTGCCCGCTCAACCCGTACCAGCGCGCTTAACCACGCGCCATATGCGCCCTCGTCCTGACTGTGAAGTACACCTTGGGCCAAGCTCCACTCTGTCCCACTACTTAGGTCTGGCGCGGCTATTTTCCCGCGTGCCTTCAACGGCACTACCTTCGCACTTTCTGGCACACCTTCCATACGCAACGCATAATCAGGGCCAACAGCATCCCACTGTGGCCGTGTCACACGTCGTATGCATTCCAGATCAAGGCCATATTGAGTTACACGCCCACGCGCCCCTTGGCGGTGAACCACAAGCCATCCCATTGCTTTAAGTTTAGCCATCTCACGTTTAACAGTGCGGGGCTCCACCGCCCAAAGCCGAGCAATCTCAACTTGCCCTACGGCCAACTCATCCCGCTGCCAATTATAGCGCGCTACAACGAGTGTAATAAATCGCAGTATTAACCGCTGCTCATGTTTGCCGTGTGCCAGGGCATAGGCGCCCATAGCAGTTAGCACATCGTATTTTACCACGGACGCATTGCGCCCAGTAGTTTGGGTAACGTTCATATCCGCCCTTTTCGCGCCCTTTCGAATAAAGCTCCGCTCTTTTGGCAGGTGCTTTGGGTCGCGATATTTTTTGCCTCATGCAGCGACACCATGTTTGGTTGTCTCTACTATTATGTTATTTTTTTACACTGATGGCGCAGAACTACACATACTTGTGCTGCAACTCAACGCTAAATCAAATCTCTTGTCTGATTTGCGTCCAATGGCTCGATTCTGTCAAGTTCAGTTTTTCTGAGCGCTTCAAAACCACTAATCAATAATGATATTTTTGGTATTACTGGTATAGGGGGACGCCTTGGCTGACACCTATTAGGGCTTTTTTGTCCCCCAATATGTAGTGGCGACAATATATGTGTCCCCCTTAGTTTGGAACACTCGCCAGCACGTAGATGCTCACTGGTTCCAGCAGCGCCTTGCGATTCCCACAAAAATAGCCGCTACGTGCTATTTTCGCTTTTTTACCATTTCATCTTTATCCCCTTTTGCTTTTTTCGCAAATTAGGCGTAAATCAGGACAACAGCATCTAAAAGCGTCCCCGCGGGGACAGGTTATGTCAAAGGCTCGAAATGTTTTCACATGAAGATCTAGCTCGCATGCAAGCGCAGTCCTTGCGAATGCAGGGTGTTATTAGGAAGCAAACCTATTCGCCAGAGATGGAAAAAACTCTGCGGCGGTTTTCCAGTTGGGAGGTGGGCGAGCTTATCTTCAAGGTGAACCAATCGACGTTGCGCGGGCGGTTGGCGTCAGACCCCTCCCTGCCCCAAGGGTTGGTTGAGGAAGATGGGCGCCAACGCTGGTACTCCCTTGAGGAAATCAACCAGATCCGCCGCCGCCTTAAGGTGAACCGAAAGTCGCTCATGCCGCCGCGCCCCTCGGGCAAGCGGGCCATTCGCGCAGCAATTGCTAACTTCAAAGGGGGTGCTGGAAAATCCACCGTTGCGCTGCACTTTGCCCACGCTGCTGCGCTTGACGGGTACCGCGTTCTTTGCGTGGACTTTGATCCCCAAGCGACGCTGTCCCATTCGATGGGCCTGTCGGATGTGGATGAGGAATTTACGGTTTGGGGCGTCATGGCGCGCGACCTCATTCACCAAACAGAGGCGATGAACGCCAATGTAAGTATGGGCGCTGAAAGCGGTGCGGCCCTGCCCAAGCGTAGCCTGCCCTCCTCAATTACGGATATGGGGTTGGCCGATTTGCGGGTGACGGATTTCATTAAGCCGACGTCGTGGCCCACAATCGATATCGTGCCGTCTTGCGCCAATGCGGCCTTTGTCGAATTCGCCTCTGCGCAGTATCGCCATGTGAACCCAGAGTGGTCGTTTTTTGCTGCCGTCTCGCGCTACCTCGATCAGCTGCCACCAGACGCATATGATATGATTATCTTCGATTGCCCGCCTGCAATTGGATACCAGTCGATGAATGCCGTTTTTGCGGCGGACGTTCTCTATATTCCGTCTGGTCCGGGTTACTGGGAGTATGACTCTACGACGTCATTTATCGGCCAGCTGTCCGAGGCTCTTGAGGACTTGGCGCATTTCCGCAGTGGTGTCCCCGCGGGGACGATGTCCCTTCCCAAGGCATTCCTTGATGTGCGCTTTTTGCTGACCCGTTTTGAGCCAAACAATGACCTGCACCGTGCGATGCAGCAGGCATTTGTTAAAGTGTTTGAAGATAGAGTTACCGAACATCCCATCGAGATGACCCGTGCCGTTGAGCAATCAGGTCGCTTCCTGTCGTCCATTTACGAGATCGATTACAGGGATATGACACGTGAGACTTGGCGCCGTGCGCGGGCGTCCTTTGATCAGGCCTATGAAGAATTTCGGACTAACCTTGTAAGTGCGTGGGAAGAATTGGAGTAATGCTATGAAGAAGCGTCGTGTATTCGATATTGATTTTGATGAAGCAGAACAGACACAAACACAGCAGTTAGAGACTAAATCGATGTTTGGCTCCCCTGCCCCGTCGGCACCCCATGACCGGCGTGGCCCTATGGCATCAGCCATCGCTGAGAACGCTGGCGCTTTGTCAGAGCGTGCAGAAGCAGAGGCTGCTATTCGTGCCGAAAACGACCGTCTCGCCCACGAGTTAGTAGGCCTAAAACAAGCCGGCCTGATTACGCGTTTAGTCAATATTACCGATGTTAGAGCCGAATTGCTGACCCGTGATCGCAAGGCGGTCCGCGATATTGAGATTGATGAGTTGAAAGCCTCGATCCGCGATATCGGCCTTTCAAATCCTATTCAGGTGCTGGAGGCAGATGGCGGTTATGAATTGGTTCAGGGGTATCGGCGCCTAACTGCGTTCCGCGAGCTTTACAAGGAAACCGGTGAAAAGCGTTTTGCTGAAATTCCAGTTGGAATTATCGCCAGGACTGAAGAAGACCGCTCTTTGTATCGCCGGATGGTCGATGAGAACATCGTGCGCAAAGGTATCGGTTTTGGTGAAATGGCAGCGATCGCTTGGGCTTACTTGCGGTCGTCTGACAAAGCGTTTTCTAATGTGAATGAAGCTATCGACGATTTGTTTGCAAGCGCAGGCCGGCAAAAGCGGGCCTACATTAAAAACTTTGCAAAGCTATACCAGCGGCTTGAGCCAAGCTTGGTCCATGTGGATGTAATCCCGCGGGCGCTTGGGCTTGAGGTGGGAAAAAAGCTTGATGAAAACCCTGCACTCGTCAGCGTTCTGAAGCAGCGCTTGCTTGACGCAAATGGGCAGAGTGCGGCCGATGAGCTTCGGATGTTGCGTGCCTTTGTGGCTGAAAAAAATACCCCCAAAACCACGCCTCGTGAGACTGCCAAGACCACCCTTCGTTTGATGTCCCCGCGGGGACAGGTGAAGTGCGTCGCCGCAGAGGGAAGTTTTTCGATGCAATCGAAGATGGATTTCACCACCGTTGAGCGTGCGCGGCTTGAGGCGGCAGTAGCGGCGTTTTGGGAAGCGCTTGATCCAAAGTGATGCGTCCCCGCGGGGACAGTTACTCTTCGATAAAGGCCCGTATCAGGTTGACCACCTGTTGCGGGCTTTCTTCATGGGCCAAGTGTCCAAGTTTACTGAGTTCTTGCACTTGCGCGTTTGGCATACGTGAGGCTGCTGCGTTGCTTGTGCGTGGCGGAACAGCCTGATCGTTTGAGCCGGTAATGAAGAGCGTCTGATTGAGCATGTTGGGTAGTCGTTCGAGCAACCCATCGAGCTTCCAATGCGCCATCATGGCGAGTGTACCGTCAACGTGTGAGCGCCGTGAGATCAGTGTCTGATAGAGCTTCAGGCCATTCTCATCTAGCTTTGAGCCTGTCCCAGTTATCAGGCGCTCAACTGCTGCGCTGTTGCCAGAGGTGGCAGTAAAGATACGTGCTGTCAGGGGGTTCAGGGACAGCAGCTTGGCGAACGCAGGGAATAGAAAGCCTGCGATGCCTTTGAAATTTGCGAGCGCCGCGTTGATGCCGATGATCTGTCCCCGCGGGGACACGCCAAGTTCCGCAAGTCGAAGTGCAATGGCGGCACCGGCGGAGTGCCCGATGATTGCGCTTGGCTCCCAGCCTTCTTGGGCAAGCAGCGAAGCAAGATCTGTGGCCATCGCATCAAGCCCGCAGCGGGCGCGTGAGCCAAGTTGGCTAAACCCCTGACCTGGCAGGTCAACGGCGATGACTTGGTGTGTTTGTGCAAGTAGTGGCATGACGTCCCGCCATGAGTGCGTTGCGCCACCAGCGCCGTGGATGAGCAACAATTGCGGTCCGCTCCCCATGATTTGCACGTGCCACCTGTGCGGCCTGCAGGGAATGATCTGAGAGTGCTCTTTGTGGGGCCAATAGGCGGGCAGGCGGGGCAGCAGGTCCATGTTCTCTACAAAGCGCCTGAGACGGCCTGAGAGAGCTTCTGTGCGTTGGCGCGAGGCAGGGCGATGTAGGGCGCCATCATGCGGCTGGAGAGGGTCTCTAAAGCTCTATGTGGGCGGTTAGACACATCAATCACCATGCTTGCGATGTTATGTGCTGCGATATGTTGGGCCATCATCTCGGCATCTGTCCCCGCGGGGACACGAGAAGCTGTTCCATCAAGGGCGATATTTGCACGTCCATCGGTCAGCGTGATGATTGTGGGTGTCAGGCCGCGCCCTCGGGCCTGTTGTGCCAGATCAAGGGCAGCTTTAAGGCCGGCCGCTAGAGGCGTTCCACCACCACCTGCCAAGCTGGCTAATTGTCGTTTCGTTTGGACCAAGCTGCGCGTCGGTTGCAAAATCGTTTCGGCTGTTTCACCGCGAAACGCCACCAGCGCCACATGGTCGCGACGGGCGTAGGCCTGTGCTAGCAGCAACTCAACTGCGCCTTTTGCCTCTCCTAGTCGTGCCATGGCAGCACTTCCGGATGCATCGACAGTGAAAATCATAAGTCTGTCTGACATTTCCTTAAAGCGTTTGACCCGAATGTCGGATGGGCGGATGGCGAGCGTGGTGCGTGTAGACCCACGTCGACGCAATGGTTGCCAAGGTGCGGCGGCACGCAAGGTTGCGACTAAGTCAATTGTGTTGGTGCCATCCAGCTTGCCGGTGGTTGAGGGTAGGGGGCGACCGCGGCGGTTCCCCTTTTTGCTGTCACCTGAACCGCTGGCTGTTCGGGCGCTTCGCTGTGCTTTTGCCTTGGCTAATCGAGCGAGAACATCCGGTGGCAGCATCGCGCGAATGGCATCGATCACCATGTCTTGCGGTATAATCTCTGCGGATTGATTGGCTGGTGAATTGTCACCGGTGTTATCAGGCGGAGGAGGCGCTTCTTGTGCATCAGTTTGATCGGATGGCATGCAAGTTGCGCGGGGTGCGATGACCAGTTCAGCGGCCGCCTTCAGATCGTCGGCATTGGGTGTTTGACGGTTAAACAGAACCGCATGTGTGCGTGCGGCCTCAACAGCAAACATAGGCGCACGAATGCCATCAACGCCAAACTGAATACAGAGCGAAGTGAGGTATTTAATTACCTCACTGGGTGTTTCAGCGGTTATAAGATCGATATTGCTTGGCAGGGTAATAACGCTGACATCTGTGTGCCGTATCCCACCAAGATCTACGTGAAATGCAAGCCGTTCCGCTAGAGCAGGGGAAAGTTGTTCAGCACCTTCTTCATCTAACCCTTCGTCCAATGCGACCAGTGTGTGATCGCCTGCGTCCAATGTTTGCGCAAGCCGCGCGGCCAGTGGTCCCTCTGTGCGTTCAGCCATTGTCAAAACAAGTGTCGAAGGGTCGTGCAGCATCCCTTTTTCGGCCACAACAGAGCCTTTTTGAAGCGTAGCGCTAATGTCTACGCCGCCGAAAAGCTGTTCGTCAGAAACCCGCGGATGTAACCGGCGGCAGGGCAGGGGAAGTGCATCGCAGGCGGCGTTGAAGCGGTCACGGACGGGGCCGTTACGTGCTTTCACCCAAATGCCACCAAGACGCGGGTTAAGCGCCAACAAGGTTAACGCGCGTTCAGCGAGAGACCATGCTGGTGCGGGACTGGTCATGCAGAGGCAACGCTTGGGGTGTTGAAGACTTGGTTCACAATACGTGCGACGCGCGCGCCGCTGCCTGCCTCATCAAGGGGGTCGCGACGAAGGCGATGGCGAAGGGCCATTGGTGCAACGGCTTGTAAATCCTCACGAATTACTTTGTTGCGGCCTTGATAGGCGGCCCATGCGCGCGCTGTGCGAAGCAAGGTAAGCTCTCCGCGCAGGCCATCGGAGCCGAGCGCAATACAAAGCGCCGCACAATCAGCCAGAATTGCATCATCCGTCTTAATTTTCGCCAGTACCGAACGGGCTTTGATGATGTCATCGCGGATCTCCGCATCTTTGACAGCCCATGTTTGAAGGAAGGCGGTCGTGTCCCGCTCGTAGGCGTCGCGGCGCTTGATCACTTCGACCCGTGTCTCAACGTCATTGGGAGAGCTAACGTCAAGCGACAGACCGAAGCGATCAAGAAGTTGGGGGCGCAGCTCGCCCTCTTCTGGGTTGCCAGAGCCGACAAGAACAAAGCGCGCGGCATGGCGAATAGACAGGCCTTCACGCTCAACCACGTTTTCACCGGTTTGGGCCACGTCCAAGAGAAGATCGACGATGTGATCTTCGAGCAAATTGACCTCGTCGATGTAGAGATATCCACGGTTTGCACGCGCCAGCAGGCCTGCTTCAAATGCTTTTTCGCCCCGTGTAAGAGCCTTTTCGATGTCCAATGCGCCCACAACGCGGTCTTCGGTGGCGCCAAGGGGTAGATCAACGACAGGGGTCGGAATTTCCACAGTCTGTTCCGTGTCGATTGCGGCCCAATCCGGGCAATCCGCAGAGGTTTTTGAGTTGGTTGGGCAGCCTCTGATGGCTGTAATTGGCGGCAACAAGGCGGCAAGCGCGCGCACGGCTGTCGATTTGCCCGTCCCTCGGTCACCGAAGACCAGCACGCCGCCAATTGAGGGGTCAATCGCGGTGAGGATCATTGCCTGTTTCATCTCGTCCTGACCGACGATGGCGGAGAAGGGGAAGGGCTGTTTCATGAGATTTCTTTCAGTTGTGCGAGGGGCGAAACGCCGCCCCATGTGCCGGCTTCACCGCAAACGCGGAAGCGGGCGTAGAGTTCTTCTGCAAACCAGTCGTCACTGCGGACAGCCTTGATTGCACGTGCGTGTGGGCCGTCTTTTCGGGCGAAATTTGCCATCGCATCAGCATTTGGCCAGATGGAAAAGGTGATTTGATGCAGCAACGGCATCTCTCCGATGCCGATTTTGAAGGCAACATTGGGATCAGCCCCGATAACTGAAGAAATGGCTGGAACCCGCTTCCAAAACCGCAGGGCTTTACGGGTTTTCACCGTTGCGCGCGTAAGCGCGGCAAGGGGGCCTTCGGTGTCAGCGGCTTCAATGAAAGGAACTTTGCCTGACCATGCACCGCGAACGGATGTGGGTGTCAGAAAGACTGTCCAGCTTTCGTCTGCGCGGGCGTTGTAGCGGCGAAATAGCGGGGCAGATAGGCTCTGTTCTTGGGCGATTTGCGTATTGGGCCACGTGGCCAAGATGGCGTAAACTTGGGTGTTGGGGAGCGGGGTGAACCCTTCGCCGGTTCCTGAGCCGCAGAGCTTCCAAAAGCCGATGTGTGGCGTTTTGCCAATGCTGAACCGTGCCGCGCCCATCATGGCGAGCGCCCATAGTCGCGCCCTGAGTGGGCCGAACCTGTAGAAGCTGATGCTGACGCATTGGGTGGTCATTTACGAGTCACTTTGGCTAGGAGTGTCAACCGAAGCTTACACGAAAGTGTTGTCAAGTAAACCTGACAGTGCGAGAGTGACAGTTATGAATGATCTTGATCCACGATTCCCGAGCGGTGATGCCGCACCTCATGCGATTGTCATTGGCGCGGGGCTTGGCGGGCTTGCCTCGGCGATGCGGCTTGGGGCGAAGGGGTACCGCGTGACGGTCCTTGATAAGCTGGATCGTGTGGGCGGCCGTGGCTCTTCGATTACCAAGGGCGGGCACCGGTTTGATCTGGGGCCGACCATCGTGACGGTGCCGCAGGTTTACAAAGATTTGTGGACAGCTTGTGGCCGAAAGTTTGAAGATGACGTGGAGTTGGTCCCGCTTGATCCGTTCTATGAAGTGCGCTGGCCTGACGGCAGCCGCTTTCGGGCGATGCAAGATACAGCCGAAATGGAGGCGGAAGTTGCACGTCTTAGCCCTGCGGATGTGAAGGGCTACCGCCGTTTTCTTAAAGATGCTGAACGCCGCTATGTGGTTGGTTTTGAGGGCATGGTCGCCAAGCCGATGCACCGCATTTGGGAAACCATAAAGGTATTGCCGTTGTTCGCAGCGCTTCGTGCGGACCGATCCATTCTGGGCCTTGCGAAGGCGCGGTTCAAGGATGCGCGACTACGCATGGCTATGTCGTTCCACCCGCTCTTTATCGGCGGTGATCCACGCAAAGTGACAAGCATGTACGCGCTAGTTGCATATTTGGAGAAACGCTTTGGCGTGCATTATGCGATTGGCGGGGTTCAGAAGTTAGCCGATGCGATGGCCAATGTGGTGAAAGAGCAGGGCGGCATTTTCCGAATGGGCAGCGTGGTCGATGAGATCATGGTTGAACAGGGGCGGTGCTGCGGTGTGCGGATGATGAGCGGTGAGATGATCCATGCTGATATTGTGGTCAGTAACGCGGACGCCGGTCATACCTATACGCATCTTTTGCGCGGTCATAAGCGGGCGCGCTGGACGGACAAAAAGATGGAAAGCCGCCGATGGTCGATGGGTCTTTTCGTTTGGTATTTCGGGACCAAAGGCACCCGCGGTGAGTGGAAAGATGTCGGGCACCACACCATTGTGAATGGTCCGCGCTATGAGGCGCTTCTGAAGGATATCTTCGTTAAGGGTAAGCTTGCAGATGACTTTAGTTTGTACATTCACCGGCCCAGCTTGACCGATCCAACGGTAGCGCCTGATGGGGATGACACGTTTTATGTATTGAGTCCCGTGCCGCATCTGGGTCACAAAAATGGCGTCGATTGGGAGCGTGATGTTGAAGTATATCGCGCCAAAGTGAGCGCCGTTCTTGAACAGCATATCCCAGGATTTGCGGATAAAATCACAGAGCAAGTTACGTTTACGCCTGAAGATTTTCGCGACAGGTATCTTTCGCCAAATGGATCGGGCTTTAGTCTTGAGCCGCGTATTCTGCAAAGTGCGTGGTTCCGTCCTCACAACGTTTCAGAAGAAGTATCGGGATTGTTTTTGGCGGGTGCTGGTACGCACCCCGGTGCGGGTGTGCCGGGTGTTGTGAGCAGTGCAGAGGTGTTGGCCAAGATGGTGCCTGATGTTGCTCCAAGCGGGGTTGAACCTGTTCTTTCGGAAAGGGCTGTCCGATGATCGCACCAGCAGATCTTGAGCATTGCAAAGAAGCGATCCGCCATGGGTCGCTTTCATTTCATGCGGCAAGTAAATTATTGCCCGCAAAAGTCCGCGACCCTGCGCTTGCGCTTTATGCATTTTGCCGGCTTGCTGATGATGCGGTTGATTTGAACGCCCACAAAGCAGCGGCTGTTTTGCGGTTGCAAGAACGTCTTGATCGCGCTTATGCAGGCCGCCCATTTGATGCGCCTGCGGACCGCGCATTTGCTGCCATTATCGAGCAATTCGAAATGCCGCGCGCTTTGCCTGAGGCGCTGTTGGAGGGCTTAGCGTGGGACGCGACTGAGCGGCGGTATGAAACGCTCGAGGAGCTTTATGGATACTCCGCGCGTGTTGCTTCTGCTGTTGGCGCGATGATGTGTGTTTTGATGGGCGTTCGGGATGAAAATGCCTTGGCGCGTGCGTGTGATCTGGGCGTTGCGATGCAGCTGACCAATATTGCGCGTGACGTTGGCGAAGACGCCCGCGAGCGGCGGATGTACTTACCAACCGAATGGCTGGACGCAGCTGGACTGAGTGCAGAAGACGTGTTCGCTGATCCGCGCCCTAGCAAGGCAATCCGCGCGATGGTGCGGCGCTTGGTGATGGATGCAAACCGGCTTTACATGCGGTCTGAAGCGGGGATTTCGGCGCTACCGCTCAAGGCGCGGACCGGTATTTTTGCGGCCCGTTTGATTTATGGTGGCATCGGTCGCGAGGTGCAAAAAGCGGGCTATGACACGATTAGCACCCGTGCCCACACATCAAAGGGGCAAAAGCTGGGCTGGATCGCACAGGCTGCTTTGCGGACAGGGGCGAGCATTATGATGCCACAATCTGCCGTTGTATATGCACGGCCCTTGCCCGAAGTGGCTTTCTTGGTTGATGCGGCTGCGCGCAAAACGCCTGCGCGACCGTTTTGGGGTGATGACGTTCTGGCGATCCTGTCTGACTTAAAGGCGCGCGAACAAATGGACAAAACGAATATCGTCACTAGGTAACGGGGTACTCACGCGAAAGGTGAAGCCCACATGGATTGGTCAATTTTCATCGTCTTTATGGCGGCAAGCTGCACGGCTGCGGCAACAGGGTCCCTGTTCCCGCCGGATGGCTGGTACCGCGCGCTTAACAAGCCACGCTGGACGCCAAAAGATTGGATGTTTCCCGTTGCTTGGGTAACGCTTTATATCCTGAGCTCGGTCGCCGCGACGTTGGTGGCTGGTCGCGAAGGCGTAGGCTTGGCTTTGGCGTTTTGGGCGTTTCAAATTGCAGCAAATACGCTTTGGAGCCCTGTGTTCTTTGGGCTAAAGCGCATTCGTGCGGCGATGATTTCGCTCGTGGTGCTGTGGATTGCGGTTTTTGGGACGTTGGTAAGCTTCTGGCTGGTGCTGCCTATCGCAGGGTGGATGATGGTTCCGTATCTTGCGTGGGTCAGTGTCGCAGGCGCGCTTAACTGGTCGATCTTGCGACGCAACCCCGACGCGGTTGCTACGGTTTAGCGCCGCTCGATTTATTCTGCTGGTGGGGTGTCAAAGCGCCATTTTGCGCGCCGTGGCACGCGGCAGGCCAGCATCGGTTTGACAATTTTTGAGCGGAAGCGGTTCAGGTCAAGTGCCTCGTGAACGCCTACAACTTCCTCGCCCGCAAATTGCGTCTTTACCGCAGAACGTGAGTAGAAAGGTGCATCCAGCATACCTTTGACTTGAACTGGTTTGTATCCTGCATCAGCGCGGGTTTCGCGGCGGACCTGCCAAAGCGAACGCTTCATTGCAACTTTGGGGGGTGAGTTCAAAAGCTGCACTTCACCATCGTTTTGAAACAGTAGGCCTACGTCTAATGTGCTTCCGTCGCGGCGGTCTGCGTCGTAAAAACACACAGACCCTTTGGAGTGCGGATAGCGGCCCCAAGTCCAATAACTGAAGTCGTCCTCAAGCGCTGCGGTTCCGAAGTTTGCATCAAAGTAACCGTGCCCATCCCATTGCCAACCTTCTGCTTCAAGCTGCACATCAATATCCGCAGATGGTGCAAACGGGCGCCAAACATGGGTCCCCGACGGAGTAAGCGGTACCTCAAGGTTTGTCACAAATTTTGGCGTGAGGGTGACTTTGCCGCGCACCGGGCCAACCATTGGCGGCGCGCCCATTTCATTGATGTCGATCACCAGTTTGTCGCCCATCCATGTCATTTTGGAGGGGCCAACTTCAAAAATATTTTGGCTTGTGCGCAGGGCGCTTTCGCCCCGATCAGTCATTGTGAAACGTCCGCCTGGCCCGTAAGTGGCCACGTTGATACAGCAGTGGTTGCGCGGGGACTTGCGACCTGACCAACGATACCAAGGTGAAAAGACAGAGCCTATGAAGCTGATGATGCTGATGGCGCGGGTGCCGCAGTGGCTGATCCCGTCGATGTACCACCACGCATAGCCGTTGGGCGGGACGTCGATGTCGAAGTAAGGTCCGTCAATATCGCCTCGGCCGCGTGCTGTGCGGACAGGGTTGCCATCGGGATGCCCGCTCCCGGATGCGTCCCCCCACCCACCAGATACAGGCCGTTCAATGGGCTGCGTGCCGTCGGCCGAGCGAACGATGCCATCAGCCCATGTGGGCTCTGCCCGTAAAGGGAACCGTGGCTTGCGGGGAATAGCCGGTTGAATGTGGCCGGTGGCGTCAGGCTTTGGGGTGTCGGTTTTGGGGTGAAGGTGAGCCCGAAGCGGGCCAATGTGTTGAAAACCAGTGTCTGACATTGCGTAATTTCCCGTTGGCTCGCTGTGGTGTCTGTTGTGGGTGGCGCGTTCATGATGATTTCGAAGCGCTCCATCCCAGTGGGCTGCGCGCCGCCGGCTCGGTCTTGGGCGCAGATGTAAAGGGTGGGGTCTTGGGGCAGGTGGCCTGACCGGATGGGCCCAAACTCTGTTTTTGGGTCGTCTCCAAAAAAGACGGTGTGATGGCTGAGGTCAGGTCCGGTTGGTTGGGCCGCGAATGTGTGGACATGTGCGGATAGGCTGCGTGTTTGGACGTGCTCATTGGGGACGGCTGCGCGGCTGGATTTGCCCAGCAACCCGTCTTGCAGCGCTTTTGGGTCCCCGTTGAACAAAACGCGGGCAGCATCATGGCGTGTGCCGTCGTCTGTGGTTAGTCCGCAGATGCTGCCGTTCTGGACGTTTATCTGTTTGATATGTGTATCGAGTTTGAATGTAGCTCCGCGCGCTTGGGCTAGGGTGCGCAGTGTCTGCGCCAGTTGGTGCATTCCGCCTTTTACAGCATAGACGCCCAAAGCCTCGGAGTGTGAGATAAGCGACAACAGGGCAGGGGAGGCAAATGGATCACCGCCGACATAAGTGGCATATCGCCCGTAAAGCTGGGCGAGCCGTTTGTCTTTGAAACTGTGCCGCAGCGATTGCATGAGAGTAAACCACGGCGCCATCTTGAGCACGAGCGATGGATGCGACATCACCTTACGTGTCAGTTCCGCTTGCGATGGTACTGCGGCCTGCATCATAGGTGCGTCAAACGCTTCATAAAGAACGCGGGCGCGTTCAGAAAAAGTGCGATAGTCTTTTTCAGCGCGTGCGCCGCCCCACGTGCGAATGTTCGCAGCGGTCTCATCGGGGTTGGCCATCAGGTCAAGCATGCTGCCATCGGACCAGTAGTGGCGCGCAAGAATTTTTGCAGGTGTTAGGGTGAGGTGCTCTCCTAAGCTTTCCCCGACATCATCGAACAGTTTTTCAAACACATGACGCATCGTGAACACGGTTGGTCCGGCATCAATCGGCCCTGCTGCTGATGCGACGGTGCGCATTTTGCCGCCAACATCACTTGCGCTGTCAAAGACCGTGACATCCAGCCCCGCATCAGAAAGGCGCAAAGCCGCAGCTAATCCGCCGATCCCTGCGCCAATGATGGCGATGCTGTTGTTTGTTCGGTGCATGGTTTCGTTGACTCGCGCTCACTAATGTGTCCACTATAGTTTACACATTGCAAGATGGCTATAGTTTACACATTGCCATCTAAAGGAGCGGACCATGCCATTATCGAGCCGAATAGAGAGCGCGATTAACGCAGCCATTCAGATAGGTGAGGCGCGGCCTGCGCCGCCTAAACTGGCCTCGGCGCTTCGATACGGTGTTACGCCGGGGGGCGCGCGGATACGCCCGACGATTCTTACGTCTGTTGCTTTGGCATGCGGCGATGATCGCCCCGGCATAACGGACGCTGCTGCGGCGGCACTTGAGTTGGTTCACTGCGCGTCACTGGTACATGATGATCTTCCGTGTTTTGACAATGCAGATACGCGCCGCGGCAAAAAGACTGTCCACTTGGCCTATTCTGAGCCGCTTGCGGTGCTCACTGGCGATAGTCTGATTGTGCTGGCGTTTGATGTTTTGGCACGCGCTGGCGTTGAAGATCCGGCGCGGGCGCTTGAGTTGGTGAAGATCTTGTCCACCCGAACTGGCAGCCCTTATGGCATTTGCGCAGGGCAGGGGTGGGAAAGCGAAACAGATGTGAATTTGTCTGCCTACCATCAAGCCAAGACTGGCGCGTTATTCATCGCGGCAACCCAGATGGGCGCTGTTGCGGCTGGCCAAGAGGCTGAGCCGTGGTTTGAATTGGGCGCACGGATTGGTGAGGCGTTTCAAGTCGCTGATGATTTGCGCGACGCGCTTTATGATGCAGAAACACTTGGTAAGCCCGCTGGCCAGGATGAATTGAACGCACGGCCCAATGCGGTCACAGAGCTTGGGGTGCAAGGTGCTGTGACGCGCCTCAAGGATATTTTGGGCGGTGCAATTGCGTCTATTCCGTCCTGCCCGGGCGAAGCGTCACTTGCCAAGATGGTGCAGATGACTGCGCAGAAACTTACGCCCGTTGCGCCGGTTCCTGGCGAATAAATGACGGAAGCTGTATTGAAGACACGTTGGACCACCCGCCTTATTGCGAGCCGTGGTTTTCAAAAGTGGGCTGCACGTTTTCCTTTTACGCGGGCTGTGGCGCGCCGTGAGGGTGAGGCGCTTTTCGATCTGGTATCAGGGTTTGTCTACAGTCAGGTTCTGTATGCCTTAGTAACCCTCGATATTCCTCAAACTCTAAAGGCAGCGCCCCGATCATCGCGCGCGTTGGGGGCAATGCACGGCGTTGAAGAACGTAAAATGGAGGCGCTGTTACAGGCGGCACAGGCTCTAAAGTTAGTTCAAAAGCGCAAGGGCGCGTATGAGCTGGCGCGTCGTGGTGCGGCTCTTATTGGGGTGCCAGGCCTTGAGGCGATGATCCGCCATCATGATGTGTTTTACCGAGACCTGACAGACCCCGTTGCTTTGCTTCGCGGTGAAACAGAGACGGAATTGGCAAATTTCTGGCCTTACGTATTTGGCGGTGAAATGCCAGCAGAGCAGGCCAAAACGTATTCCGACCTCATGGCTGATAGTCAGGGTTTGGTCGCCGAAGATACGCTGCGCATGATTAATCTTGGCGGTATCACGCGCTTGATGGATGTGGGCGGTGGATCAGGGGCCTTTTTGTCTGCCGTGCAAAAGGCCGCCCCTAACCTGTCTTTGCGCCTATTTGATTTACCAGATGTGGCCCCTCAGGCGCGTACGCGTTTGGGGGAAGGTGTTGAGCTGACATCGGGTAGTTTCAAGACCGACTCGCTGCCCGAAGGTGCCGATGCAATTTCTTTGATCCGAGTTCTTTATGATCACAGTGATGAGACAGTGCGTGATTTGTTGGCCAAAGTTTACACTGCTTTGCCAGCTGGTGGGCGCCTTATCATCTCAGAACCTATGACTGGTGGTGTGGTCCCGCACGGGCCAGGAAATGCATATTTTGCGTTTTACTGCATGGCCATGCAGACGGGCCGCGCGCGATCTGCTGAGGAAATCGCTCAACTTTGTACGGATGCTGGCTTTGAGGGTGTTCGTATCCCGCGCGCGCCGCGGCCTTTTGTGACCAGCGTTGTCGAGGCTGTCAGACCTCGTTGACAAGAGAATTTCAGAAAACTGTCTAATTTAATTGACACATTGGTGTGTCAGTTTAGAATGACAGACTAAGCGTAACGCTGTGCTGAGTCTTTCTTCACACATGCAAATACGTAGATGAGGGAGGAAACGTGGAAGCATCCGCAGTCATATTGAAAGGTCCAAAGGACCTTGGGCTTGCCAAAGTCGCGCTTAAAGCGCCGGCAGCGAATGACGTTGTGGTGCAGGTTGCTCACTCGGGCATTTCCACGGGTACCGAGAAGTTGTTCTGGTCCGGTGCGATGCCCCCATTCCCTGGTATGGGATACCCGCTTGTTCCCGGATATGAGGCCGCCGGCGAAGTTGTCGAAGTGGGCTCTAACTCCGGCTATAGTGTTGGTGATCACGTCTTTGTTCCTGGTGCTAACTGTTATGAAGATGCATTTGGTCTGTTTGGCGGCTCTGCTGAAATTCTTGTTAGTGATGCCTCACGGGTGACACGTATTGATCGCGGATTTGGTGCGCAGGGTGCTTTGCTGGCATTGGCGGCAACAGCGCGTCACGCGATGGCAGGTGTTGATAAAGCCTTGCCTGATTTGATTGTTGGTCATGGCACTTTGGGCCGACTTCTTGCGCGCCTTACGGTAGCTGCGGGTGGTCCAGCGCCAACTGTTTGGGAAATTGATCCCGACCGTATGGCGGGTGCTCAAGGCTATCAGGTTATTCATCCAGATGCTGACACCCGCAAAGATTACCGCGCCATTTATGACGCGTCAGGTCGCGCTGATCTGATCAATGATTTGATCGGTCGTATTTCCCGCGGTGGTGAGATTGTGCTCGCTGGATTTTACCAAGACCCGCTCTCTTTCGCATTTCCGCCTGCTTTCATGAAGGAAGCGCGTTTGCGGATCGCAGCAGAATGGAACGCAGATGATCTGATGGCCACGCGGGCACTTGTTGAAAGTGGCGCGCTGTCTTTGGACGGACTGATTACCCACGAACGCACGGCCGCTGAGGCGACTGATGCGTATGAACAAGCTTTCACGGATCCTTCTTGTTTGAAAATGATCCTCAACTGGAGTGCAGCAGCATGAAAGACGAAGTGCCGAACCTAAAAGATTTCGACCAGCGTTTGCGTGACGAAGCACACGAGGATCTGGCGGATATCATTGCTGAAGAGCCTACAAGTAAAACGCAGATCATTGCGATCTACGGCAAGGGCGGTATCGGTAAATCCTTCACACTTGCTAACCTGAGCCACATGATGGCCGAGCAAGGCAAGCGGGTTCTGTTGATTGGCTGTGATCCAAAGTCTGATACGACGTCCCTACTTTTTGGTGGCAAAGCGTGTCCTACGATTATTGAGACTTCCACAAAGAAAAAGCTGGCTGGCGAAGAAGTAAAAATCGGCGATGTTTGCTTTAAACGTGGCGGTGTTTTTGCGATGGAACTTGGCGGCCCTGAAGTTGGCCGTGGCTGTGGTGGTCGCGGGATTATCCACGGGTTTGAGTTGTTGGAAAAGCTCGGCTTTCACGACTGGGACTTTGATTATGTCTTGTTGGATTTCTTAGGCGACGTTGTTTGTGGTGGCTTCGGTTTGCCCATTGCGCGCGACATGGCTCAGAAAGTTATCCTCGTTGCGTCTAACGATTTGCAGTCACTTTATGTGGCGAACAACGTTTGCTCTGCGGTTGAGTACTTCCGCAAGCTTGGCGGCAACGTCGGTGTCGCGGGTCTTGTTATCAACAAAGATGACGGCACAGGCGAAGCAGCAGCATTTGCTGAGGCTGTAGATATTCCTGTGCTTGCGGCCATTCCGCAAGATGATGATCTGCGTAAGAAATCAGCAAACTATCAAATCGTTGGCACGTCGAAATCCCAATGGGGTGATTTGTTTGCAGGTCTTGGTGATGCAGTTGCGATTGCACCACCTGTACGTCCAGCGCCGCTTGACCAAGATGGGTTGTTGGGTCTGTTTGACGCCTCTGAAACCGGCGGCGATGTGGTGCTTGAGCCTGCAACTGATGAAGACATGCGCGGCAAGCACGCTGGCACGAAAGTCAGCCTTGAAGTGGTTTATGACGATGTTTGATCGTCGCCAAAATATGGACAGCGCTCAATGAGTGGTGAGGTCACATATGACGCAGCAGCGCAAGCTGAGGTGACAGTGGGCGAGGGTCGTTCTGCTGGTGCTGATGTGCCGCCCGTGGGCGATGCGCTTGGGTGTCATTCAGGCAGCACAATGGCTGAGGCTGCAAAAGCTGCGGGTAACTCTGAGTTACTTGAAAAGTTTGCAGCCGATTATCCTGTTGGACCGCATGATAAACCGCAATCGATGTGCCCTGCATTTGGATCAATGCGTGTTGGTTTGCGTATGCGCCGCACTGCAACCGTTCTGTCAGGTTCCGCGTGTTGTGTGTACGGTCTGACCTTTGTGAGCCATTTTTACGGTGCCCGCCGCTCTGTTGGATATGTGCCATTTAGTTCCGAGACTTTGGTCACTGGTAAGCTGTTTGAGGACATCCGTGAGAGTGTTCATGAATTGGCAGATCCGGATCAGTATGATGCGATTGTTGTAACGAACTTATGTGTGCCAACTGCATCCGGTGTGCCCCTGCGGTTGTTACCAGACGAGATCAACGGTGTGCGTATCATCGGCATTGATGTGCCTGGTTTCGGTATTCCCACCCACGCCGAAGCAAAAGATGTCTTGGCGGGTGCGATGCTTAATTATGCACGCCAAGAAGTTGCCGCGGGTCCTGTGCCTGCGCCGAAGGGTGGCAAGAATGACCGCCCAACCGTGAGCTTGTTGGGTGAAATGTTCCCTGCGGATCCAATGATGATTGGCGCGATGCTTGCACCGATGGGTCTGGCGGCTGGCCCTGTGGTGCCATGCCGTGAATGGCGCGAGCTTTACGCAGCCCTTGATTGTGGCGCGGTTGCTGCGATCCACCCGTTTTATACGTCAGCTGTGCGTGAATTTGAGGCGGCTGGCCGTCCGGTCGTGGGCTCTGCGCCCGTTGGTCTTGATGGTACTGCTGATTGGCTTGCAGGTATTGGTGATGCGTTTGGTCTTTCAAAGGATCAGGTCGCAGCTTCCCAGAATGCGTTTTTGCCAGCGATTAAAGCAGCTCTTTCCGAAAAGCAGATCAAAGGTGTTATCAACGTTTCGGGCTATGAGGGTTCCGAGTTGTTGGTCGCGCGTCTGCTCATCGAGAGCGGCGCTGAAGTGCCCTACGTTGGCACGGCTTGTCCAAAAACCGCTTGGAACAAAGCAGATGCAGAATGGCTTGCAGCCAAAGGTGCGACTGTCAAATTCCGCGCGAGCCTTGAAGATGATTGCGCCGCAATGGAAGCGATCAAACCTGATCTGGCAATCGGTACAACGCCTGTCGTTCAAAAAGGCAAAGAGCTGGGTATTCCGTCTTTGTATTTTACCAACCTTATTTCTGCACGGCCTTTGATGGGGCCAGCGGGTGCTGGGTCACTGCAAGATGTTGTAACCGCCGCCATGGGCAACAAGTCCCGTATGGATCACATGCGCGCTTTCTTTGAAGGCGTTGGTCACGGGGATACCGCAGGTGTCTGGGAAGGCACGCCGAATGTGCGTGAAGACTTCCGCGCACTGAACGCCAAGAAAATTGAACGCGCCGCTAAGGCCGCAAAAGCGGCGGAGATGGTGTAATGCTGATCCAAGACCACGATAGAGCAGGGGGCTACTGGGGCGCTGTTTATGCGTTTTGCGCAGTCAAAGGCCTGCAGTGCGTTATTGATGGTCCTGTCGGGTGTGAGAACCTGCCGGTCACTTCAGTATTGCATTATACCGATGGTCTGCCGCCCCATGAGTTGCCGATTGTGGTGACGGGTTTGGGCGAAGAAGAACTTGGCCGCGACGGTACCGAAGGTGCCATGAAGCGTGCATGGGGTACTCTTGATCCTGCGTTGCCAGCCGTTGTTGTCACGGGCTCTATCGCCGAGATGATCGGCGGCGGTGTCACGCCTATGGGCACAAACATTCAGCGCTTTTTGCCGCGTACGATTGATGAAGATCAATGGGAAGCTGCGGACCGCGCAATGACGTGGATTTTTACAGAATTCGGCATGACCAAAGGCCGGATGCCCAAAGAGAAAAAGCGTGAAGAGGGCGCTGCGCCGCGTGTGAATATTTTGGGTCCGATGTATGGCACGTTCAATATGCCATCTGATCTTGCCGAAATTCGCCGCCTTGTTGAGGGTATCGGCGCAGAGGTAAACATGGTGATGCCGCTCGGGGCGCATGTTGCCGAGATGCGTGATTTGGTGAATGCAGATGTAAACGTCTGCATGTACCGCGAGTTTGGCCGTGGCCTGTGCGAAGTCTTGGGTAAGCCCTATCTGCAGGCACCCGTTGGCATCGACAGTACAACGAAATTTCTGCGGTCTTTGGGTGAACTTCTGGACCTTGATCCAGAGCCGTTCATTGAGCGTGAAAAGCATTCGACGATCAAACCTGTTTGGGATTTGTGGCGTTCGGTGACGCAAGATTTCTTTGCGACAGCCAGCTTTGCGATTGTGGCAAATGAAACCTATGCCCGCGGCATTCGTCATTTCCTTGAAAGCGATCTTGGCTTGCCTTGCGCTTTTGCTGTTGCGCGGACTGCCGGTAAGAAAACCAACAATGACGAAGTTCGTGCGATGATGGGCCAGAAGCGGCCCCTGATCGTTTTGGGCAGCATCAACGAAAAGATGTATCTTGCCGAGCTGAAATCAGGGCACGGTCCCGCGCCATCATTCATACCAGCCAGCTTTCCAGGTGCAGCTATTCGCCGTGCAACGGGCACACCCTTTATGGGCTACGCGGGCGCTACGTATCTTTTGCAAGAAGTCTGCAACGGGCTGTTTGATGCGCTGTTCCATATTCTGCCACTTGGTACGGAGATGGACGCAGCAGAGGCCACGCCAACTTCTTTGCGGCGCGATCTGCCGTGGGAGCCTGAAGCTCAGGCGGCTCTTGATCGGATCGTTGCGACACACCCCATTTTGACCCGCATTTCAGCGGCCAAAACACTGCGCGATGCAGCTGAAAAATCAGCGCTCGATGCGGGACACGACACCGTTAGCACAGCGACGGTTGAAGCTCTGGCGCCACAGCAGCGCCAAGCACAACAAGGAGAGTCTGCATGACGGACATGACATCAAACCTACCGCGCGCGGCAAAAGCAAAGTCTAACCAGACCGAGTTCGCCGTTTATTTCGCGGTCATTTTGCTGGCGACATTGCCGCTGGCATGTCTGAGTTGGGCGCTTGCCAGCCTCAAGTCAAAAAGTTTTCAGCGCAAAGGGCCATTTGCCCGCGCGTGGTCACAGGCGCGTATTATGACGCCTATGATTTTCTCGGCCTAAGGGCCGGGTCCGGCACGCAGGCCAGCCAGCCTGTTTGCCATACCAAGTTTTCTCAACGGCATTCGCCGGGTCGTTGGGGGAAGGACTGTGGAAGGGTTCTTCACGAGGTTCGTTATCCCGCCCCCGGGGTGACGGATTGTGGCAGGGGATGAGCCCCTGTCGTAACCCTGCCGCGGGGGATGCGCGGCATCAGTTATGGAGGAATATCCTATGGCTGACCTGTCCTTTACTGGGCTCACGGATGAGCAGGCTCAAGAGCTTCACTCGGTGTACATGAGCGGCCTTTGGCTGTTTGTTGCAGTTGCAGTTGTCGCGCACATTGCCACGTTCATTCAGTTTCCATGGTTCTAAGGAGCGATTGATAGATGGCTAAGTTCTACAAAATTTGGATGATCTTTGATCCGCGTCGCGTGTTTGTTGCACAAGGCGTTTTCCTGTTCTTGTTGGCAGCAATGATCCACATGGTTCTTCTGAGCACCGACGGTTTCAACTGGTTTGAAATCGCTGCTGCGAAGAATGGCCTGGGCTAATCGCACCGACCTAAGCAAACGCTGTGGGCGGGCCTGAACCCCGCCCACCGCATACACCAACTAAGTTTAACAAAGACGGCTCGTGTGGCGCCTGCCACCCTGCCGCTTAATGCGGAGATAGAAGATGGCATTGCTCAGCTTCGAGAAAAAATACCGCGTCCGCGGAGGGACATTGATCGGCGGCGATCTCTTCGACTTCTGGTTTGGTCCATTTTATGTGGGCTTCTTCGGGGTCACCGGAGCGTTTTTCGCGCTGCTCGGCACAGTCCTTATCTTTTACGGCGCATCACTGGGTGACACTTGGAACCCATGGCTCATTTCGATTGAGCCTCCTGAATTAGAAGTGGGCCTTGGCATGGCACCGCTGGCAGAGGGCGGCCTTTGGCAGATCATCACGATCTGTGCGATTGGCGCGTTTGTCAGTTGGGCGATGCGCGAGGTAGAGATCTGTCGCAAACTTGGCATGGGCTATCACGTCCCTGTTGCGTTTGGCATGGCGATCTTGGCGTATGTAACGCTTGTTGTAATCCGTCCTGTTCTTATGGGCGCTTGGGGTCACGGCTTCCCTTATGGGATTTTCAGCCACCTCGATTGGGTTAACAACGTCGGCTACGCGTACGGCAACTTCCATTACAACCCGGCGCATATGATTGCGATTACGTTCTTCTTCACAACCACGCTTGCGCTTGCGCTGCACGGTTCGTTGATCTTGTCAGCAGCCAACCCTGAAAAGGGCGAGCAAATGTTGTCACCTGATCATGAAGATACGTTCTTCCGCGATTTCATTGGCTATTCGATTGGGCCGCTAGGCATCCACCGTTTGGGTCTTTTGCTGGCACTGAATGCTGGTTTCTGGTCAGCGGTTTGTATCGTTATCTCTGGCACCATCTGGTTCGATGCGTGGTCTGAGTGGTGGTACTGGTACGTTGAGCTGCCCTTCTGGGCCGACATTGAGGGAGGCGTAAATGGCTGAGTATCAAAACATTTTCACTCAAGTGCAGGTTCAAGGCCCACCTGAATGGGGCATGGACAACGAAAACAACATGCAAGAAGAGCGCACAAAATCCGTAGGGTTTTCCACGCTCGCAGGTTGGTTTGGTAACGCACAGCTTGGTCCGATCTATTTGGGTCCGCTCGGTGTGATCTCTATGGCAACTGGCGCGATCTGGTTCTTGATGGTTGGCTTTAGCTTTTGGGCTCAAGCAGGCTATAATCCAGCCGTGTTCATGCGTGATTTGTTCTACTTCTCGCTTGAGCCGCCTGCACCTGAGTACGGTTTGTCCTTCGCGCCGTTGGCCGAAGGAGGCATGTGGATCATCGCCAGTTTCTTCTTGCTGGTCTCTGTCATGACATGGTGGGCACGCTCATATGTTCTGGCGCAGCAACACAAGATGGGCAAACACGTCTTCTGGGCCTTTGGTGCAGCGATTTGGTTGTTCTTGGTGTTGGGTCTGATCCGTCCTGTGTTGATGGGAAGCTGGTCTGAGGCTGTGCCCTACGGCATTTTTAGCCACCTGGATTGGACGCTGAACTTCTCAGTGACGCACGGCAACCTGTTCTATAACCCGTTCCACGCACTTTCGATTGTGTTCCTTTATGGCTCGACCCTGCTCTTTGCGATGCACGGCGCGACCATTCTTGCTGTGACCCGCTACGGTGGTGATCGTGAATTGGAACAGATCGCCGATCGTGGAACTGCGTCTGAACGTGCGGGTCTCTTCTGGCGCTGGACCATGGGTTTCAACGCGACGATGGAAGGTATCCACCGTTGGGCGTGGTGGTTCGCGGTGCTCACCTGCATCACTGGCGGTATCGGTATTCTTCTGTCCGGTACGGTTGTGGATGATTGGTATGCATGGGCGCAGCTGCACTATTACGCACCTGCAGATTTTTAGGAGGATATGAATATGTCAGATCCAAAACCCCCATTTGGTGGAGATTTCTCAAAGGCGCGTATGCAGTCTGAAATCTTCGGTCAGATGTTGTCCGGCGCAGTTATTGCCGCGGCAGTCATCGGTGGGCCTATCGTGTTTGTCTATGTGCTTGCGTTCCTTGGCTCATTCTTGCCCGATGATAGCAAAGAAGCGCTGGACCCAACTCCAGACAGCTTCTCGCATTACGAGCAGCTGATCGACGACCGGACTTTCGTCTAGTCGGCATCTGGGTGAACTTTCTCAAGGTGGGTCGCCGCCGCCTTGCGGGAAACGAGATTGATTAGGGCGCTGCTGTTATGCGCGCGCCCTGATCACAAGCCATCAGATCCTTCCTTCCCGGTGGATCTGGTATCGGGGTCTCCACACCCCGGTTCCCTTCCTGTTGGCTACAGGAAACTGGCGTCGCATCGGGTAACCGGTGCGGCGCTTTTTTATTTCTGATCTGGGAGGATCCGCCATGACTGACCGTCCGTTGACTCCGCATCTTGACCGCATCACTACGCCCGCTGATTTAAAGGGGCTGACCGATGATGCTTTGCGACATGTAGCAGACGAAGTCCGAGCCGAGGTCATTTCAGCCGTGTCTGAGACAGGCGGTCATTTGGGCAGCTCCCTTGGTGTGGTCGAGCTGACTGTAGCGCTTCATGCGGTTTTCAATGCCCCTTACGACAAACTTGTCTGGGACGTAGGGCATCAGTGCTACCCCCATAAAATTCTTACAGCGCGCAGGGATCGTATCCGCACGCTTCGTCAGGAAGGTGGGCTATCTGGCTTCACCAAACGCGCAGAGTCCGAGTACGATCCTTTTGGTGCCGCGCATAGCTCTACATCGATTTCAGCGGCGTTAGGCTTTGCCACAGGTCGTGACCTTGGCATGCCAACGGGTGATGCGATTGCGGTGATTGGCGACGGCTCTATCAGTGCTGGCATGGCGTATGAAGCGATGAACAACGCGGGTCATGAAAAGCGCCGGATGTTTGTGATCCTTAACGATAATGACATGAGCATTGCGCCGCCTGTAGGGGCGATGTCCGCATATCTCAATCAACTCAACGGGACGCCCTTTGAGCTATTCAAAGATATGGGCGAAGCTTTTGAAGCGTCGCTACCCCAGCCCATGCGAGACGGCGCGCGCCGTGCGCGTGAATTAGTAACTGGCCAAGGGGGTGGGAGTTCCCTGTTTGAGCAATTGGGCTTTACATACATCGGGCCGGTTAATGGTCACGACATGCCTCAACTTTTGGCAGTCTTGCGTCGTGCAAAGGCGCAATCGGATGGGCCTGTTCTGATCCACGCATGCACAGTAAAGGGCAAAGGATACGCACCGGCCGAGGCGTCTAATGATTGCTATCACGGCGTTTCAAAATTTAATGTAACAACTGGTGAGCAGCAAAAGTCGAAACCTAATGCGCCAAGCTATACCAAGGTGTTTGGTGAGACTTTGACAGAACTTGCGGCAAGTGATCCCAAAATTGTGTCTGTGACAGCGGCGATGCCTTCTGGGACTGGGCTTGATCTGATGCAGAACCGTTTTCCGAAGCGGGTGTTTGATGTTGGCATCGCGGAACAGCACGCGGTCACATTTGCAGCTGGTTTAGCTGCCACGGGTCTGCGCCCGTTCTGTGCGATCTATTCAAGCTTTTTGCAGCGCGGTTACGACCAGATAGTGCACGATGTTGCACTTCAGAACTTACCTGTGCGGTTTGCAATTGACCGTGCTGGATTGGTAGGCGCGGACGGCCCGACCCATGCAGGTGCGTTCGATGTGGCCTACCTTGCGAACTTGCCAAATATGACAGTGATGGCCGCTGCTGATGAGGCAGAACTGAAGCATATGGTAGCAACCGCTGCGGCCTTTGATGACGGGCCAATCGCGTTTCGGTACCCGCGTGGTGAAGGTGTTGGCGTAGCAATGCCTGATGCAAAAATCATGGAGATTGGTAAGGGCCGTGTGGTGTCACAGGGCAGCGACCTGGCGCTTTTGTCCTTTGGTGCGCATTTGTCTGAATGCAGTAAAGCCGCAGAGGAACTCGCAACCCATGGTATCTCGTGTACCGTTGCAGATGCGCGCTTTGCTAAACCGCTTGATCATGACTTGATCCGACAACTGGCCAGTCATCACCGTGCGCTAATCACAATTGAGCAAGGCAGCGAAGGTGGCTTTGGTGCTATGGTGCTGCATTATCTTGCCAACTCTGGGCTGCTTGATGGTAAGCTTGCAGTGCGCACCATGACGTTGCCGGATCGGTTTATTGATCAAGCAAGTCCTGCTGCAATGTATGCTGATGCTGGATTAACAGCTGTCGATATTGCTGCCAGCGCTATGCAAGCAATAGGAAAGACTATAGTAAAATTAACATAATCATGATTATGCGACCTCTCCTATCTGGAGTAGAAAATGCAGCATATTCTCAAGCTTGGAATTCAGGAATTCTAAAGTTATCATTGCGCTGAATTGGATCATTGGTTGCGGGTAGCCTTCTGTCGATTGGGGCAGTACGTGGCCTCGGAGAGCAAGCTGAAGTCCTTTTTCCTGCTCTTTCTGGCCACCAAAAGCAAAGACGCTAACATTTTTCTTCAAAGCTTCGTTTTAACGCGTCAAACTCACCCACGCATCGTACTGCGAAAGAAACACTTCACCATTCATGTCGCCGATTAGATGAGATTTTTTCAATCGATCCATCACCGGGCCTTTGACCTCGGAAAGGTGCAGCCCTACTCCCATATCAATCAATCTCAGATTGATTGCTTCAAGGCTTTCTAAAGCAGAAAAATCTACTTCATTGACCGCTGAAAACATCAGAACGACATCCTTAATATCACACCCTGCCGTCACTCGGGACTGAACCAAATCTTCAAGAAAACGCGCATTTACGAAATATAGGCTTTCATCCACCCGCAGTGTCAAAATATGTGGATTGGTCTCAACTGCATGCCTTTTCACATTCCGAAAATGTTGTGTGCCAGAAACAAGCCCAACCTCGGCCACGTGAGGCCGAGACGTCTTGTAGAGATGCAAAAGTATGGAAATACCTACTCCGCTTGCTACGCCAACTTCGACACCCATGATCAACGTCAACGCTATCGTCGCCGCTACAGCTATGAAATCCGCGCGCGCATAGCCCCAGGTTTTTCTGAGGATCGAGAAATCCACCAATGATAGGACTGCGACGATAATTGTCGCAGCAAGAGTGGCGTTGGGTAAATAGTAGACTAATGGCGTCAAAGCTAAGGCTGCGACAGTTAAACCGATGGCAGTAAAAATGCCCGCCGCGGGTGTTGCGGACCCTGCGTCAAAATTCACAACTGAACGTGAAAAACCACCTGTGACAGGAAAGCCACCAGTAAATGCGGCACCAAGATTTGCGGCTCCTAGCCCAATTAGTTCTTGATCCGGATCAATCCTTTGACGTTTCTTGGCCGCTAACGTTTGTGCGACCGAAATACTTTCTACAAAGCCAATTACGGATATCAGAATTGCCGGCATGAGCAGAGTTTTAATCAAGTCAAGAGAAAGCCCCGGAACTGTAAACGGCGGCAGGCTTTGAGGCACGTCGCCAACGATTTTAACCCCCATCCCATGAAGATCAAAAGCCCAGACTGCCATCGTTGTTGAGGCCACCGCGGCAACAGGTCCTGCTTTTGCCAACAGATCAGTCATCAGTGGACCCATACCAAGCCGTTTTAACAATGGTTTTAAACTGCCGCGGACCCAGAATAGAAAACCTGTTGCGCTCAGACCAATGACGACAGTTACCAGATTTATCTGATCCAAATGAGCCACGATCGAGCCCAGCATTTCAGGTAGAGTATGCCCATGAGCGCTAATACCGAGAATGTGTTTGAGCTGGCTTGTGGCAATCAAAATACCAGACGCAGTGATGAAGCCAGCAATGACTGGGTGACTGAGAAAGTTCGCAAGAAACCCAAGCCGTAGAACGCCCAAAAGTACAAGAAATGCTCCTGAGAGCCCAGCTAATGTAAGTGCTGCAACCGCATAGCCGGCGGTGCCAGTTTCTGCGACTTGCCCGATTGCAGATGCTGTTAACAACGACACAACAGCGACAGGTCCAACTGCTAGCGCTTTGGATGTGCCAAAGACCGCATAAAGAACAATCGGAGCGATTGAGGCATAGATCCCAGCCTCAGGAGGTAGGCCAGCCAACAGCGCATAAGCCAGAGATTGTGGGATTAGCATGATTGTGACGATTACTGCAGCAATCATATCATTTGAAAAAGCTGAACGGTCGTAGCGCCGCCCCCAGTCTAGGATTGGCAAATAACGTGCAAAATAGGTCATTGATTTGTTCAGTCTATAATGGGGAAACCACATCAGGATGCGGCTTCCCTTGGTATATCTCTGGGTGCTGCAGATGCATCACTCTGCCGGTGTCTTAAGCTTCTCTGGTGTTGCCATCCATTCCTTACCTTTCAGCATGGCCTGCCAGTAGATAGGTGGCAGCATCTTTTCCTTCAGAAACCATGCAGCACGGGTTGGTTTGGTACCGTTGAGAAGAAAAGAGGGAAAGCTTGGCTTCAAAACACCGCCATAACCAAACTCTGCCAGAACAATCTTGCCGCGCTCGACTGTCAGTGGGCAGGAGCCGTACCCGTCATAAGCAGACACCGGCGAACTGCCCCGAATATCCGCAACAATATTGTCGGCTACGGTGGGTGCTTGTTTGCGCGCTGCCGCCGCTGTTTTGGCATTTGGTGCATTCATTACGTCCCCCAAAGACCAGATGTTGTCATACGATTTGTGCCGTAATGTCGCCTGATCCACGTCAACCCACCCTGCGGCATCTGCAAGTGGCGAGACGCGAATGAAGTCTGGTGCAGATTGAGGTGGGCAGACGTGCATCATATCAAAATCAACAGTGATCGTCTGAACATCAGTATCTGGTTTGCGTACCTCGAAAGTCGCAGTTTTTGCAGAGCCGTCAACAGACACCAGGTTGTGGAAGTAGTTCAGTGTTGCGTCGTATTTTTCGATGTATTTCATCAGTGCGGGAACATAATCTTTGACGCCGAATAAAGCGCCGCCTGCATTCATGAACTGAATATCGATATTCTTGAGAGCGTTATTGCGGAACCACGCATCGCCAGACAAATACATCGCTTTTTGTGGCGCACCTGCGCATTTGATAGGCATCGGTGGTTGCGTAAATAAAGCACGTCCTTGTCTTAATCTTTGAACTAACTGCCATGTGTATGGTGCAAGGTCATAGCGATAGTTTGACGTCACACCATTACGGCCCAAAGTATCTTCAAGCCCCTCGATTGCAGCCCAATCAAGTTTCAGTCCTGGGCAGACAACCAGACGATCATATTTGATGACACGGCAGCCCTCGATAATGACTGCATTTTTTTGTGGTTCAAATGCCGCAACAGCCGCCTTGATCCATTTTACACCTCGCGGGATCAGCGAACCCATTGTTTTTGATGTTTGCTTAGGCTCAAAAATTCCACCGCCCACCATGGTCCAGCCGGGTTGGTAATAGTGGATGTCTGATGGATCGATTACAGCAACCGACAAACCCGACTTGCGGGCCTTCAAGCTAGCAGCAACTGAGATACCACCTGCACCTGCACCAACGATCACGACGTCATAATGGGCATCACCTGTATCCGCAGGTGTTTTCCCTCCGTTTGCAATTCGGCGCGCGACGCCGTTCATGTCAAAGCCTGCCGATTTAGTTGCAGCCAGTATCTCAGAAATGGGGCGCTTCTTGGCTTCGTGAAGGGACCATAGTGTCGCCGAGCGCATACCAGTCCGGCAATAAGCCAATACAGGGCGAGGGAGATCTTTGAGCGCATTGGAGAAGGCATCAACATCGGTATCACTGACCATCCCAGACTGCACAGGAACACATCGTGTTTCGATCCCTACCATCTGGGCCGCACTGGCTATTTCCTCAAATGAGGGTTGATCAGCACCTTCACCATCGGGGCGATTACAAATGATTGCGCGGATACCAGCTTCATTTATAGCATCGATATCTACGGCACTAATTTGAGCGCTCACGGTTGTTTTTTCGGTAATTTTGTTGAGTTTCATGATGGTTTTCCAGTTATAGTCCGTTGACGGGGACTTTGAGCATTGGGTTGCCGTCTTTGTCGGTTGGGACCTCGCCTGCGCGCATGTTCACTTGGAGTGACGGGATGATCAGCTTTGGCATAGCGAGTTGTGCGTCGCGCTCCGTGCGAAACTTGATGAAGTCCTCGCGTGTCTTGTCGCCGCCCACGTGGATGTTGTTGGCCTTCTCATCGGCCACAGTCGTTTCCCACTGAATATCGCGCCCGTTGGGTCCGTAGTCGTGGCACATGAACAGGCGCATATCGTCCGGCAGGGCCAGAACCTTCATGATGCTGTCGTAAAGCTCCTCAGCAGAGCCGCCCGGGAAGTCACAGCGCGCTGACCCACCGTCGGGCATAAATAGGGTGTCGCCCGTAAAGGCCGCGTTGCCCATGACGTGCACCATACAAGCGGGCGTATGGCCAGGCGTATACATAGCAAAGCCCTGCATATTGCCGATCATGTAGGTGTCGCCGTCCTCAAATAGCGCGTCAAACTGACTGCCGTCCCGTTGGAACTCGGTCCCTTCATTGAAGACCTTGCCAAACACTTCCTGCACAACGGTAATCTTGTGACCAACCCCGATTTTGCCGCCCAGCTTTTGTTGAATATAGGGGGCCGCGCTTAGGTGATCGGCGTGGACATGGGTCTCGATGATCCATTCCAACTTCAGCCCGCGCGTCTCGATCTGGTGGATCAGCTCATCGGCGTGATCAAAAGTGATGCGACCGGCTGCGTAGTCGATGTCCATAACGCTGTCGATGATCGCGCAGGCATCAGATGTGGGGTCTTT
>NZ_CP132157.1:1870000-2467256 GCF_042939535.1 Nereida sp. NH-UV-3 | reverse complement strand
TTGTCTTGGCCCCCTAAAACTGTGCCACTATTTGTTGACTAAGGGAGTGACAGAGAATGGCACGGAAACGGTATTCACATGAGGATGCACTGAAGTTATTGCGCGAGATTGATGTTCATTTGCATGATGGGTTGGATGTTGTGGGCGCGTGTCGCAAGGCGGGTATTTCGGACAAGACCTATTACTATTGGCGCAAGAAGTTCGGTGGTCTAGGGCGACCGCAGCTCTCAGAAATGAAAGCACTGAAGAAGGAAAACGAGCGGCTGAAGAAAATCGTTGCGGACCTCCAACTGGACAAGCTGATCTTGAAAGAGAGCCTCGATTATTTAAAGCCGAAGGCCTGACGGTTGATGTGTTGCGTCAGGCCGTAATCCATACCCGCCAAAGACTTGATACGTCAGAACGGCGCACATGTGCGGTTCTCGGCGTCTCGCGTTCTAGCTTGCATTACAAAACGAAGGTTCAAGGTGATGACGCATTGCGCTTGGCCATGATCCGCCTTGCCAAGCAGTATGGTCGGTACGGATATCGAAAGATCGCTGAGTTGCTGCGGATCGAAGGTTGGCACGTCAATCACAAGAAAGTTGAGCGTTTATGGCGCGAAGAAGGGCTGAAGCTGCCAGAGCGGCATAAGAAACGAAGGCGGCTGTATCACAAAGACAGTTCGGTCATCCGTTTGCGCCCAATGCATCCCAATCATGTTTGGGCAATTGATTTTGTTCACGACAAGCTGAGTAACGGGCGCAGCTACAAGATGCTGACCGTCTTAGATGAGTTTACCCGCCAAGCTCTTTGCGTTGAGGTGCAAGACAAGATGAACTCAGATGATGTTTTGCGTGTCATACATCGTTTGCTGATGAAATACGGAAAGCCTGAATGCATTCGATCTGACAATGGCGGGGAGTTCGTAGCTGAACACCTTCAAAAATGGCTCAGAAAGGTTGGCGTCAAACCAATCCAAATCTACCCAGGCAGTCCTTGGGAAAACGGTTACAATGAACGGTTCAACGGTATTCTTCGCCAAGAAGTCCTAAACGCTGAATGGTTCCACAGCATCAAACAGGCTCAGGTCGCAATCAATATTTGGCTCAAAGAATACAATCACATCAGGCCCCATCATGCACTCGGAATGCGACCTCCCATGCCAGAAACCTTATTAGAGAAATCCAAAATTAGTGGCACTGAAATTGGGGGCTAGACACCCGTGCCTGAGTTGGGATGTTGCTCTCTTAGGTACCTTCTAAAGGCGATAGCCTCCTCCACGGTGATACTAGTGACCTCACGCTGAAAACCTTTAGACGTCCTGCCACCCTCAATAAATGATGCAAACTGTGCCAATACACGTTTGGTGTTTGTTGTATGGGACTGAATAGTACGAGGGTTTCCACCAATCTTATTCTCAGCGTAAGCCTCTAGGTACGAGTTCATTGCATCCATCAAGGTCGGATTAACCGTTGTTGCGACATCCCCCGCAACAATCCCATCCGTAACACCCTCAACTGTCTTCTTGCTTTGAGCTTTATAAGGCGTCTGATAATCGGGCTGACCCCACTTACCGCTTCGGTAATCTTTTTGACGCTGCTCTTCGTCTATCAGTTCATCAGCAGCCAAATCGTAGTAGAGGTCTTTACGTTCAAGATAGACACGTTCCGCTTCCTTAAACTCAGCATACTCTTTCTCCGTATGCCCTGCCTTCAAGACAGGTGCCTGATCGGGATGAATACCCCAAGTGCGAACTCTATGGTCTGCAATATTACGAATGTCTTGTGGAGCTAGATCACTGGCGCCTTCCAGCAGCTTTGTCAGCTTCATCTTTGTGGCATTAAAATCTGCCAGTATTATCGAACATCTCTTGAGGGCAGTCGCCTCATCTTTGGTCTCTAGCGCAACTTTTACCTCACGCTTACCCCAGAGTGTTCGTAGGTTTTCGGGTACCTGTTTGCGAAACGAATAGAAGCCAGTCGAAGACCGCTTCATGCCGTTCTTTTGCTTAATCTGCCGCATCGCTTGTACCAACTTAGTACCATCCGTTAGTATCAAATGCAGGTAAAGAGCCTAATAAGTCAATGTTTTAAAGGTTTCTAGTGATTGAATGGTGCCCCCACACGGGTGTTGGCTCTGCCAGTAGGCACCAAGGCTAAGCATTAACCTCATAAAACAAGGCTACTGTCTCATTCTGGTTCCTGCAACAGGGCCATATTGGTCTACGGTTTGGTCTACGGCTGAGACCTAGGGCGGCTGAACCTGAACGTTGTACATAAGCGTTGCTATAGCCTCCGCCGCCAGAGACTCTCGGTGAGTCATACAGGGCGACACTGGCTTGTATCCTAGTGGGCTGGCAGGTGAAGCTAATGGGCCTGTACGGGCCTCACAGAGTCTCTGAGGGGCATTCAGAGGTAGGGGGCGAGTGCCACCCCACCCCTAGGGGTTATCATATATAGGCCTGACCCAAGATTGGGGTTTGAGTACCGTCAACCGGAAGCATCAGGCTGTTTAGGTCAGACTTGACGGTTTCATCTGTGCGGTAGGGTGCAGACTGTATGTATGCCTTTGCCATTTCGTAGGGTGCTCGTGCATGAAGCCTGCTGTTGTTACCCTGCATCCCCGAATACTGTTGCAGTAGCATCAGAGGGCTATGCATGGGCCACAGGGGGTGTGCGGGGTAAGTATATATGGCCTCTGCCAGTGAGGAACCTGTGATGTTGTAAACCACTATTAGTTCAGTTTCGGGTTAGATGACCGTTATGATGATCCTTAAAGGGACAAAGTGCTATAAGACTATATAGGAACCTGTCCCTTTAACGGTACTGCTACCCCGAAACTTCAGGCTCTGGCCCGTAGAGATATTCCAGCTTTAACTCTGTGATAGCACCTACTCCCCAGCCTGTGGTTAGATGCGCCAGTACTTCTGCTTCAGTCCACGGGGTGTAGAGGCTGGCGGTGGGACTTCCTGAGTAATCCTTCGGGAGGTAGAGGTGACGGTGGGTGGTCTTGCGTTCATTACCAGCTTTGAAGGTGGCTATCTGGGTGGCTGTTCTGACTAGAGTAGGCAGTTGAGTTAATAGCTGCTTAGGATCAGAGGCTTTGGAACGTTGAAACAATTTCTTAGCTGCCCCCTTGGATAGCCCCAAGTTGTCCCACATCTTCTCCAAACCTAATGGTGTCAGAGGTAGGTCACCTGTTCTGATCAGTTCCATTTCCAGCCTGTCAGGCATCAAGTCGTTAAACTCAATCAGATGATCTACTGGCATCTCGACAGGCAGGTTCGATAGCAAGAATACTCGCTTCTGATAATCTGCCCAGACCAACCTCAATCGGGCTATAGCTTGTACAGTCTCAGCCTCCCTGATTTGCTTTTGAACTGCTTCAATGCGGGGATCACTAAATGATGGAACTGTCATAGCTGCTGGAGCATGAGGGCTACGTGCAGACAACCAATAATCAACCTGATCTAAAGGTAGGTTCTCTTTATCATCATAGCTTGTTGGATTGCCGGACCTACCAAACACGGCCCTCGCTTGTTGTTCTATTTCATCGATTGGTGGCTGGTTGCGGCCCGTAATAAATACAACTGATCTGTCCTCGTAAGCATTAGAACCACGCAGGGACATAAAGTGCGCTACAGCTACACCCGTATCAAGCCTAGGGTGATCTCGCAGGAACTCACATAAATCTTTGTTGCCTACGACTAGAGGGCTTTCGCCTGCCTTCACCCATGCGATTAGGATTGTGATCAAACTGGCTAAGTCATTGTGGCGAGGATCATAGGTTGGTTCTGACAGGTTCTCTTGTTCTGGCCCGATCTTGCTGTTCCAGAAGTTTTTACTACCAGTGCGATCATGTACCTGACTGACCACAGCTAATTGGTGAACATCAATCCGATGATATTGCAGGGCTGGTAGATACGCTTCTGTGATTATGGAGTCAGCCGTAGCATCCAAGTAAAGCACTGGCGCAGACCGTGGCACTCGAATGGGCTTATGCTCACAGATCACAATCTCGTTCTTACGGTTGTTGTAAGCCAGTTGTCCAAATTGATCGTTGCCTTGATCCTGAATCTCCCGTGCTGCGATCTCAAGCAGTTTGGTCAGGGCTTTATACTGTTTAGCTGATCTGACATTGCGGCTTTGCGTAGTCTCAGCACTGAAGGGAGTAGCTGGATTTAGCCCTTCAACCGACACGGCGTTGAACCCGAAGTCTCCAATGTCTTTGTCCCGTAGGTAGGATAGATCACCTTGATGTTTGGTCAGGCACTCCACCAGATCAAAGCCTAGCTGAGCATTTCCATCAAAACGAATATGCTGAGTTATGTCACCCACTGGAATGGACGGCATATTACTGACCGCAGACGACATAAACGCTTCATCTATTATTACCAGATTGGGGTCTATCTGCCTTTCAAACTCATTCCTGCTCAGAAACAAGGACGCATGAGTGTAAATACGGATCGTGTTCTCAGTGCCCAGATCATCACCTGATTGCCTGAACTGATCCAAATAGCTGCAAGTACCAAAAAAACTGCATTGCTCTCCTGAGGTGCGACTAAGACAGGCATTGCTGTAGATGCTGTGGCCCTTTGCCTCTAGATCCCTGACATACTCGGCCCGCTGGCACATGATAGGGTATGGATGTGCTTGTGTATCTTCATCCCATTTACCGCCTGTACGGGGATAAACGTGAATGACCCTGGCATTGATGCCTTCTAAGCTTTCTTCCCATTCGTCAGCTAGATCATGTCGGGGGACGTAGACTTCTACGGACTGTTGGAATTTGTCAGTCAGGTAGTCCTTCAAGTGTGCTATTGTTTGTTTGGTTTTACCTGTTCCCATAGTCAGGCGAACAGCAGCCCTTGGGCAAGCGCCCCCAGCCAAGTCCTCGAAGAAGCCGCTTAGAATGGTGTTAAGTTTAGACTGTGCCTCAATTGCTCCAACAAGCTTTGGGCGTTCCACCTTGCCCGCACCTGCAACAAGTATCGTTCTGTCTGAACGAGATACAAAGTCATAAGTGCCGCTATCAAGTTCCTGCAGTCTTGCTCTGGCCTTTGAGGCAGCATCAGCAATCGTCCAAGGGCCACGGGCAGAAACCACGCTTACATCTGCTTCTTCACAGAAACGGTTCCAGAGGGCAGTGGTCACCTCTTCTTCGCTTGGAGTGTGTTCTGCGGTGACCAACTCCTGCATGACCTGGTTAGATAGCAAGAACATAAGTTGTTCCCTACCATCGATGGCAAGATTAGTAACCGGATCACGTTCTATACCTGCTGGATCAAGCAGTCCTGATTTGCCACTTGCCCTTTGCTTTGAGGACTTTGAAGCTACAGTACTCCTGAAGGCTAAATCAGATGGCACTGTTACGGTTGATACTCCCGTGCCAGCTTTAAACAAGCCAGATCGATTGGGGTATGGGTCAACAGCACCATCACTAAATTGAGGGTTAGCAGTTAGATGGATTTGGATCGGGTTGAACATCCGCATATCCACTGGACAGCCAGACAGCCAAGTCTTCAGCTCATTGTCAGAACACGTGCGTTCCAACCAGAACCACAGATGCACATTAACCCCGTCCTCGATGCCCATGCTGGATGACAAATGATACCAGCAGTCGGCGGATTGGAACTCAGCGGGAAGCTGCTGGATTGCATATGACAGCATTGCCTGTTGGTCAGACAGATCACCATCCCAAGCAAGGCTATCAATGTCGATCATACACCACTGGCGAGGAGTTGCTGTGAAGGCTTCCTTGTTGCGAGGCACTGGGCTGTTTTTACCGTCCACCAGTGAACCTCTGATGACTGTATGCTTGGGATCATTCTCAAGTCTTTGCAATAATGCAGACAGGCTTTGTAGATCTGACACGGGTTCTTCAGCCACGTTAAACAGTTTGCCAGTGGAAAAGGGCTGTTGAATTACATCTGTGCCACTGAAGCTTTTAACCAGGGCATGACCAGAGACAGACGTCAGGAGTGTCATTACTTCGGTCATTTGCATCCCTTTCCAAACTTTGTCAGAGAACCTAAACATGGAAACTGAGAAGTACCAATAAGTGATGATCTCAGATTGAGATTAACAAGAGGCTGGGATACTAGTGGCGGAACTAACAATTGACCAAGCTCTACAGCAGGGTGTCGAGGCTCATAAAGCAGGGCAGGTTCAAGAGGCGGATCGTCTTTATACAGCTATACTCAAAGCTCAGCCCAAACATCCTGATGCTAACCATAACATGGGCGTACTGGCCGTAGGTGTTGGTAAGGTTCAGGAAGCACTTCCGTTCTTCAAGACGGCGCTCGAGGCTAATCCCAGCATTGGCCAGTTTTGGCTCAGCTATATCGATGCTTTGATTAAGCTAGGCAAGTTAGCAGATGCCAAGGCTGTGTTGGATCAAGCCAAGAGTAAGGGCGCTAAAGGTGATGGCTTTGATAAGCTGGAGCAAAGGCTAAAGGAGGCTGAACAAGAACCCCTAGAAGCCAATCAGATAGCTTCTGAACCACAACCTAAGCAGCCGAACATCCTGGACAGCCTAAAACTGGATCAAGCGATCAGTCTTGCAAAGAAGAAAGCAAAAGACGGCTCTCCTGAAGAAGCTAAGCGTATCTATCAGGATATTCTGACTAAGTTCCCTAAAAACAAGAGATCCATTAATGGGCTGAAGGCTCTAGCGGGTAGACCTGTTGGCAAAGCGTCCAAAGCTCAAGATCCGCCACAGGATCAATTGCAATCAGTGATTAACCTCTACAGCCAAGGGCAACTTCAGCAGGCTCTGAAGCAGGCTGAAACCTTGGTGAAGCAATTCCCACAGTCAGCCATCTTGTTCAACATTCAAGGGGCCGCATTCAAAGGCCTGGGACAACTTGGATTATCTGTTGAGGCTTACAGCAAAGCTCTAGCCATTAAGCCTGATATTGCTGAAGCCTACTACAACATGGGCAATGCTCTCAAAGAGCAAGGTAAGCTGGAAGAGGCGATAGAGGCTTACAGCAAAGCTCTAGCCATTAAGCCTGATATTGCTGAAGCCTACTACAACATGGGCAATGCTCTCCGAGAGCAAGGTAAGCTGGAAGAGGCCATAGAGGCTTACAACAAGTCCCTAGCCATCAAGCCTGATTACGTCGAAGCTCACATAAACTTAGGATCAGCATTCAAAGAGCAAGGTAAGCTGGAAGAGGCCATAGAGGCTTACAACAAGTCCCTAGCCATCAAGCCTGATTATGCTGAAGCCTACAACAACATGGGCAATGCTCTCAAAGAGCAAGGTAAGCTGGAAGAGGCCATAGAGGCTTACAACAAGTCCCTAGCCATCAAGCCTGATATTGCTGAAGCCTACAACAACATGGGCAATGCTCTCAAAGAGCAAGGTAAGCTGGAAGAGGCCATAGAGGCTTACAACAAGTCCCTAGCCATCAAGCCTGATTATGCTGAAGCCTACAACAACATGGGCAATGCTCTCCAAGAGCAAGGTAAGCTGGAAGAGGCCATAGAGGCTTACAACAAAGCTCTAGCCATCAAGCCTGATTATGCTCCTGCTAGAGCGCAATGCCTGCATCAACTTGCTCATATCTGTGATTGGTCTGCGATAGAACCAGATCTGTGCTATCTGCTCGAATTAGGTATTAAAGGTAAAGCTGCAACGCCTTTTTCAATGCTTTCATTGGAAGATGCTCCAGATCGCCACCGATTGCGATCAGAACTCTATGCACGAGAAAAACTCCTGCGAAAGCCGTTGCCAGCACCAGCCAAACCATCTCAGAAACCCGAGCGATTGCGCATCGGATATCTTAGCGCAGATTTCCATAATCATGCAACGATGTATTTGATGGCTCAGGTTTTTGCAGCGCATGATAAATCACATTTTGAAATATTTGCGTACTCTTATGGACCTGACAAGCAAGACGAGATGCGCAAAAAGTTAGTGAGTGCTGTCGATGTGTTTCACGATGTGCGTGGCATGAATGATATACAAATTGTGGAGCTCGCTAGAGCGGACAAGCTAGATATTGCAATCGACTTGAAAGGCTTTACGAAGAACGCAAGATTGGCACCGTTTGCTTACGGTTTGGCACCAGTCCAGATCAGCTATCTTGGTTATCCAGGAACATTAGGCGCTGATTTCATTGACTATATCGTCGCAGATCCCGTTGTCATTCCCGAAGATAAGCGGCACCATTTTTCCGAACAGATTATTTATCTGCCGCATACTTACCAACCAACTGACAATAAAAGGATTATCTCCGATAAATTGATCACTCGAGAAGATGTGGGGCTCCCGACTTATGGATTTGTATTCTGCTGCTTGAATAACAACTACAAGATATCTCCCCGGGAGTTTGATATTTGGATGCGATTGATGCAAAAGGTTGAGGGGAGCGTCTTATGGTTGCTCAAGTCAAATAAATGGGCAGAGCAGAATCTCAAGCGAGAAGCTGAAGATCGAGGCATCAGTGCAGAGCGGTTAATATTTGCTGAGAAAGTGCCGCAGGCTGAGCATCTTGCGAGACAGAAACTTGCAGATTTGTTTTTGGATACGTTTAACTACAACGCTCATACGACTGCGAGTGATGCACTTTGGGCAGGGCTGCCAGTTGTCACAAAACTGGGTGAGGGGTTTGCGGCACGTGTGGCTGGCAGCCTACTGGCAGCGATTGGGCTAACAGAACTCATCACTGAGAACGAAGAGGAATATGAGGCACTAGCATTGACGCTAGCGACGTATCCGAAGCGGCTTGGTCAGGTCAAATCAAAGCTTGACGGGAATCGTTTGACGCACCCACTTTTTGACAGCGAGATGTATACCAGACATCTCGAGGCGGGATATCAAATGGCGTATGATCGGTATTTTAACGAGCAGGAACAAAGCGATATTGTTGTGCCAAAGTAGGCATGCTGTGTTTTGAGTGAACTCTTCACAACACCTGTCGAGACTTAATTATTCTCACTGGTGCAGGTGAACTGTAATACATATCACAATATGGAGGCCAACTCGCTGCCGGCCTAACTGCTTCCACTTTAGAGGCAGTGTCAGTATTCCGAGGTCGTTATTTAGCAGAGCTTGCCAAAAGGGCTGAAGGCCAAGCGTTCGTAACCGATAAGATGCCACAAAACTTTCAATACATCGCCTTAATTTGTGCTGCATTCCCTGAAGCAAAGATTGTTCATGTGCAAAGAAGCGCAGAAGCTACATGTTGGTCAAACTTCAAGCAGTACTTTGCTTCAAAAGGCCTTGGCTATTCCTATAGCCTTAGAGATACAGTTGCATACTACGGGCGATACAAAGATCTCATGCACTTCTGGTCCCAAAGCTACAGCGAACGCATTTATAACCTCGACTACGATAAGCTGACAGAGGACCAAGAGCCAGAAACAAGGCGTTTGATTGAATATTTGGGACTTAACTGGGAAGAAACATGTCTGGCACCGCAGAATAACAAGAGGTCTGTGAAAACGGCTTCTCAACAGCAAGTTCGGAAGAAAGTTTACAAGGGCAGTTCACAAGCGTGGAGAAAGTATGAGCCGTTCTTAGACGGTGTCTTTGATGAGCTTGAAGCTTAGCTCGAACCACCGTTCAGATAGCCACCTTCAAAGCTGGTAATGAACGCAAGACCACCCACCGTCACCTCTACCTCCCGAAGGATTACTCAGGAAGTCCCACCGCCAGCCTCTACACCCCGTGGACTGAAGCAGAAGTACTGGCGCATCTAACCACAGGCTGGGGAGTAGGTGCTATCACAGAGTTAAAGCTGGAATATCTCTACGGGCCAGAGCCTGAAGTTTCGGGGTAGCAGTACCGTTAAAGGGACAGGTTCCTATATAGTCTTATAGCACTTTGTCCCTTTAAGGATCATCATAACGGTCATCTAACCCGAAACTGAACTAATAGTGGTTTACAACATCACAGGTTCCTCACTGGCAGAGGCCATATATACTTACCCCGCACACCCCCTGTGGCCCATGCATAGCCCTCTGATGCTACTGCAACAGTATTCGGGGATGCAGGGTAACAACAGCAGGCTTCATGCACGAGCACCCTACGAAATGGCAAAGGCATACATACAGTCTGCACCCTACCGCACAGATGAAACCGTCAAGTCTGACCTAAACAGCCTGATGCTTCCGGTTGACGGTACTCAAACCCCAATCTTGGGTCAGGCCTATATATGATAACCCCTAGGGGTGGGGTGGCACTCGCCCCCTACCTCTGAATGCCCCTCAGAGACTCTGTGAGGCCCGTACAGGCCCATTAGCTTCACCTGCCAGCCCACTAGGATACAAGCCAGTGTCGCCCTGTATGACTCACCGAGAGTCTCTGGCGGCGGAGGCTATAGCAACGCTTATGTACAACGTTCAGGTTCAGCCGCCCTAGGTCTCAGCCGTAGACCAAACCGTAGACCAATATGGCCCTGTTGCAGGAACCAGAATGAGACAGTAGCCTTGTTTTATGAGGTTAATGCTTAGCCTTGGTGCCTACTGGCGGAGCCAACAACCGTGTGGGGGCACCACTACCAACCATAAAGCATTGTAATACCTCACTAATTCGACTGATCGAGTGAGCCGTAGACCATGCTGGCAACCAAATCTAATAGCTATACGTTCCAAAAAAATGGAATCTGGTATTTCTCCCGTAGAGTTCCCGCTGATTTGCGGCGGCATTATCGTACAGGCAGGATTGCTTACTCTCTGAGGACTAAATCAGTCAGGGATGCTCGTATTAGGGCGATGAGTACAGTATGATGATTTAAATCGTGTAAAAGCGTCAGCCTTCGCCGTTAAATGCCCCCGAGGTAATACCCGATCGCTTCCTCTAGTTCCGCTTCTTCGTAGCCAAAATGAGAACGCACAACCTCTTCTAGCTTTCGATATACCTGCGAGGCACCAATGAAGTTAGCTTCGTTGGGATCTGTGGCCAACTCCTCTGCCGCTCGGCCGAGGCGAATGATCAATTCGTGCACTACCTCGTGTTCGGACAGCAGCTTGGCTACAATCTGCTGGAACATGCCTCCCCCTGCCGCTTCAAGTCGAGGAAACATGTCCGAACTTTCGATGTCGTGATGAAACTTCAGGACTTGGCATTCACGCCCACAAAGTGATCCAAACACTCGGAAGTTTTCCGCCATATCAAGTGAGAGCACAATCTTCTTCAGGTGCTCAGGTGGCGTATCTTTAGCTTCGATCCTTTCCAGTACCGCACCAATCTGAGCCATTTCCATCAGATAATGACGATGGATTGCCGCAAGCTGTCGACCTTTTCGGCGGTGCATATCTGTGGCAGCTGCAACCTTAGGTGCTGTCGGCCGTGAGGCCTCATCGATTGTCAGGTCATGTAGCGGCAGGATTGAAAGATCAGTCATACTGACTAAAAAAGCCCTTACTGCTTCTGAGTCAAGAATATCGACACAACACAATAGCCGCCTACGGAGCACTCAACTAAGCAGCAGCCACTTCTGCATAACTTCCGGACTGTAGCCTTCCCCATATGAAGCACCCACTCCTTGCGTTAGCCATCCACCAATCTGATCTATAATGTCGCTAGGGCACTCTACCGCTCGTAGCCTGTCTCGCATGGAGTGACGGAAGCTGTGCATCGTGTACCCTTCGCCAATCTTTCCTTTCAGCCACTTGTTAAGGGCCGCACTGGCTGAGTTCGCACTCGTTCGTTCACCATTGTTGTACTTAGGGAATGCAAACTGACTGCTGTTGGGGTGTTCAAGTATTCGTTCTGCGGCCCACTTAGCTGAGCCAACCAACGGGACTACCCGTTCACTGCTGGCTGTCTTCAAGGAACGCCAAGGATGAGGTTTGATACTCACGCAGAGGATACCATCCTTGTTTATGAAGTCTGACCTCAGCAGCCCAGCGCCCTCAGCAAGTCTGATGCCCGTGTCAGCTACTAGGGCTACTAGCCAGCGCATTTCATCGTCAGCCTTATAACACTCAGCCTGTACCTTCTTGATGTCCTCAGTCTTAACAGGCAGCCGCTTCTTTACCCCTTCTTTTTGGTTGAAGTAGACGTTTGAGAAAGGGTTGACGATGGCGAGCCCAAACTCACTCAGAGCCAAGTTTATAACGGCCCTGACTGTACCAAAGATCCTTGCCACAGAAGCCCCATTAAGCCCCTTAGCGAATAGATAATCTCGAAACTTGGTAGCATCGGATCGAAGGTAATCTTTCAGGGCCTTCATGCCGCAGCAGTCAATCAGGTAGCCGCAGGAACGCCTTACGGCAGCTTCAAAGGTCGGCGGGCGATCATGCCCCTTTAAGCGCAGATAAACAGCCACAGCGTCTTTGAGGGAATGCTCATCGGCAGCGGGCTCAGCGACGGGCTCCTCCACAGCATCAGTGAGCAAATGTTTACCAGGCAAATCATCTGAAGAGATACGTAGAATATGCCAATGTCTGTCTAACTTAGCCGCATCACTCATCGCCCTAATACGAGCATCCCTGACTGATTTAGTCCTCAGAGAGTAAGCAATCCTGCCTGTACGATAATGCCGCCGCAAATCAGCGGGAACTCTACGGGAGAAATACCAGATTCCATTTTTTTGGAACGTATAGCTATTAGATTTGGTTGCCAGCATGGTCTACGGCTCACTCGATCAGTCGAATTAGTGAGGTATTACAATGCTTTATGGTTGGTAGTGGTGCCCCCACACGGACTCGAACCGCGGACCTACTGATTACAAATCAGTTGCTCTACCAGCTGAGCTATAGGGGCACTGCGGAAGCGTTTAGCCAAAAGATTCTGCCATGACAAGGGGCCAATCGTGCCATTTTTACGTCCCAATCAAACTTTATTCATTTTCATTGAAAAACTGCCCGAAAACCAAGGGGCAAAAGCACCTAAGCGCCAGAAGATAAGGAATAAATCATGCAAATCGCACTACACATAGGGGCGCACTGCACCGATGAGGATAGGTTGCTGAAATGCTTGTTGATGAACAAAGAGATTCTGTCCGATGTGGGAACCGCTGTTCCGGGGCCCGGGCGCTATCGACGGCTTCTTCGGGAAACGATTCAGACTCTAAACGGCGCGGCCCCTGCACCTGATGCGCGCGAAGTGCTGCTCGATGCGATTGTCGAGGAAGATGACGTTGACCGGACCATTCTCAGCCATGAAAGTTTTATCTGTGTTCCCGCACGTATTTTCGATGGCGGTCAGCTGTACTCACAGCTCGAATTCAAACTCTCCGGTCTGCGCAGCCTATTTCCCCAAGATCAGATCGAAATATTCTTGGGCATTCGCAACCCCGCTACTTTGATCGCGGATATGTTGGGCAAGCTAGAGCCCGAACAGCGCGGCAGCCTTTTGGGCGGAATTGATCCCGGGTCCATTCGCTGGTCTGACATGATTGCACGTGTCCAAGCGGTACTACCCAATGCAAAAATAACCGTTTGGAGCAATGAGGAAAGCCCGCTTCTTTGGGGTGAAATCATGCGCAAAATGGGGGGGCTTGAACCCCACGACCCGCTGGTCGAGACGGATTATATGCTGTCCAAAATTATGCTACGCGAAGGCACGCGGCGTTTCCGCGCATTTATTGCCGACAACCCAGCCAAAAGCGAAGCCCACCTACGCCGTAATATGGTCGCATTTTTAGACAAATACGCCCGTGCCGACCTGATAGATATTGAGCAACCCATCGAGCTTGCCCATTGGAACGAAGCTTACGTCCAGCACCTGACGGATGCATATGAGGCCGATATCACCGTGATTGAGCAGATGCAGGGTATTGATTTCATTGCGCCTTAGCCATCAGACGCTAAGCAGATACAAAAAAGCCCCGCGTTGGACCTGCGGGGCTTTTTCGTACTTCACGTAAAGACAGCGCTTACATACCCAGCGCTTCTTTATACATTTCAAGCACTGCTTCTTCCTCGGCAACATCATCGGCCTCACGCTTGCGCAGCGCGATGATCTTGCGGAGCACTTTGGTGTCATAGCCACGGCCTTTTGCCTCGGCCATCACTTCTTTTTGTTGCTCTGCGATGTCTTTTTTCTCTGCATCCAAACGCTCGATCCGCTCCACAAAAGCGCGCAATTCGTCAGCCGTGACGCGGTAGCTATCGGGTTTGGTATCCATTTCCACAACATTTGAGTTAAAGTCACTCATCGCGCGTCTCCTGATTTTTACTTCCTGAATTATCCCGCCCACACCTAGCCGCGCTTGCGTGGGCGCGCAATCTGCTTTAGCGCATCTGCCATGGAACAAAGCTCTACAGTTTTCGAAATGGTGATCTTTGCTGGCGCAGTATTAACTGCGTTGGGGATCATTGGCATTGTCATGTTTATCGTCAAAGTTCGCGCAGCTCAAAAAGAGCAACTGGAAGACGAGGCTTTGAAAGCTAGGCTCGGCGCGCTTATGCCGCTGAACTTGGGGTCTTTTCTGGTCTCTGCAATTGGCCTCATGATGGTTGTGATGGGCGTCATCCTCGGCTGAGCACCCACCACTTCGCATCACTCAGGCAGGTGATGGAGGAGTTTTTTCGCCGCGATCAAAAGCCTCCCAGCCTTCACCACCGAATACATCAACACCAAGCTGGCTCAGCACGTGTGGAAAATCGACCATCACGTAGTTGTCGACGATCTTACCATCGACCACTTTCCAGAAATCCATATAACGGATCTCGATACGTTTGCCTGTAGGCTCAACACCCATAAATTTGCCAGAATGCGTGGCCTCCTGACGACCAAAGGCCGATGCCCATTCCCCCATGTAAAGCCGCGCTTCATCAATGCAGACCTTATCCGAGAACGCCGCTTGAAAAGGCTTTTGCCAGTTGTCCTGAAACGCGCGCAGGCCTTCTTTGGTGCCACAGCCGGTATTGCCCATCCAACGGAAACCTTCGGAGAAAAACTCACCGATATCCACGATGCGGTGATCGTTTAATCCATCGACCATGCCTTCGATTACCGCGCGGGTACTTTCGGTTTTGGACATATCTGTATCTTTGGTGAGCACAGCTTGCTCGGGACGGCTGCCTTTCATGTCAGGCTCCTTTTGGTTGGGTATGGACATGGCGCAAAATGTAACGCAATGCTTCCCAGATAGCTGATTTTACACATAAAACAACCGGAGACCGTAGATGACTTATGCCACCATGAAAGCTCGCACAACCGCGCTTTTGAATGCGTTAGTCGCAGGTGCGCCGGTTGAAAGTGCCTATCACGACAACGCCGTATGGCGCGGCGTTCACCCGTTTAACGAACGCAAGGGTCACGCACAGATCGCGGATGTGTGGAACACTTTGCGCACCGCCATACCGGACATGGAGCGCCGCACCCAAATGGTGCTTGGCGGGCCTAACCTGCCAGATACGCGGGTCACAACTAACCGGGCCGCCGATTTGGTTGCCTGCAGTGGTGTTCTGCAGGGCACCATGCGCGGCGATCTGTTGGGCATTCCCGCTACCCATGGAACAGTCAACATCAGGTTTTGCGAAGCCCATGAGCTACGTGATGATAAGATCGTTCAATCATGGGTGATGTTCGATCTGCTGGATCTGATGCGCCAAGCTCAATGCTGGCCGCTTCCACAATCACTCGGCGCTGAGGCGCAATGGCAGCCGCCTGCAACTGGGGATGGCGTGCGTTTGACCACCTCAACAACCGACAGTAGCGCCATGGATACAGTTCTCAAAATGCACGGCGCTCTGGGAAATTTTGACGGCAAATCACTCGATAGCATGAACCACGGCCACTACTGGACCGATACGTTTATGTGGTACGGACCTGCTGGTATTGGCAGCACCCGCGGGCTTGAAGGCTTTCGCGCCCACCACCAAATTCCGTTCCTGCGTGCCTACAATGACCGTCAAGGTGCCGGACACTACATTCGGATCAGTGACGGCCCTTACGCCGTGACCGGAGGATGGCCATCGGTACGCGGCACGCATACCGGCGAATGGCTTGGCATGGCCCCAACGGGCCGCATGATTGAAATGCGTGTGATGGATTTCTACCGCCTTGAAGGCAACAAGATTGCCGAAAACTGGGTCCCGATGGATGTCATTCACATCGCGCTTCAGATGGGCGTAGATCTGTTTGCGCGGGTCCGTCACATGACAGGGCAACCTGATTTAACGCTATAACCGCCCCCAATCACAGCCTCACTCACCCCTCCCTTCATTTCGCGTAGACCTCTGCGCGTTTCCAACTTAAGAATTACTCATGGATTTACGCGTTCTCACCCCCGACTTTGCCGTGGCACCCCAGATTGAGCCACAGGACTTTTATGCAGTTGCCGAGGCAGGCTACAAAACAGTTATCTGTAACCGGCCAGACGCAGAAAACCCCGCCTCCCTACATGTTGATGAAATGCAAAAAGCGGCAGACGCAGCAGGACTGACGCTACTGTTGAACCAATTTGCAAGCCCGATGCTTTCTATGGACCACGTGACCAAACAAGCTGAACTGCTGCAATCGGCTGAAGGCCCTGTCTTTGCCTATTGCGCAAGTGGGACGCGCTCAACCATGGTTTGGTGCCTCGCCATGGCAGGTCAGCTGCCGACGGATGACATTATCGAGGCTGCCGCGCGCGGTGGCTATCAAATGGAAGGCCTGCGCCCGCAAATTGAAGCGCTCGCCAAGGCTTGATAACTGCTTTGGCAAACGGCTAATCCTGATCTGGTTGGCCCCGCAAGTAACACAAATACCCATAGCAAATCTGCCATTGCGTTCATTCTGGTAGCGGTGGGAAATCGGGGATGGGCGGGAAGTCTGGCATCTCGCCATCACCAAGCGGCGACAGGTCTGTCATGTCCAGCGGCGGCAAGCTTTCTGCATCAAAAGCATCTGGTGATCCTGCCATCTCAGCAGTTGGCATAGGTGCGGCGTCATCTGTTGGCTCAAGAAGATCATCAGACAGAGGTGCGCCATTCTCGGGTAAAGACAGCCCAACATCAGGCAAATCTTCAACAGTAGTGAACCCTTCAAGTGCACCCGGAAAGCCGGGGCCTGGTGTCTCTGCAGGTGTATCATAACTGCTCGGTAGCTCAGGCATTCCGCTGATCGCCGTTTGCTCGGACGACAAGCCAGCAAGCCCCGCCGCACCGTTCCCCAAACCGCCATGTAGTGGCTCCATCTGCTCGGTCGTGGTGTCATGGCCAAGACGCACAGCCTTTGACCCATTAATCATGCCCAACATCCCGAGTGCAACAACGCGGCCCTCTGCCTCAAGGCGCATCTGTCTTGGTGCGTTGCGCGGAATGTTAACACAATCACCAACCTTTAAATCCCGCAACGCGCTGTAAGGCATGGTGACACGGTGCAAAACGGCCCTAAGCGAAACCCGCCCATCGCCCAAAATATCACGCGGGCTGCGCGCATCATCCAGCGCGATGATCGGCGCCTCAACAGGCGGCTCGACCACCACCGGAAATGCAAAAATGATATCACCAGATTTCGCGCCCAGGTTAAAATCGACCGTCATGCGGATGACATGGAAATCACCACTTTCAAGTGCCAACGGAACAAGCCGTTTTTCAGCAAAGACTGCACCAATATCAAAAGACGATGCGCCGCCGAATACCTTAGGTTGCTCGGCAAGAGCGTTCAGAATTTCTTGGGTAAACGGTTGCGCCAATCGCGCATCCGTACGTGTAGCTGCCCGCTCAGGCGCTGCGGTCGGCGACACTTTCCCCGTAAGTTGCACTTCAACAAGTGCAGCGATTGCGCCCACGGAAATGCACATCAACCCGCGCTGCCCACCAGCCCCCTCAAGAAGGCGCATCATCAAGCCGTCTTCAAGCGTCTCCAACAAGCTTTCAAGGGAAACCACATCAAAATGCATGTTCGATGTAGCCACATCAACATCATGACAGCCCTGCCCCGCGCGAGACACCAAAAGGCGCAGGGCGCGTTCTTGCAGCCCTGTGGTATCGACCTTGTTCAGGTTCGGTTTAATTTTGCGCCGCAATGCAGGCTGCGGTGACGGCGTGCTCATGCCATTTAGTCCTCACTGCGACCGTTTCAGCAGCTTAGACCACAGGGCAGTTACCAAATCGTTGACACGGCTGTTTGATTGTGAAGTATGACGCCTTACTGCCCCTAAGGCAGCGATTTTGCTAAAGTGACCCGAAACGCGGCCCCGTCTTGGCCTGGAAGATACTCAATTGTCCCGCCAAGTTTGCCGACGATTTCGCGACAAATCGCAAGCCCGAGCCCTGCACCACCTGCACGTGCATGATCTGTCAATCGTGAGAATTTTTCAAAGATAACAGCTTGTTGCGCAACACCGATCCCGCTTCCGTTGTCGATGAAATCAACTTGAACAGACGACCCCAAATCTGCGATCTTGATGCGTAATTCCGGCTTGGGTGCATCGCAGTATTTTTGCGCGTTCGTGATAAGGTTGATGAAAACCTGCGCCAGACGATCAGGGTCAGTGGCCAGCATGATCGCCTCATTCGTGCGGTTGCGTTTGATGTGCATCTGAGAGCCAGAATTCACACAAGCGTCGATGGCGCGGTTGATCAGCTGTTCAAGGCGCGCGTTCTCGATATTAAGGCTAACCTGACCATTTTCCAACACGGCCAAATCCAGCAAATCATCCAAAAGCCGCGTCAGGCGGCGCGCCTCATCGTGGATAATGTCTGCGTAACGGGTCCGTTCTGCGCCGTTCACATCCCCCTCGCGCAAGATCTCAGAAAACGCGCGAATGGAGGTCATGGGCGTACGTAATTCATGGCTGATCTGGCTCAAAAACGCGTCTTTTTGCACAGACAACGCAGTCAGCTTTTCGTTCGCATTGCGCAATTGACGGGCGGTGCGTTCCAACTCGGCCGATTTTACCTCAAGCTGGTTGGAGTACTCCAACATTTGAGCCGTCTCATCGGCCACGGCCATGAGCTCTTCGACAGAAACTGAGGAGCCGCCCGTAATCTGCCCCATCATCGCGTGAGCAGTTGCCGCACCGACCGAGCCTGCCAAACGGCGCTCAAGCACAGTGATGAAGTCTGGCGTGATATCGGGCAAATATCCTTCTTTACCCTGCTTTCGCGCCACTTGCGTAAAGAGCCGTTGCGCATCACGCCCCCCAATGATGCGCTGCGCCATCACAAGCAGATCTTCCGCCTCAATCGCGGCACCACGCCAACCACCGGTTTCTTCCGCAAGGTCAAACACATTCACAAAAGTCGTGGCCTGCAAGCGCTCAACAGGATTGGGAAAACTACAGATCGAGGCGATAATGAAAGCGGACGCGTTCAACAACATTGTCCAGAAAACGGAATGCACAATCGGATCAAGGCGCGTCACCCCAAAGAGCGAATATGGGCGCAGCCACTCAATTCCGAAAAGCCCATCACGCACGATGCTAGAATACACGTTCGTATCCGCAAACAATGTAGGCAGCAGCAGCGTATACATCCAAATGCTGAACCCCACGATCAAGCCAAGGGCCGCGCCGGTGCGCGTGCCGCCGCGCCAAAACAGCCCACCGATCAACGCAGGCAGCACCTGTGCAACCCCTACGAACGAGATGAGGCCAATGGACGACAGCGCCACAGTGCCGCCAGAAACTGCGTAGTAGATGTAGCCCAGCAAAAGCACCGCCACGATCGACAGCCTGCGCGACACCAAAACCACCGCCCGCACATCGCCCGATACCGTGGCCCCAATGTTTTGCGCACGCAGATATAGCGGCATGACCATGTTGTTCGACACCATCGTGGCAAGCGCCAGAGCGGCCACAATCACCATAGACGTAGCCGATGAGAACCCACCCAAGAAAGCCAAAAGCGCCAGCCCATCTGCCCCTTGGGTCAGCGGAATGGTCAACACAAATAAGTCAGGATTGGACCCTTCGGGCAGCAACTCCAACCCGACAACTGCGATAGGCACCACGAAAAGGCTCATCGCTGCGAGGTAGAGAGGGAAAGCCCAACTTGCGATGCTCAGATTATTCTCATCTTCGTTCTCAACCACAAGCACCTGAAACATACGCGGCAAACAAATGAACGCTGCCGCTGACAAAAACGTCAGGCCAATCCATCGGGGGTTATCCACATTAAATTGAGCAATTTCAGATGCATCGATCCGGTTCTTAATGTCAGCAGCCCCGTCTGCCACGCCCCAGACAACGAATATTCCCACAGCGATCAGCGCAAACAGCTTTACAACCGCCTCTACAGCAATGGCCGTGACCACCCCGTGATGGCGCTCGTTTACGTCCAAGTTGCGCGTTCCGAATAAAATCGCAAAAAGCGCAAGCCCAATAGCCACCCAAATCCCTGTTGTTTTGGCCACATCAAGCGGGCCAAGGGGCGCGTTGCTGGCGAATGCAGCAAACGAAAGGGACACGGATTGAAGTTGCAGCGCGATGTAGGGCGTGGTTCCAATCACCGCGAGCACGGTCACAATTGCACCCACCAAGTTGGACTTCCCGTAACGCGATGACAGCAAGTCAGCGATGGACGTGATCCGTTGGGCCTTGCCTATCTGGACCAGCTTGCGCAACAGCCACCACCAGCCAACCAACACTAGGGTCGGCCCAAGGTAGATGGTCAAGAACTCAAGACCTGAGCGCGCCGCAAATCCGACAGCGCCGTAGAATGTCCAAGCGGTACAATAGACAGAGAGCGACAGCGTATAAACCCAAGGGGACCGTGCCCAACCGCTGTGCCCGCGTGCGGCCCGATCTTCAGCGACGAAAGCCACAATGAACAAAAGGACCACATAGCCGAGCGATGCAAGGATCAGCAGGTTAAAGCTCATCCCAAAGGGTCCTCGGCGCTTGGTTTTTCGGCCTCGCGGGGCGTATTTGGCGTTCTGTTGAATAGCGCCACAAGAAGGACCGACATCCCAATTAGGGCAAACCAGCTAAAGAAAATGAAAAGCCCCAAGCTTGAGGTTTGCGCAGGTTGCTCGGGCGTGCCCAACAGCAACGGCATGAAAAACAGAACAACACCCGCTATTGGCAGCAACTTAATGGCATCCCCGATACGTCGGCGACGATAGGTGTCGCGCTGCAAAAAGACCGTTTTGGGCAAGCCAGCCATGGGTTACTGCGCAATCAACGTGTTAAGTGCGTCACGAACATCGCGGTTTGCAAAGGGCTTTGTCATAAACCGGTTCGCCCCTGCCTCAATCGCCATATCGCGGTCTTTTTGTTGTCCGCGCGCGGTCAACATCAAAACAGGCACTGTGTTTTGACCCGCGCGCAATTCTCGCAGAATATCAAAACCCGATTTGTTAGGAAGCATGACATCAAGCACTACCACATGGGGCGCGATATCCGTAATTGCACCAAGCGCTGTCGCACCGTCCGAGTGAGTTAAAACGCGCCAATCATCGCGCTCCAGCACAAACCGCAACGCCTCCATAATATTTGGCTCGTCCTCCACCAACAGGACGGTCTTCGTCTCACTCATTCATGTTTCCTCCCCGGAACCGCTGCCAACGCATCTTGATTTGTGCATTTGTCCAGCTTGATCAGTTGTACCTATCCACGCGCTGTTGTCAAAAGGCACTTATGGTATCGGCCAATACAGACGGCTCGCGGCGGACTGCGCATTCCGAGACCGAACAAATACGACAACTGGGACCAACTTTTTCCGCCTCCGAGGGCGGCGCAGTCGTGTCTGCGGCAATCAACATGGTCGCTTCATAGATGGCAGGTCGGTCAAAATCACCCATAACAACGGGCGTGGAAACCGCAAAAGCGCGCATCGCAGGCCGCGATGCCCCTACCTGCTGAACCACTGCGCGCAGGGGCTGCATTGGCAGGTTCAACGCACGAAACATGGGCCAAAGCGCACAAGGCGCCCCGACACGCGGCACGTCAAAGCCTGCCACAGGCTTGCGGTAAATCAATGTGCCAGATGCATCACAAATCACCAACCCCATCGGAAAAGGCGCTTTGTCTTCAGGGATATGGGCCAAACGACGCAACACGACCTCAAGAGGCATTTGCAACCGCGCCGCCAAGCGCACAGGGTTCAGCTGCCTCTGCCCTGAGTCACCGCCAAGGTCAGCATCAAGCGCCTTGAGCAAAGTAGACATAGGCAGAAGGCCCGCGTCTTGCTGATAGCGTTGCAACACCACGCGCAAAAGGCCAGCCGCTTGTGGGCTGCGCAAGTTTGCTTCATCAATCAGGGACGTCACAACACCTTGCGGAGCGGCACCGCCCTCAAGCGCCTCAAAGCTAAAGCCACGATTTTCAAGAACGCGGTCAACTTCCTCCTGAGGCGAGCCAAGAGTTGCAGAAGCATCCGCCGCCCCATCAAGATAGTTGGCCAAAGACTGCGCGCTTTCCGCAAGGCGGCGGCTGTCGTTGAAAATGTTGCGTTCAAATCTTTTACGCCACTCGGGGTCAAGCTCATCTTCTTTTGCCAAGATCGAGCTGGACGAACGGATCGACGTCACGGTGGTGATCACGTCATGCAGCGAAGTCGACAAAAACGGATCATGGGCCAACCGGTCCGAAAGCGTATCAACGATGTGATTAAGCGCGCGGATTTTCTGGTGCTGCTGTGCAATCAGGTCCGCCCATGTAGGAAACCGGCCCGCAATTTCTTCAAGCTGTTCAGTATCAAGAGACACGCCCAACTGCGCCGCCTCTGCCGACGCCGCAGCACCTTGAAGCGCGGCCACTTTACTGGCCTCCGCCCCGTCGGTCAGGGCCGTAACCTCAACAGACAAGGCACGCGCAAGTTCCGTCAGCAATTTACCCGCGATTCTGCGCCTGTTGTGCTCGATCAAGTTAAGGTACGAGGCGCTGATCCCGATAGACTTGGCCAAATCACCTTGCCTCAGCCCCAAACTCATCCGCCGTTCACGGATGCGGCTCCCTGTCAGCGATCTCATATTCATAATTAATATCCAGACATTCCAACGGCTTTCTGCAGGTGCGAGAAAATCAATTTACAGTATACACAAGCATATTGTGATTTTATTTACAAATAAATCGTTTTGTTACGCACATTTGTTGTATTCTTAACAAAGCCGCCTAAGCTGGCCGCAGCACATAAGTGCATGGTGTTGCCGGTCGGGGAGGAAACGAGCGGCAATTACCAACAAAACTAAGGGAGGACTTAAATGTCTAATTCTAACCTGACACGCCGTGGCGTGATCAAGACCGGCGCAGTTGCCGGCGCAGGTCTGGCTCTGCCAACATACCTGAACGCTGCTGGCCACTCTGGTTTCACTAACGCGCCAACAGGCAGCACAGTGACACTTGGCTTCAACGTACCACAAACCGGCCCATATGCGGACGAAGGTGCTGACGAGCTGCGCGCATTTGAACTTGCTGTTGAACACCTGAACGGTGGCGGCGACGGCGGTTTGCTGAACACATTCAGCTCAAAAGTGCTCGAAGGTAACGGCATTTTGGGCAAAAAAGTCGAATATGTCACAGGTGACACACAGACCAAGCCCGATGCGGCACGTGCGTCTGCACGCTCCATGATCGAAAAAGACGGCGCTGTGATGATTTCCGGCGGCTCTTCTTCAGGTGTTGCGGTTGCTGTTCAAGCGCTTTGCCAAGAAGCTGGTATCGTGTTCATGGCGGGTCTGACCCACTCAAACGACACCACTGGTAAAGACAAGAAAGCCAATGGTTTCCGTCACTTCTTCAACTCATACATGTCCGGTGCGGCGCTTGCGCCAGTGCTTGCCAACAACTACGGCACTGACCGTAAGGCATACCACCTGACTGCGGACTACAACTGGGGTTACACCACAGAAGAAGCTGTCCGCACATCAACCGAAGCGATGGGTTGGGAAACTGTTGCAGCTGTGAAAACACCGCTGGCACAGACTGACTTCTCCTCATACGTTGCTCCGGTTCTTAACTCTGGCGCCGACGTTCTGGTTCTGAACCACTACGGCGGAAACATGGTTAACTCCCTGACATCTGCTGTTCAGTTCGGCCTGCGCGCTGCACAAGCAAACGGTAAGAACTTCGAAATCGTTGTGCCGCTCTACTCACGCCTGATGGCGAAGGGTGCTGGTAAAAACGTTGCCGGCATCTTCGGTTCAACAAACTGGCACTGGTCACTGACCGACGAAGGCTCAAAAGCATTCGTTAAGTCATTCGGCACAAAATACGGCTTCCCACCCAGCCAGGCTGCGCACACATGCTACGTGCAAACCCTGCTGTATGCGGATGCGGTTGCTCGCGCTGGCTCATTCAACCCATGTGCGGTTGACGAAGCACTTGCAGACTTTGAGTTCGACGGCATGGGCAACGGCAAGACGCTGTACCGCGCTGAAGACCACCAGTGCTTCAAAGACGTGCTTGTTGTGAAGGGTAAAGAGAACCCAGAGAACGAGTTCGACTTGCTGGAAATCGTAGAAGTGACACCTGTAGGTCAAGTGACTTACGACGCGTCAATCTTCGGCGGCGAGCTGGGTTCATGTAACCCAGGCGCATAAGCCTTAGACCTTCGTCCTGTCCGCCACGCACATGCACCGGCGGACAGGACACCTAAAACCTAACAATACATGACTAAATCAGGCACGTGTTGCCTGTAATCTGGGAACCTCAAGGGGGGCCAAATGGACCAGTTTATCCTGCAAATCCTGAACGGACTGGACAAGGGCAGCGCATACGCGTTGATTGCTCTTGGCTTGACGCTCATTTTTGGCACCTTGGGTGTCGTGAACTTCGCTCACGGGGCATTGTTCATGATGGGCGCGTTTTGCGCCGTGACCCTGAGCCGCCTGCTCACGCTGAGCCACACAATTGTGGACGAAACACGCACAGACTTCTTGGGCAACCCGCTCAAAGTTGAGGTGCCGTATCTGTACGACATCTTCGGAGAAAGCTTAGGCGCATCAATTATTGACTGGGCCGTTCCGCTCTCGATCCTGTTTGCGATCCCGATCATGATCGGCATTGGTGTGATCATGGAGCGTGGCTTGATTAAGCACTTTTACAACCGCCCCCACGCCGATCAGATCCTTGTGACGTTCGGTTTGGCGATCGTGGTACAAGAGATCATCAAATACTACTTTGGCGCGAACCAAATCCCGACACCCGCTCCCGAGGCGTTTATCGGCTCGTTTGATTTTGGTGCTGTTGTGGGTATCGAAGCCAATAAAATCATCTACCCCTACTGGCGCATTATCTACTTCCTCTTTGCGATGCTTGTGATTGCTGGCGTATTTGCCTTCTTGCAGTTCACAACATTCGGAATGGTCGTACGGGCTGGTATGGCTGACCGCGAGACTGTTGGGCTTTTGGGCATCAACATCGACCGCCGCTTTACCATCATGTTTGGTGTGGCCGCCGCCGTGGCAGGTCTTGCGGGTGTTATGTACACCCCGATCAACCCGCCGAACTACCACATGGGCATGGACTTCCTCGTGATCTCCTTCGTTGTGGTTGTTGTTGGCGGCATGGGCAGCTTGCCTGGCGCAGTCTTGGCTGGCTTCTTGCTCGGCATCCTAGAGAGCTTTGCCTCCCTGCAAGCCGTGATTGAGGCGGTGCCTGGTATCAACCAGATCATCATCTACCTCGTCGCCATTCTAATTCTATTGACACGTCCCCGTGGCCTTATGGGTCGCAAAGGCGTGATGGAGGACTGATCCTATGTTCGGACTAGCCAAAAAAGACGCTAACCTTTTGTTGATCGTTGCAGGCCTCGTTATGTTTGCTCCGTTCATCTTGAACCCCTTCCCCGGTGAAAGCGCGATGGCGCAATTCAACGCAGGCTACCCTGACCTGATGCAGCGCTTTGTGATCTTTGGCATCTTTGCCATTGGCTTCAACCTGCTGTTTGGTCTGACCGGATACCTGTCATTCGGTCACGCCGCCTTCTTGGGTGTGGGCAGCTACGCCGGTGTTTGGATGATGAAACTGCTGACGATCAATGTGATCCCAGCCATTCTGATCTCAACACTTGTTGCCGGTATCTTCTCAATCGCGATTGGCTACATCAGCTTGCGTCGCTCAGGTATCTACTTCTCAATCCTGACACTGGCGTTCGCTCAAATGTCCTTTGCTTTGGCAGCCTCGGTTTTGACCCCTATCACAGGTGGCGAAACGGGCCTTCAAACGGCGCTGAGCGATCCGCGTATCCTTGACGGTGCCTCTTCTGGCGGCAACATCCCCTCCCCTGCGATCTTCGGCATGCAAATGCGCGATAGTGCAGAACTGGTGTTGGGTGGTTGGACTTTCACGTTCAACGTTGGGTACTACTTGTGCGCCGTCGTTATGATCTTGGCGTTCTACACCGCGATCCGTATCTTCCGCTCGCCTTTCGGTCTGATGTTGCGTGCGATTAAATCGAACCAACAGCGCCTGAACTACACAGGCCTCAACACACGCCCTTACATGCTGGCATGCTTTGTCATCTCGGGCATGTATGCAGGTCTTGCTGGCGGTCTGATGGTTTCAATGGACCCCCTTGCAGGCGCAGAGCGTATGCAGTGGACTGCATCTGGTGAGGTTGTCTTGATGACCATCCTTGGCGGCGCAGGTACATTGATCGGCCCCGTTTTGGGCGCAGGTATGATCAAATACTTCGAGAACATCTTCTCCAAGATCAACGAAAGCGTTCTGCACCAGTGGTTTGCCTTCATGCCGGATGGCCTCGAAGATGTGATCGTTGCAATGCTCTACCCGTTCATCGGTAAAGGCTGGCACCTCACACTTGGTATCGTGTTCATGCTTGTCGTTATCTTCCTGCCAGGTGGCTTGGTTGAAGGCGGACAGCGCATCGGTGCAATGTTCAAACGCAAAGCGAAGGCCGATGACAAATCATCCGCCAACGTCGAACCCGCAGAATAAGGAGCCTGAATTATGGGTATTCTAGAAGTCAAAGGGGTCGGCAAACGTTTCGGCGGTCTGCAAGCCCTTGGTGATGTTAACCTCAGCGTTGCTGAGAACAGCGTCCACGCAATCATCGGACCAAACGGTGCGGGTAAATCCACCCTCCTGAACTGTCTGATTGGTAAACTGATCCCCGACACGGGCTCGGTTACTTTCGAAGGGCAATCGGTCTTGGGCCGCACGCCTTACGAAATCTGCCAGATGGGCATTAGCCGTGTGTTCCAAACACCTGAAATCTTTACAGATTTGAGCGTTATGGAAAACATGTTGATCCCCTGCTTTGCAAAGCGTGACGGTGCATTTGCGATGAACGCCATCGGTTCTGTGACATCACAGGCCGAAGTGCAGGACAAAGCGATGCAAATGCTTGAGGACATGAACCTGGCCGATAAACGTCACATGCTGACGGGCTCCATGTCGCGCGGTGATAAACGCCGCCTCGAGATTGCGATGTGTTTGTCACAAGATCCACGTCTGCTGCTGCTTGATGAGCCAACAGCCGGCATGGCGCGTGCAGATACAAACAACACAATCGACCTTCTCAAGCAGATCAAAGAAGAGCGCGACATCACAATCGCGATCATCGAACACGATATGCACGTCGTTTTCTCACTGGCAGAGCGGATCACCGTTTTGGCACAAGGCACACCGTTGGTCGAAGACACGCCCGAAAACATTAAGGGCCACCCGAAAGTACGCGAAGCCTACCTCGGCGAGAGCGTGGATTAAGGGAAGGATACAGAACAATGAATGTAAAACCCGACTTCAGCAAAAACGCCAACCAAGCCGCGACTGCACCAGCATTCCTTAGCGTTTGGGACATGCACGCCTACTACGGCGAAAGCTACATCGTGCAAGGCGTCAGCTTTAACGTCCACGAAGGTGAAATCCTCGCACTTTTGGGCCGCAACGGTGCTGGTAAAACATCGACCCTGCGCTCTATCGCGCGCATGGGTGACCCCGAAGTACGCAAGGGCGAGATTTGGCTCGACCACCAGCCGCTTCACCAAATGTCCAGCCACCAAGCTGCCGGTGCGGGTCTGGGCCTTGTGCCAGAAGACCGTCGCATCATCCCCGGCTTGACCGTTGAGGAAAACATCACACTGGCACAGATTGCACCGCCCATCGGTTGGTCGCACGAGCGCCTCTATGAGATGTTCCCGCGCCTTGGCGAGCGTCGTAAGCAAGAAGGCATTACCCTATCAGGTGGTGAGCAACAGATGCTCGCGATTGCTCGCGCACTTGCCCGCGACATCAAAGTGCTGCTGCTCGATGAGCCTTACGAAGGTCTTGCCCCCGTCATCGTCGACGAGATCGAAAAGACGCTGATGACCATCAAAGAGCAAGGCATCACAACTGTCATCGTTGAGCAAAACGCTGTGCGTGCGCTTGAGTTGGCTGACCGTGCGGTGATCCTTGATACTGGTGGCATCGTCTTTGACGGCACCGCTCAAGAGGTTCTGGAGAACGCCGAGCTGCGCTCTGAGTACCTCGCGATTTAAGTACCCCACCTTCATGTGCGCCGCCCTGCCCCATCACAAACTGATGTTTGGCGCGGCGCACATAGCACACTCGTTCTATTTATTCTGCACAGTCCCATATGGCGCTGTCGTAATCGCTCCCTTACCAATTGATTGAAGGAGGCTGACAAAATGTCTGACCTGAGCCCCTCACACGAATTTGCAAAAAACGCCCATATTGATGCGGAAGGCTATGCCAAGACATACGCCGCAAGCATCGCCGACCCCGCTGCGTTCTGGGGCAACGAAGGCAAACGCATCGATTGGATCAAGCCGTTCACCGAGGTCAAAGACGTCGATTACACATTAGGTCAGGTGAAAATTAATTGGTACGCAGATGGCACGCTGAACGTGGCCGCCAACTGCATCGACCGCCATCTTGCGACACGCGCCAATCAAACTGCGATCATCTGGGAGCCTGACAGCCCGACAGACGAAGCAAAGCACATCACCTACCAAGAGTTGCACGACAACACCTGCCGCATGGCGAATGTGCTTGCCGATCTTGGCGTCACCAAGGGTGACCGCGTTGTGCTGTACCTGCCGATGATCCCCGAAGCTGCCTACGCCATGTTGGCTTGTGCGCGGATGGGTGCGATCCACTCAATCGTGTTTGCTGGTTTCTCGCCTGATGCGCTGGCGTCACGGATCAACGGCTGCGAAGCAAAAGTTGTGATTACCGCTGATGAAGCCCCCCGGGGCGGACGCAACACCGCACTGAAATCCAACACCGACAAAGCACTTGAAAGCTGTGACGCAAGCGTGAAAAGCCTTGTGGTAAAGCGCACAGGTGGCGACGTCGCATGGACTGACCGCGACGTAGATTACAACGCCTTGGCCGCAAAAGCAGACACCACATTCGCTCCCGTTGAGATGGGCGCCGAAGATCCGCTGTTCATCCTATATACATCCGGTTCAACCGGTCAGCCGAAGGGCGTTGTGCACACCTCTGGCGGCTATCTTGTCTATGCGGCAATGACCCATCAATACACGTTCGATTACCACGACGGTGACGTCTATTGGTGCACCGCAGACGTGGGTTGGGTCACGGGCCACAGCTATATCGTCTACGGCCCCCTCGCTAATGGTGCGACCACAGTGATGTTTGAAGGTGTCCCAACCTATCCCGATGCCAGCCGTTTTTGGCAGGTTTGCGAAAAGCACAGCGTAAACCAATTCTACACAGCTCCGACCGCCATCCGCGCCTTGATGGGGCAAGGTAACGAGTTTGTGGAAAAATGCGATTTGTCAGCGCTCAAAGTTTTGGGCACGGTTGGTGAGCCGATCAACCCAGAGGCGTGGAATTGGTACAACGACGTTGTCGGCAAAGGTACCTGCCCCATCGTTGACACATGGTGGCAAACAGAAACGGGTGGTCACTTGATGACACCGATGCCTGGTGCAACAACCCTCAAGCCGGGCTCGGCGCAACAACCATTCTTCGGCATTGAGCCTGCAGTTCTGGACGCAACCTCTGGCGAGGAAATCCACGGTAACGACGTTGAAGGCGTTCTTGTCATCAAAGACAGCTGGCCGGGTCAAATGCGCACTGTTTGGGGCGACCATGAGCGTTTTGAGAAAACGTATTTCTCAGACTACAAAGGCTACTATTTCACAGGTGACGGGTGCCGCCGCGACGCAGACGGTGATTACTGGATCACTGGCCGTGTGGACGACGTGATCAACGTATCTGGCCACCGCATGGGGACGGCGGAAGTTGAAAGCGCATTGGTTGCGCATGCCAAAGTCGCCGAAAGCGCTGTTGTGGGCTACCCCCATGACATCAAAGGGCAAGGTATCTACGCCTATGTCACCCTGATGACCGGTGAAGAGCCATCAGACGCGCTGCGCAAAGAGCTTGAAACATGGGTGCGCTCAGAAATCGGGCCAATCGCCAAGCCGGACCTGATCCAATGGGCACCGGGTTTGCCGAAAACACGCTCGGGCAAAATCATGCGCCGTATTTTGCGCAAGATCGCCGAAGATGACTTTGCGACACTGGGCGACACCTCAACACTTGCGGACCCAAGTGTGGTGGACGATCTGATCGAAAATCGGATGAACCGAAAGGGCTAAGCCACTTTCGGCTCCCCTTCCCCGAAAACGTGATCAGCACCTGCATGTGAAAACAACATGCGGGTGCTTTCCCTTGGGAAAACCTTGGCCTATACACGAGCGGAATAAGTGGTAATAGCCCACGGGAAGATCAGAGGGATAATAAGATCATGGCGAAGAAACCCCACGAGACAGATGTTGAGTTTATTCAGGCACTTGCAGCTCTTTTGAATGAAAACGAACTGACTGAATTGCAGGTAAAACGCGACTACGGCGAAAACGACAGCCTAAACGTGCGTGTGAGCAAACAAACAAATGTGGTCCAAGCCGCAGCCCCTGCAGTGGCCGCCGTTGCAGCACCAGTTGCCGCAGCGCCAGCGCCCGCCGCAGCAGCGCCCGCAGCAACTGCTGCCAGTGAGGACCCATCAGATCACCCCGGCGCAGTGGCCTCACCCATGGTCGGCACAGCGTATCTGCAGGCCGAACCCGGTAGCCCCGCGTTTGTAAGCGTTGGCGCACAAGTCAACGAAGGCGACACCGTGTTGATCATCGAAGCAATGAAAACGATGAACCACATCCCCGCCCCGCGCTCAGGCACAGTGAAACGTATCTTGGTTGCTGATGGTGACGCAGTTGAGTTCGGCGCACCTTTGATGATCATCGAATAAGGCAGTCAGCATGTTCGATAAAATCCTCATTGCGAACCGCGGCGAGATTGCCCTTCGCGTCATCCGTGCTTGCCGCGAGATGGGCATCGGCAGCGTTGCAGTCCACTCAACAGCTGACAGTGACGCGATGCACGTACGCATGGCCGACGAAGCCATCTGTATCGGGCCGCCCTCATCTACTGACAGTTACCTGAACGTTGCCGCGATTGTTGCAGCTTGCGAAGTAACCGGCGCCCAAGCGATCCACCCCGGCTATGGCTTTTTGTCTGAGAACGCTAATTTCGTGCAGATTTTGCAGGATCACGGGATCACCTTTATTGGCCCCACAGCCGAGCACATCCGTGTCATGGGTGACAAGATCACAGCCAAAGACACAATGAAACGCCTTGGCGTGCCATGTGTTCCAGGCTCTGACGGTGGCGTGCCTGATCTTGAAACCGCGCTGCAAGTTGGTCGTGACATTGGCTATCCGGTAATCATCAAAGCAACTGCAGGTGGCGGCGGTAAAGGCATGAAAGTGGCCAATTCCGAAGAGGAAATGACTAACGCTTTCCGCACTGCGCGTTCTGAAGGCAAAGCAAACTTCGGCAACGATGAAGTCTATATTGAGAAATACCTCGATACACCGCGCCACATCGAAATTCAGGTGTTTGGCGACGGTAAGGGCAAAGCCGTTCACCTCGGGGAGCGCGACTGCTCACTGCAACGTCGCCACCAAAAGGTCTTTGAAGAGGCTCCCGGGCCCTCAATTGACGCCGAAACGCGCGCTAAGATTGGGGAAATCTGTGCAAATGCTGTGGCCGACATCAACTATATCGGCGCAGGCACAATCGAGTTTCTTTATGAGAATGGCGAATTTTACTTCATCGAGATGAACACCCGCCTTCAAGTGGAACACCCCGTTACTGAGGGCATCTTTGGCGTTGATCTGGTCCGCGAACAAATCCTTGTGGCGGCCGGTGAAGATATGACGTTTGGCCAAGACGATCTTGAGATCAACGGCCACTCCATCGAAGTTCGGATCAATGCAGAGCGCCTGCCAAACTTTGCGCCCTGCCCCGGCAAGATCACCCAGTATCACGCGCCCGGCGGCTTGGGGGTGCGTATGGATTCCGCCCTCTATGATGGCTATTCAATCCCGCCCTACTACGACAGCTTGATCGGCAAATTGATCGTTCATGGACGCGACCGCCCCGAAGCTTTAGCGCGTCTCAACCGTGCCTTGGGAGAGCTGATTGTTGACGGTGTCGATACAACTGTTCCGCTGTTTTACGCACTTCTGGCAGAGCAAGACATTCTGGATGGTAATTATGATATCCATTGGCTTGAACACTGGCTTGAAACAAACTTGCAGGGCTAAGCCCTTGAAAACATAATACATCGGGCCAGTTGAAAGACTGGCCCTTTCTTTTTGGGCCAAGCTGGCGCACGCTACGCAAGAAAGGCTCATGCCACATGCCAATGGAAAAACTCAGCTCCGATCTGGTGCTTCAAGCCTATCGCTCGGGTATTTTCCCGATGTCAGAAGGTCGTGAGGTCAATGAGGTCTTCTGGGTCGACCCACGTCAGCGCGGCATCTTCGAGCTGGACCGTTTTCACATCTCACGGTCACTGGCAAAAGCGATGCGCACCACACCGCACAGCGTCACCCTTAATCAGGCGTTTGAAGAAGTCGTTGATCAATGTGCAGCGCGAACCGAAACCTGGATCAACGCGCAGATCAAAGAGCTGTACCTCGAACTGCATAACCGCGGGGATGCCCACTCAATTGAGGTACGCGGCGAAAACAATAGCCTGATTGGCGGTGTTTACGGGGTGGCCATAGGAACTGCGTTTTTTGGCGAAAGCATGTTTTCGAACGCGACTAATGGATCAAAAATTGCACTCGCCTATTTGATCGATATGCTGCGGACCCAAGGGTTTAGCTTGTTTGATACTCAGTTTCTTACAGATCACCTCGCCAGCCTTGGTGCTGTAGAAATTCCACGGACGGAATATCATCGCCGTCTTGGGATGGCGCTCTCTCAAAGTGCTAATTTTGCGTTCACAGACGGGCGTGCGCCAAGCCCTCAGGATGTTTTACAACGCAATACCCAGACGTCATAGCGCGGGTGTTCTAGCGCATTCAGCGCCGGTGCAGATGCAATCATCCAACCGTCAAAGACGGGATCACTAGCGCCTTGCGCACGCACTGTAATCAGCGCGAAGGCATCGCCTGTCGGGTTTGACGTGGGGTACCGGCATTCGCGCAGCTGTACGCTAATCAAGCCTTTTTGAGCCGACTGACCTGATGCAAGGTCAAAGTCTGAAACAGTGCCGTTGGTTTTGTCGAGGACGCGTAGAGTACCGCCTGTTGCAGTGTCAGCAGATTGCGCGAAACTGGCAGACGCGGATAGAAATAGCGCAACAAAAGAACGCCAAACCACTGTCATTCAGTCGATCCACCGACAAAACGCAGCAGCAGTGTGATCAGGCTAACGGCACTTTGGGTGTCTTCAACCTCATCGCCGCTAGCAAAGTAGAACTCTGACCCACCGGGGGAAATGTTGACGAAGTTACCGCCAAGAAGGCCCTCAGATTCAATTGAGATTGCACTATCATCGGGGATTTCAACGCCATCTGCGATCGCCAGTTTCGTTTCAGCGCGGTAGGTGACAGGGTTCAAATCCATCGCCGTAACAGCGCCAATCTTGACGCCAGCCAACCGAACATCTGTCCCAACTGCGACACCATCGGCACTACGAAAGCTTGCTTGTAGCGTGAATTGGCCACCAGAGCTTGCTCCAAACCCTGTCAGGCCTGCTGCATAGATCAAAAAGGCAGTAGCTGCCGCCAGAACGACGCCACCAAGGGCAATTTCACCGCGGGAATACGTCATGCAAACACCTTTGCCTATTTACAGAAAAATCGGTCAGAACCCCGTGACTTACTCCGGCGTCCACGCCTCATAGTCGCTACGCGGTGCTGGGTCGCCTTTACGGATAGACCCTGCGGGCGCATAGGCAAGGGTTGTACCAGTTAGGTTCGGCAGGTGCTCTTTTTCCCATGGCTTGTGTGCCAGTGGTGCATCTGTGGGCGTTTCGTTCCACGTGTGGTGCAGCCAGCCATGCCAGTCCGGATCAACCCGCGAAGCATCTGCTTCGCCATTGAAAATCACCCAACGGCGCGCGGCGTCTTTGCTTTGATAAAACTGATTTCCTTGGGAATCTTGGCCGACCAAAGTGCCTTTGCGCCACGTCCATAGCTGTGTTCCGAGTGTTTGTCCGTCCCACCAAACGGCGGCCCGTTTCACGAAGTTCAAAATACCCATGGGTGCCCTCTTTGATCTGCTTGCCTTGCTATGCCGCATTTGTGCCCCAACGTCTAGGCAGATTACGTTTTGCATACGATCTGCGCAGTGCGGTTAGGCCAGCGCTGTAACTTCGATCTCAATCCGGAAGCGCGGATGCAAAAGCTTTGCTTCAATCACCGTGGCCGCAGGCGGATTATCACCGAACGCCTCAGAAAGCTGCGGCCAGCAGGCCTCAAACTCAGTGATGTCGGGCAAGTAATACGTAACGCGCACCGCTTTGGAGATGTCGGAGCCCGCCTCGGTCAACGCATTCTTGATGGTCCCAAGCGCTGAACCGCATTGGCTGACAACGTCATCACCTTGACCAACGGTACCGGCGACAAACGCGAATCCACCCGCAACAACCGCGCGGCAATAACCAATCTTGGCTTCAAATTCTCCTCCGGAGTGGATGCGCTTGATCATGCGGTAGCGTCTTCTTTAGCCTTTGTATCACCGTGGATCAGCAAGGGTTCTGCGTCAGAATTAACAGCTTCTTCATTGACCACCACCTCGGTGACGCTTTCCTGACCGGGCATGTCAAACATGGTATCAAGCAAGATGTCTTCGAGGATCGAGCGCAGGCCACGCGCACCAGTTTTACGCTCAATCGCGCGCTTGGAAATCGCGGACAACGCATCATCGGTGAAAGTCAGCTGAACATCTTCAAGCTCAAATAAGCGTTGGTATTGCTTCACCAGCGCGTTCTTAGGCTGGGTCAAGATCGTAACCAGAGCGTCTTCGTCCAAGTCTTCGAGCGTCGCAATAACAGGCAAGCGGCCAACAAACTCCGGGATCAGGCCGAATTTCAGCAGATCCTCAGGTTCGAGGTCTTTGAAGTACTCACCCACAGTCTTTTGGCTTTCGTCTTTGACGTCAGCCCCAAAGCCCATCGCAGATCCCTTGCCGCGCTGCGCAATGATCTTATCGAGGCCTGCAAACGCCCCGCCGCAAATGAACAGAATGTTGGTTGTGTCCACCTGCAAAAACTCTTGCTGTGGATGCTTGCGCCCACCTTGGGGGGGCACAGACGCAACTGTACCTTCCATGATCTTCAGCAGAGCCTGCTGCACGCCCTCGCCCGACACATCGCGGGTAATTGATGGATTGTCAGACTTACGTGTAATTTTATCAACTTCGTCGATGTAGACGATGCCGCGCTGTGCGCGCTCGACGTTATATTCAGACGCCTGCAGCAACTTCAAAATAATGTTTTCAACGTCTTCCCCAACATAACCGGCTTCGGTCAATGTGGTGGCGTCGGCCATGGTGAAGGGCACATCAAGAATGCGCGCAAGAGTTTGGGCAAGAAGTGTTTTTCCGCACCCCGTTGGCCCGATCAGCATGATGTTTGATTTCGCCAACTCGATGTCTGAGCCGTTGCCAGCATGGTTCAGTCGTTTGTAGTGGTTGTGAACCGCCACCGACAGCACGCGCTTTGCCTTGGCTTGGCCAATGACATAATCGTCCAACACGCCACAAATCTCGAGCGGCGTTGGCACGCCTTCGGATGACTTCAGACCGGTCGCTTTTGTCTCTTCACGGATGATATCCATGCACAATTCAACGCATTCATCACAAATGAATACCGTTGGACCCGCGATAAGTTTGCGCACCTCATGCTGCGATTTACCGCAAAAGCTGCAGTAAAGTGTGTTCTTTCCGTCGCCGCTTGCTTGGTTGGTCATAGTATCATCCTTTGGGGGCGTGTCCCCCGAGTTGCGTTTGGTGCCATCTTGACGTCGACCCATGCTAAGACAGGCAAAAATCGGCTACAATGCGAAAATGCCCCCATTTCGAGAAATTGGGGGCATTCTTCTAATCGTTTAAGCGGTGCTGCAATCAAAGGTTAACAAGGGCTTAACACATTCATGTCCGGCCCAAGTATTCCGATGGAAAAGCGTCACTACGCGTCGTCACCTTTGGAGCGGTTTTCAACGATCTCGTCGATCAAACCCCAGTCTTTTGCCTCTTCGGGCGACATGAAGTTATCACGCTCAAGCGCTGCTTCGACGTCTTTCAATTTATTGCCCGTGTGCTTGACGTAAATTTCATTCAAACGGGTCTTCAGCTTTTGCGTTTCCTGAGCATGGATCATGATGTCTGTCGCCTGCCCTTGGTATCCGCCAGAAGGCTGGTGAACCATCACGCGGCTGTTTGGCAGAGAAAAGCGCATACCTTTTTCGCCAGCCGTCAGCAAAAGCGAGCCCATTGATGCCGCCTGACCAATCACAAGCGTTGATACTTTGGGACGGATGTACTGCATGGTGTCATAAATGGACAAACCTGACGTCACCACACCACCTGGTGAGTTGATGTACATGCTGATCTCTTTGGACGGATTTTCAGCCTCAAGGTGGAGCAACTGCGCCACGACAAGCTGCGACATGCCATCATGGACGGGGCCGTTCAAAAAGATGATCCGCTCCTTCAAAAGACGCGAGAAAATGTCATAGGCGCGTTCGCCACGGCTGGTTTGCTCAACAACCATAGGGACAAGGTTCATATATGTTTCGACTGGATCTTTCATGGGAATGCCTCATCCTGCATGTGTGTGCCGCTACTTAGTAGCCTCAATTTACTAAGATAAGATTAGGACGCGTGATAGCGGGCTGCAAGGCGGCGCGAGGCTTTTTGTTGAAACCACTTCATGGCGCGTTATCTGCCGCCCATGACACAAACACATTTCCCCCCGACCCGCACCGCCGCGCTCGAGCGCCTCTCCTCATTCGTGCCACGCGCAGGGCGCTATGGCCTGCGGAGAAATTATGACGTTGCAGGCCACGAAGGCGTGTCACAACTCTCTCCCTATATCCGTCACAGACTGATCACAGAAGAAGAAGTCTTGCGTACAGTTCTGGGACGATACAGCGCACAAAGTCTCGAAAAATTCGTTCAAGAAGTCTACTGGCGCACCTATTGGAAGGGCTGGCTTGAGATGCGCGCGCCAGTTTGGGGGATGTATAAGCAAGGGCTGAACGCGGCGCTGAACAATGTGCAGACCCAAAGTGGGCTGCGCGCCGAGTGGGAAGCCGCGTGCGCCGGCACCACGGGGATCGACTGTTTTGATCATTGGGCGAAAGAGCTGGCTGAGACAGGTTATCTGCACAATCACGCACGGATGTGGTTCGCATCAATCTGGATCTTCACGCTTCGGCTACCTTGGGAGTTGGGCGCGGATTTCTTCATGCGCCACCTGCTTGACGGCGATGCCGCATCAAACACCTGCTCATGGCGGTGGGTCGGCGGACTTCAAACCGTGGGCAAGACCTATCTGGCCCGCCCCGACAACATCACAAAATACACCGAAGGGCGTTTTAGGCCAACGGGCCTTGCCCCCCACGCGGAACCTCTGAGCGGCTTTGCAAACCCCGACCGGCAACCGATCAAAACACCAGATGCGCCCCAAGCCGGCGCACGGACACTAATCGTGATCCACGAAGATGACATGGCGCTTTCGACCGTGCTGAACGCAACCCGAGGATGTGAAGTTGTCGGCGCAGCTGCCCTAGCTTGTCACGATGCACGCACGCCGCTGAACGTAGCGGAAAACGTGCGGGTATTCACAGAAGACGGGCTTCAAGACACCGGTGAGCGCTTCGCAGACAAATTGGGAATGACCCCGGAAATTTTGGATGTGGAAGCCATCGCACAGATGGCCGCGGATCTGGAATGCGATCAAGTCGCTGCAAACTACGCCCCCGTAGGCCCCGCCAATGACACTTTAAAGAAGCTCGACAAGGCCTTGAAAGGTAAAGGAATAGCATTGACCCAAGCGATGCCAGACTATGACGCGCAAGCTTGGCCCTATGCCACGGCAGGTTTCTTCAAATTCAAAACCAACATCCCCAAACTGATCGCAGGTTTGGGATGAGTTGCTTTAATTTGGTTTTCTGAGAATAGCTAAAGGCCGGATGTGCTGTGCAGTGGGTAATCTGCATAGCCCTTCGAGCTTTGCTCCAAACCAGCCAGGTTTAGCTAAAGCCGCTAACCACCTAGAAATCAAATTTAAATAAAGGTGGCGGAGGCTCAGGGATTCGAACCCTGGGTACGCTCTCACGTACGTCGGTTTTCAAAACCGGTGCATTCGACCACTCTGCCAAACCTCCGCGTTTGGACCGTGTAGCGTGCAAATTTTGATTCGAAAAGTGGGGAATGTTGCCTAAAGCATTTCCGTCGCTTTTCAAAAGCATGACCTTTCGATAAGGTTGTGGAAATTAGATAGCGAACAGGGTCAACCTTGTCGCACAGCAGGCACACAGGACGGACAGAATTATGGCTGCAAAACGCATCACGACAGTGCATTCCGTTGGCGCTTTTTTGGCAGCGGCGGTGCTGCTTTCGGGGTGTGACGAGAACGGTCAGCTGTCCCTTAAAGCCCTGCAAACAAGCCCCGATGCGACCGTGACGCCCGCAACTACCGCGCGACTTGTTGAACGCGACGTCGAAGCACCAGACGTGTTTCAAGTGACAGAAACAGGCCTTTGGGATGGACGCCCAAGCTTGGGTGGTGTCTGGGTGGCCCACCCTGATGTGAAAGATCCCGAGCGGGTCATTATTCGAAATCAAGCGAACGGTAAATTTGTTATCGGTGCTCTTTTTCGCCGTGAACGCGACAATCCCGGCCCCAGCCTTCAGCTTTCCTCAGATGCCGCAGACGCAATCGGGGTGTTGGCGGGACAGCCGGTGCCGCTCAATGTGACGGCTTTGCGCCGTGAAGCAGTGGAAGAACCAACGCAAACCACGCCTGCGCAAACAGCCATTGAAAAACCAGCCGCAGTTGAAGCGCAGCCTCTCGATGATATTGTGACCACCGCTGCCAACGCCATTGATGCATCAACGGAACAGCCGCCAGCGGCCAAACCAACACCACGCCCCGCTGTGTCCACGTTGAATAAGCCGTTTATTCAAATTGGCATTTTCAACGTTGAGCAAAACGCAAAGAACACTGCTGAGGCGATGCGTCAGGCGGGCATTATCCCGCAGGTTCTTCAAGGCACCAGCAATGACAAAACTTTTTGGCGCGTCATCGTTGGGCCAGCGACCAATACATCTGAACGCGCGGGGCTGTTGAAAAAGGTCAAATCACGCGGCTTTAATGACGCCTATTACGTCACCAATTAGACAGCACGCGCCAAGATCACGGCGCATGCTCAGATCAGCAATGAGGCACATATGACCCACCGGTTACTCATCGTTTTGGCATTTTTGATACTGCCCCTCAGCGCTGCCCATAGTTTTGAAACCCGCGCTACGGCCGCTTACGTCATCGATCAGACAACCGGCACGGTACTGCTGGCCAAGAACGCATCGAAACCTTTGCCACCGGCGTCAATGTCCAAACTGATGACACTTTATATGGCGTTTGAAGCTGTAGAAGACGGCAGGCTCAGCATGGATGAAGAGCTGCTCGTTAGTCAAAACGCGATGAACTATGGCGGCTCTACTTTGTTTCTTAGACGCGGCGAACGCGTCAGTGTCGCGGACCTCATAACGGGCATCATTGTTTTGTCGGGCAACGACGCCTGCGCAGTCATTGCCGAGGCGCTTAGCGTAGACGGCACCGAGGCTGGCTTTGCGAAAATGATGACTGCCCGCGCGCGCCAATTGGGGATGATGGACAGCAATTTCACCAACTCCAACGGATGGCCCGCACCCGACCATCGCATGTCGATGCGCGACCTTGGCACGCTTGCGGACCTGCTGATCAAAGACTTCCCCCAGCACTACCCCCTTTTTGCACAACGCGAATTTTTATTTGACCCGACAGAAAGCTCAAACCGGTTGAACCGCAATCCTTTACTGGCACTTGATATTGGGGCAGACGGCCTGAAAACCGGCCACACACAAGAAGCGGGTTACGGCCTTGTGGGTAGCGCAAAACAAGGTGATCGCCGTGTAATTTTTGTAATCACTGGCCTCGAAACCGCAGCGGGACGCGCCGAAGAAGCAGAACGCATCGTTGATTGGGCTTTTCGTCAGTTCGCTCAGAAAGATATCATCACGGCCGGTACCAAGGTTGCCGATGCTGAGGTTTGGAATGGTGATTTGCCGCTGGTGGGCCTTGCGGTTGCGCAGGATCTTTCCATGCTGCTCCCCGTCTTGGCTGCGGATCAGGTAAAGGCCGAAGTCGCCTACACAGGCCCGATCGAAGCACCAATCTTGAAAGGCGATGTTCTGGCCGAATTGGTGGTAAGTGTTAATGGCCTTCCCGACACCCGTATCCCGTTAGTTGCTGAACACGACGTTTCTGCCGGTGGCTTTCTGAGCCGCATGCGCACCGCAAGCCGCGTTGTCATCCGCAAAATAGCCGGACCAACAGTTCCCCTTATGGCGACGAATTAATCCATGACTGCACGTTTCATTACTTTTGAGGGCATCGATGGCTCTGGCAAATCGACCCAAGCGCGCCGCCTTGCTGACGCCCTGCCCAACGCAATTTTGACCCGCGAACCCGGTGGTTCAACCGGTGCCGAAGAAATTCGCCGCCTGCTGGTTGAGGGGGAGCCAGATCGCTGGTCCGCTGAAACAGAGCTTTTATTATTCACAGCGGCCCGTCGTGACCACCTTGAAAAGACCATCCGCCCTGCCCTTGAACGCGGCACAACGGTGATCAGTGACCGCTTTGCCGACAGCACACGGGTCTATCAAGGTGCGACCCGTGGCGATTTACGCAGCAAAGTAGATGCGTTGCACAGTTTGATGATTGAGCGTGAACCTGACCTGACGATATTGATCGACATGGACCCGAAAACAGCGCTGCAACGCGGCTTGGCCAGATCAAGCGGCGAAGACCGCTTTGAGGACATGGGCCTCGAATTTCAGCAGGCCCTTCGTACAGGGTTCCTTGATCTCGCCAAACAGGATCCTGCCCGTTGGCGGGTGATTGATGGAAACAGGTCCATTGAGGACGTCTGGCACGACGTCCAAGCCGCAGTCATTTAGAAGGCGCAATTAGCGCTTTTACCTGCCCCAGACCCGTGGCACACCTTTGCTATGTCTGATCTGCCCGAACCCGACCGCATTGAAGGTGCGCCACATCCGCGCGAAACCACACGCCTGTTTGGGCATGGGGCGGCGGAGGCTGCGGTACTTGATGCATTCACCTCTGGGCGGCAACATCACGCGTGGATGCTGCAAGGCCCGCGCGGTACCGGCAAAGCGACATTCGCTTATCACTTTGCAAGATTTCTGATCGCCACGCCCCCAGCGGGAAAGCCGGATATGTTCGGCGATACGGCGGCGCCCAGCACATTGCACATTTATCCAGAGCATCCCGTTGCACGCCGAATGGCCGCCGGATCCGAAAGCGGGCTGTTCGTCTTGCGTCGCGCCGTCGATGAGAAGGACAAAAGCAAACTTAAGACTGTAATCACCGTCGATGAGGCACGCAGGCTCAAAGAATTTCTGACCATGTCTGCGGCCGACGGCACACCGCGCGTTGTGATCATTGATGCGGCGGATGAAATGAATGTTCAGACCGCGAATGCCATCTTGAAGCTGCTTGAGGAGCCACCTGCAAACACCACGCTTTTGCTGATCTGCCATCAGCCTTCGCGCCTGCTGCCAACCATTAGGTCACGGTGCCGTACGCTGTCTTTCAACAGGTTATCTGCAGAGGATATGACCCAAGCCTTGGCGCAAGCGGGTGTACCACTTCCCACGAATATGGATCACCTGAACGCTCTCGCAGATGGCTCTGTTGGGGAAGCGTTAAGGCTACTGAACCTTGGCGGTCTTGATACATATGCCCGACTGGTTGAGTTACTCCAAAACGCGCCAGGCCTTGACCGAGCTAAACTCAGTAAACTCGGCGACGGCATGATTGGCCGCGCCAAGGCACCCCAGTTTGATCTATTTTTGAACCAGATTGACACGTTGTTGTCACGGATCGCACGCACCGGCATTACAGGTGCACCATCCGTGGAGGCAGCACACAACGAAGGCGCGCTGCTACAACGCCTTTGCCCTAATCAAGCTGCGGGAAAGGCATGGGCGGCACTTCACCAAGACATTGGCGCACGTCTTAGGCATGGCAAAGCGGTCAACCTTGACCCTGCGGTGTTGGTCGTTGATACGGGCCTCAAGATTGACCAAGAAGCCGCCAAATGGGCCGCAAAAAGGTAGCCACCATGATAGTCGACAGCCACTGCCACCTCGATTTTCCAGACTTTGACGAAGAACGCGCAGATATCGTGGCGCGGGCCGTTGAGGCCGGTGTGGGCAAAATGGTAACGATCTGCACAAAGTTGAAGAACGAGCCACAAGTACGCAAAATCGCTGAAGAATTTCCATCCGTCTACTATGCGGCGGGTACGCACCCAATGTCTGCCGCGGATGAGCCGATGGCCACTGTGAAACACCTTGTTGACCTTGCGCAGCACCCCAAGTTTGTAGGCATCGGCGAGACCGGTCTGGATTATCACTATACGGCCGACAGCGCTGAGGTACAAAAAACCTCTCTTGCCGTACACATCGATGCCGCCCGCGAAACAGGGCTGCCGCTGATCATCCACTCTCGCGCGGCAGATGAGGACATGGCAGATATCCTTGAGGCGGCCTACGCCAAGGGTCCGTTTGACTGTGTCATGCATTGCTTTTCAAGTGGGCCGGAGCTGGCGCGCCGTACTCTCGATCTGGGATTTTATCTGTCCATGTCGGGCATCGCGACATTCCCCAAATCGCAAGAAGTGCGCGACATCTTTGCCGCTGCTCCACTGGACCGTGTCTTGGTGGAAACTGACAGCCCGTATTTAGCACCAAAGCCGTTTCGCGGAAAACGAAATGAACCCGCCTACACGGCCCACACCGCGGCGGTTGGCGCAGAGGTCTTCGGCATATCGCTTGATGATTTCGCCAAAGCGACCACAGACAACTTTCATCGCCTCTTCTCAAAGGCCGCCTAAATGGAGCGGGTGTTTACCATACTCGGTTGCGGCTCATCAGGAGGCGTTCCGCGATTGGGGCCCAACGGCGGAAACTGGGGGGCGTGCGATCCAGGTAATCCTAAAAACAGGCGTCGCCGCTGTGCGCTACTTATTGAGCAGCACACAGATGAAGGCACCACTACGGTCCTGATCGATACTGGACCCGATATGCGCAGCCAGTTGCTTGATGCGGGTGTCGGCGCGTTGGATGCGGTTGTCTACACCCACAGCCACGCAGATCATGTCCACGGCATCGATGACCTGCGCCAGATCGTTTACAATATGCGCAGCCGCCTTGATGTTTATGCCGATGGCGACACGACAAACGACCTTATTTCGCGGTTTGGATACGCCTTTGTCCAGCCGGCTGGATCAAGCTATCCGCCTATTTTGAACCTCAATGCAATCGATGGCGATGTTACTGTGTCGGGCAATGGCGGCGAAATCATTCTATCGCCAATTCGCGTGACCCATGGCTCTATCGAGGCGCTTGGCTTTCGAATTGGCAACGTGGCGTACATGCCTGATGTGTCCAGCATGGGTGAGGATGGTTTTGCGATGCTGCACAACCTTGAATACTTCATTCTTGATGCCCTGCGCTATGAACCGCATCCGACACACCTCAATGTTGAACAAGCACTTGAATGGGTGGATCGCCTGAGACCGTCCCAAGCGGTGCTGACCAACATGCATCTCGATCTTGACTACGACACACTCAACCGTGAAACCCCTGATCACGTCACACCAGCTTTCGACGGGATGCAGATAAAAGTTCAGCTCTAGCTTTCTTTTGTTTTCAAATATCCCCGCCGGAGGCCCGCGACGCTGCTCACCCACCCCGGACCCGCCATGCAAGCTCTGATTGACGTCATTATTCCTGTCTTTTTGTTGGTCGGTTTCGGCTATGCCGCCTCGTGGGGTGGATTGTTTAAGGCAGAATATGTTGATGGGCTGATGAAGTTTGCCCAAGGATTTGCGATCCCGTGCTTGCTGTTTTCGGCCATCGCTAACCTTGATCTTGACCAATCCTTCAACTGGCCCATTCTGCTTAGCTTTTATTTAGGCGCATTTGTGTGTTTCGCCTTGGGGCTGATCGGTGCCAGAGTACTGTTCAAACGCGATTGGGAAGACGCAGTTGCCATCGGGTTTGTGGCGCTCTTTTCAAACTCCGTACTTCTTGGCCTGCCAATTACCGAGCGCGCTTTTGGCTCCGAGGCCCTGACCGGTAACTACGCCATCATCGCCATTCACGCGCCACTTAACCTAAGCATTGGCATCATCGGGATGGAGCTTGCCAAAGCCCACGGCGCGCCTGCCCGTGACGTTGCGCGCACCATATTTACCTCTACGATCAAAAACTCACTGATCATCGGCATTTCGCTTGGCTTCATCGTGAACCTCACCGGATTGACCGTGCCGAGTGTGCTGCAAGACGCCATTGATTTGATGATCCGTGCCGCCCTGCCCGCCGCACTTTTCGGACTTGGCGGCGTGTTACACCGCTATAAACCCGAAGGTGATATGACCACGGTGCTTTACGTTGTCGCCCTGTCGTTAGTGGTCCATCCAGTGATCGTTTACAGCGTTGGTCAGCTGGTTGATCTGTCTACCTTCGAGATGCGCTCAGCTATCATTACAGCCGCCTCCGCCCCCGGTATCAACGCCTACTTATTCGCAAACATGTACGGGCGGGCAAAACGTGTGGCCGCTACATCGGTCCTTTTGGGCACTGCCGCAAACATGGTGTCTATCTGGGTCTGGTTGTTGATCTTGTCGTGACGCCTAATCAAGCGGTTCAAGAACTTCGACGTTGAGATACCCCTGATCAGGCCCCGCCCATTGGCGCGATTGCCACGCAAACCCTGTACGCTCATCCACAAAATAGAGGTTGCGGAATCCGGCCCCTCCGCCCTCGCAAGTTTCGATCATTTGACGGGTTGTATAACTCAGCTCAGCCAATGTGATACGCACCGTGTCACCCGCACTATAGCTACATCTGACATTCCAAGACTGTCCGTCAGGCCCGCGACCTGGGGTAAAATATGTTCGTGTAATTGCCTCGGGCCACCTATTTGGTGGGAGTGGAAAAGCGATCGGGTCGTTGCTTTCGACCTGCATTGGCAGCAAGTCAAACCCAAAGCCCTGAGTTGCAACGACCAACCCACCTTTGAGGGTAATTTGGCGTTTAGACGGTGTAAGGTATGACACACGGTTACCGCGTGCACGGTTGGCCAGCGCCAGCGTTCTCAACTTTTGATCAGGTACCTCGACACGGATATTTGCAAGATCAAGCACGTCAATTTGGTCACGCGAAATCTCAGCCCTTGAGACCTGTTGGCTTGACCCCGCACGTCCATCCCGAAGCTGCTCACTGGCCAGTTTCCAAAGCTGGCCGTTGCTGCCCCCTGATGAGCAAGCGGTAGATAACAGCAGACATGCTCCAACAATCGCGCGCATCATTTCCAGAACTCCCCCCAGCTGTCGTATACGCGCTGATCACCCGCATCACGCACCTTGGGATAAAGCCGGTCAGACACATTCAACCTCGCACCAGCATCTCCGGAAATACCGCCCAAGCGCAGCGTACTTTTCTGTGCGGTCGTGGTCGGTGCGACCCAACCCAGCGGGATCGAAACCCGTAGGCCCAACTTGAGTTGCTCGTCTTTGTTGGCTTCCGTGAGTGTCGCACTCAGCGAGGTGTCCCAGCCGTTTGCATGATAGCGTGACAGGGTCACTGTGCCGCCCCAGTCTCCCGCTAGGTATTTACCAACATCTAACTGCGCAGAAACGCTCTTATACCCTGTGTCCCAATAGACCGAGCCATGGCCCGTGGTGGCCGTGTAATCCACAAATTCAAATGGGTCGTCATAGTCACGTTTCTTCACTTCGTTCACTTCAAGACCGAATGCGAAATTGCTGGCGTTTAGGGTCCATAAGATTTCGGCACTGGCCCCGCCATAGCCGCGCTCTAGAAGGCCAAAGGAAAACCGCGAGTAAACCGTATCGGAAAGTTTGCGCTGATAGACAGCCGCAAGTTGCGTGAGTTGCACCGAGCTCCGGTCATACGAGCTGTTATCGCTGCGCGCCATTGGCAACGCGGGTGCGGGGTCTTGATTTTTGTCCCCCGCCAACAAGTAATCAAGCACGCCCACAAAACTCAGGGATGGCGACACGGTATATTTACCGAACGCATTTAGAACCGCCACAGGATCAAACTCATTGTCAGAAGTCACATCAAGCTGGATGCGCGGTGCGACCGACCAATAAAACCCTGGCTGCTGTTGTTGCTGCCAGTCCCATGTCTGGGCCCTATCAGACGCGCCTGTGATCCCTGTGTTGGCCAACACTTGCGAGCCACCCCGTGGCTGATCAACCAATTGATGGATGTCGTTACGCCGGATCGTAAAGGTTTTCGTGGGCAGATCGTTCAGGGTTAGCGAAATATCAAATACGTTGACGCTTTGCGGTGAGGTCGCCGCCAAAACACGCGCCGTACGTCCAATCACTTTGGGCACTGCTGCATTGCTCCAAGACACAACACGGACCGCCGCAACGTCTCCGTCTAACTTTGCCTTTTGCAATTGAATGCCTTGTTCGGACAGCAACCCCGCCAAGCGGTCAAAATCAGGCGACGCCGCACCGCCCCATGTTTGCGCCGCACCACTGCGCGCGCCAACAAATACAGGCGGAGCCCCAACAGGCTGTGCAACACGTGGCCGGTTTGGGTTGCCAGAAAGGGTCAGCTTCACACCGACGGTATCGCCACCGCGCTGATTGGCCCCAAGTGTCAGTCCTTCACTGACCTCGTAACGCGCACCAAAATTGAACCGGCTATCTGGCATCACTGCTTCGTTGGCAAAAGTATCACTGCTGTATTCAGCGGCCAGTGAAAGCCCGTCTACCGGTGTGTGCCACAACAGGCCTGCAAAAACGCCAGCGTCCCCTTTGAACAGGTGATCAAAACTGGCGCGCTTTGCGGTGTCAAACGCGGGACGCTGACCAAATGGTGCGGAAACATCTGCCGTCCCCCCGTAGCGTCTCCACCCCAGACCCACGCTGGCCTCAACGGTCTGTGCAGTGTTCTGCTCGCCACAATATACTCGGCCGCATCACGATCGTTTCCAAACAGCCCGTTAATGCCCACGCTGATCGCAGGCAAAATACGCCCTTCATCTGTCAGCGCATATTTCAGATTGAGCGAGGTATTCTCGGACGAAACTCCAGCTCCAATATCGTCGTACGTCGCGAAGCTGAGCGAGGTTTGAAGCCTTGGCAGCGCTTGGAACGTGAAGTTCAGCGTAGAAAAGTCCTTGTCACGTGCAAGGCTTAACGCGCTTTCTGCATCCGGCAACATGAACGCATCAGGCATATCAATAAGCCCCGAGACACCCCGTGGCGTAAGGTTAAAGTCCGCGGCCCCCAGCACCGATGGGACCAAAATACACACCAATGTTGTTGATAACCGCTTCACCCTTGCACCCGTTACATCACCCCGCCATCAAGCGTATACTACATCCGTAACGTGGCCGATGGATTGCAAACGCGCAATTCAGACTTAACGAGTACTCAGTAATGTCGCCCACTTTTTCGTTGGATATTTTCATCGCTGTCGAGGCCGGTGAAACCCCAAAAGATATCGAAACAACATTGTGCCATTTTGAGGCTGCTCTGGAAGGCTGCAGCGGACGGGCGCATCTGATGGTGCTCATCAGTGAAGGTACATCAGAAGCAAGGGCTCAGGCGGATAAAGTCGTCAATGATATCAACTGCGCGCAGATTGAGATTGTCAGCGTAGCTGCGTCCGATTGGCACGAAACATATCGCACGGCGCGCGCACATTTTAGCCAGAGTGGCCGCGAGTGGTTTGCATTCTTTGCATTCGGTTTAACACCGGATCCCTACTGGCTTGCTGAAATACAAAAAGCCGCAAGCCTTTGGCCTGAGAGAGCCGCGTTTTTTGGTCCCGTGGATAACGACTGCAAGCAAACATCTGGGATTTACGATGGCATTTCATACGGCGAAGAAGCCACTGTGCTGTGGCAAGCCAATCACGTCATAAAAGCCCCACTGCTTCAGCTGGGGCCGCTTGGCGCAGATCACGCCACTTTCGTCCCGTTCGCACGCGTTAGGGATAACACCTCGACCAAAACCATACGGCACCTTCAGCACCTGTCGGTTCCTGATCCACAAATTGAACAAAACTCAAAACGCCTTAGAAACGAACCTCTCAAAATATGGATGAGCGTTGCGTTGAAAGGCTTTAACTTCGGCTGGAAACTACTTGAAGAGACGGGATTTTATATTGTACGGGGTCGATGGAGAACGGCCCATATAGCCCGTGAAAGACTAAGATTGACCCGTGCCTGGGCGGCAGGCCTAGCCGTTCTTTGGCCGCAACTTCAACTGCGAAAACTGCCCTCAGCGGACCTTCCTGTCGCAGCGCATGCCCGTCGTCTGTCAAAAAAACGTGGCCAAATCAGCATTGTGATGTGCACCCACAATCGCCCCGAGCTTTTCAAGCGTGCAATGCGCTCACTTGCGATGATGATCCCATGCAGAGATCACGACGTGGATGTCATCGTGGTTGAGAACGAACAACACCCAAAAGTTCAGCAGTGGATCACCGCGCAAGCGTGGCCCTGGCCGGTCATTCATGTTTTGGAGACCAAACAAGGGTTAGCACACGCACGCAACAGGGGCTTGGACATCGCGGATGCCCGAGGCAGCCAATGGGTCGCCAGTTTCGATGATGACCAAGAAGCTGACCCTGCTTGGCTGCTCGAGTATGAGCGCGCAATCGCATCATATCCAACCGCACGCGCATTTACGGGCCCGTATGTGTTCCGATACCCAAAGGGGCTATCGGCATTTCGGCGCAGAACAGAAATGTCTGGCTACCGGCTTGGCCAGCCAATGACGATTGCCGCAACTGGAAACGCGTTCTTCCACCGCGATCTGTTTGGGGCGGAGGCCGCGGGGCTTCGGTTTGATAACCGCTTCAACAAAACAGGCGGTGAAGATACCGCGTTTTCCAAGTCGGTACTCAAAATGGGGCAGAAAATATATTGGGTGCCATCTGCAAAAATATCCGAGGACGTGGACAGAGATCGGACAACGCTGCAGTATCTCTCGCTCAGAACAACTCACAACGCCCTAAACGCCAGTGTCAGTCGGAGGATCAATTATGGCACTGCCCAAGGATTGCTGCGCGACATAATACAAATCTACCGATCTATAATCCTGACCCTACTCGCCGTTTTATGTGCGTTCATGTTTTTGCCCTTCTACCCCAAACGGGCAAAAGCGCATTTGGGCGACGTAGTGATCTGGCTCTCGCGCATTAAAGGCATCGTGCTTAGTTACTTTGGCAAATCAATTGAAGCCTACGGCACAACCACCGGCAAAAATTAAGACGTGGAAAAACAGGCCTATCTGATAAAGTTAACAAGGTATTAACGAGTTGGTGGGCCAGATTAAGAAATTACTATTGATCTCTATTGGATTAGGAATTGCAGGTTTTGCGGCATATGCAGGCGGGCTTGCGGAAGGCCTTGTCGATCCAGAAGTGTTGGAACCAGAAGACGATGATATCGGTTGGCTCTTGCCAACGTTGCTGTTGATCGGGGTAGCCGCACTAGTAGCGGCGAACGACGACGGCACCTAAGGCCGTTATCAGAATACAAACCATTACTTTGGCCCTGACGTTAAATCGTTGGGGCCTTTTTGATGGGAAACTGCTTTGGAAATCTACAATGGTGCGGTCGGGGGGACTCGAACCCCCACGAGTGTTACCTCACAGCGACCTCAACGCTGCGCGTCTACCAATTCCGCCACGACCGCATGTTCATGTGCTTGGTATGGGCGCGGCTTAGACAAACTGCGGCGGCCTTACAAGTCAAAAAATGCACGTCACTCATGACAATCTCAACATGGCCTGATATTGCCTTGCAAAATTGCCGCTGCGCCATCGGATTGTCAGTAGGCAGGGACATGCAAGCTAGGAAATTCTAAATGGTCGAATGGATTACCTCCACGTCTTTGGTCTCATATGACGCGGCTTGCGCTGAGATGGAGCGACGCGTTGCAGGGATCATCGACGGCACGATGAACGAGGCGATCTGGCTGCTTGAACACCCCCCTCTTTACACTGCAGGCACATCGGCGGACCCAAGTGATTTGACCGACCCAAACCGTTTTGACGTGTTTGAGAGTAAGCGTGGCGGACAGTATACATATCACGGGCCGGGACAGCGGGTCATCTACACTATGCTTGACGTGAACAAACGGGGCCGTGATGTGCGTACGTTTGTGCAATCTCTGGAAGCTTGGGTGATTGACGCGTTAGGCGAGTTCAATGTGACCGGTCATATTCGCGACAGTAGGGTTGGCGTTTGGGTTGAGCGGCCTGAAAAGCCGCTTGGCCCGAATGGTGGCATGGCTGAGGATAAAGTGGCCGCGATTGGAATTCGCCTGCGCAAGTGGGTCAGCTTTCACGGCATTTCAATCAATGTTGAACCGGATTTGTCGCATTTTGACGGCATTGTGCCCTGCGGAATTACAGATCACGGTGTTACATCGCTGGTGGATTTGGGCCTTCCTGTTACGATGGACGACCTCGACGTCGCATTACGCAAAACGTTTGAGACGCATTTTCCCGCGATCATTTAGAAATAACAAAGCACTGAAATACCAAAAACAATCCGTTACGACGGGCCAGATCTTCAACGTATACAATTGTTTACAATTCTAAACTGGCGGTAAAATCAGATATTTAGATCGTTCCAACTTGAATGACCTGCGCCATTTTAGCCCACATTTTACGGCGTATTAACATTGCTCTGATAGCGGCTGTGCCTTAGTAACAGGTCAGAATACCCTCCACGAGTCGCTTCGTGGGGTGATATACATTGGGAACCAACAAAAACGGAGGCACCGGACATGGCAGACGCCGCCATTCACGGCCACGACGCTGAGCACGAAGACAACCGCGGGTTCTTTACCCGTTGGTTTATGTCTACAAACCACAAAGACATCGGCATTCTTTACCTATTTGCATCGGGTATCGTCGGTTTCATTTCCGTAGCATTCACAGTTTACATGCGCCTCGAGCTCATGGAACCTGGCGTGCAATACATGTGTCTTGAAGGCGCACGTTTCCTCGCATCTGAGGCAACTTGTACGCCAAACGGTCACCTGTGGAACGTCATGATCACCTACCACGGTGTTTTGATGATGTTCTTTGTTGTTATCCCCGCCTTGTTTGGTGGTTTTGGTAACTACTTCATGCCATTGCAAATTGGCGCGCCAGACATGGCCTTCCCACGTTTGAACAACTTGTCATTCTGGTTGTTCATCGCAGGTACGTCGCTGGGTGTCGCATCAATGTTGGCACCAGGCGGCAACGGCCAATTGGGCTCAGGCGTCGGATGGGTCATGTATCCACCGCTTTCAACGTCAGAAGCCGGCATGTCGATGGACTTGGCAATCTTTGCTGTACACGTTTCCGGCGCATCTTCGATCCTGGGTGCGATCAACATCATCACCACGTTCCTGAACATGCGTGCGCCGGGTATGACACTGCACAAAGTACCACTTTTTGCATGGTCTATTTTTGTAACTGCATGGTTGATCCTTCTGGCACTGCCCGTGCTTGCAGGTGCGATCACAATGTTGCTGACAGACCGCAACTTTGGCACGTCCTTCTTCCAGCCTGATGGCGGTGGCGACCCTGTTCTCTACCAACACATCTTGTGGTTCTTCGGACACCCGGAAGTGTACATCATCATTCTGCCGGGCTTTGGTATCATCAGCCACATCATCGCAACATTCTCGCGCAAGCCGATCTTTGGCTACCTGCCAATGGTTTACGCGATGGTCGCAATTGGTGTCTTGGGCTTCGTTGTCTGGGCGCACCACATGTACACAGTCGGCATGTCACTGACGCAACAGTCATACTTCATGATGGCAACGATGGTGATTGCGGTACCGACCGGCGTGAAAATCTTTAGCTGGATCGCGACAATGTGGGGCGGCTCTGTTGAGTTCAAAACACCTATGCTTTGGGCGTTCGGCTTCTTGTTCCTCTTCACCGTCGGTGGTGTAACAGGCATCGTATTGTCACAAGCCGGTGTAGACCGCGCTTATCATGACACATACTATGTGGTTGCTCACTTCCACTACGTGATGAGCCTTGGGGCGGTGTTCTGCATCTTCGCAGGTATCTACTTCTACCTGCCGAAAATGTCCGGTCGCATGTATCCCGAGTGGGCTGGTAAGCTGCACTTCTGGGCAATGTTTATCGGTGCAAACCTGACATTCTTCCCGCAGCACTTCTTGGGCCGTCAGGGTATGCCTCGTCGCTACATCGACTACCCCGAAGCGTTCGCAACTTGGAACTACGTCTCCTCGATCGGTGCATTCCTGTCGTTTGGTTCGTTCCTCTTCTTCATCGTGGTTCTGTTCTACACATTGCTTGCAGGACGCCGCGTGACAGAAGCGAACCCATGGAACGAGTATGCAGATACGCTGGAGTGGACACTTCCATCACCACCCCCAGAGCATACATTTGAAATTCTTCCAAAGCAGGAAGACTGGGACAAAGGCCACGCGCACTAAGCGTTGTAGCCCACGACGAAACAAGAAAGCCCTCGCCTTTATCGGCGGGGGCTTTTTCTTTTTGACCGGATGGAAGTCATTCATTTTGACCTGCGGCAAAACATACAGTGGAAAAGCAGTGGTCAGCATTGCTAACTCGCAAGAGCAGCCTAACTTCTGGGCAAGAATAGACACGCAAGCGACAGACGACATGCCCTATCAAATTACCAATCAAAACCCTTGCACCATAACACTTTGGCCTCACCAATCGATGACACCACAAGGCTTCGTCTGGTTCATCGGCATTACCAGCAGCCTAATTTTTCTGCCCGCAATCGCCATTCTGGGCAGCCCCGTTGTTTGGGGTCTGCTGCCATTCTTTATCATCGCACTTTGGGCAGTCTGGAGCGCGATCCGCCGCAACCAGAAAGACGCCGCGGTGCGCGAAACGCTTACAATTGATTGTGAAACAACTGCTTTGTCGCGGATCAACCCACGTGCACCGGCCCAAAGCTGGCAAGCTAACACCTACTGGGTCAGCGCACACATGCACACTAAGGCCGGACCCGTAGAAAACTATGTTACGTTGAAAGGCGCCAACCGCGAGGTCGAGCTTGGCGCGTTTTTATCAGCTGATGAGCGCGTCACACTCTATGATGACGTGCAACGCCTGCTCAAAGAACACCGTGAAGCGACCCCTAGCTATTCAGCTGATCCTTGACCATCGGGCCTACGCTGCCAAAGTCCATCTGGCCGGTATAGGCAGCTTTCAACGCTGCCATCACTTTACCCATATCACGGATGCCCTCGGCCCCGGTCGTGCGAATGGCTTCTTGAACTGCGGCTGCGGTTTCGTCCGCATCAAGTTGCTTTGGCAAATAATCCTCGATGATCGAGATTTCCTGTAGCTCTTTTTCCGCAAGCTCCAGACGCCCGCCCTCTTCATAGGCTTTGGCACTTTCTTTGCGCTGCTTGACCATCTTGCCCAGAATAGACGTGATATCGGCATCGCTCACAGAGACCACCTCATCAGATCCACGCGCAGCAATCTCACGATCTTTGATCGCGGCGTTCACCAACCGCAGCGTTGACAAGCGGGCAGTATCTTTCGCCTTCATCGCCTCTTTCAGCGCGGCAGAAATCTGTTCTTTCATTGTCATGGCAGGACCTAATTTGTCAGTTAAGTTAAAGGACTAAGGTATAGGCGTAACAGCGTTACAACTCAAGCCCGACGAGAAGTCCTCAAGTCATTGATAAATATATGAAATTATATATTCACCCAATGCACAGACCGCCTGTTGACGCCCTTACGCCAAGTGCCTATGTTCCGCCAAGTTTGACCTGATGAACCGGAATCTGCGCCATGACTGACACGTCTCACCCCACAGCTTGCCTCGCCCTTGCAGATGGAACGTTGTTCTACGGATTTGGCTTCGGTGCAGAAGGCATCGTTGAAGCTGAACTTTGCTTCAACACGGCAATGACCGGCTACCAAGAGATTATGACAGACCCGTCATACGCCGGCCAGATTGTTACTTTTACGTTCCCACACATTGGCAACACAGGCATCACACCAGAAGATGATGAGCACGCAGACCCAATCGCGGCCGGCATGGTTGTGAAGTGGGACCCGACAGACGCATCGAACTGGCGCTCAACACAAGAACTGGGTGAGTGGCTTAGCGCACGCAACCGCATGGGGCTGGGCGGCGTTGATACACGCGCCCTCACCCGCGCGATACGCCACCAAGGCGCGCCACATGTGGCGATGGAATACCGCGAAGATGGAAAATTCGATATTGAAGCGCTCGTCGCGAAAGCCCGTGATTTCAAGGGCCTCGAAGGGCTCGACCTCGCAAAAGACGTCACATGTGCACAAAGCTACACTTGGGATGAAATGCGGTGGGCTTGGCCCGATGGCCACGCAAAGCGCAGCGAGGCTGGCTTCAAAGTAGTCGCGCTAGATTTCGGCGCAAAACGTAACATTTTGCGGTGCCTTGCGTCTGCGGGATGTGATGTAACTGTTCTACCCGCAAAAGCGACAGCAGAAGAAGTGTTGGCACACAAACCCGACGGTGTGTTCCTGTCAAACGGTCCGGGCGATCCGGCAGCGACGGGTACTTACGCTGTACCAATGATCAAAGACGTTTTGGCGCAATCTAACATTCCGGTCTTTGGTATCTGTCTGGGTCACCAAATGTTGGCTCTCGCCCTTGGTGCACAAACTGTGAAAATGAACCACGGCCACCACGGCGCCAACCACCCTGTTAAGGATTTGGAAACCGGGAAAGTTGAGATCACCTCAATGAACCACGGCTTCACGGTAGATAGCCAAACACTACCCGACGGTGTGCTAGAAACGCATGTTTCTTTGTTTGACGGGTCTAACTGTGGCATCCGGATGGCTGATCGGCCCGTGTTCAGCGTGCAATACCACCCTGAAGCAAGTCCGGGCCCGATGGACAGTTATTACCTGTTTGAACGGTTTGTAGAGCACATGTCTGAGCAGGCAAAAACATCTGCTTGAACGGCTTGGGTTTAACCACTCTTTAAGGATCAGACGCCATCACTAACATGCAGCTTATTGCGGCTGTGCGTTAGTAAAGAGTTGTCATGTCATCCCATCCACTTACCCTTGTTGAGGGGCAATCACGACATTCGTTTGGTTCGGTAAAAAGCGGCTCTCAGGACGCAAGTAGCCCCTTGCTTGATGTGATGCTTGACCTCGGAACACTTGCACCTGCCGATGCGCAAGAAGTTGCTAGCAATGCACGGCATGATTGGACGCCAACCTGCGAATATGTTAATTTTATGTTCATGCTTGACGAGGCGGATATCCTGCGCGCTCAAAGCCTTAAATGCGGTGCACGTATAGTTGACCCCGCAACTCCGTTCCGCCAACCCGAGTTGCTTGAAGATGTAGACATCAGGAAATGTATCAAGAAAGCCATTATTCCACTGCGTAATGTGGGCTCCGCCACTTTAGTCGTGACATCATCGCCTACAAGCTTTGCAGCGGACACTGCACATTTACCCGATCACCTGCATCCGCTCAAAATGGCACTGGCAACACGCCATCAGATCACAGATGTCATCGCCAATGATCACAAAACACGGCTGGCTGAACTGGCCGAAAGTCGTGTTCATTCCGAAGATAGTTGCCGGCATTTAAGTAAGCCCACATCAAGAACAGCAAAAATTCTCTGGCTCTTGGGCTTTGGCAGCGTCGCTTTGTTTATGCCAAAGGTCCTATTTGCAGCGCTGATTGGCTGGGCCATTCTCAGCATGTTCGCAGTTCTTGCGCTCCGCGTTTGGGCCAGCATTGTTTATCTGTGCCAAAACCTCAAAGCACGCCAAGAGACCGCACTCCTTCAATTACCAACAGTATCAATTTTGGTTCCCCTTCTGAATGAGCGCAACATCGCCGGACAGTTAGTCAGACAGCTTAGCCGCCTCGATTATCCCCGTGAAAAGCTTGACGTGTGCTTGATCACCGAAGCCAGTGATAAGGTGACCCAAACCACATTGCGCGAGACGATTTTGCCCCATTGGATACGGGTTCACGAGGTTCCTAAGGGCAGCCTTAAAACCAAACCACGCGCGATGAATTACGCACTCGATTTTTGTCGTGGCAGCATCATCGGGATTTATGATGCTGAAGATGCGCCGGAACCAGATCAGCTGCTCAAGATTGTCCATGGCTTTGCCAACCGCCCCGCCGAAGTGGCATGCCTGCAGGGTGCTCTCGATTTCTATAATCCAAAACAAAACTGGATGTCGCGCTGCTTTACCCTCGAATACGCCACGTGGTTCAGACTAATCTTGCCAGGCTTCCAAGCCCTCGGACTGCCAATTCCACTGGGTGGCACAACAGTTTTCTTTCGCAGGCACGTCCTTGAGGAATTAGGCGGATGGGACGCGCACAACGTGACCGAAGACGCCGAACTCGGCATGCGTTTGGCCAAAGCAGGCTACAGAACCGAATTGATTGACACCACGACCTATGAAGAAGCGTGCTGCGCGCCACGCGCTTGGATCCGTCAACGCTCACGATGGCTAAAGGGATACGCCGCCACATATATGGTGCTAATGAAGGAACCAAAGGCGCTTTTCACGCAATTAGGATGGCGTGGGTTTCTGGGCGTACAGCTGATCTTTTTGTGTACGCTTAGCCAATTCGCATTGGCGCCCCTGATTTTAGGCTTGTGGCTTCTGCCCGTTCAAGAGGTGGCTTCAAGCACGGGGATCAGCTGGCTGACAAGTGCAATCGTGGCGATGTTCATCATGGCTGAAATTGCCAACATCACGGTTACAGCACTTGCAACTCGAAGGGCGGAACATCGCCGGTTTTGGATATGGATACCCACACTACACGCCTATTTCTTCTTGGCGTCACTGGCCTGCTACAAGGCCCTGTGGGAGCTTATTCGCGATCCGTTCTACTGGGATAAAACAAGCCACGGCAAATCCCTCAGAAGTGCCCAGCCATCGCCAGCAGGCGCTAAATCCCCGTTGCCTCGACCGCTTCGGCGTCCGCACGTAGGCGCGTTTGAAAAGCCACCGAAATATGTTCGCGCAGAGCCTGATAAGCACGGTCGCCGTCACCGGTTTCAATAGCCGAAACAATCGCATCGTGTTCTTCAAGGGCAAGCTTGTCGCGCCCCTCAATCGCAAGTGATGTGGTCGCCAACAGCGCCATAGAACGGTGAACAAGATCAAGCTGGCGCACCAAAAAGCGGTTATGACTGGCCAAGTGAATTTGCTTGTGGAACCTACGATTGGCCCGCGACAACGCAGACGGGTCCCCCATCAGCTTGTGATCTTCGTCGACCATTTCACGCAGAACTTTCACTTCTTCAGGTGTGGCATGGCGTGCGGCCAGCTGCGCGGCCAAACCCTCAAGTTCTGCCCGCACCACGTAAAGCTCTGCCAACTGATTATGATCCAGCGACGCAACAATCAGGCTTCGCCCATCACGGGTCAAAAGACTTTGTGTCTCAAGGCGCTGTAACGCTTCGCGAATAGGTGTTCTAGATACGCCAAAACGGTCAGCAAGCTCACTCTCAACCAAGCGCGATCCGGGCTTGTAAACACCTACATCAATCGCATCGAGGATCAGGTCATATGCATCTTTTTGATTTGGTTTCAACATTTTGGCGTCCGTTCTTCGTGCGTTCCCTGACCCTAGCCCGACAGCTCGCACGCTGGCAACCCGTTTGCCATTGACCCACAGTGTGACACAAGTACGGTCCGCGGATGACACACAACCTTCGCGACGCTTTCAGTGATACCCAGACTTGGGTGTTTGACCTCGACCACACGCTTTACCCACCCGATGTTCCGCTGTTTGCCCAAATGGAAGTGCGTATGGTGGACTACATGTGCCGCGTTTTGCAGCTGGACCGTGACACAGCGAATGCCCTGCGCGCCAACTACTGGCGCGATCACGGAACCACATTGGCGGGCCTCATGGCAGAGCATCAGATTGATCCGGACCCGTTTCTTTGGGACGTGCATCAGCTTGATTTCAGCGTTGTCCCCCAAAGCCCAACCCTACGCGATCTGATCACGCGGCTGGATAACCGCAAAATCATCTACACCAACGGAACCGCACCTTACGCTGAAGACGTAACCACAGCGCGCGGTATCGCGGGGCTGTTTGATGCAATCTACGGGGTCGAGCACGCGCATTACCATCCCAAGCCCAACCGCGCTGCTTTTGAAGCCGTTTTCGCACTCGACGGGTTCGACCGAGCGAAAGCGGTCATGTTCGAAGACGACCCCCGTAACCTTGAGGTCCCAAAGGAAATGGGGCTTACCACAGTGCTGATAAGTCCAACGCCCAACCACAGTGCCTTTATTGATTATCAGGCCGCTGACTTGGAAGAATTTTTGTCGCAGATCACCTAAGGCACCTTTCCCTCACCGCATCGCGGGCCTACTTTATAGGTATGGAACGTGCAAAAATCGACATTCTCATATCAGGCGGTGGCATCGCGGGGCTGACGGCTGCTGCTGCATTCGGCACGGCCGGATTTTCCGTAATTTGTGTCGATCCGACGGCCCCAGTGACCGAACGCAACACAGATGGAAGCGATCTGCGCAGTACCGCACTGTTGCAGCCCGCCCGCGACTTTTTGGAAACTGCAGGCATTTGGGCCAAACTCAACCCTCACGCCAGCCCCTTGCAAACGATGCGTATCGTGGATGCGGGCGGCGAAGTTGCAGAGCCCCGCCTCACCCGTGACTTTGACGCCTCCGATATTTCCGACAGGCCCTTTGGCTGGAACCTGCCTAATTGGTTGCTGCGCCGTGAAATGTTGGCCCGCCTTGATGAATTGCCGAACACCACGTTTCGGCCGGGCGTCGGCACCAAAACACTACTTACACGCCAAAGCGAAGCGCTTGTCAGCCTTAGCGATGACACTCAGGTATCTGCACGTCTGGTGATTGGCGCAGATGGCCGCAACAGCCCTGTGCGCCGCGCCCACGGGATTGGGGCACGCACAACTCGATATGGTCAAAAAGCGCTGGCTTTTGCGGTCAACCATCCGATCCCGCATGAAGGTGTCAGTACCGAGGTGCATCGTACTGGGGGGCCGTTCACGTTGGTTCCGCTGCCAGATTACAACGGGATGCCGTCCTCGGCGGTGGTTTGGATGGAACGCGGCGCGCGCGCCAAAGAGTTTTATGAGATGCCCGAAGATGCGTTCAACGACGCCATGTCAGAGCGGTCCTGCCACCTTTATGGCTCGCTGACCCTTGCGAGCCGGCGCACAATTTGGCCAATAATCAGCCAAATCAGCGATCGTTTTTATGCAGAACGCACCGCCCTTATCGCCGAAGCCGCCCATGTTGTGCCGCCGATCGGTGCGCAGGGTTTGAACATGTCCATCGGGGATATGGCGGCGCTGTTGGAGTTATCTCTGCGGGACCCATCCAAGCTGGGTGAGCCTGAGATGCTCGCGCAGTACGAACGTAAACGCATGACTGAAGTCAAAGCGCGGGTAACCGGTGTCGACGCGCTTAACCGTGCCTCAATGATGGCAGCGCGGCCTTTGCGCGATGCGCGCGCCGCGGGGGTTGCCACGCTTTATTCGCTGGCGCCGGTTCGCAAAACGCTGATGCAGCTCGGTCTTGGGGCGCGCGGCTGATACCGCTGCGAAGCTACATGTCACAACGGACCGGGCAAGCGCTGCTCTGACAAAAGCACGTTGGCCTCAACATCACCTGCACCGGGAAGGGTCATGATACGGCGCCGCAAGATGCGCTCAAAATCAGCCAAATCCCGTGCAACCACCCTCAGCCGGTAATCATAAAGCCCCAACATATGCTCGGCCGTTTGCACTTCGGGAATTGCGATAACTGCGCGCTCAAAATCATCCAGGCTGACACGCCCTTTGGTCGCCAGCTTAACGCCCAAAAACACCGTAACACCAAAACCCAACTTTTCGGCATCAAGCTTTACGCGCCGTCCTTTGAAAACGCCTGCCGCTTGTAACTTTTGCAATCTGCGCCACGTGGCTGGTTGGCTCAGCCCCAAATCACGGCCCAACGCACCCGCAGATTGTGTAGCGTCACGCTGCATCGCCTTGACCAAAGCCATATCGATCGCGTCCCAGCTCACAACGGCAACCTTTCATCTGATTTTAGCGTCGACACCAACATCAACGCCTCAATATCCGAGATATGTGGCAGTGTTAGGATGCGGTCCCGGTAAAGCATCTGATAGTGTGCCATATCCCGCGCGACCACAAAAAGCCGCACATCTACGCGCCCCAAAAACGTCTGAATTTCAGTGACTTCAGGCACATCACGGGCGGCGGCCTGAAATTCGTCAAACGCACGCGCTTGGGTTTTATCAAGGGTGATGCGCAACGAAACGGACACCTCAAATCCAAGTGCCGCCCAATCGACCACAGCCTCTTGCCCACGGTACAGCCCAGCATCACGCAACTTATCAAGCCTGCGGGTCACTTTAGCGGCCGTCAGACCACACCGGTCAGCAATTTCATGCATTGCTGCATCTGGCGTGTACTGCAACGTGCGCAGAATGCGTCTATCAAGGTCATCAAGCATGAATTTATCTATAAAACAATTTCCGACGAATGAAACTGTCGAAAATAGTCACAAAAATTATATTTCTAACATCGCAATTGTCTTGAACAGGTCGTAGAAGGTTCTCAGACATTCACAAAGCACTCAGACAAAGGAATTTGATATGCGCGTTTATTATGATCGCGATTGCGATGTTAACCTGATCAAAGACAAAAAAGTAGCCATCCTCGGTTATGGCAGCCAAGGCCACGCCCACGCGCTTAACCTGCGCGATTCAGGTGCGAAAAACCTTGTTGTTGCTCTGCGCGAAGGCTCACCTTCCGCGAAGAAAGCCGAAGGCGAAGGCCTAAAAGTTATGGGCATCGCCGAAGCCGCAGCTTGGTGTGATGTGATCATGTTCACAATGCCCGACGAGCTTCAGGCAGAAACATACAAAAAATACGTCCATGACAACATCAAGCCAGGCTCCGCAATCGCGTTTGCCCACGGCCTGAACGTACACTTTGGTTTGATTGAGCCAAAAGAAGGCGTCGACGTGATCATGATGGCTCCCAAAGGCCCAGGCCACACAGTACGCGGCGAATACACCAAAGGCGGCGGCGTGCCATGCTTGGTAGCGGTACATGAAAACGCATCAGGCAAAGCGCTTGAAATCGGTCTGTCATACTGTTCCGCAATTGGTGGCGGCCGTTCAGGCATCATCGAAACCAACTTCCGTGAAGAGTGCGAAACTGACCTCTTTGGTGAGCAGGCAGTCCTTTGTGGTGGCCTTGTTGAGCTGATCCGCGCAGGCTTCGAAACACTCGTTGAAGCAGGCTATGCACCAGAAATGGCGTATTTTGAGTGCTTGCACGAAGTGAAGCTTATTGTTGATCTGATCTATGAAGGCGGCATCGCCAACATGAACTACTCAATCTCCAACACAGCTGAGTACGGCGAATACGTCAGCGGCCCACGCGTGCTGCCATACGACGAAACAAAAGCCCGCATGAAAGCGATCCTGACAGACATCCAAACAGGTAAATTCGTGCGTGACTTCATGCAGGAAAACGCTGTTGGTCAGCCGTTCTTCAAAGGCACACGTCGCATCAACGACGAGCACATGATCGAAGAAACTGGTGCGAAACTGCGCGAAATGATGCCGTGGATTTCTGCTGGCAAAATGGTCGACAAAGAAAAGAACTAAGGTCTCTTACCTTGTTCACTTGGGCCTCCGCATCTGCGGGGGCCTTTTTGTTTGTGTTTGCCTGCACAGGCGCATTTAACTCTCGCCACTGGACCAAAGCGCGCCTAGTGTCAGCCCATGAGTAACACCATCCCTACCCCCGAAAATCCCGGTGCATTTAACTGGTTCCTGATCTGCTTTTTGGGCGTGATTTGGGGCAGCGCATTCATGAGCATCAGCGTGGCGCTACAAGAATACCCGCCATTTACTCTGGCAGCGCTGCGCGTCTTTTTCGGCGCAATTGTTTTGTGCATCATGGGCGTCATCATGGGCCAGCCAATCACGCGCATTCATCAGACCGCGGGGTTATCCGGATGGAGCTACAGCGCCGTCATTGGTTTTATCACCGTCACCGCACCGTTTTTGCTGCTGTGTTGGGGTATTCAATACGTGCCATCCGCGTTCGCTGGTGTCGCGATGGGGGCAATCCCGCTCATTATCCTGCCGCTTGCCTATATCTTCTCACCTGAGGAAGGCATCGGCCCACGTCGCATTATCGGTGTGGTGCTGGGCTTTGCTGGATTGGCGCTGCTGTTGGGAAAAGGCGCGCTTGAGACCACATCTGCCCAGACGTTTTGGGGACAGCTTGCCTGTCTTGCAGCGGCTGCGTGTTATGCGGTCGGCTCAATTATTACCCGGCGTGCGCCGCGCATCCCGCCCGTGGCATTCGCCAGTGGCACGCTAGCTGTCGGCGCTGCGATGCTTATCCCATTTGCGATTATTGCCGAAGGCATGCCACGTCTTAGCTGGAGTTTTGAGACCCTAACGGTCTTTTATCTTGCTGCCCTGCCAACCGGCTTGGCTGCGGCAATCCGTGTGATTGTTGTGCAATCAGCGGGCTCCGTCTTTATGTCACTGACGTCTTATCAAGTGCCAATCTGGTCAGCCGTGTTCGGGATCGTACTGCTTGGCGAGGCCCTGTCAGCACAGCTGTTCATCGCCCTCGCGCTCATCCTTTTGGGTATCGGGATCAGCCAATGGCGCAGCTTGGTTCTGGTCGCGCAAAGTATCCGCTCAAAGAAGTAACAGCCTAGACCACTTGTGCTGCTATCTCATCGACAACACCCTGCACCACTGCTTCAAGAAGGGTCGCATCTTCGCATTCGGCCATGACGCGGATCAACGGCTCAGTCCCTGATTTACGGATAAGTAACCGCCCCTTGCCAGCCAGATCAACCTCAGCCGCAGCAATCGCCTGCTGAACTGACGCGGCTTCAAGCGGCGCTGTTCCGCTTGGGTAGCGCACGTTTTTCAAAAGCTGTGGCACAGTCTCGAACGTACTCGACAGATCAGACGCGCTGTGACCGGTACGGATCATTTCACACATAAACTGCAGCCCCGCCAACAAGCCGTCGCCGGTTGTGGCATAGTCCGTCATCACAATATGGCCCGATTGCTCGCCGCCCAAGTTAAACCCGCCTTTGCGCATCGCTTCAACCACATGCCGGTCACCAACCGCCGTACGCAACAAGGTCATCCCGCGATCCGCTAGGTACCGCTCAAGACCAAGGTTCGACATCACTGTGGCAACCAAAGTACGCGCGTTCAAACGCCCTGCAGACGCCCATGAGCCTGCCAAAAGCGCCATCAACTGATCGCCGTCTGCAATGCGGCCCTTTTCATCGATGATCATCACGCGGTCTGCGTCGCCATCAAGACAAATGCCCAGATCCGCACCGTTTTCAATAACCGCTTGCGCCGCCATATGCGGTGCCGTTGAGCCGCAGTTGTCGTTGATGTTGAACCCATTTGGCGATGTCCCAACGGGGATCACATCAGCGCCAAGTTCCCATAAAATCTCGGGCGCCGTTCGGTGCGCCGCACCATTCGCGCAATCAATCACAACTTTCAGCCCTTGCAACGAGATACCTGCAAGCGATGTTTTTAGGCGCTCACCGTAGCGGAAACGCCCCTCATCAATTCGCTTGGCGCGGCCAATATTATCAGGTTGCGCGGGGCTGGTGCCTTCGTGAACCAGTTGTTCAATCGCGGCCTCTGCCTCATCTGACAACTTAAACCCATCAGGACCAAATAGCTTGATACCGTTATCCATATGCGGGTTATGGGAGGCGGAAATCATCACGCCCACATCCGCGCGCATCGATGTAGTCAACATCCCCACCGCCGGTGTGGGCACCGGGCCTAGCAGGAAACAATCCATGCCGGTGCTGGTAAATCCGGCCGTCAAAGCGTTCTCAAACATGTAGCCCGACAGACGGGTATCTTTGCCAATCACGACACGGTGACGTTTGTTGTCACGGCGAAAGTACCGCCCCGCCGCTGCACCAAGGCGCAAAGCCATCTCGACGGTCATAGGATATTGGTTCGCCGTGCCGCGCACCCCGTCGGTGCCAAACAGTTTCGTAGTCATATTTAGTACCCGTTAGCTACAAAATTGCGCCGGCCATATCAAAAGCTGCGCGTGTCGCCTCTATATCATGAACGCGGGTGATCTGAACCCCTTGCCGAAACCCTTCAAGCGCCACCGCGACAGAACCAATAACCCGCTGGTCCGCTTGGGGGGCATTTGTGATTGTGCCAATAAAGCGTTTGCGCGACGCCCCGAGCAAGATCGGGCACCCAAGGCTGTGTAGCACGCTCAGCCGTTTCAACAGCGCCAGATTATGCTCAAGCGTTTTGCCAAAACCAATGCCAGGATCGATCCAGATATCTGTGCGTGCAATCCCACACGCCACAGCCGCCTCAATGCGCTCAGACAAAAAGTCATACACATCGAGCACAACGTCATCGTACTGCGGATCGTCCTGCATCGTCTCCGGATCCCCGCTTGCGTGCATCAAGCAGATAGGCGCACGGGACGACGCGGTGACTGTGCCCATAGCCGGATCATGGGTCATCGCGTAGACATCATTGACCAAAGTCGCACCCGCCGCCAAAGCCGCCTCGGCAACATCTGCTTTTCGTGTGTCGATGCTGATTGGCGTGTGTGCTGTTGCGTCGTGGTTTCGCAAAGCTGCAATCACGGGAACCGTGCGCTCTATCTCAACGTGGCTGGGCACATAGTCCGCACCGGGCCGCGTGCTTTCCCCGCCGATATCCAGCATATCCGCACCAGCCTCCTGCATCGCAATCGCGTGGTTTATTGCTTCGTCAAAACCTTCGAACTTACTGCCATCGGAAAAGCTGTCTGGCGTGACATTGAGAATACCCATGATGTTGGCACGCGCCATATTAAGCCCCGCAACCTGCCCACGCGGGGACGTAAGACGCGATAGAACGTGATCTGGCACGTCAGCCGCCGGGATGATGCGCGGTATCGCGTTGCGGCTCATAACTTCTACGGTGTCGAACCACGTCCACCCACCCGCCAAAACATAGGCGCCGTTCGGACGGGCGATATCAGTCTGAACGATTGGGCGAAAATAGTCAGTCATTAGCCTTCGTGACACTCAAAGCTGTGCCGCATCGTCGGCATGACGTGTGACACGAATATCGCCAACTGCGGCATCCGCGGGCAACTCAGCGCCGATAAGCATCAATTCAGACGCGCTCATGTGGCGGGCAAACCAGGCTGCTAATGAAGGGCCATCAGATGGGGCCGTCGCGGGTCCTTCAACAGCATCGAGCACAATTTTAGACGGTGCCCATACGGCGATTTGGCCATTTTTCATTGACCAATCGAGCTCAGTCAACGTTCCAACCACCACGCATCGCGCGTCACGGGCGGCCAGCACCCAAGCGTTTTGTTCAATTGCCAGCAAATCAATCCGGCGTTGCGGCGCGCCAAGTGATACGGCCGGCGCGGTAGTCTCGCCCATGCCAACGCACAAGATCAAAGGCAATTCGCGCTTTGCAAGTGTATCAATCCAGCCGCTTAGATGCGTCGAATGAAGTGCCTCGTTTGACAGATAAACAACACAAGGGTGAACCGTTTCCGGCGCGTCCTCAACAACACTCAGCGACCTCGAGCGTACAATCTCAACCCCAAGGGCAAACGGCCCACGGTCCAGCTTTTGAATGCGTACAAAAGCACGCATCGCCTGTGGCTCAATCAAAATACGGTCCGCAATCCGTTCTGCCAAGGTTTCAAGCAGGTTCAACCGCTCGGCGGCCAGCTCAATGGCAACAGCCTCGGTAATGCGGTCGTAGGACAAAATCCGGTCCACATCATCGCCGATGGGCCCCTCAAGCGGCTTCACTTCCACCACGATATCAAAACGAACGCGCTGTGTTGTGCCACGCTCAAGCTGAAAAGCGCCAATCTCAACATCCACAATATGGTCGCGCACAGAGATACGGTCGAGCGGATGAACCGCAGTTGTCGCCTCGGAACGCTCGGACGGATGGGCAAAAGCCAGATGGATGTCGTTTGTCATGGCCGTGGGCATATCGCGGATAATTGCGTAGAACCAGACAGATTGCGACATGGGGGCAACCGTATACGGTGTTTGCTGGCCCGCGACCCAGATGCTAAGCAACGCCATGAACCAAGCGCCCTCCTCCTCCGCCGTGGCAACCGTGACCGTTGTTGTCATCGGCGTTCTGTGGGGGTTTTACTGGATGCCCGTCCGGTATTTACAAGACGCAGGCCTGCCCGGGGCTTGGGGTACATTCGGCATCGCCCTCGCGGCAACCTTTGTGTTGGGGATTTCAGTCCTGATTGCGCGCCCGAACGTTCCGCGTGATTGGCCCACTTACGGAGCATTGGCATTGGGCGGTGCAGCCTTCGCCATGTATTCGGTGGGCTTTGCCTATGGGCGTGTGGCAATCGTCATCCTGCTTTTCTTTTTGACCCCAGTCTGGAGCACCTTGATTGCACGTTTCATTCTGGGTCGTACAACCAGCGTAACCCGCCTTGCAGCAATTGTGATCGGGCTGCTTGGGCTTTTTGTGATGCTCGGCGCGGATGGTGGGGTACCGTTACCGCGTAGCATCGGGGACTGGCTTGCGCTGGCGTCTGGCATCTGCTGGTCCCTTTCGAGCACGATCATTCATGAGCGTGAACCGATCAAACCGCTGCTTGCGGCTTTCGCATTTGCCAGTGGTGCGGCAGTGCTTTCGGGTGTTTGTATCTTGGCCCTGCCAACGCAACCGCTTGACCTTAGCGTGCTAACACCGCCGACCCTTTTGATCACAGCTGTTACCGGCACGCTTTGGTGGGGTGTCTCTATGGCAGGTCTGATGTGGGCAACGGCCCTGCTCGAACCTGCGCGCGTCGGCATCTTGCTGATGAGCGAAGTGCTGATCGGCGCGCTTTCTGCCGCTTTTTTAGTCGGAGAGCCATTGCTTCCGTTCGAGCTGATCGGCGGCGCGTTGGTCCTAAGTGCTGCAATTCTCGAGGTCTGGCCTACAAAGGCCAGACAGCCCTAACTGCCGTAGCTTTGACGATAAAAATGGTGAAAGCCAATTGTCGCGGTGCGCGGATAGACCCGTGCCCAGTTAGGCCGCACGCTTTTGGTATGATAATGGGTCGCACCAGCAGTCAGCGCTGGAAGGTTGCCTTGCAACGTTAGCTTGGCGATCTTGCCAACACGGGTCCATGCCCGTGGCTCGCCGATGATTTCTTTCTTGCCGTCGCAAGTATAGGTGAACTGACACGCAAACTTACGGCCTGTCCCTTGATTAATAACGCCACACACAGTGTTGGGATATTTAGCAGACTTAACGCGGTTCATAATGACCTCGGCCACTGCAAATTGGCCTTTCACGCTTTCGCCGCGCGCCTCAAAATAAAGCGCCTCTGAGAGACATTTCCAACTTTCACCTCCTGAAGCGGCAGGCAATTGCGCCAAATAACTGCGCTCGTACGCGACGCCGAGCAACCCGCTGGGCCGGCGCTTTGGCAGCAAAGACACCTGAGGGGCAGCAGTCAGCGTATCAAGCCGGTTTGACGGGACCATCTGAAAAGCCGCATTTTCAGTCTTTAGAAGACCAACAATATGCGCTGAAACCTTGAGCGCTGTGCCATCGGCCGCCTCAGCATCGCGGGTCTCAGCGATAACGCCAAAACCGGCAACGAGAGCCAAAACACTGCAAACGCGCTGAGCGCGTGAGATCAAAGAAGTTCGGGGCATGCGCCATCCAGAGTTGTTTCAAGGGCAGACAGCACAGCCAATACATCTATAAATAAGGCTTAAATGCGCGTCTGAGGCGGGCTGTTAAGCCAATTCAGCATACAAATCTACCCCCCGTTCCTGACTAGGCGGTATGCACGGGATGCAAATCGTCGCAGTGCAGCAAAAGGTTTAGGAAAACCAATATGTTCCAAACAAAAGCTGGAAACTTAGCTTGGGCGGCCCAACGCCAATTGCGCCGCGATCAGCCGTGCAACAGGAACCCGAAACGGAGAGCAGGACACGTAATCGAATCCCTGCGCGCGCGCAAATGCCATCGCTGGTGCCGATCCACCGTGCTCGCCGCAGATGGACAATACCACGTCTTTTGCAGTCGCCCGCCCACGGTCTGCACCAATTTGTACCAACTCGCCCACACCTTCTTCGTCGAAATATTGAAACGGATCTTCTGCGAAAACTTGTTGCTGCACATAGGTCGACATAAACCGGCCCGCATCGTCACGAGACAAGCCATAGGTCATTTGTGTCAGATCGTTCGTCCCAAAGGACAAAAACGCGGAATGCTGGGCGATGTCGCCTGCGCGCAAAGCCGCGCGCGGCGTTTCAACCATCACGCCCAGCTTATAGTCAAATGTCTGGCCCGAGCTGACCATCACGGCCGATGCAACCGCATCGATGCGAATTTTCAACAGCTCAACTTCACGTTTGGCACTGACCAAAGGCAACATGATTTCAGGCGTCACCGCATGGCCGCGCTGATGCGCTGCCGCCGTTGCCTCAAAAATCGCCTGGGCTTGCATATCGTAAATCTCGGGCAACGTGATCCCAAGGCGCACCCCGCGCAAACCCAACATTGGGTTGAACTCTGACATCTGATCTACCCGCGCAATCACATCTGACAGCGGCAGGTTCATAGCTTCTGCCAAATCGCGCATGCCATCCCGATCCGACGGCAAAATTTCATGGAGCGGCGGATCAAACAGCCGGATACACACGGGCAAGCCCGCCATGATCTCAAACAATTGTCCGAAATCATCCCGCTGCATTGGCAACAACCGCTCAAGCGCCGCACGGCGGTCCTCAGAGGTATCTGCAAAGATCATCTCGCGCATCACGGTAAGGCGGTCACCGTCAAAAAACATGTGCTCTGTACGGCAAAGCCCAATGCCTTCCGCGGCGAAATTACGGGCGGTTTGCGCATCCGCAGGGGTATCCGCGTTGGCCCGCACGCCAATATCGCGCACCTCATCGGCCCACCCCAAAAGCGTTTGAAAGGCCCCATCAAGAGAGGGCTCCACAAGAGTGACCTCACCCACCAAAACTTCGCCCGTGGTGCCATCAATCGTGATCTTGTCACCGGCCTTCAAGACAAGTCCATCTTGGGTGGTAAGCGTTTTGTCTCGGGCGGAAATACTCAGGCCCGCAGCCCCAACAATTGACGGCAGGCCAAGACCGCGGCCGATCACAGCCGCGTGGCTTGTCATGCCGCCCCGCTCGGTCAAAACACCCGCAGCCACGTTCATTCCACGAATGTCTTCGGGCGCAGTTTCACGGCGCACCAATATGCATTTCTCGCCTTGCGCCGCAAGCGCCTGCGCCTCATTGGCAGAAAATGTGATTTGCCCCATTGCAGCACCTGGCGATGCAGCAAGGCCCTTTGCGACCACATTCCGGTCAGTGCCAGCCGCAACTTGGCGGTGCAGCAATTCTGACAACATGTTGGGCGGAATACGCAGCAACGCATCCTCGCGCGCGATGATTTTGTCTTGTGCCAAAGCCACCGCCACATTCACAGCCGCGCGGGCGGACCGTGTTACGCGGATACCATCAAGGATGAACAGCTCTCCGTCTTGGATGGTAAATTCATGCTCCATTTCCTCGCGCAGCTTACCGCGCGAAGTCTCCATATGCGCCAAAAGCTGCGCATATAACTCGGGATGACGCTCCTCCAGAGAGGGGCCGCGCGCGTCTCGCGTCAGGTATATCGCACGGTCGGCATCCATTGCATCGCGCCCTTGGCTTTGGCCCAAGAACCGACCGCAAATCATCCGCTCACCGGTCGTTTGGTTGATGCCCATGATCACACCAGAGCCGCAATTGCCCCGCCCGACGCCAAGCTTCATCTCTTGCACAACAAGTCCCAAGCCCGCATCTGCCGGCGCGCCTTTTGCTTGGCGCAGCAAATGTGCAGTTGTGCCTTCCCAAGCACGCGCCATGGACCGCAGAACCTCGCCCAATTGTTGCTTGGGGTCTTGCGGGAATACTTCATCAGTTTCGGCAAAATACGCGCGTAACGCATCATCAAGCGCCTCGCGCGGGCGCTCAATGGGTTGGGTGAACTCATCAGGATCAAGGCGCGCCACATTGACCGCATAGGATTGCACGAACCGCAAATACATCAGCGCGGCGGCGTCTGTGCCAATCTCATCAGACAGTCCCGTAAAACGCGCGTCATTCATACCAATGTTTAGAACTGCTGACGGCCCCCCCCAATCACTGTCTTGGCTGGACGGGCGCACACTAAAGAGAGCGTCTTGCGCAAATTCCGCCAGAATAGCGCCCAAGTCTGGGCCCATACCGTTGGCAATCGCGCGGACAGTTTTGAACGGTAGCGCCACAGTACGTGGCACAGGCATGTCGAGGCGGATCAGACGCTGCAAGCATTTTGCCCGCCCGCCGTGGGTGTCAGCAGCCATGGTTGCTTGCGCTGAGATGACCGTGAAGTCGTTGATTTCGATAGCTTGCTGCATCGCCGCATCCCGTTCAGTTGGCCGCAGCATAGGGGCTTTTTGGCAAGGAACAAGTACTTGCTCCTTGCCGTTTAATCACACAGTTCCAGCCACCCGAGCCGTACCGCGCTATCCCTCGATACGGGTCAGGTCAGCCACCGCACCGCAGGTTGTGCGGATACGGCTTAGCAGGTTCAGGCGGTTTCGGCGAATAATTTCGCTATCAGCATTGATTTTCACATCGTCAAAGAACGCATCGATTGGTGCACGCAACTGCGCCATTGCCGACATTGCAGCAGCAAAATCACCACTTTTCATTGCCGATGCAATCGCAGCGTCAGCGGTGTCCAAGGCTCCGAACAAGGCTTTCTCTGTGTCGGCTTCTGCAAACTTGATGTCTGCCCCGAAGGAGTACTCCACCCCGTCTTTAGCTTCCGCTTGGCTGAGGATGTTGTTGGCGCGCTTGAACCCTTGGATCAGGTTTTCTCCGTCATCGGTTTTTAGCGCGTCCGACAACGCGCGTGCGCGTTTGACCAACAAGTTCAAATCATCGTTGCCGTCCATCGCCGTGCACGCATCAATGATGTCATGGCGAATGCCTTGATCGCGCAAGTAGACTTTCAGGCGGTCGTGGAAGAAGGCCAATAGATCAGAGGCATCTGCATCTGCGTGCGCTGCTGAAATGATATCGCCAAGGGGCAAAGTCAGGTCGTTTTCAAGAATTAGACGAGTCACACCCAATGCCGCACGCCGAAGGGCAAACGGATCTTTGGAGCCTGTCGGTTTTTCATCAATCGCCCAGAAGCACGCCAGCGTATCCAGCTTATCTGCAAGGGCAACGGCCACTGACACAGGCGCAGTTGGCACCGCATCAGTCGGACCGAGAGGGGAATAATGTTCTTGTGCTGCGGCTGCGATTGCCTCGGACATACCAGCGGCCGTGGCGTAATAGCGCCCCATAAGCCCCTGCAATTCGGGGAACTCATAAACCATTTCCGAGCTTAAGTCAGCTTTGGCAACACCTGCCGCCTGTTCTGTCTCGTTGGCATTAGACCCGGTTACATCCGCCAAACGGCGCGCCAAGGCGACGATCCGTGTAATGCGGTCTGCTTGTGAGCCCAGCTTGTTGTGGAACGTCACATTGCTTAGCGCATCGGTCCAAGGTGCCATGCCTGCTTTGGCGATGCGCAAGTCATTTTCCCAAAAGAATTTTGCATCAGCCAAACGGGCCGACAGCACTTTTTGGTTGCCCGCCAGAATAGTTGCACCATTGTCGGCTGTTGCGATGTTGGCCACGGTTACAAACCGTTCAATGCGGCCCGTTTTGGTGCTGCGAACCGAGAAGAACTTTTGGTGCTCGCGCATGGAGGTCTGCAAAACCTCCGCTGGCAATTCAAGAAAGTCCTCATCAATTGTGCCCATCAACACAACCGGATGCTCTACAAGGTTAGCAACCTCGGCCAACAGGCCCGCATCTTCGATAACTTCAAAACCGCCCGCAAAGGCTTGGTTAGTGGCATCTTGCCAAATCGCGTCAGACCGCTCAGCCGCGTCCAAAACCACATGAGCGCGTGAAAGCTTGCTTGTGTAATCATCGAATGACGAGACAGCAAACGCGTCAGGCGCATGAAAGCGGTGACCCCGTGTGGTGTTAGAAGAAACGATCCCTTCAACCTCAAGAGGGACCACACGTGCTCCCTCTTCATCGCTGAGAATACACAGGATTGAATGAAGCGGCCGGACCCATTTCAGATTGCCAGCCCCCCACCGCATGGATTTCGGCCACGGAAAGTTGCGCACCGCAGCTTCAAGAACTTCAGCAATGACATCTTCTGCCAAACGCCCTGGTTTATGGATTGCCGCAAAATAGACCTCTTTCTTGCCAACAGTCCGCACTTCAAGATCATCTTTGCTGACACCAGCACCGCGCAAAAACCCTTCGATTGCTTTGTCGGGTGCGCCAACGGCGGGACCTTTGCGTTCTTCTACAGTCGGTTTGCTTTGCGCCAGCAACTCGCCCACAGCCAAGGTCAAACGACGTGGGGTGTGAAAAGCCGCGGCCCCCGCATAGGTCAACCCTGCCTCAACCAAGCCACCTGTAATCAGCTTTTGCAGGTCCTTTGCGGCACGCGCTTGCATGCGCGCTGGAATTTCTTCGGAAAAGAGTTCAATCAAAAGATCGGGCATATCGGGTCCTTAATCGCGGGTCGCGAGGGTATCTTTTCGTTTCGGATCAAAGGGCAGCAAACTGCGGAATTCCGCGCGCGCCCAAATAAATTGGTGTGGCCAAAATCACTGAAGGGTCTCCGGCGGTGTTGGGCAACCCTCAGGCGCGCGACGGCCGTCAAAAACCACCTCGCCGCAGCCGTTGATCTGGTGCCAGACAAAGCCGCGCCCATCAGACATGATGCCTACCACACGGTCGATCCCGTATTGCACGTTTGCTTCGCCCAAATACGCCGTTGCTGTGCCATCTTCCAGGGCAGCACCAATCGCATCCGCATCAAAGCACTCAAACCAATCGGGCGCCACACGGGGCTCGGCCGCGTCATAGATTTTGTAGGTTTCCGTCAGCATCGCCTCTGACATCTGCGTGGTAAAGCATGCGCGGTACCGAAGCGGTGAGCTGTCTGCATCAATCGCTTGAAAGTCTGCAAACAAAATAGGCTCGGCCACATCACTGGTCACAGGGGTCAGTTCAACACCGCCGTCCGTGACCTCATCATAAAAAGCGTAAACCTGAAGATAATAGAGCGCGATACCCGCGATGAGAGCACTCACGACAATGGCCGATATTGCGATGCGTGCGCCATTCATGCCTCAGCCGCCTTGTATCCGCCCGCCTCAGTTTGCACGAACGCATCTGCGCATCGCTTGGCCAGCGCACGAACACGCCCGATGTAGGCCTGCCGCTCGGTCACCGAAATGACGCCGCGCGCATCCAGCAGGTTGAACACGTGTGACGCCTTGATGCACTGATCATAGGCGGGGTGCGCCATCACGATGCGCTTGCCCGTTTTTGGATCCTCGTGCGGCTGCGCCAAAATCGCTTCGCACTCGGCCTCGGCGTCTTTGAAATGCTGCAAGAGAGTTTCGGTGTTTGCCACATCAAAGTTCCAGCGCGCATACTCTTCTTCGGTTTGCTTGAAGATGTCGCGGTAGCTCAGCGGGATTGGCGCGGAGGGGTCGTTGAACGGCATATTCATCACGTGATCGATGCCCAAAATATACATGGCCAAACGCTCAAGCCCGTACGTCAGCTCGCCTGAAACCGGCTTACAATCATGCCCGCCAACTTGTTGAAAATACGTAAACTGCGAGACTTCCATACCGTCGCACCACACTTCCCAGCCAAGACCCCAAGCGCCCAGCGTGGGGCTTTCCCAGTCGTCCTCGACAAAGCGAATATCATGCAAGCTCATGTCGATGCCAATTGCCTTCAATGAGCCGAGGTAGAGGTCCTGCAGATCAGAAGGCGATGGTTTGATCAGCACTTGATACTGATAGTAGTGCTGCAAACGGTTCGGGTTTTCACCATAGCGCCCATCTGTTGGCCGGCGCGAAGGCTGCACATAAGCCGCTGCCCACGGTGTGTCCCCAAGAGCGCGCAGCGTTGTGGCAGGGTGGAACGTGCCCGCGCCGACTTCCATGTCATAGGGTTGCAATATCGCGCAGCCCTTTGAGGCCCAGTAATTTTGCAGCCGCAGGATGATTTCTTGGAACGAACGCGGGGTATCAAGCGCTGGTGTAGTCATGGCGAACCGCCTATCAAAACAGAGTTGCCTGACCCATAAAGCGTGCCCCAACAAGGGTCAACCGGCGCCCGTAAACTTGGTTCTACGCGCACCTTGTGATCTGGATAGATTGCGGGCAATCTTGCTGGGATACGTAGCCGGACCGCTGGTCCAATTTTCAAGAGTGAGACCTTATGCGCCCTATTACTGCCGCCTGTTTTTTCGCATGCTCAACCGCCTTGACTGCCTCCCTGCCCGCGTTGGCACAGCAGACCATTTCAGGGCAAACCGCACCGGCTGCACAAGTCACGCCACAAGAAAGCAGCTGGATCCAGATTGAGGCGCAATCAACCCTTTTGGGCGCGCAAGACCGGATACGCGACTACGGACAGACCTTCCCAAATGTGGCGGGCTTCGACCTTGGGTCGGGCTGGTACGGTATCTTGTTGGGGCCATATACCGCTGAGGACGCCCGCGCGGCCCTGCGCCAATTGCGCCGCGACGGGTTGGTGCCCCGCGACAGCTTTGTGCAATTTTCGTCTCGCCTTCAGCAGCAGTTTTTCCCGATCGGCGCACAATTTGCCGAGACTGCGGCCGCGGCTCCGGCCACTACTCCGGAGGTAGGTGAGCCGACACCAACACAGGCGCCAACAGTAACGCCGACACTTGAAACAGCTGAGCTTACCCCAATTCCACAGGCATACATTCCCGATGAAACGCGCGCCGAGGCGCAAAGATCAGAACGGCTTTTATCAAGGGACAACAAAAAAGAACTCCAACGCGCGTTAGCGTGGGCAGGTGTTTACGCAGCAGCTATTGACGGATCCTACGGGCGCGGCACACGTGGTGCGATGCGCGCATGGCAAGCACAGCAAGGATTTGACGAGACTGGCATTTTGACCACCGGCGAGCGGGCCATTTTACTTGAACAATTCAATGCGGTTTTTGAGGGGCTTGGTCTTGAGGTGGTGCGCGAAGCAAAAGCGGGCATCGAAATGCTGGTGCCTACGAATATTGTGAGTTTTGACGCCTACGCGCCACCTTTTGCCCTTTTCACAGCGTCGGGCAACATAGAGCAAGCCCAGCTTTTGTTGATCTCGCAGGACGGGGCAGAACCTGAATTGCGCGGGCTTTACGACATCATGCAGACCCTTGAAATTGTTCCGTCTGACGGCGCGCGGCAAATTCGTGACGACACTTTTGAGATGGAAGGCATTGGGGATGATTTCATCAGCTACACTTTTGCGGAAACGAAACGCGCCAAGATCAAAGGCTTCACGCTGATCTGGCCCGCCGGTGACGAGCCGCGCCGCGCGCGGATTGTTCAGGGCCTCAAAGACAGCTTCACACCGATTGAAGGGGTGTTGGACCCCACTTTGGGTGATCCTGCCGAGCAGGCAATTGATCTGGTCGCGGGTCTTGAAATACGCCAACCGCTGCGGGCAGGATCAGGCTTTTTCATCGATGATCAAGGTACGGTACTGACCCATGCCGCAAACGTCGCGGGATGCGGGCGTATTTCATTAAACGATCGCTACACCGCAACATTGGCGAACCCAAGCACCACAGGCACCGGTGAGCTTGCCGTGCTCATACCCATTGAGCCGCTTGCCCCTGCATCCTATGCGCAGCTTACGGGCGACCCCATTCGGCTTGGGCAAAGCGTTGCAGTTGCGGGATACCCCTATGGCGGTGTGTTGCGCGCGGCGACACTGACGTTTGGAACACTGCAAGACCTGCGTGGATTGCAAGGTGAGGCTGACCTAAGCCGCCTGTCTATGCTGGCCGGAAGGGGCGATATCGGCGGGCCCGTTGTGGCAAACAACAACGCGGTGATCGGCATGCTGGCCCCCCGCCAAAGCCCAAGCGCGCAAGCTCTACCTGCGGATGTGCAATTTGCAATCAACAGCAGCACTTTGGTTGATCTTGCAAAAGCGGCTGATGTTACGATTGAGGCCCCAAACAGCGCAACGGAGCGCCTTTCGCCAGAGGAGCTGACGCTACAGGCCCGCGAATTTACCGTTCTGGTGCAGTGTTGGGAATAATCAGTTGCGCCAAAAACGCAGGGTCAGCATGGCATAGACCGCCATCAACTCAAGGCGTCCGATGACCATCGCCGCAATCATGATCCATTTTGCGGCCACGTTGATATCACCGTAATTGCCCGCAGGTCCAATTTTGTCCCCCAAGCCAGGACCAATATTGGCCAAAGTCGCAACGGCACCCGAAACCGATGTGGTAAAATCCAAGCCAGTCAGGCCAAGCAACACGGCCACAACGCCCAAAGTTACGACAAACACCATGAAAAATGCCATGACCGAGTTTACCACGTCTTCCTCAATCGCACGGCCTTCGTAGCGAGGCGTGAAAATACCGTGAGGCGAGTGGATTGCGTTGATTTGCGCACGTATCGAGGCAAACAGCAGCTGGAACCGGAACACTTTGATCGAACAAGAGGTCGAGCCAGCACAGCCCCCGACAAGTCCAATGAAAAAGATCACGGCAATAGGAAAACTGCCCCACTGCATGTAATCCGCGCTGGAATAACCAGTGCCCGTCATGATGGACGTGACGTTGAAAAGCGCCTTGCGCAACGCCTCTTCGGAAAAGCCCCCCTGTGACCAGAGCCACATCGTTACGGCCGCTACGCCAACAGCCAGAATGATCAAGAAGCCGCGGATTTGCGCATCCCGCAACAGCGCAAGATTATCACCTGAGATAAGCTGTACATAGCGCACAAACGGCAAGGCAGCAGCGATCATGAACACGACGGCTACATACTCGGCAGCGGCGGGAAGTGCGCTGAACGAGGCGTCATAATTAGAGTGCCCGCCCGTGGAAACCGTTGTCATGGCATGCATAAACGCATCCATCCCCGACAGCCCACATGCCAAATAAGCAATGATCGCAGCGGCTGTAATCGAGATGTAGATCACGGAAATTTTGCTCGAAATCTCTGTGGCGCGGGGTAGGATTTTGCCAAAAGTATCAAAAGACTCTGAGCGGAAAATCTGCATGCCTCCAACGCGCAACTCAGGCAGAAAGACCATTGCCACAACAATAATCCCGATGCCCCCAAGCCACTGCAACGCACCGCGCCAAATGTTGATCCCCACAGGCAGATCACCCAAGCCAGAAAAGACAGTGGCGCCCGTGGTTGTCAGGGCAGACATGGCCTCAAAAAACGCATCCGTAGGACTTGCTTGGGTTGCGCCGAAATAAAAAGGTAAAGCCCCAAACAGTGGCAATGCCAGCCAAACAAAAGTGGTCAGAATGAATGTCTGCTGGATGGTGAGGCCGCGATGATCCGCATTAGCGCAGCTTTGTGCGATAAGCCCACCTGTGAAAACAGTGATGATCGCGCTTTCCAAAAAGGCCATCCAATTGCGGTCACCGGCGTACAAATCCACTGCCATGGGAAGCAGCATCGCGCACCCCAAAGCGGCCACCAAAAGGCCAATGACATAACCGATAGGACGCAGATCCAACATGGTCAGAAGGGTTGGACCCTGCGCCATGGGGTGTCAAGGCAGCATGCATGACTAGGGTCGCAAGCGGGCACCACAGCTTTGTTCTAGCCTACGTGAAACAGCGTGGCGAAGAGCTTGGGATCGATGCTGTCTGACGCAAAGGTATCGCCTTCAAAAAGAACACTGACCGCATCGTGGCTGTGCAGGCTTTCTTGGTGGCTGGCAATCACGCGGAAGTCGCCAACGCGCGGGTCAGCTTGCAATTGCTCACAAAAAAGCCGCGCGGCGTCTTCAACAAAAATGGGGTTGGCCGCGTTCAGTTCCGCAAAAGCTTGTTCGTCTTCACGCTTGACCATGACTTGTGTCTCAGTTGGCACGGCGCGGCGGGCCATTTCGATCAAATCCTCAAACCACAACACCTGCGCATCATTTTCAAGCGCCACCGAAATACGCGCAACCGAACGTTGGCTATGCGGCGTTGCCAGTTGTCCGCGGGTTTGGCGGGCATGCTCTGACAACTCAAGCGAACAAGGGCACGTTGAGGAATAGACGTAATCCAGGTGCACGATCTTTTTGCGCACGCCTGCTTGTTCAACCAACTCAAGCGCGATGTCATAATACTGATAGCCAGACAGCCCCGACCGCAAAGAGGCAACTTTCATAGGGAAGGAAAAACGCATCTGGATACGCGCGTCGAAGCTTTCCAAATCGGTTTTATACGCATCAAGAGTTCGGTCAATCACATCAAAGCTAAAGGTCTCATCAGCGGATTGATAAAACGTGCGCATAATGCGCGACATGTTGATGCCTTTTTTCTCAGCATCAAGGCTGACGGTGCCCGTAACAGATGTCTCAAGGGTCAGATCGCCGTTATCACGGGTCCGAAACCGAATTGGCAGGCGGAAGTTACTAATGCCCACATGCTGAATTTGACGTTTAGCACCGCGGATAAGGGATGTGGGGCCGTTTTGGAGATCAGGCAGCGATGCTTTATACGCCGCGTCCACCGTAAACTCGGCCGGATACTGATGCGACAAGTCTGGATAATCGGTGGGGGCATCAACAGTCAAACGCGCAACAGCCGGATCAAGATCGCTGCGTTCAACATCTGTGGCGCCACCGGCCCACCGCCGCAAAACAGCAAGGGCCGCTTCGGCTTCTTCTCGGGTAGGCTCACGGTCCATATCGGGCGTGTGAAAGTTCATCTAAAGTCCCTCCCCTTGTTGGTTATCGGGCAACGCGAACCACTCAGACATAAGGGGCGTAGCACATATTACCAAACAATTACGTGACACAAACGGCTTTAGATCAGTTAAATGCGGAGTCTGACGCTTAAATTTGCGCCAACGCCTGTTCAAGATCAGCGATCAAATCGGCAGTATGCTCAAGCCCGACCGAGATGCGAACAAGCCCCTCCGTGATGCCCAATGCGTCTTTTTGCTCTTGGGGCAAACGCTGATGCGTCGTGAAAGCAGGTGGGGTGACGATTGATTTTGCATCGCCCAAGTTGTTTGAAATGGTAAATACTTCAAGCGCGTTCAGCATCGCATAGCTGGCGTCTTTGCCGCCCCGCACATCAATGGCTAAAACTGTTCCACCCGCGCCAAGCTGTTTCATGCAAATGTCATACTGCGGATGGCTGGGCAAACCGGGGTAGATAACCCGCTCCAGACGCGCATCGCCTTCCAGAACCTTAGCGATTTCCAAAGCACTTTGCGTTTGTGCGCGCACACGCAGATCCATCGTCTCAAGCCCTTTAAGCAGCGTCCACGCATTGAACGGCGACATCGCACCGCCTGTGTGCTTTAGATACGGTTCAAGTGTTTTGCGAATGTAATCGCGACTGCCCAGAACGACACCACCCAGAACACGGCCCTGACCGTCAATGTGTTTGGTCGCGGAATAGACCACCACGTCGGCCCCTTGCGCCACAGCGTCAGAGAAGACAGGCGTTGAGAACACATTGTCCACCACAACATAGGCGCCCACCGCGTGGGCCAGTTTGGACACCGCAGCAATGTCGATCACTTCCAGAGCAGGGTTCGAGACGGTCTCAAAGAAGGCCATTTTGGTATCCGGCCGCAGGGCCTCTTTCCATGCGTTCAGGTCAGTGCCGTCAATCAACGTGACCTCAACACCAAAGCGCGGCAAAATATCGTCGAGGATATAAAGACACGACCCAAACAACGCGCGCGCGGCCACGATGTGATCGCCTGCTTTCAGACCGGCCATCACGGCGCCGTTCACCGCAGCCATGCCGCTGGCCGTGGCAAAGGCATCTTCTGTGCCCTCAATCGCCGCGATGCGTTCTTCGAACATCCGCACGGTTGGGTTGCCATAGCGGGCATAGATAAACTCGTCCTCACCAAGCGAGACAAAGCGCGCCTCAGCGGCTTCAGCTGTGGGGTAGACAAACCCTTGGGTCAAAAACATCGCCTCTGAAAGTTCACCGTATTGGCTGCGGCGGGTGCCTGCGTGAACGGCGGCAGTGCGAGGATGTTTCTTTGTCATGTCATTTTCCTTCGGCGGGCCGTGGCCCAAATAAAAAACCCCACCGGTCAAGGGCGGGGTTGCAACGCTGGCACCTGACCCTCTTTAGCGGCATATTTAACGTGGCCCGCAATCCGGTAACAAATCGCCACGAAACTGTTCTATGCCAAGCCCGCTCGAGCCGTCAAGCATGGCCCTTGCACAATAAATCAAATCCGCCATTGTCTTGCTAAATTGTGATGACAGGAGCTTGCCCATGATTGATCTGTACTACTGGCCCACCCCCAACGGATGGAAAGTCAGCATTGCACTTGCAGAGATGGGCTTGCCGTTCAAACTGCATGAAATCAACATCGGCAAAGGCGATCAATTCGATCCCGCCTTTTTGCAAATAGCACCCAACAACCGCATGCCCGCGATCACCGATCCTGATGGGCCAGACGGTGTGCCGATATCTATTTTTGAAAGCGGTGCTATTTTGCAGTATCTGGCGCGCAAGACTGGCAAGTTCGGCGGCCCGACTAAGCGTGACCGCATCGCAGTAGATCAATGGCTAATGTGGCAAATGGGCGGCTTAGGCCCCATGGCCGGACAAGCGCATCACTTCCTAAAATACGCCCCGGCGATGGATCCGCCCCAAGATATTCCTTACGCTAAAGACCGCTACCGTGCAGAAACCGCGCGCCTTTACGGAGTGCTAGACAGGCAGTTGGCAAAACACGAATTTGTGGCAGGGGATTTTTATTCAATCGCCGATATGTCAATTTGGGGGTGGGCGTCTTTGTGGGAAGGCCAGCAACAGACGCTGGATGATAAGCCGAACTTACACCGCTGGCTTGAGACCGTCAGCGCACGGCCTGCTGTTATTGAGGGGCGTGCGCTGCTGGCTGAAAAGCGTGGCGATCATTCCAGCAAGGACGCACAAAAAGCGCTATTCAAAACGAAGTAGGCCACCGAGGTCAAAAATATGGGCGCGCCACTCAGTCCGCTTGATCTGGCTCGTCCATATATTTTTGCAATGCAATAATCTGCACCCACAGAAACGCAAACAGAGCAATCGGGAACCCGAATGTCTCGATCTTGACCCAAGCGTCCGTGGACATGGTCCGCCAAACAACTTCATTCGCAACTGCCAAAAGCACAAAGGCCGCTGTCAGCCGCTTGGTCAAAATCATCCAGCCCTCTTGGCGCATGGGCATCGCATCGCCCAGTACATAAGCCAGCAGGCTGCGCCCACGCAAAAGCCCACCGCCCAGAAGCACTGCAAAGACACCGTAAACAATGGTCGTCTTCATCTTGAAGAAGGTCTCGTTGTTGAACCACGCTGTCAGCCCGCCGAAGAAAATAACCATGAAGGCGGTGAAGACCTGCATCTTGCTCAACTCACCTGTCAGCACCCAAAGCGTACCCATTGCTGCTAGCAGGATTGGAATGAAAATCACTGCGGAGACGATAAAGCCCGAGTATTCAGTGCCCGCAAACGTAAAGCTGTCGTCTTTGATGCGAAGATAGATCAGGAAAAACGCGATTGTCGGCCCTAACTCAAGCACCTGTTTGACGATTGGATTGATTGGTTTTCCGGCCATTTGTTAGCCTCCCATTTCCACAATAACTGCACCAAGCGCAATGAGCGCCATCAAGCCTATCCGTCTTGGACCGACTGTTTCTTTCAAAAATATCCAGCCAATGAAAGCCGCAAAAACCGCTGAGGTTTCGCGCAGCACAGCCGCCTCGCCTACTTTATCAAGGCGCGTGGCCAACATCACCGCCCCAAAAGAGCCATAGGCAATAAATGCCCCCATCACCGAGCGCCCCATCAAACCTCGCACATCAGGCCAGTCTCCTTTACGGTAGCGCCACAGCATCAACAGCGGAAAATCCATCGATGTGAGTAAGAAAAACCATGCGATGAACGTGAATGGATCAGGCAATGCACGGATCGCGTAAGCATCATAAGTTGTATAGATCGCTACAAAAAGCCCCGTGCAGACTGCAAACCACAAAGCAGGGATTAGCGTATCGCGGCCACTATCAAGCCGGAAAAAGTTGTACGCAGCCAGTCCGAAAATACCCGCCACAAGTGTGAATACGCCCAACCACTGAACGATTGTGAAGACCTCACCAAAAATCAAATAAGCGCCGATTACAGTAAAAAGCGGCCCCGTGCCGCGCATCACAGGGTAGACAACTGTGTAGGCGCCGCGTGTGTAGGCCATGGCGATCAGCACTTTGTAGATCAAGTGGATAACCACTGCACCGGCCATCAACCACCACGCACCACCTTCGGGCCACGGCACCAAAAACAGCGCGACCGGCAGCGAAATAACAACCAAACAGGCATCAATCGACGCACGCGACAGCCAAGGATCAAAACGCCCTTTTTGCAGCGCTCCAAAGACCGCGTGCAAGAACGCCGCAGACAGCGCAAGAACAAGCGCAAGTTGATGCCCCGCTTCTGTTCCCTCCAGCGAGACCAACCATTCACTCATATTTATTTTTCGCTTCTAAACATCCGCGCCGGTCAAGGCCGCCGCAAATTCTTCGGGGTCAAACGGGGATAAATCATCAATCTGTTCACCAACGCCAATCGCATGAATGGGCAAGCCAAACTTATCGGCAAGCGCAACCAAAACGCCACCCTTTGCGGTGCCGTCCAGTTTGGTCATCACAAGGCCGGATACATCAGCCAGTTTTTGGAAAATCTCAACTTGGTTCACCGCATTTTGCCCCGTGGTCGCATCGAGCACCAACACCGTGTTATGAGGTGCATCAGGGTCTTTCTTGCGAATGACACGCACGATCTTTGACAACTCTTCCATCAAATCAGCGCGGTTTTGCAAGCGACCAGCCGTATCTATCATCAACAAATCAGCACCATCTGCCTCGGCCTTGATCATTGCGTCGAACGCAAGCGAAGCCGGATCAGATCCTTCGGGTGCGGTCAAAACCGGCACATCAGCCCGTTCACCCCAGACCTGCAATTGCTCAACGGCAGCGGCGCGAAACGTATCACCGGCGGCGATGACCACTTTTTTACCTGCATTTTTGAACTGAAGGGCCAGCTTGCCGATCGTCGTGGTTTTGCCAGACCCGTTTACGCCGACGACCAGAACCACTTGGGGCTTTTTAGCATAAAGTGGCATAGGTTTGGCGACAGGTTCCATGATCCGCGCCACTTCACCGGCAAGCAAGGACTTGATCTCAGCGGTCGACAGGCGCTTACCAATGCGGCCCTCAGCCATGTTTGCGGTGACGCGCAGAGCCGTATCAACCCCCATATCTGAGGCGATCAATAACTCCTCAAGCTGTTCAAGCATATCGTCGTCGAGCACACGTTTGCGTGCGGCAGTTTGCTTAGCGCTTCGGCCAAAGACACGGCCCAAAAAGCTTGGTTTTTCTTGTGGGGCAGCAGGTATTTCGACCTTGGGCGCCGCAACAGGCTCAGGCTCAGGCTCAGGCTCAGGCTCAGGAGTTTCGGTTTTAGCGGCTACGTCAACAGGTTCGTTGACAAACTCCACCTCATCCCGCACGGCCTCATCCGGCGCAGATTGCTCCGGCACCGCTTTTTCTGGTTCACTAACCGGTTCCGATCCAGGCGCGTCGTGGACTTGGACTTCAGCCTCGGCCTCTGCCGCAACGGCTACGTCGGACTGCGGTTCTTCTTCGACCGTGCCACCATCCTCGACAATCGCATCCAATCCCTCCTCAAGTTTGGAGGAAGACTTAAAAAGCTTGGATTTCAGCTTATTGAAAAAAGACAAATCGGCTCTCCGAAAAGGGTTCACTTAGTGATCTAACCCTTTGGCAGCGCTTTTGAAAGATGCCCGTTGCACCGCAAGGGCCAGACGCGCTGTAATTTTGCGCACTGGCCCTGCAGAAGTACTCAGATTTCGTCTTTGAAGTGTTCCATGACCAATTTGATCGGGTTTGGCGCCGCTTGTCCCAAACCGCAAATTGAGGCATCGACCATTGCGGTGCTCAACTCGGTCAGAAGGCCCTGATCCCACGTATCGGCCTGCATCAGCTTTACAGCCTTTTCGCAGCCCACACGGCACGGTGTGCATTGACCACAGGACTCATCTTCAAAAAAGCGCAGCATATTCAGCGCCGCATCACGGGCACGATCCTGATCTGACAACACCACTACAGCAGCAGAGCCAATGAAGGTGCCAAGCGGCTGCAACGTGTCAAAATCAAGCGGCACATCGTGAATGGAAGCAGGCAACAACCCAGAAGACGGCCCGCCCGGTTGATAGGCTTTGAAAACGTGCCCGTCAGCCATGCCGCCAGCTGCTTCGATGATATCCGTGATGGTTGAGCCAGCGGGCAGCAAATAAACGCCCGCGTTCTTCACACGTCCCGACACAGAATAGCTGCGCAACCCTTTGCGGCCATTCTTCTCAACACTGCTCAAAATCTCGGGGCCTTCACGACAGATGCGCGCGACCCAATGCAGGGTTTCCACGTTATGGACCAGCGTAGGCTGGCCAAAAATGCCAACCTGAGCCACAAAAGGAGGCCGGTGCCGTGGCATGCCGCGCTTGCCTTCGATGCTTTCAATCATCGCGGATTCCTCACCGCAGATATACGCACCCGCACCGCGGCGCAGGTCAATATAGCCGGCCTCAACGATACCCGCATCCTCAAGTGCCGCAATCTCACGGCGCAATATTTCGAGCACTGCAGGATACTCGTCACGCATGTAAATAAACGCCTTCTCGGCCTCAACAGCCCAAGCTGCGATCAACATACCCTCAAGGAAAAGATGCGGTGTACGCTCAAGATAATAGCGGTCTTTGAATGTACCGGGTTCGCCCTCATCACCATTTACAGCCAAGTAACGCGGTCCTGCGTTTGCACGCACAAAACCCCATTTTTTGCCCGACGGAAAACCAGCACCACCCAAGCCGCGCAAACCGGAAGACAGCACTTTTTCTTGTACCACTTCCCAATCGCCACTTTGGCGCAGTGATGTCAGGCTGTCGTAACCACCGGCGGCGCGATAGGCATCTAACGCCTCATAACCAGGCACATGGGCGTGTGTGTCACCCGCCGCGATTGCCGCTTCGACTTTGGCTAAATCAGCGTGGTCAATGTGGTTGTGACCCAGCTCAAGCACCGGTGCCGTATCACACCGTCCCATGCATGGCGCGCGCACCACGCGAACTTCATCGGCATTCAGTCCCTTCTCCAACGCATCTTGCAACGCTTGGGCGCCTGCAAGCTCGCACGAAAGACTGTCACACACTCGGATGGTCAGCGCAGGCGGCGGGGTCTCGCCTTCTTTGACGACATCAAAGTGGGCATAAAACGTCGCCACCTCATAAACTTCGGCCATAGACAAACGCATCTCCTCGGCCAAGGCACGTAGGTGCGCCGCGGACAAGCAGCCGAATTTATCTTGGATCAAGTGTAAATGCTCGATCAACAGATCACGGTCGCGGGATTTCCCGTCAAGCAGGCTTTGCACTTCGCCCCACGCAGCATCATCAAGCTGACGGCCTTTGGTGTGGCGGCGGCCCTTGCCTTTGCCCGATTTCCAAACGCCTTTGCCCGCGTCCATATCCTTGCTGTCCAATGCCATTTTGCGCATCCCCCGAAAAATCTATTTTCTTGTAGCCCCGTTCACAAACTGCGGTCAGGGGCAAAAGCGACATTTAGCAGGGCCAAGCGGACGCGGAGCGTGTCAAAGCAACAGCCAACACCGCCAACCGCACCACCCACAACAACATGCAAACCTAAAGCAGCGTGCCTTGCTCGGGCGGGGTGTCATCCTTTTTGATCCGTTTTTTGGGCGCAGTAGATGGCTTTTTCACAGTCGCTTCAGCATCCCGCGATCCCGTTGCGGACCCCAGTGAAACGCGGCCATCTTTGAACTGGATTTCCAAGGCATCAGAAGCGCGCGCATCATCCACTTGCGTAATGACCGCACCTGCGCTGCGCACCACAGCAAAGCCGCGTTCCAACGTGGCCTCATACCCCAATGTTTTGCGCAGTCTTTCAAGCCCATCAAGCGTTGCACGCGCAGTTGTAATGCGTTGCGTGGCGCCACCGCTCATCTTGATGCCAAGCATCCCAGTGCGTTCGCGCTGTCTGGTGATTTCACTTGCAACCACTGCAGGGCGCAAACGCGCACTTACGCCTGCCAATGCTTCGCGGCGGCGTTCCGTTTTGCGCGTCAATGCAGGCACCAATTGGCGCGCGCGATCATCCGTGCGCCTGCGTGCTTCGGCGATCCGCGCGCTCAGCACTGTGGGGCGCACGCCACCAGCAACATCAGCCAGAGCAACCCGTTTGGTACTGACAAAACGGTTCAGCGCGCCATCCAATCTGTCAGAGGCCGCATCCAAACGTTGGCGCTGGTCTTCGGTCAACCGCTCGGGCCGCGGCAGGCCACGGGCCAGATCACGCAGGCGGTCTGCACGACGCGTCATCCCGTTTGCAAGGCCGCGCGACAAACGCCCGCCGCATTCGTTTACAAAGGCCAGCATATCAAGGCGTACAGGCACCGCCATTTCCGCCGCCGCCGTTGGCGTGGGCGCGCGCCTGTCCGAAACATAATCGATCAATGTTGTGTCGGTTTCGTGCCCGACAGCAGAGATGAGAGGAATATCACTGGCCGCAGCCGCGCGCGCCACATTTTCCTCATTAAATCCCCACAGGTCCTCAATGCTGCCACCACCACGTGCAACAATCAAAACGTCAGGCCGCGGAAGCGCGCCACCGGGCGTCATGGCGTTGAACCCCTCGATCGCACGGGTCACTTCAGCGGCACAATTCGCACCCTGAACGGCCACAGGCCAGACCAGCACTTTGCGTGGAAACCGGTCACGCAACCGGTGCAGAATATCACGTATGACAGCACCGGTTGGCGAGGTCACAACCCCGATAACATCTGGCAAAAATGGAATATTGCTTTTGCGCGCGGGATCAAAAAGCCCCTCAGCGGCCAGCTTGGTCTTGCGCTTTTCAAGCATGGCCATCAACGCACCAACACCGGCCACGCTAACGTCTTGAACGTTCATCTGATACTTTGACTGGTTCGGAAATGTCGTAAGCCGGCCAGTGGCCACAATTTCCATACCCTCTTCGGGGATCACGTTCAGGCGCGCGACTTGGGCTTTCCAAGTGGTACAGCCAAGCACGGTGCGGTCGTCTTTGATGTCAAAATAAAGATGTCCTGAGCGCGCATGCATCACACGGCCCACCTCGCCTTTGACGCGCACATGCCCAAACGCACCCTCAACCGTCTTTTTGACCGCGCCCGAAATTTCGGAAACGCTAAATTCTGGTGCGTTTTCACCGCTACGGGGGTCGTCGATCAAATCCATCACAGGCCGTTCCTTGTGCATCACTTCACACCAGCTTAGAACGCACGCAAACCAAGGCCAAGGGGAACTGCGCGATGAACATTCTTATTCTGGGAAGCGGCGGACGTGAGCATGCGTTGGCGTGGGCCGTAAAGCAAAACCCCAAATGTGACCGCCTGATTGTGGCCCCCGGCAACGCCGGCATCGCACAGATCGCCGAATGCGCCAACTTTGATATCAACGACGGCCCTTCGGTTGTGCAATTTGCCACAGATCACAGTATTGATTTTGTCATCATCGGCCCCGAAGCACCTCTTGCGGCGGGTGTGGGTGACAGCTTACGCGCGGCAGGTATCTTGACCTTTGGCCCCTCTCAAGAAGCGGCAAAGCTGGAAGCGTCCAAAGCCTTTACCAAAGAGTTATGCGATGCATGTGACGCACCTACAGCGGCCTATGCACGTTTTGACAGCGCAGCACCGGCCAAAGATTACATCCGCGAGAATGGTGCCCCTATCGTGGTCAAAGCTGATGGGCTTGCGGCAGGTAAAGGCGTGATTGTCGCAATGACCGAGGCCGAAGCCCTTGATGCGATTGATGATATGTTCAGTGGTGCATTTGGCGGTGCGGGTGCCGAGGTCGTGATCGAAGAATTCATGGAGGGCGAAGAAGGCTCTCTATTCGTGCTTTGTGATGGTGAAAACGTGCTGAGCGTGGGCACTGCGCAGGATCATAAACGCGTAGGCGACGGGGATACTGGCCCGAACACTGGCGGCATGGGCGCCTACTCGCCAGCGCCTGTATTGTCCGCATCTGTTGAAGCGCTGGCGATGGAGACGATCATCAAACCCTGTGTCGCCGAAATGGCGAGACGTGGAACGCCTTACCAAGGGGTGCTTTATGCGGGCCTGATGATCAAAGACGGCCAGCCGCGATTGGTTGAATATAATGCGCGCTTTGGGGACCCGGAATGTCAGGTATTGATGATGCGACTTGGGGCGCAAGCACTGGATTTGATGCTGGCTTGTGCCGATGGCACGCTTTCATCGGCACAGGTCAACTGGGCCAACGACCACGCAATGACCATCGTGATGGCCGCAAATGGCTATCCGGGCGATTATACCAAAAGCACAGAAATTCGCGGCCTAGACGCCCTACCTGAAAGCAGCACGCAAATGTGTTTCCACGCTGGAACCGCACAGAAAGACGGTGCGATTGTCTCCAACGGTGGACGGGTGCTGAACATCACAGCGCGCGGCGCGACATTGGCCGAGGCTCACAAAGCGGCTTACGCAATGCTGGATAAAATCGATTGGCCTGAAGGGTTCAGCCGGAGCGATATCGGTTGGCGCGCCCTTTAAGGCGCATCATAATTTAACAGCGTTCAAGACTTTTGCGCCCAGCAAATGGGCCCAAATCACGACTAATAAGCGTGCCCGCCTGAAGCACAGTCCCCATGCGACGTGACCAATCTGCGTTTGCGGTAATGATCGTAGGAATGTCATTACACTGGATCAACGCACCGGAAATAAAGTCTTCGCCGATGCGGTGATTGGTCAGCCCCGACGCGCGCGCCAACGGGCGAAGATCACCGTTCACAAACGACCAAACTCGCAGCTCTTTGGCCAAATGCGGGCGGTCAATATAAGCAATCTCGATTATTCCGTCGCCGTCCAAATCAGCCGAACCAATTGGGGCAAGCCACCTGTTCGTGCGCCCGATATGAGGCGTCTCAGCCAGTTTGCCATTGGGGCCATAAATCGCAAGCGCCGCACCGCGTGCGACATCAGTCTCAATCACTACAACCTCAGGTAAACCGTCTCCGGTTACATCCCAAAGCCGTGGGGCAATGTCTTCAAACACATGACTGACGGGTAACATAATACTGCGAATGATGCGCTTACAGCTGCTCGATAAAACGGTGATCTGCAAGCCACCGTATTCAACCGCATCCCCAAGCACCCCATGCGCGTAGCGTGTTGTGGGGTCGGTAAAGCGCGCCGCTTGGATTGTCTGAGCCGCGCCACCGCCCGCTAAGCAGACAAGCGTCGCGACCAACCAAGCGGCGCGCCAAATCATTAAACTTGCTTTTCAGGCATCCGGACAATCAGCCCGTCCAGCTCGTCAGTCACTTTCAATTGACAGGTCAAGCGTGACTGACCCGGTTTTGCTTCAAACGCAAAATCAAGCATATCTTCTTCCATGCCGTCCAAAGCAGGCAACTTATCAGCCCATGCAGGGTCCACATACACGTGGCATGTGGAACACGCACACGCGCCACCACAATCCGCTTCGATGCCCGGAATGTTGTTATCGCGCGCACCTTCCATAACCGTAAGGCCGTTCGAAACTTCGACAACATGCTCGGTGCCGCCAAATTCAATATAGGTAATTTTCGCCATGAGATGGCCTCCAGTTTAAATATCTGGCGTAAGATGTAGCGGCGCGTTGAGAGTTTTTCTAGAGCGAAGGTCATAGGGTTTGCGATGAGGCCGCAGATTACCTTATCATGTGCCAAGATTTATCTCGGATTTAGCCGTCAGGACCCCAAATGCGTCTTTGTCACTTCAACAAATTGCCCAAAATTCTGGGCCTTGGAGTACTTGCTATTTCTGCGGCCTGCACGCCCGTTGAACAACCCATTCGCGCAGACCAAGCTACGGCTGCGTTTGGCATTGGGCCACCCAACGCCGAAGATGGGATTTGCTATGGCCGCGATGTGAGCCCCGCTGTGGTAGAAACTGTGACCCAGCAAATTCTGGTGCAACCCGCACAACTCAGCAGCGATGGAACTGTGCTGTCACCGCCGATGTATCGCTCTGAAACATTGCAGCGGATTGTAACGGAACGCAAAGAGCTGTGGTTTGAAGCCCTATGTAGTGACGAACTAACCCCGACGTTTGTTTCTTCAGTCCAGCGCGCCTTAGCGGCACGCGACATTTACTCAGGCGCAATCACAGGCGGTCTGGATCTTAGGACACGCATGGCGATCCGGCGCTATCAAAAAGCGCAGGGCCTTGATAGCGCGCTTTTGTCCACTGCCGCCGCGCGGCAGTTGGGGCTCGCCCCAATTAAACGCGAACTACGGTGATCCATAAACCAGTGAAAAAGGCGCGCCAGAAATTGACGCGCCTTTTGGATTTTTCACATCGTGCGATGATTAGTCGTCTAGGGACAACGCCAAAAAGCGAGGCTGCCCATCACGACGGATGAGAAGCAGTAGTGACGTCCGCCCAGCATCGCGTGCATCTGCGACACGGTCTTCAAAATCACCAACAGTCTCGAGCTTTTCTTGCCCAGCCTCGGTGATCACATCGCCCGCACGTAGTCCCTTTGAAAACGCCTCAGACGCCTCATCAAGATCAACAACAGCCAGACCCGCCGCACCTTCGTTTAGTCCAAGCTCTTGACGCATATCATCACTCAGTTCTGACAAAGTCATGCCGAGAATGTCCAAGCTGTCTGGCTCTTGCGGTGTATCATCGCCAGATGCGCTAGCCGCTTCCGCCGCCTCACGACGGCCCAAAGTAACACGCAGCGTTTCACGGCTACCGTCGCGCAGCACAACCACGCGCACCGTCTTGTCCACATCGGTGTTACCGACACGGCGCACAAGGCCACGGGTGTCCTCAACGTCATCGCCGTCAAAATTTAGAATAACGTCGCCTGCTTGAATACCAGCGTTCTTAGCAGGGCCATCTGGTACATCCGTGACAAGCGCACCTTTCTCATTTTCAAGACCTTCGATCGCAGAAACCATATCAGGCGCGATGTCTTGGATACGCACACCCAACCAGCCACGACGGGTTTCGCCGTATTCTTTCAGTTGCGCCACAACGCGGGTGACAACGTCAGAAGACATCGCAAAACCGATCCCGATTGACCCACCGTTGGGCGACAGGATCGCTGTGTTCACGCCAATCACTTCGCCGTCCATGTTGAACAATGGTCCGCCCGAATTGCCACGGTTGATCGCCGCATCTGTCTGGATGTAGTCGTCATAACTTCCCTGAAGGGCACGGTTGCGCGCAGAAATAATGCCCGCAGAAACCGAGAACCCCTGCCCAAGCGGGTTACCCATCGCAAGCACCCAATCACCCACACGCGCGATATTACTGTCCCCAAACGGCACATGGCGCAGTGGCGTATCTGCATCAACTTTCAGAAGGGCGATATCAGTGTTTTTATCTGTCCCGATCAGTTCTGCGTTCAACAACTCGGTCGGCTGGCCTTCGCCGGGGAAAAATTCAATCTGGATTTCATCAGCGCCCTCAATGACGTGATTGTTGGTGACAATGAAACCGTCCTCGGAAATCACAAAGCCAGATCCCAACGCGGACGAGCGGCGGGGTCCGTTATTGCGGGGACGGTTGTTGAAGAACTCTTCAAAAGGCGAGCCCTCAGGCACGATCCCTTGGGGACCGGTCCGGCCCGCGATAACTGTGGACGTGGTGATGTTGACCACTGCTGGGCTGATTTTCTCCGCCAAATCCGCAAAACTTGCAGGGGCGCTGCGGGCATTTGCTGGCACCGACGCCAACACAATTGCGCAGAACGCCAACAAGGCCGTCAGGGCGACAGCAAACATCGGCAGAGACATTTTTGGTTGGGTCGCTACTTTGACAGCACTTCGGGCAGGCTGTCTGCGGCTAGGAAGGTTTTTCGCCAAATACTGCAATGTAAACTCCTCGTTCGACTGCATGTTTTGCATAGGTCAGATTGCATCAAACGCGGGGACCGTTCCCGCTGTGAACTTAGAAGTAGGGACGTTTGCGCAAATGGCCAAGTCTTTGGGCCGGATATAACGGTGCTGTGACTATTGTTGCGCGGATTTACGCCGCGCAACACCCGCTATTGTCACGATAAAAACCACAACAACCCAAGGCCACTAAGCATGGAAAGAAGTCCAATCAACCGGCGTGCTTCAAGGGGTGTGTCGCGCAGCGCCTCTAAAAGTTGCTCTACTATTTTGGGAAAGAGCGCATAGACGAGCCCCTCCACAAAAAGCAAAAGGCCCAGCCCCAAAAGAAGGAGCTGGGCCAATGTTAAATCAACAAACACGAGGCGTTCGCCTTAGTTTGCCGATGCGCCCGTGTCGGAGCGCAGGTAATTGAAAAACTCACTATCGGGCGACAACACGAGGGTAGAATTGCTGCCCTTGATTGCTTCTTCATAAGCGGCAAGCGAGCGGTAGAATTCAAAGAACTCCGGGTCCTTCGTATAGGCTTCTGCAAAGATGCGGTTACGTTCCGCATCTGCTTCACCTTCAATGATCCGCGCATCACGTGTCGCTTCAGCAATGATCTCATCGTATGTACGGTCGGCAAGCGCACGCACACGTGATGCGGCCTCACGGCCACGGGCACGTTCATCGGTTGCTTCACGGTCACGCTCGGCGATCATACGTTGCAGTGTCGCGTCAAAGTTCTGCTCAGGCAGGTTAGTCTGGCGCAGGCGCACTTCAACAACCGCAAGACCCAAAGCATCCGCACGTGCGGCAGCTTGAACGCGGATGTTTTCCATCAAGGCACTCCGTTCAGGTGACAGAATAGTGTTCGACGTAACACCTTCTGAACCCAAAACTGCACGGATCTGACCGTCGAGAATGTTTTCAAGCTGTGCTTCTGCTTCACGCAGGCCGCCAAATGAAACCGCTTGGCGGAACTGGATGATGTCAGCAATCCGGTAGAGAACGAACGCATCTACCTCCAAACGACGGTCATCCGCGGGGGTGACCTCGATTGTGGGTGTTTGCAGCGACAAAATACGATCTTCGTAGCGCACGACTTCATCAAGAAGTGGCACTTTGAAGCCCAAACCTGGCTCTTCAACCACGTTCACGATCTGACCGAACCGCAGCACGAGTGCTTTGTTACGTTCATCAACAATGAAGATCGACGAAAGGGCCGTTGCCACGACGATCACGAGAATTGGCAAGATATAAATGTTCTTACGCATTAGTTTGATCCTCCACGGCGCAGGTCATTGAGAGGCAGGTAAGGCACGACGCCCTGCCCACCGCCGCTGCTGGTGTCTTCAAGAATGATCTTGTCCACGTCGCCCAAAACGCGTTCCATCGTCTCAAGGTAAAGACGGGTGCGGGTCACATCGGGGGCTTGCGCGTATTCAGTCAAAACGGATGAGAAGCGTGATGCCTCACCGATGGCGCCGTTCACTTGGCGCGCGCGGTACGCTTCAGCTTCCTCTAGGACACGCGCAGATTCACCACGTGCATCCGCAAGGCGTGCGTTTGCATAGGCGTCCGCTTGACGCTCAACACGGTCACGCTCTTGTTCGGCGGCCTGAACATCGCGGAAAGCGTCAATAACGCTGACATTCCGGGTGTTGCCGTCGTTGTCAGTCAGGGCGACCTGCTGGCTTGGCGGGTCCACTTTGTTGAAGTTGACACGCACAATGTTGATACCACTGTCGCGGTCATCAAGGGTGCCTTGGATACGGGTACGTACCTCGGCTTCAATCGCTGCACGGTCACGGTTCAAGATCGGCGCAAGCTCAGACTGTGCGATAACTTCGCGCATTGCTGCTTCCGAGATTGAAACGACTGATTGGCGCGGATTAGCCAAGCTGAACAAGAAATCTTGCGCGTTCTTGATGTTCCAAACCACTTGGAAGTCAATATCGACGATGTTTTCATCAGTCGTCAGCATCAAGCCGTTGTCGCCGTTTGTACCACGACCAACGCCAATGTCTTCGGTGCGGTTTGTGGTCACGTTGAACACTTCGGCTGTCACAAACGGCCACGGAGCAAAGTTCAGACCTTCGGTGCCAACACCGCGGAATTCACCCAAGAAAAGCTCAACTGACTGTTGTTCAGGACGGACAGTGTAAAACGATGCCATGCCCCACAAAACCAAACCAGCCAACGCGGCAAGGCCAAACGTACCGCGGGTTAGCATAGGCCCACCGCCTCCGGTGCCGTTGCCGCCTGAACCAGTGCCGCCGCCTTTGCCACCCATCAGGACGCGCAACTGCTCTTGGCCTTTTTTCATCAGCTCATCAATTTCCGGGATCTGCGCGCCCTCGTTTGGACGCCGTCCACCGTTCCCACGGTTTCCGTCATTTCCCTGTCCACGGTCGTCGCCGCCGCGATTTCCGCCTCCGCCACCCCAAGGGCCGCCGTTATTTCCAGCCATGTATGAAAAGCTCTCTTCGTTAAGTAATGGGTCGGTATGCCACTCTATGTGGGCGATTGTGGCGTGATTTCAAGCAACTTCCACCGATCAAGTGCTGCGCACAGGCGTTTTCATTGTCACCAGTTCTTCCGACATGGTCGGGTGAACGGCGCATGTTTGGTCAAACTGCTCTTTTGTGGCGCCCATTTTCACGGCAATACCTGCTAGCTGGATCAACTCACCCGCGTGAGGCGCGACAATATGACAGCCCAAAACAACCTGCGTTGCCTTGGAAACCACCAGTTTCATTAGAACTTTGCCCTGCCCTTCCGCGAACGCGGTTTGCATCGGACGGAACGAGGTCGAGTAGACCTCAATCGGCTCTTTCTTGGCCGCATCTTCCTCTGACAGGCCAACTGTGCCCATCTCGGGCTGTGTAAAGATCGCCGATGGGATCAACTCGTGATCTACGGCAGTTGGGTTGTCATTAAACACGGTTTCCACAAACGCCATGCCTTCGCGGATCGCGACTGGCGTTAACTCAACACGCTTTGTGACGTCACCTACCGCATAAATATTTTCAACACTGGTGCGTGAAAACTTATCAACTGTAATCTGACCGCTTGAGCCCGTAGCAACCCCTGCCGCATCAAGACCCAAGTTATCGGTCAAGGGCCGGCGCCCCGTTGCAAACATCACCACATCAAACGTCGCATCAATACCGTGGGTGCCTTTGACGAAAATTCCCGCATCGGTTTTCTCAAGCGATGCAGCATTCGCACCGGTGACCAAATCAACGCCTTTCTCGCGCATTCCTTCCGCCACAAAGTTGCGCGCTTCTTCATCAAAGCCGCGCAAGATTTGCTCGCCGCGATACCACTGGCTGACCTTCACACCGAGGCCGTTCATAATGCCTGCAAATTCAGACGCGATATAACCGCCGCCGATGATCAGCATCGTCTTGGGTAATGCCTCAACATGAAAAATATCGTCGCTGACAATGCCTAATTCGGCGCCAGCAATATCAGGCCGCGTTGGCGTACCGCCGGTTGCGATCAAAATAGTCTTTGCCGTGACACGTTCACCATCATTCAACTCAACTGTGTGCGGATCCACAAGCTTTGCAAAAGCGTCAAAGATTTTAACATCAGAATTGTCCAACAAGCGGCGGTAAATGCCCTCAAGGCGATCCAACTCGGCAACTAATTTGCCATGAAACGTGCCCCAGTTGAAATCACCAGTGATCACATCCCAACCATAATTGCGAGCGGCTTCAAACGTTTCGGGGTACTCTGATGCAAAGACCATCAGCTTTTTGGGCACGCACCCGCGGATCACACATGTGCCGCCCAACCGAGACCCTTCGGCCAAAGCCACTTTGGCACCTGTTGCCGCCGCAACCCGCGCTGCACGCACGCCGCCAGAACCGCCACCAATGACAAACAAGTCAAAATCATATGCCATTCGACGGCCCTTTTCTTTTTGTTCAGTAACACGCAAGCAGTGTCACCACCTGCGCGTTTTCATTTCATGTCTTGCACCAGTGTGCACACGGCCGCTTGGCAAGCGCAAGCCGCGCGCCCCATCGATCACAGAGTTGAGAGCGCGCCATGCATCCCGTTATTTCCGAATGGGCCTAACAATCAGCCCAAATCGGCAAACAGGTTTTCATGCTCCATCAGATCGACGCTGTCATGTTCAACGGTGCCGTTGGAAATGTCTGTCACCTCAACGCGGCCATCACCGTGCCCCACGACAACGACATTACAAATATCGATAAATAGCCCGTTTTCCACAACGCCCGGAATTTGGTTCATCACAAGGCTCAACTGGCGGGGATTGCCAATGCGCTCAAGATGCAGATCAAGAATGTGGTTGCCCTCATCCGTTACGAACGGCGCGTCACCATTCATCCGTAGCGCAGTTGTGCGACCCAAAACATCCATGCCAACCAGCGTTTCTTCCACAAGGGTTTTTGTGGTTTGCCAGCCGAACGGGATCACCTCAAGCGGCAGTGGAAACGCGCCAAGGGTGTCTACTTTCTTGGCTGCATCCGCAATCACGATCATGCGGTCGCTGGCCGTGGCCACAACTTTTTCCTGCAAATGCGCGCCACCACCCCCTTTGATAAGGCTTAGGTCCGCATCATATTCATCCGCACCGTCGATGGTCAGGTCCAACCACTTGGCCTCGTCAAGGGTGACCACTTCAATGCCCAGACTTTGGGCAAGTGCTGCGGTTCTGCTTGATGTGGGCACGCCCTTAATTTTCAGACCGTCGTTTTTCACGCGCTCTCCAAGGCAACGCACCATCCACGCCGCAGTTGATCCGGTCCCCAGACCGACACGCATTCCGGTTTCAACGAAATCACTCGCGCGCTTGGCCGAGACAAATTTGGCCTTTTCGATGGGTGACAATTCAGCGGGCATGGCAGTGCTCCTTATCTTTGCTGTTGCGCCGTCTATAAATCGCATCGGCCAAAGGTGCGAGAGGGTTTTGTGCACAGCATTCAACAAGTCTGCGTCGCGCTTGACCCAAGCCCTACGCCTCTGACCGAATGGCCCTTTGAAACGTCGCAATCAGACGTCCGCCCCGCCCCTAAGACAGTATCAGTTAACATATGTTTTTATCTGTCTTTGATATGTTCAAAGTGGGCATCGGCCCATCGTCGTCTCACACAATGGGACCGATGGTTGCTGCTGCGCGCTTTTTGGATATGCTGCGCTCGGCCCCGTTCACAGCCCACGGGCTTAAGGCCTCTTTGCACGGCTCACTTGCCTTTACGGGCGCAGGTCACGCAACAGACCGCGCGACCATTCTTGGGCTGGCGGGCTTTTTGCCTGACACTTACGACGAGGCCAAAGCCGAGGCCGCCCTTACGGCGATCAACGCGGACAAGGAAGTCATCAATGATGGCCTGCCCAGTTTGCATTTTGATCCTGCTGCAGACCTGATCTTTGATTATGATACCCGCCTGACAGGTCACGCCAACGGAATGCGCCTGCAAGCTACCGATGCGCAAGGCGATATTATCTTGTCGCAGGTCTTTTACTCTATTGGCGGTGGATTTGTTCTCACCGAAGAAGAGCTTGCAAGTGGTGCTGCGACCGAAGAAGGCGCGCCCGTGCCCTACCCGTTCAAATCCGCCAACGAGATGATGGAAATGTCCGCGCAATCGGGCAAAACCATCGCCCAAATGAAAGAGGCCAATGAGCTTTCGCGCCGCCCCCGCGCGGACCTTGAAGCAGGCCTTACGCGCCTTTGGGACGTTATGAATGACTGTATTGATCGCGGGCTTGCCCGTGACGGCATCTTGCCCGGTGGTTTATCTGTGAAACGACGCGCCAAAAATATCCATGAGAAATTATTAGCCGAACGCGGGATGAACCTGAATGCGCCGCACACGATTAACGACTGGATGAGCGTTTATGCAATGGCCGTGAATGAAGAAAACGCGGCCGGTGGACAGGTGGTCACAGCGCCCACTAATGGGGCCGCCGGCGTTGTGCCGGCAACCATACGCTACTACCTCGATCACGTGCCTGGCGCATCTGTCAGCCGCGTACCGGAATTTTTGCTGACCGCTGCGGCGATTGGCGGTTTGGTGAAATTCAATGCGTCAATTTCGGGCGCAGAAGCGGGCTGTCAGGCCGAAGTAGGTAGCGCCGCCGCAATGGCCGCCGCTGGCCTGACGGCTGTTTTAGGTGGCACGACTGAGCAAATCGAAAACGCCGCAGAAATCGCACTTGAGCATCACTTGGGCATGACCTGCGATCCGGTGCGCGGCTTGGTTCAGGTGCCCTGCATTGAGCGTAATGGCCTTGGCGCGATCAAGGCCGTGTCTGCGGCATCACTATCGATGCGCGGCGACGGCACACACCTAGTCCCGCTTGATGCGGCGATCGAGACCATGCGCCAGACGGGTGCGGATATGTCAGAGAAATATAAAGAAACGTCTCTCGGCGGTCTGGCCGTCAATATTCCGAACTGCTGAACACAGCCCGCATTTAGCCACCTACCAGCTGGGTGCGGCACGTAGTGCATCCGTCAGCACGTAGATCAGCGTGCGGGGCAAAATAAGCAACATTTTGGGATCGTATGTTTCGATTGTAAGGGCGCCGCCCAAAGCCTCGTTCGAGGTGCCAATTGCGCTGTCGGGACTGAAACGAATGCCATCAAGCGCCCACTTCAGCCCAGTCGAGGTTGCCCGTGCGGGTCCCATCGGAAACAGTGAAACCCGCGTTTGCGCAGTCACATCCCTAAAATCAAGACGTGCGGGCGCAAGACAAACCGTATCGACCTCGCCCACCACAATGCAGCGGGACTTGGATGCTTTTACAAGGCCGCTAAGAACAGCAAGGCTGTGATCCATGCGCGCGCCCGTAAACCCGATGGCATAGATAAGCGGCGCATCGATATTGCGCAGCGCTTTGTCAAAATCCGTTGTGTCTTGTTCGGACACTGCAATGACCCGATCCGCGAGTTTGTCATGGGCGGTTCCGCTGATACTGTCCAAATCGCCGATCACAAAATCAGGTGTCACGCGATTGCCCAAGGCTGCATCCGCCCCGCCATCCACCGCCACAACGCAACCACACCTAGACGCTAAAGACCAATCATCGCGGTGAGTCGTACCACCACCAACAAGTAAAACCGGTGCGTTTTGTGAAACAATTGCTTTGGACATTTAACATTACTGCCTGAGTTGGAAACAGATCACAATTCTGCCTTGAAATAATACCGCCATCAACGCGGCATTGTTCAAATTTGACACATGTATCACGTTAAACCGTTCCCCGCTGGATTACAAAGAAAGCGAGTACGCCATGGTAGGGCCAAATAAAATTCTAACAGTCTCATATGGGACGTTTTCATGCACGCTTGAGGGGTTCGACTACTCCTTCAATGCGATGAAAGCGATTGCGGAGTATTTCCGCGACCTTGCGGCTGATGACCGCTACTTTGGCGCAGAACCACCCGTACCAGACGCCGAGATGCTGGCCCGTATTGCAGAGCGTGAAATTGAGCGGCGCGTGATTGGTCGCATTGAAGGCAATGACGTCAAACTCAGCGCCAGCCCGAGCAGCCCTGCCCCCGCACCCGCCGTACAGCCCGACGTAAGCGGCCCGCAAAACGCGGCGATGGTGCCAAATACAGCCACAGCAAGCGCCCAATCACAGACTGATCGTGGCGTTGCAAGTGCTGCCGAAAAGCTCAAGCGCATCAGGTCAGCGGTCCAATCATCTGCAGCGACCAAAACCGAGGCCATGCGCAGCGCAGCACCAAACACTTCTGCGATTGCACCCAATCCCAGTGAATTTATCGAAGACCAGCACGCCGATGCAGAACGTAGTATCGACACGGCCTTTGCGGATTTGCATACCAAAGATGACGCCCCAACAACGGATAACGCTGCCCCCGTCATACCAGTTGAAGCACCGACTGACACCGAAACAGACTTAGCTGCGGACGATTTCGATATCGATAGCTTCATCTCAACTGTCGAAAACGATGAGGCCAACGACGCAGTTGCGCCCGCCCCCAAAGTTGAGGCCGCAACCAGCCCCGTTGCACGGGTCATCAAAGTCAAAAAAGCAGATCTTGAGCGCGCATTGGACAGCGGCGAGTTGGAAGAACTGTTCGACGACGAAAGCGATGAACGGGAAGAAAACGAAGTCCCGCAGGACAGTAAGGTTGAAGCCGCCAGCCCAGCAGATGAGAGCGCCCAAGACGATGATGATCTGATGGATAACCCTCTCGATGCAGAGGACGAAACTGACGTGGAGACAACAGACACCGCGACAGACAACCCGCAAATTATGCTCACAACACCCTCTTCCCTAAGCCCCGAGGATGAAGCGGATTTGCAAGCCGAACTCGCGGCGGCGCTTGCTGCCGAGGGCGAAGTGCAAAACCTGGCAGAACCGACCGCCCCAGAATTCACCCCAAAATCTAAGCCGGAAACTGAAGCGCGCGCAAAGGACCCACGCGCTCCTGAACTTGCAGCTGACACGCCTGACGAAGCCGCCACCGCCGAAAAAGATGACGCAGCAGACGCTCTTGCAGCGATGCTTGCCGAGGCGGAGGTCGATGCGCGCAAAGACGCAGCTGCCCAGACCCGGGAAGACGCGCCAATTGATATGGAGCGCTTGATGCAGCAAGCGGACCGCGAGTTGGCCACCGCCGAAACAGGCCGCAAGCAAAACGCTATTGCGCACCTGAAAGCAGCGGTTGCATCAAAAGCAGCTGACCTCGCCGCGGGCTTTGGAAATGGCAATGCTGATCAGACGGATGAGTACCGTGCAGATTTGGCCGACGCCGTGCGCCCAGCGCCCGCAGCCCCGCTTAAGTTGGTGGCCGAGCAACGTGTAGACATCCCGCAAGCACCGGAACCTGAGATGCAAGATGAGGATACGACACTCCCTGTGCGTCCTGTCCGCCCGCGCCGTGTTGTTCGCGGGGCAAAGCCGGTTGCGCAGCAAAACTCCGCTGCCAATCCGCAGACGGCCCCGCCCAAGGCAGCAATAAGCCCGACGACTACAATTCCGGCATTTCAGGCCGAAAGCTTTTCAGAGTTCGCTGCCCAAATGGGCGCACATGGGCTTCCTGATTTGCTTGAGGCAGCGGCAGTTTACCTTGCAGTGGTTGAAGGGCAGCCGACGTTCTCGCGCCCACAAGTCATGTCAAAAGCAAGCAGCGTAAGTGACGACGGATTTAGTCGCGAGGATGGGTTACGCTCGTTCGGACAGTTATTGCGCCAAGGTAAGTTCCAAAAACAAAAACCAGGGCAGTTCGTGGTTCAAGAAACCAGCCGGTTCAATCCCAACCAAGATTTCGCCCCCCTGCGGCGCGAGGCTTGATAACGCCATTTGGTTGAAAGACTCGGTGAGCAGAAACAAAAAAGCGGCCCCTAAATTTGGGGCCGCTTTTTTTCAATCAGTGCTGTTCATCTTCCGGTGGCGCATTCGGATCAGCTTGCCCAACCCCTTTGAAGATCGCCTTCAGCGGGAAAGCCCACAAAACACCAAGTACGACAAATACTCCCAGCTCGACCAAAATGGAGGGCCGTCCCATCATGTCCCGGAGCAGATCAATGAGTGTCACCGCCATAACGATGTAAATCGGCACCCCAAAAATCAGGATAAACAGTGACCAACGTCTCTTTGCTTTGTGGCTTAGCGCCATTGGTTGCCTCCGGAAGTGTTAACGTGCGAATTTCTTAGTCCGCAAAGGGGTCTGTCACGAGAATGGTGTCTTCGCGCTCTGGTGAAGTGGAAACTAGGGCGACGGGGCAGTTGATCAACTCTTCGATCCGACGGACATATTTGATGGCCGCAGCAGGCAAATCGGCCCATGACTTTGCACCAGCGGTGCTATCTTGCCAGCCTTCAATCTCTTCATAGATCGGTGTCACGCGCGCTTGTTGGTCCGCAGCTGTTGGCAGGTAATCAAGACGCTCGCCATCCAGGTCATAACCGACGCAAATTTTGAGCGTGTCAAAACCGTCTAGAACATCAAGCTTGGTCAGCGCGATGCCAGAAACGCCGGACGTGGCGCAGGTCTGACGTACGATGGTCGCGTCAAACCAACCACAACGACGCTTGCGTCCTGTTGTCGTTCCGAACTCATGGCCGCGCTCGCCAAGACGTTGGCCGTCTGCATCTTCCAGCTCGGTCGGGAACGGCCCTTCACCCACACGGGTGGTGTAGGCTTTGACGATGCCCAAAACGAAGTCAATCGCCGTTGGCCCAAGACCTGTACCCGTCGCAGCCTGCCCTGCGATTACATTGGAGGATGTCACAAACGGGTATGTGCCGAAATCGATGTCGAGTAGTGCGCCTTGGGCGCCTTCGAACAAAATCCGCTGACCGGCTTTGCTACGCTCGTTCAACACTTTCCAAACCGGTGCTGCGTACGGCAAAAGCTGTGGCGCAATGGCGCGCAGCTCGTTCAACAGCGCTTCGCGGTCTACGGGCTCGATGCCCAAACCTTTGCGCAGCGGGTTGTGGTGCTGCAACGCACGGTCAACACGCGCAACAAGTGTCGCATCATCAGCTAGGTCAGCTACGCGAACAGAACGGCGTCCAACTTTATCTTCATATGCGGGCCCGATACCGCGGCCTGTTGTACCAATCTTGGTGCCAGCGCTTGCAGCTTCTTCACGGGCACGATCAAGCTCGCCGTGGATTGGCAAAATCAATGGTGTGTTTTCAGCGACCATCAATGTCTCAGGCGTGATTTCAACACCTTGGGCACGGACTGTTTCGATCTCTTTCATCAAGTGCCATGGGTCCAGCACAACACCATTCCCAATAACGGACAGTTTGCCGCCACGCACCACACCGGATGGCAGCGCGTGCAGTTTGTAGACGTTGCTATCAATAACAAGCGTGTGACCTGCATTGTGGCCCCCTTGGAAGCGGGCAATGACGTCTGCGCGCTCTGAGAGCCAATCAACGATCTTGCCTTTGCCTTCGTCACCCCACTGGGCGCCAACCACCACTACGTTTGCCATTGCGCTCTGCCTTCATGCCTAGAGATCAAACCGTGGTCCCTATAAGACAGAGGCAGGGCAGGGGAAAGGGTGAAAGGCGCGCTCAAACCTCAAAGCTGATAGAGTTACCTCGGCAGCAGCGCCAAATGAATGATAAATCCCCTACATTCGGACCTTGCGACATTGGGCCGTTCCCACTACATACCGGCCAACCTTTGATAAACGAGCGTCCCCATGGAAAACGTACTGCTGATTGTTTTGTTGTTGCTAGCTTTGGCTTTGATCGGCGTTGTGCTGCTTCAACGGTCTGAAGGCGGCGGCCTTGGCATGGGCAGTGGTGGCGGCGGTGGCGGCGTTATGACCGGCCGCTCGGCAGCATCGGCCTTGTCAAAAGTGACGTGGATTTTGGGAATTGCTTTCATGACAGTCGCATTGCTAATGACAGTTTTGACATCCCTTGATGGCAACGGCAGCTCTGTGGTGGATCAATTGGCACCTCCTTCTGCAGAGACAGCACCTGTGGCCCCGGCGGGCGCGGACTTGCTACCACCATCCGCGGATGAGCCAGCAACACCGCGTGCTGACTAAATAACCCGGCACAACACAAGCCAGCCTAAACACCTGATCTAAAAGCGGCTTTCTTACACTATCTATAGTATTTGGCGATATTAATTCCGCCCTATATTGCGTTTGACCGGTTGCGCGCCTCGTCCGAATCCTGATAGGATTAAATCCCGTGATACAGCGCATCTGAGGTGCTGTTTTGCACCGAGCATGCAACAAAACACGGGGATATCTCACACCATGGCACGGTTTATTTTTATTACAGGTGGTGTTGTTTCCTCGCTTGGCAAAGGCCTTGCATCTGCCGCTTTGGGCGCTCTTTTGCAGTCGCGGGGCTTTACTGTCCGCCTGCGTAAGCTGGACCCCTACCTCAATGTCGATCCGGGCACGATGTCACCGTTTGAGCACGGTGAAGTGTTTGTAACGGACGACGGCGCAGAGACCGATTTGGACCTTGGCCATTATGAGCGCTTTACCGGCGTTGCGGCGCGCAACAGTGATTCCGTCTCATCTGGTCGGATTTACTCAACCGTTCTCGAGAAAGAACGGCGCGGAGATTATCTGGGCAAAACAATCCAAGTAATCCCCCATGTAACCAACCAGATCAAAGAGTTCATCGACATTGGTGATGATGAAGTTGATTTCATGCTGTGCGAGATCGGCGGCACTGTTGGGGACATCGAAGGCCTGCCCTTCTTTGAGGCCATTCGTCAGTTTGCCAACGATAAGCCACGCGGTGACTGTATCTTTATGCACCTGACGTTACTGCCGTTCATCAAAGCCTCAGGCGAGTTGAAAACAAAGCCCACCCAACACTCGGTCAAGGAACTTCGCTCAATCGGGTTGGCACCGGATATTCTGGTTTGCCGTTCGGAGGGTCCAATCCCGGAAAAAGAGCGTGAAAAGCTGGCCCTGTTCTGCAACGTGCGCCCCGAGAGCGTGATTGCGGCGCAAGACCTTAAATCTATTTACGAAGCCCCATTAGCCTATCACCGTGAAGGCATGGACCAAGCAGTATTGGACGCCTTTGGCATTACACCTGCCCCGCAACCCAACCTAAAACGTTGGGAAGATGTGGCTGATCGCGTGTATAACCCAGAGGGCGAAGTCAAAGTCGCGATTGTTGGCAAATACACTCAGCTGGAAGACGCTTATAAATCAATCAACGAAGCCCTAACCCACGGTGGCATGGCCAACCGTGTGAAGGTCAAAATTGAATGGGTCGACGCAGAACTATTCGACCGTGAAGACCCTGCTCCACACCTCGAAGGGTTCCATGCGATTTTGGTTCCGGGCGGCTTTGGCGAGCGCGGCACAGAAGGCAAAATCAAAGCGGCGGAATTCGCCCGCACCCGTAAAGTTCCCTACCTCGGGATTTGCCTTGGTATGCAAATGGCTGTCATTGAAGCCGCGCGAAATGTGGCAGGGCTGGCGGACGCCGGTTCCGAAGAGTTCGACCATGAGGCAGGCAAAAAACGGTTTGAGCCGGTTGTCTACCACCTCAAAGAATGGGTGCAGGGCAACGCAAAAGTTCAGCGCAAGGCAGATGATGATAAAGGCGGGACCATGCGCTTGGGGTCATATGACGCAACACTGGTCGAAGGATCTAAAGTCGCCGAAGTGTACGGCACAACATCCATCGAAGAGCGCCACCGCCACCGGTATGAAGTTGATACGAAGTACCGCAAGCAGCTTGAAGAATGTGGGTTGTTGTTCTCGGGCATGTCCCCAGACGGCACGCTGCCCGAAATCGTTGAGTGGCGTGACCACCCTTGGTTCATCGGCGTACAGTTCCATCCGGAGCTGAAATCCAAGCCTTTCGCACCGCACCCCCTGTTTGAAGGGTTTGTGAAAGCGGCAAAGGAGGCCTCGCGCCTCGTCTAAACCCGCCCTGCTTAGTTGAAATATTTAAAACGCGTCCCGCACCTGCAGGGCGCGTTTTTTTGCAACACTCCCCAAGACATGATTCGCCTTTTTCATTTTTCCCTTTGGAAACCGTCACCTCTGGGCCATTGCTAAGGTAATGATCGCGAAAAATCGCGGCGCTAGGAGCAGATATGATAGGCAGAATACTTGGGGTGGTCTCACGACCGGCCCGACCCGAACCCGTTTTACCAGCACTCGACGACCACGTGACCCTTGCAGCACTGCTGGTGCGGCTTGCGCGTAGCGACGGCCCTCTCAACTTGGCAGAGATAACCACGATTGATGAGGTTCTAAAACGCCGCCTGGGTCTCAATGGTATTGCCGCTGCGCAATTGCGTGCATCCGGTGAAACGCTTGAACGCGAATATCCCCACACCGAAGCTTTGGGGCGTTTGCTCGCCCATGAGACACCCGCCCATGAGCGGGACGCGCTGATGGATGACTTGCTGCTTGTGGTAAACTGTGACGGCCCCGAAACGGGCCCCGAACACAACTTGCTGGAGCGGATCGAAGCGCTCTTGCCCGCACCGGCGAAAACCATTCAAATGTACGGGACGATCAGCTAGGTCGTCCCTACAAGGTGGACCGGATGCCAACTCTCGACTTCACGACTTACGACGTATTCACGCAGCGCCCGTTCAGTGGCAATCCGTTGGCCATTGTTGAGGGCACAGACGATCTGAGCACAGCGCAGATGCAAACAATTGCGCGTGAATTCAACTTGTCGGAAACCATCTTTGTGCAGACGGCAGATGATACTTCGAACACGGCTAAGGTGCGCATCTTTTTCCCAACTTCAGAAATCCCTTTTGCAGGTCACCCCACCATTGGCTGCGCGCTGCATCTGGCCCAAAAGCGTGGGTTGGATCATGTAGTGCTTGAAGAAGTTGCCGGACTTGTGCCCGTCACAATTACCAACGATACAGCACAATTTACCGCGCCTGTTGTACCTTTTGACTGCAATATTGCCGTCGATCCGGAATTAGCCGCCTCCGCTTTGGGCCTGACCACCACGCAACTTGGCCCACACACGGCAGGCGTGCACGAAGGCGGGCCGCGTTTTCTTTATATTCCCGTGGTGAATGAGGCCGCGTTGCAACACGCGCGCCCACTCCAGCCCGCTTGGGATCAACTGATGAAAGCCTGTCAGGTGGACAGTGCGTATCTCTATACACCAAGCTTTAATGCGCGAATGTTTTCCCCCACTGCCGGTATTCCCGAAGATCCCGCAACAGGCAGCGCAAGCGCAATTCTGGCCAGCCAGCTTTTGCAAAACGGCGCGCTGGACAAAGACGGCACAACCGAACTGCAATTGACCCAAGGCATTTCCATGGGGCGACCAAGCGAGATCTACTTTAAAGCGGATGTAGCAAGCGGCGTGCTGACTGCGGTGCGTATCGCGGGCAGCGCCGTGCCAATCTCACAAGGGCAAATTACCGTCCCTTCCGCCTAATCAGCCCACTTATTCACCCTCTCACAAATCGGAGAAATACATGCCCAAAGGATACTGGATTGCGCACGGAGATGTCTCAGACCCTGAAGGCTATGAAGCCTACAAGGCCGCAAATGCCGCCCCATTCGCAGAATTTGGCGCGCGTTTTGTCGTGCGCGGCGGCGAACAAACCCTTGAAGAAGGTAGTGCCCGCTCACGCACCGTCGTCATTGAATTCCCAAGTATTGAGGCTGCCTACGCTTGCTACAACAGCGCGGAATATCAAGCTGCCAAAGCCCTGCGGGAGCCAATCGCATTGACCGATTTGGTTATCGTCGAAGGGTATGACGGCTAGACGCTGTGCAGTGTGGCACGCCACTTGAAAGCCCTTTTGAAAAGCATAGATGTTGAATATGTTTGCACAACTTCTAAACCGCCTCACAGCCGATAAACCCGCCCAGCTTGCGGATGCTGACGCGCGGCTTGCCCTAACGGGACTGTTGGTCCGGCTTGCCAAATCCGACGGGGATTACGCGCTTGCGGAACAACAGCGCATCGTTTCGATCATTCAGGCGCGTTACGGGCTGTCTGGCAGCGATGCTCAAAGCCTAAAACTGCAGGCCGAAGAGTTGGAAAAAGAAGCACCCGATACCGTGCGCTTTACCCGCGCTATCAAAGATGCAGTCGCCTATGAGGACCGCATCGCAGTCGTCGAAGCGCTATGGACCGTTGCATTGGCAGATGGTGAGCGTGACGACGAAGAAGATGCGCTTTTGCGCATGGTCGTGTCGTTCCTTGGTGTCTCTGATATCGACAGCAACTTGGCGCGCCAACGGGTCAGCACTTAGGAAAGCTAAAAATAGCCATAGCGGCGCCAAGTTCCGCTGGGTCAAGTTTGGCGCATACCATTGCAATTTCTGTAGAATCGAAGTGTATTAAAGCGCTAACATTTGCAGGGATAGCTGTGACCGCCAACACTGTCATCGAATTGAAGGATTTGCACAAATCCTACGGAGAGCTTGAGGTTCTCAAAGGGGTCGGTATCCGCGCTGAACGTGGGGATGTGGTTTCGCTCATCGGCTCATCTGGTTCCGGAAAATCCACGCTTTTGCGCTGTGCAAACCTGCTCGAAGACAGCCAGCAGGGCGATGTGATTTTCGAAGGCGATCCAGTAAATTGGCGCGGCACGGCCCAAGCGCGCCGCCCCTCTGACGCGGCTCAGGTTCGCCATATCCGCACTAATCTTTGCATGGTGTTCCAACAGTTTAATCTGTGGGCCCATATGACAATTCTTGAAAATGTCATGGAGGCGCCTGTTACTGTTTTGGGGCGCGCCAAGTCAGAAGTTGAGGCCTCTGCGCGCAAATATCTCAAAAAAGTTGGCATTGGGGACAAATGCGATGTGTATCCCGCACAGCTTTCGGGCGGCCAGCAACAGCGTGCCGCCATCGCGCGCGCCCTGTGCATGGAGCCAAAGGCCCTGCTGTTTGACGAGCCTACGTCCGCCCTTGACCCAGAGCTTGAGCAAGAAGTGATCCGCGTGATCAAAGACCTTGCCGCTGAGGGGCGCACGATGCTGATCGTCACCCATGATATGAACCTTGCCCGCGATGTGTCTGATCACGTTGTGTTTTTGCACCAAGGGCTGATCGAAGAAGAAGGCGCACCTGACGAGTTGTTTGGCGCGCCAAAATCCGAGCGTTTGCAGCAATTTCTTTCTGCTGGCAGCGCATAACAACACCAGTACCGACTTAATGAGACAAGGGAGAAACCTCATGAAGACACTAATTACAGCAACCGCTTTGCTTGCAATCACCGCAGGTGCTGCACTCGCAGGTAGCCACTCTGTGGTTCGTTTGGGAACCGAGGGCGCCTACCCTCCCTACAACTTCCTCAATGACGCAGGCGAAGTTGATGGCTTTGAGCGCGAAGTAGGCGATGAGCTGTGCGCACGCGCTGAACTGACATGCGAGTGGGTCACAAACGAGTGGGACAGCATCATCCCGAACCTCGTATCCGGCAACTACGACGCAATCATCGCAGGCATGTCCATCACAGCCGAGCGTGACGAAGTCATCGATTTCACAACACCTTACACACAGCCCGATCCCTCTTCATTCGTAGCAGCATCTGCTGACGTTGATCTGGCAGGTGGCGTGATCGCTGCGCAAACTGGTACGATCCAAGCGGGCCACGTTGCCTCAATGGGCGCGACACTTCTCGAGTTCGCAACACCAGAAGAAACAGTTGCAGCCGTGAAATCAGGCGAAGCGGACGCCGTTCTTGCAGACCGTGCGTTCCTCGAGCCAATCGCAGCGGAAGATGCAGACCTGCAAATGGTTGGCGATGACGTACTGCTTGGCGGCGGCATCGGCATGGGCATCCGTGAAAGCGACACAGAGCTGAAAGAGAAATTCTCTGCAGCAATCGAAAGCATGAAAGCAGACGGTTCACTGAACGTACTGATCGCAAAGTGGCTGCCTGAATCCGCTCCTTTCTAAGCGGTCAAAACATCCCGAAGGGGCGCTTGGCACACAAGCGCCCCTTTTGATATGTGGTGACCACCCCCAACCTGCCAACATTTCGGCCATAACCCGCAGAGGCCCGCCATCTTTGAATTTTGCTCAGACCCCAGCCTGTTGGCTGACTGGCGCTGGATGGCGTGTTACCTGACCACCGGTAAGCACATGTCGCTTTACTGGTCCGTGGGCACGGTTCTTTTGTTGTTGGCGATTACTGCACCCGCTGCTTTGATGTTTGGTTTTGGCGGTGCGGCTGCCGCGAGATCATCTTTTACGCCATTGAGATGGTTTGGAAAAACATACATGGCGCTGGTGCGCGGCGTGCCTGACATTGCGTTTTTTCTCTTTTTTGTGATCGCACTGGACCAAGGGTTTGAATGGGCCCGCCACCAAGTCCTGTGCCCCGATTGGACAGACCCAATCCGTCAAGGCAACGATTTTGTCGTCTGCGCCGAGGCAAAACTGCCCCAAGGCAACGCACCGCAATGGGTCCATGAAGTCTACGGCTTTTTCGTAGCCGTGCTGACATTTGCCATCGTTTTTGGGGCCTTCGCGGGCAACGTTTTGTTCGGCGCTATGCGTGCAGTACCGGCCGCACAACTCGAAACAGCTGCGGCATACGGCATGAACAAGCGCCAAACCTTCTGGCGTATCTTGGTGCCGCAAATGTGGGTGTTTGCCCTGCCCGGCCTGTCGAACCTCTGGATGGTACTAATCAAAGCGACGCCACTTTTGTTTTTGCTGGGCGTTGAGGATATTGTCTATTGGGCACGCGAACTAGGCGGTACAAAAAACCCGCGCTTCACAGATTACCCCCACGGCGATTGGCGGATGTGGTATTTCTTGGCGCTGCTCGTCTTTTATTTGGCCTTCACCAAAGTCTCTGAAGTGGTTCTTGACCGCGTCATGGCGCGCTTGACCCATGGACAGGCCACAGCCGCTGGTGAAGCGCAAAGAAAGGCCGCGTGATGAGTTGCACCCAAACCATTCTTGATTACGGTCTACGCGCCATCGGGTACGGCGAACGGCTTTTGCCGCGCAGTGATTTTACGTTGTGCCAACAGTTTACGCTTATCGGGTCCGGCATGATCTGGAACATCTACTTTGGCTTGTTCGCCCTGATGTTTGGCTTTTGTTTCGCGGTCGCTCTTGCCATGGGAAAAGACAGCCCAAAGGCGCTTTTGCGCAAACCCTCCGAATGGTTCATTTTTATATTCCGCGGATCACCGCTCTTTATTCAGTTCTTTTTCGGATACTTCGTCTTTTTATCGCTCAAACCAATCCATCCAATGTTCGAAAGCCTTTCGGCGGCGTGGCTCGGTGCGTTGATCGTGCTCTTTTGTAACACCTCTGCCTACTCAGCCGAGATATTTTACGGCGCCCTGAAATCAATTCCCAAAGGCGATACTGAGGCCGCAGACGCATACGGGATGAGCGGCTGGCCAAGGTTCAAGCGGATCGTTTTTCCAACCATGTTGCGCCTTGCGTGGCCTGCCTACACCAACGAAGCGATTTTTCTGTTTCACTCAACCACGTTGATTTTCTTCACCGGATTTCCTGCGCGCCAACAACGCGGAGACGCGCTGTATTACGCCAGCTACTTTGCGGACAAAACGTTCAACCCGTTTGTGCCCTACCCCATCTTGGCGATGTATTTCATTCTTGTGACCCTGTTGATTATTGGCGTCTTTGGCATTGCCAACAAACGACTTAATCGCCACCTTCCGTCACAGGCGCGCCCCAAACTTCGGTTGCGTCCACAGATCATCCGCTAAGCACGGATCATCGCCCTATTTTCGCAGTCAAAGGACACCACGCGATGCACATCGGTATTTTGCAATGCGGTCACACCCCTGACTTGGTCAACGCAAACCATGGCGACTTTGACGCCCTGTTCACACGTATGTTTAACGGTGAAGGGTTCAGCTTCACGACTTTCAATGTTGTCGATGATGAGTGGCCCGAAGATCATCTAACTGCGGACGGTTGGCTGGTTACAGGGTCCAAACATGGCGCCTATGAAAATCATGCTTTTATCCCTCCGCTCGAAGACTTCATCCGCGCAGTAGATCAAAGCGATCGCCCCATGGTGGGCATCTGCTTTGGGCATCAGATCATCGCGCAGGCGTTAGGCGGTACAGTTGAGAAATTTGCAGGCGGTTGGGCCGTTGGCCGCCACACGTATGATTTTGAAGGCACGGCTCTGTCGTTCAACGCGTGGCACCAAGATCAAATTGTCAAGCGTCCTGAAACGGCCAAAGTTGTGGCCACGTCTTCTTTTTGTGAGAACGCCGCGCTCCGCTATGGGGACCGAATTTTGACAACACAGGCGCACCCTGAAATCACCAACGCTGTGCTGCATGATTATCTGGCCGCCCGCGGCACAGATCCGCAGTATCCGACGGCTTTGATTGAGCAGGCCAAAGCACATGTGGAGACCCCAAATGATGAATGGGTCGTCGCACGGATGCTGGCGCATTTTTTGAAAGACAACGCACCATGACATGGACTGCAAACCTTCCCACACCATTCCACGACTACTTGGACGAGAACCGTCTTGATGAAGTCGAATGCATCATCGGTGACTTGTCCGGCATCGCGCGCGGCAAAGCCGTTCCCGCCAAGAAATTCGCAAAACAATCCCAGTTCTTTTTGCCCAATTCGATCTTCTTTCAGACCATCGCCGGTGGTTGGGGCGAGGCCGCAGGCCCCGAAGGCTGGATCGAGCCGGACATGACCCTTGTGCCCGACATGAGCACAGCCACGGCCGCGCCGTGGACTGGTGATTGGACCCTGCAAGTCATCCACGATGCGGTTACCCGCGAGGGCGAACCTGTGCCAATGGCACCGCGTAACGTATTGAAACGGGTTGTTGCGGCCTATCACGCACGCGGCTTGAACCCTGTTGTTGCTCCCGAGATGGAATTCTATCTGGTCGGTCGCAACACCAATCCCGCCAACCCGATTGAACCGATGATGGGCCGCAGCGGCAGACCAGCCGCCGCACGCCAAGCCTATTCAATGTCAGCGGTCGATGAATATGGCCCGGTGATTGACGACATTTACGATTTCGCCGAAGCGCAAGGATTTGAGATTGACGGCATCACCCAAGAGGGCGGCGCAGGGCAGCTAGAGATCAACTTGCGCCACGGCGATCCGGTCAAGCTTGCTGATGAAGTGTTCTACTTCAAACGCCTGATCCGCGAAGCGGCTCTGAAGCACGACTGCTTCGCAACTTTCATGGCCAAACCAATCGAGGGCGAGCCCGGTAGTGCGATGCACATCCACCACTCGGTCCTTGATCAAGACGGCAACAACATCTTCTCTGCCGCAGATGGTAGTGAGACCGACGCTTTCTACCACTTCATCGCAGGGCTTCAAAACCACGTGCCTTCAACCATCGCCGTGCTAGCGCCCTACGTGAACAGCTATCGGCGGTACGTCAAAGATCTGGCAGCGCCGATCAATCTGGAATGGGCCCGTGATAACCGTACAACGGGCATCCGTGTGCCCATCAGCGACGCAGCTGCACGGCGGGTTGAAAACAGGTTGGCGGGCATGGATTGTAACCCCTACCTTGCGATAGCCGCCTCCTTGGCGTGTGGGTTGATGGGCCTTGAAGAAGCGCGCGCGCCACGCCCTGAATACCGCGGTGATGCCTATGACGCGGATGAAGACATCCCCCGTGGCCTGTTCGCAGCACTTGAACTTTTTGATAGTGCAGAGCGGCTCAAAAACATTCTACATCCTGAATTTGCACGGGTGTACTCCATCGTAAAGCGTACGGAATACGAAGAGTTTTTGCAGCAGATCAGTCCTTGGGAGCGTGAGCATCTTTTGCTCAATGTATGACCTGAATGAACTGGCTTTTTGCAAACGAAGCACAGGGCGTGATGCCCGAAAGCTGGTACGCAGCAACTGCTGATGCCCCTGCCCCGCACCCTGTTTTGCGCGGAGATCATCGGGCTGATCTGTGTATCATTGGCGCAGGCTACACGGGTCTGTCTGCTGCACTTCACGCAGCCAAAGCAGGCATGTCAGTCATCGTTCTGGACGCCCACCGTGTGGGATGGGGCGCATCGGGGCGCAATGGCGGACAAGTTGGAACGGGCTTGAATTGGGACGTTAGCGTGCTCGACAAAGCATTTGGCAAACAACGCGCCGATGCACTTTGGGCCATGACCGAGGACGCCAAGAAACTCACCCGCTCACTGCTTGCCGAACACGCGCCTGACGCTGACTACACCGCAGGCCTGCTACAAGCGGCCGTTACCGCGCAAAAAGCCGATGAGCTGGCTCAAGAAGCCGAGTTAATGCGCGCACGCTTTGGATATGACACCACCATGTGCGACGCAGCACAGGTTGAGGCCCATAGCGGAACAAAAGCCTACGCAGGCGCAGTCCTTGATATGGATGCGGGCTATTGCCACCCGCTTCGCTACGCCTTTGGGCTTGCGCGGGCCTGCGACGCAGCTGGCGTGCAGATTTTTGAACGGTCCACTGTTCATAAAATTGATGTCAGTACAGGTCACAATTCCGCCCGATCACCCCACACCGTGCGCACAGATGCTGGCACGGTTTCGGCAAAGTTCATCTTGCAAGCCACAAATGGCTACGGCGCGCACCTAAACCGCAAAACCGCCGCCCGCGTATTGCCCATCAACAATTATATCGCGGCAACCGAGCCTCTTGGCGTGCGCGCACCGATCACAAAACCAATGGCCGTATATGACAGCAAGTTCGTCCTGAATTACTTTTGGCAATCCCGTGACGGACGGCTTATTTTCGGGGGCGGAGAAAGCTACGGCAAACGCTTCGGCGAGATTGAGCCACGCGTCAGAAAGCAGCTATCTGAAATTTATCCAGAACTGTCTGACGTCAAATTCAGTCACACGTGGGGCGGCACCCTCGCCGTTACCGCAACACGTTTACCATTTGTGGGCCAAGTCGCGGCCGGGCATTACAGCGCGGGCGGCTACTCAGGCCACGGGCTTGTGCTTGCCACTTTTGCGGGCCGAGCGTGTGTAAACGCGATGCGCGGCGATACCGGTGAGTTTGACATGCTGCAAAGCCTTCCGTCGCCCGCGCTTCCGGGCGGCGCTTTTATTGGCGGAATAATTACCAACGCCGCAATGCGGTGGATGGCGCTCAAAGACAGGCTCTTTCACTAAGCGCACAGCCCCGTCTTCTGACACAGGTCCAAGACAACAACACGCCCCGGTCCAATTGCCGCGGCGCTCAATATTTATGGACCGGTAGCTTTTAGTATTTTATAATTATCGAAATTAGTTTTCGGAAAGTATAAAAATGCTAGATCAAGCTCAGCCCACCAAAGCGCCCTCTGACCTTCACACAGCCGAACCCATCCCCGCCGCTGTGCGCGATGAAATCGAGCGGCTTCTTAGCTCAGGCGATCTGTTCCGCTATACGTCCCAGAACGCACCTGTCACTCTGCTCGAACGAGAGTTTGCCGCACAGCTTGGCAGTACATACGCGCTGGCGGTGTCATCATGTTCAGCAGCATTATTTCTATCCCTTAAGGCGCTAGACCTGCCGCGTGATGCGCGGGTTCTTATTCCTGCTTTCACGTTCGCTGCGGTGCCGTCATCTGTGGTCCACGCGGAATGTGTTCCAGTCCTTTGTGAAGTGGGCGAAAATTACCGGATCGATCTGAACGATTTTGCGGGCAAACTTGAACAAGATATCAGCGCCGTCATCATCAGCCATATGCGTGGCCATACCTCTGAGATGGACGCCATTATGCGTCTTTGTGATGCGCGCGATATCCCAGTTATTGAGGATGCGGCACATTCCTTGGGTACGACATGGCACGGCAAAAACATTGGTACGTTAGGACGGATCGGGTGCTTTTCGTTTCAATCCTACAAGCTCCTCAATGCCGGTGAGGGCGGCATTTTGATTACTGATGATGCGGACTTGGTTGCGCGCGCCACCATCATGTCCGGTGCCTATGAGCACGCTTGGGAGAAACACGATATCGCCGCTGAAGCTGTGGAAAAGTGGCAAAACAAACTGCCGCTTTATAATTTGCGGCTGTCCAACATGTCTGCAGCTATCGTGCGCGCGCAGCTGCCGGAAATTGCGCGGCGTGTTGCGGACGGGCGGCGCAACAATGACCGGCTAGCCGCACAGCTTAATCGTCACCCCAATGTGACGGTGCCCGAAAAACTTGACCCCGAAAACCGCGCCCCTGACAGCATCCAATTCAATCTGACCGATATGACTGATGCTGCGGTCACCGACTTTGTGCGCCGCGCGGACGCACAAGGCATCAAAGTGCAGGTCTTTGGCATGTCAGCAGACAACGCGCGCGCATTTTGGAACTGGCAGTTTTTGAACGATACCCCAGAGCTACCCAAGACCCGCGCAATGCTGATGCGCGCCTGTGATGTTAGGTTGCCCGCACGCCTGACACCGCAAGAGTGCGACATGATCGGAGAAATATTACTAAACTCATTGCCTAGCGGCGAGTTGAATTAGCCACGCAACAGTGACGCGCGCTACAAAATGGTCAGCGCATCCTTAAGCCACGGGTGCCGCTGTGATGCCGGTTTAACGATCATCTCATCAAGATGGCCTTTGAGGCGCGCAGCCGTTTGTTCAGGCATATCACGCAAAATACCGCGTCGCGCCGTCAGGCTGATTGTCCGGCTTAGCGCGCCAAAGGGCAGCGGGGCCACATCAACCTGTTCACGGAACCGGTCTGCACGCAGCCAGCCAAGGGGGGTGAAAATGGTCCAACCCTGCCCTGCAGCCACCATCGCCATGATCGCGTGATAGCTATCGAGTTCAAACTGATGTGCAAGGTTTAGCCGCTGCCGCGCCAAATGAGCCGTGATCGAGCGGCCCATATGATGGCGCTGCGTGTACTGAATAAGCGGCATTTTCTTAAGCGCGTCCGCGTCTGTGGGTTGGCCTTTGGGCACGGCGACGATGAAGTCTTCTCTCATCAACGGGTGCACATCCATCCACTCGCCGGATGCACCAACATCTGCAGCCACGACAATATCCAGCGCGCGGGCGTCCAGCAAATCAAACAGCCGGTGCGAGGCCCCCGTTTCCAGCAAGAACTGACACCCTTTCAGATCATTGGCCATGCCAGATAGAAGGCGCGGCGTCACATCTGCGTCAAAATCCTCAATCATCCCAAGGCGAAAGCTGGTCAGCGCCTGCCCATCAAGAGCCAGTTCACTGCGTGCTTGGGTTGCCTCGTTAACAATGTTTTGTGCGCGGAGCCGGAACGTCTCACCAGCAGGGGTTGGCAGCACGGGGCGATGCGAGCGGTTCAACAGCGTGACTCCGATGGCGCCTTCAAGATTGGTCAACTGCTGACTAACCGTGGCCGGAGATGTGCCAAGCCTGCGTGCAGCCGCACTGATGCTTGCCTCCTCGACAGTAGCCAAAAATACTTCGATGCCCCAGAGGGTGAAACGGTCTTGAGATGCGCGCATGGACTAGGACAATTTGGAAAGTTTATCTTGCAGCTCTGCCAGTTGCTTTTTGATATCGCTTAGGTCTTCACCCTTTGGCGCGGGGCCTTCGTCTTTCGCAGCAGGCGGTGCCGCAAACCCTGTCATGCCGCTGGTCATTGCCTTCATGAAGGCTTCTTGTTGGGCTTGCATCGCCTCAAATCCGGGCATTTTGGCCATTGGATTGATTGTGCTCATGCTATCAACCACCTTTGATTGCCCGTCACGAAGCATATCAAACGACATCTGCAAAAACTGCGGAACGACACTGGCGGTCTGGGTCGTATAGCTACGCACCAAATCATTGAGCACACCGACAGGTAAAACGCTTTCACCGCGGCTTTCGTGATCTGCGATAATCTGCAGCAAATACTGGCGGGTCAAATCATCGCCTGATTTCAAATCGACAATCTGAACTTCGCGGCCTTCACGGATGAAGCTCGCGATATCTTCGAGGGTCACGTAATCGCTGGTCTCGGTATTATAGAGCCTGCGGCTTGCGTAGCGCTTAATTAGCAATGTCGATTTTTCTTCAGCCACGCGACGATCCTCCCAAGATGATGCACTGGGAATTAGCCTATGCGCGTGCAGCAAAAAAGGAAAGAGACTTGTGATCGTTCAAAGCTGTGGCGCAGCACAGACTGCACAGGGAACGTACCGCAAAGAAAAAGCGGGCGCCAAAACTGGCACCCGCTCTTTTGTATCCGCGTCAGTAATTGGGAGGAATGACGCGGATAAGCCTAAGGGGCTATTTACTTCGATGTGGCTTTTTTCGTGGCCGCAGTGGCATCAGCAGTCGCTTTTTTAACTGCTGCTGTTGTCTCGTCGGACATGTCTTTGCCAGCGGCCAAAACCAACTCAACTGTTTCCATCTGAACTTTTTTCGCAACTTCCGCGAAAGCTGCCATGTATTCAGCAGAGGCTTCTGCAGACGCAGAGGCGAAATCTGTCATCGCTTTTGCGTAATCAGCAGGCTCGGCTTGTGCTTTGGTAACGCCAGAAAGCTTAGTCAGCGTTTCTTTGGTCCATTTTGCAGAAATCTCGGAAGATTGGTCTGCTGCACTCAATGCAACTGCAGAAAGTTTTTCAGACAATGAGGCCTGCGTTTTGAACGCGTCTGTCATTGCGAATGTATCCACAGGGAATGCGCCCATCATGTCTTTCATTGCGGCTGTGAAATCTTGTGCCATTGGTCATACCTCTTAAATTCGCCAGCAAGACAACCCTGCTGTTTTCTGCGTCTGCAATATTGATACATGCTGCATCGCAGCAAATCAAGCTTTTTCTGCAATGCAGCATTGGGCAAAAAAGAGGTTAACAATCAAGGAACTAGCGAAACGCAGCCCCAAGGCAGGCTTCAGATGCGTAAATTATTTTGGCAGCACATATGTCCCCGGCGCGTCACAAATCACTTTGTGAGTCGCCTCGCCAGGCATACGCGCCTTGCACTTCTTGCCGGAACGGATTGCCAACCAATCGCCCCACGTCGGCCACCACGAAGATTTCGGCGTGAACTCGGCCGCCTCTTGCCACGCTTCCGCGGTGCCTGACATGTCCGGATTAAGGTAGTGCCCATATTTGTTGCGGCTCACCGGATTGATGATGCCCGCGATATGTCCTGACTGGGACAGAATGAACGTTTTGTCCGTGCTGCCCATCTTCTGAATACCGGCATAGCTGGATTTCCACGCAGCAATATGATCAGTCTCACAAGCAATGGCGCAGACGGGCACTGTCACATCGCTGATGTGAAGGGTTTCGCCCAAAAGCTCAAACCCAGTTGAGGCAAACTCATCGCGCTGGCACAGGCCACGTAAATACTGGATCGCCATCTTGCCCGGAAGGTTGGTGCTGTCGCCGTTCCAATAAAGTAGATCGAACGCAGGCGGGGCCTCGCCCAGCATATAACTGCGGATCGCCGGACGATAAATCAGATCGTTCGAACGCAGATAGCTGAACGTGCGGGACATGTAATAGCTGTCCAAAATGCCGTCTTTGCTGCACTGGTATTCAATACCGTCAACAAAATCATCGTTAAGGAAAACACCCACCTCACCGCGATCAGAAAAATCCGTGAGGGTCGTGAAAAAGCTGGCCGCGTTCACCGACGTATCGCCGCGCTTTTTCAGCAAGGACAAAGTCAGCGACAGCGTGGTCCCCGCGATACAGTAGCCGACAGCGTTGACCGATTTGACATCACAAATTTGCTTAACCTGCTCGATGGCTGTCAAATACCCGCTCTCGACATACTCCTCCATCCCAACGTCCGCATAACTGTCATCTGGGTTTACCCATGAGACAACGAACAGCGTAAACCCTTGATCGACGATCCATTTGATCAGGCTGTTTTGCTCTTTCAGGTCGAGAATATAGAACTTGTTGATCCAAGGCGGGAAGATGATCAGCGGCGTCTCATGAACCTTGTCTGTGGTCGGCGTGTATTGGATCAGTTCAAACATGCGGTTACGGAAAACCACCTTACCTTGGGATGTTCCGAGATTTTCACCAACCGTGAACGCATTTTTGTCCGCAAGCGTAACCAGAAGATCACCGTCGTTTGCCTCAATATCGCGCACCAAATTTTCGAGGCCTTGCACAAGCGAGGCACCATCGGTTTCAACCGCGCGCTCAAGCGCATCTGGATTGGTTTGCAAAAAGTTTGTGGGCGCCATCATATCCACAATTTGCTGAGTGAAATATGATACGCGTTTGCGATCTTCGGGGGCCAACCCATCAAGCGCGTCAACCGCATCAGACATCGCTTGTGCGTTCATCATGTATTGCTGCTTGATAAAGTTAAAATACGGATGGCTCTGCCACAGCGGGTTTGAAAACCGGCCATCAGAAGGGGTCTCGTCTGCTGGTGCTTCAAGCTTACCTGCTGCCAGCGTATTCTGTGCCTCAACGAAATGAGCCATTGATTTGCCCCAAAAGGCAATCTGCTGTTCAAACAGTTTTGATGGATCACGGACCGCCTCGCTCCAAAAACTGGCAGCGGCCTTCAACATCAAGTCTTGGCCCGGCCCCTCAAGCGAGGGATTTACCTGCCGCTTTTGCTGCATTGCAGCAGTGAGCCGTTTGGACAATTCTTCGACTTTCGATAGGTTTTGCGCAAGTTTTGCTGAGTGCTCACCAACCAAAAGGTCATTTGGTCGATCGATTGTTTCAGAAGGACCCCCACTGATAGAAGATTCTTTGGTTGTCATATCGATCTAAGCCCCATACCGTGCAGTCGCAGCATAACACATGCTTTGTTCCCAAAGCAGCCCCACTATGTGTTACCATACATCAACGTAGCGCATGCGTGAACCGATGCAGGAGACGAACATGAAATATATGGCAATGTATGACTGGATGGAGACGGTTCGAAACACCAACCAGTGGCTTGGTGCATCCGCGCGCGCCCTCACGTCCTACCCAGCAACGGCTGCAATGCCCAACCCGATGCTGGACTGGGTCCGTGCATGGGGCGAAGTCACCGAACGCAGTTTTTCGCGCATGACCGTCAAACCTGACTGGGACATCGCGCATTTCACCAATGCAAAAGGCCAAGACCGTCTGGTTGAGCCGCGTGTCGTCATGGCACGCGATTTTGGTGATCTGCTGCACTTTCATATTCCGGGTCGCAAAAAGAAACGCCACAAAGTGCTACTCGCCGCGCCAATGTCCGGCCACTATGCAACATTGCTGCGATCAACTGTTTTGAGCCTGCTGCCAGATTGCGAGGTCTACATCACAGATTGGCACAACGCCCGCGACATTCCCGTCAGCGCGGGTAAGTTCGATGTAGAAGACTACACGCTCTATCTGGCGGACTTTATGCGCGAACTTGGGCCAGAAACACACGTGGTTGCAGTGTGTCAGCCCGTACCGCTTGCGCTGGCGGCAACGGCTTATCTTGCAGAAGAAAACCCAGACGCACAGCCAGCCAGCCTGACTTTGATTGGCGGGCCTGTGGATCCTGATGCCAACCCAACTGATGTGACGGACTTTGGCCACTCGGTCTCAATGGGCCAGCTGCATGAAACAATGATCCAGCGCGTCGGTTTCAAATACAAAGGTGTTGGGCGCAAAGTATACCCCGGTTTGCTGCAGCTTTCGTCGTTCATCTCGATGAACCTTGAAAAACACGCGACAGCATTTGGTGATCAAATCGCCCGCGTTGCCCGCGATGAGGCCGGTGATCACGACAAGCATAACGTATTTTATGACGAATACCTTGCCGTCATGGACATGACCGCCGAATTCTACCTTTCTACGGTTGAACGCATTTTCAAAGAACGCGAAATTGCACGTAACTGTTTCACGGTAAACGGCAAGAAAGTAGACATCAGCAAGATCACCGATGTTGCCGTCAAAATCGTGGAAGGCGAGAACGACGACATTTCAGGGCCTGGGCAATGTCTTGCTGCTCTCGATTTATTGACTGGCCTGCCCGATGCGAAAAAGGCTAGTCATTTGGAGCCAGGCGCAGGTCACTATGGCATTTTTGCAGGCCGCAAATGGCGCGAGAATATCCGTCCGTTGGTCATCGATTTTATGGCCAGCAACGCACGAACAACGAGTACTGACGCTGCAAATTCAAACACTGCAGCTTAACTTTAAACGGGGTCATTCATGGCTACTGATGTAACGCTCAGCTGCAGCTGCGGCGCGCTTTCGGCAAAACTGTTAAATGTGGGACCGCAACACGGCTTTCATGCCTCCTGTGATTGCGATGATTGCCACGCCACCAACAATCACCACGGCGTACATGACCCCAAAAATACGGCGATTGATCTTTATCAAACCAGCCCCTCAAACCTGAAAATCCTATCGGGTGGTGAGAACCTGAGTGTTTTGAGGCTTCATAAATCCGGCGGGCTGCTACGCTGGTATGCGAAATGCTGCGACACACCGATGTATAACACCATGGCCAGCCCGAAGCTGCCCGTGGTGGGCGTTGTTGCCAGCAACGTCGACAGCCCCGAAGCGCTTGGTCCTGTGCGCGCACAAGGTTTTGTCAAGAAGGGCGGAAAAACCACGCATAAGAATATGGTCGGAATGCTGAGCCGCATGATTGGCCGCATGGCCCGTGAGCGTATCTCGGGAAGGTGGCGTGACACGCCCTTTTTCGACGCATCCACGATGGAACCGGTTGTTACACCCTATACTCTTACCGCAGACGAACGCACCGCTGCGTATCAACCAAGGTAACGCGGGCGGCTTAAGCTGCCGTAGGCATGTTCATCCAGTCATAGAGCAGGTCAATGACCTCATCAGGCGTCTCAAGCGTGGGCAAGTGGCCCGCGTTTTCCAGCACGTGAAGCCGCGCGTTTACGATCAGCTCGGCCATAAACGTGTGGCGTCGCACAGGGCACAGCGCATCATGTTCACCGCAAATGACCATGGTCGGCACATGTACACGGCGCAGGGTGCCTTGCTGGTCGCGGCGGCGCTGTAGCGCACGAGACTGACGGATGAATACATCAGGCCCAAGGGTCCGCGCCATTTCCATCACCAGATCAAGCACATCTTGGCGTGCAGGACCCGGCGCCAGATAATTGGGCTTCATTTCGTCGCGCATCACCTCAAGCAAACGACCCGTTTTCGCCGCCACGATCTGCGGCTCGCGCATTGCAGCAACTTGGGGAGTTTCAGCAAGCGGGTTCGTATCCAGCAAGCAAAGCCGCGTGATCCGTTCAGGCGCGCGGCGCATCAACTCCATCGCAACGATGCCCCCCATCGACAAGCCAGCCAATGCAAACCGGCGCGGCAGCAGATCAAGAAGCGCACCTGCGATATCCTCGACCCGCTCACCTTGTGTGATGGGTGCGACCATCACAGCATGTGTTGACGACATCGCCGCCAACTGCGGCCCAAACAGCCGCGCATCACACATCATACCGGGTAAAAATACAATTGGTTCGCTCATGCGCTTTCCAACTTGGCTCCTTCACTAAGTGAACCAAGTTTTGCATACGCAATGTCCGGATCAACGGCACCAAAGCCCGCAAACGTGCCAAAGCCGCAGTCACTACCAGCGATCACACGGTCTGCACCGACGATATTGGTAAACTTGGCAATGCGTTCAGCAACCAGCTGGGGGTGCTCAACAAAGTTCGTCGTTGTGTCAACAACACCTGGTACCAAGATTTTGCTGTCAGGAATTTCAGAGACGCGATCACGGAACACTGTCCATTCGTGGGCGTGACGCGGATTTGATGTTTCAAAGAGCAACTGATCAGCGCCGACCGACATCAGCGTGCTGAAGACCGTGTCCATATCAATGTCGCACACGTGCGGTCCCTCGTAGTTGCCCCAACAAATATGAACGCGGACACGTGACGGGTCGATCCCTTCAAGGGCGTGGTTCAGCGCCTCAACGTGGCCCGCTGCGATTTTCAAAAACTCCGCATCGGTCAGGTCTTGGAAAAGCATGTGGCGCGACAAGGCCAGATCAGGACAATCAAGCTGCAGGTACAGGCCCGCATCAACAATCGCGCGGTACTCAGCGCGCATTACATCCGCGAGCGCCGCCAAATAAGCCTCGCGCGTGGGGTAGTAGTCGTTTTGCAAAAAGAGGCTGATCACACCGGGGGACGCGGCATTCATAAAGCCCTCAGACGCGCCATGCTTTTGCATCGCGGCTTTCAGGTTTGCGATGTCTTTAGCCAGATCATCAACAGGTTTGGCCTTCACCTCGCCCACACACATGGGGCGGTTATATGTAGGGGTGCCGCCACCTTGGGCTTGGCGCTCAAGAAACTTGGGGAACAGCTTCAAATCAGCGGGCGCGTTGCGGGGGCTGTCACCGTCAAAGCCTGTGTAACGGTCTTTGACATAGGTCGCATAACTGATCTTGGATGTCTCACCATCACTGACGATATCAACGCCCGCGGCCACTTGGCGCGCCACCACATCATCGACTGCCTTTGTCATGCAGCTGTCAAATGCGGCTTGATCGTATGGCTGTTCTTTTTCACGGGCAAAAATGAAATCCACCACTTCTTGAACCCGCGGAAGTGAGCCTACGTGCGTTGTTTTAACCATCTGATATCCCCAAAATTATTCAACGCCACACTAGGCATTTTGGCCCTGCCCTCAACCCGATAGTCGGGCAAGGCCAATCATTTTACTGGACCCAAGTAAGGCCGGCAGCGTCATCCGTAGCACTCACACGGTAAAGCGCTGCCTCGCCTGTCATCGCAGGTGTGATGGTACGTGCTTTGTTAGGAGGAATAGCAAAAGTGTCCCCCGGGGCCAGAACCGTTTCAAAGCCTTCGACATTCACTTTCCAATGGCCAGTCATGCCCATAAGCACCTCATGCTTTTCTGTAGTGTATCCCGCCTCGGGCAGGGAGCCACGGCCAATCATGTCCACATCAAAGCCGGGCTTATCAATGAGCATCCCGTGCTCACCGATAACACGCGCGGGCTGTTTGTCCGCTAATGCAAGCATGTCGTAATACCGCGCCACATATCCCGGCACGACTTCGGATGTGGTGGGTTCAGGAAACGCAGCCAATTCCGCGTCACTCAGCACGGGCATCGGAACAACCCCATCAGGTAAGGTTTCCCCTTTTTTGGTGTCATAAAGACGTCCGTTGTCGCCCAGAAGCAAACCGTGCGCACCGGCATCTTCAATGACTTGCGGCGCCCAAATTACGCCGCCGCCTGCATCATCACCGCCCAAAATAGCCATGATCATGCCGTAGTCATCACCGATGTTTTCGAACCCGCGGAAAATACCTGTTGGAATATTGAAGATATCGCCCGCTTCCAAAGTGACTTCACCTGCATCACCCCAACGACCCCAGAAAAAGCGCCACTTGCCTTTAAGAACAAAGAAAACCTCTGCAGTGCGGTGGCTGTGCAGAGAGTTGCGGCACTTAGGAGGCTGTCCGGCAGCACCGATGTTAAAGCCGATCTGATCGGAAATATGGACGTGCTGGTCGGCGCTTTCAGACACGCCGCCCCCAATGATTGTGAAGTTCTCTTTTTGATCAGAACCCGGCGTATGTGCATCAATAAATGCGGTCCGGCAGGGTTTAAGTTCGCCGTAGCGAACGATGCGATCTGACAAATCAGTCATGTTGGTCTTCCCGTAGTATGGTGGCTGGCTCAGCCTTGGTGTTTCAAAATTTGCGCCCAGATGGCGACTTCATCAATCAGCGTCCACTCGCGGCGCAGGCCCCAAGGCCCGTATTCCACGTGCGTGATGCCCATCACGTGGACCGGCGCACCGGTGGGTTTTCCGAACATGCCCCATCCGTCGTGTTTGCCGTCCAGTGACCAGCGCACCGCGGCACGTGGCGGCATCATCGGGTCTTCGCGACCGATAACGTGGTTCAGCTTGAATTCTGCAGAAGGGAACGCAGAGCGCAGTCCAAGCCAGAATGCATCAGCAAACTCGTGGCTGTGACCTTTCTTGTTGCCCGCGTATTCAAGCTGTGCGCCGCGGTCATATTCACGACTGATTACGCTGAATTCTGCGCGCATCATCCGCTCGATAAGATTGGCGGTCTTAGCGCCCCATTCATTGTCGTTGCCGCGTCCAAGGTAGGGACCGTCTTCGTCAATCGCAGGGGTGAACGGCGTCATCTCGTTCAAACGCTCGGCTGCAAATTCCCGTGGCTCATAGCCAAGTTGGCGTACAATGCCGCCATTATCGCGGATCAGCCATTCGTCAGAGATCATGTTGTCTTGGGCAAAACAGTCTGCCAGCGCGAGGCTAACCACCTTACGGCCCGTGGGCGCGCCAAACGCACCATCCCCAAGATGCGTCGCCGTTGAGCGGATCCGGTGAGACGACAACATCCCCTCTTCCGGCGTGCCGGACCAAATTACGTCTTCCCCGAGCAAAGTCCGATCAGGAAACTGAACCAGCGTCGCCATCGTCGCCGCCGTCGCACCCTTTTCACCGCGCGCAAAAACACCGGGCATCCGGACATAGACATCAGGGTGGTAATAGCGCTCCATCGCTTCGCCAAGGCCGCGATCTTCCCAAACCTCTTTGGTAATGCCGATAATATAATCAGGGAAATCTTTGAATTTATTGTCGAAGCCGCGCATCAGTTTTCCTTTGGTACTTTGGCTGAAGTTCTGACCACGAGGGGTCCATCTATTGTAATTTGATCTGCAGAGGCATCCGCGTCCTCAATCATCGCTAAAAGAGTGTCGACGGTTGCATGAACCATACGGTTTACCGGCTGACGAAGGGTCGTCAGCTCATACGCGCCCCACGCCGCCATGGAGACATCATCATATCCTACGATCGAAACATCATTTGGCACAGATATCTTCATTGCACCGCGCAAATGATCCATCACTGCGAACGCCATGTGATCATTACCCACAAAAATTGCGTCGCAACCGTGCTCGCTCACCAGAGTTTCTGCCGCCTCAGCCGCAGTATCACGGCGGTACATCCCATCAATCTGATGCACCAGTTCTGATCCCGCAGCTTGTAGCCCACTTGCAAAGCCCTGCGCGCGGTCTTGGCCCGTGATCGAGCCCATCCAACCCGAAATATGACCGATCCGCCGATGCCCGCCTTTAACGAGAAACGACGCAATCTTGGCCGCACCTTGAAGGTTGTCGCTGGTGACCTGGGCCAATGCGCCGCCCCGTTGACCCCGGTTAAAAAGGACCAGTGGGATGCCAGCAGCGGCGCATTTATTGGTCAGCTCATCACTGATGCCCACGCTTGCGGCGATAATGCCGTCTACCTGATAATCCATTAACTGATCAAAAGTCTGTTTAACCTCGTCGCCGCGGCCTTTGGTTGTAAATATCAGGATGTGGTAACCTTGCTCTTTGAGCACATTACTCAGCCGCTCAAGCGCATCTGGATAAAACTGATTATCAAGGTAAGCCACGACCAACCCGATGATCTTTGAGCGCCCCGTAATTAACCCGCGCGCCAACCTATTGGGCCGGTACCCAAGGGCATCAGCCGCGCTGCGTACTTTGTCTTGGGTGGCCTTGCTGGCGCTAGCACCACTGAAAACGCGGCTGACTGCAGACTGGCTTACACCCGCCCGCTGCGCCACATCAAACGAAGTGACCTTACCCTTCATTGGGCACCATTTTGGCGCGCACACCTCATCCCGCAGTCCAGCCGCCGTCCACTAAAATAGACGTTCCCGTGACCATCGCACTGGCGTCCGTGGCCAAAAATACCACGGCCCCCATGATATCTTCGATCTCAGCCACACGGGGCAGTTTGATCTTTTCTTCGATCCACGCGCGCTTTGCTGGATCTTCAAAAGTGGCTTCGGTCAACGGTGTGCGAATAAACGTCGGACAAATGGTGTTCACGCGAATGTTGCGCGGGCCCCATTCGATGGCCATCGCCTTGGTCATGCCCTCAACGGCGTGTTTTGTGCCGCAATATACAGCACGTTCCATCCCGCCGACGTGGCCCATCTGGCTGCTGATCTGGATGATCGAGCCACCGTTCTGCATGCCTTTGGCCGCTTCTTGTGCAAGAAAATACGCCGCTTTGAAATTAATCGCTGACACTGCATCAAAATCTTCAGGACGCGCATCAATCGCCGGACCGTGGCGCGCCATACCGGCGGAGTTACACACAACATCAACAGGTGTTTTCAGCACATCACGCACCGCTTCAAGGTCCGTCACATCAAGCTGAACTGCCTCAACAGAAAGGCCCTGAGCGGCCATTTCATCCGTGGCGGCCTGCAACTCGGACATGCCACGCGCAGCCATCACCACATGCGCGCCTGCTTGCGCCAAAGCGGCAGCACAGCCCAAACCGATACCACGCGATGCGCCAGTAACCAGTGCACGTTTGCCATCAAGACGGAACGACGGGGTGTTGGGGATCATGGCTCAGACTCACTCTTGCATAGGTTTGCAAGATTACCCTACGCCCAAGATTTACACCTGACAATCCCCTTAGGGTGATCGCCTTAAATGTCGAGACATGTGATGAGATTTCTCAGCCGATACGCGGATATGGCGGTGCCGTTCGTTTAACATCGCCACTTTCACCGTGATACTTTTGAAGCGCGTGCCCTTACCGGGTTAATTCACGCATCCGCGCCAGAACATCAACGCCAAGCTGTGCGTAAGCATCCAGCAAATCAACAAGCACCCAGTTTTCACGGATAAGACCGCCTTTCACCCGCCAGAAATCAAGACTGCGCATGGTGATGCGCTTGCCCGATGGTGCAATTCCAAGCCATCCACCGCCATCGAGCGTCATATTCATGCCGGGCCATGCAGTGAAAGCAACATAGTCGCCTTGCGCAAAATAATGCCCCTTCTCAACCTCACCTTTACGGTCAGGCATAGCATTCAAAAACGGGATTTGATGGTGCTTGCGAAAACCTTCGATCCCGCGCGCGGTCCCAATGCCCGCAGGCCCGTACCAACTACAGCGCGGATCCCAAAACGCAGGAAGCCGCATCGCCTCTTCGCCGTCGTTGTTAAAGCTGAGATGGTGCAACATATCGCCCACCACCGCAGATGCCGCAGTACCATCCCCTTCAATGCGCAGACCGTCACAGGTTGACGGTCCAAAAACCGTCATTTCGCGGCCCAAGCTGGGCGACATCGGCCATGCACCGGCCTGCATCATCAATTCGGGAATATCCCAAAGCGCCTGCATTTCAACGATCTGATCGCCTTCAACACGAAAGAACTCATGAAACCGCATTGTTGCAAGGCGCGCCGTGGGCGGGATGTCCAAGAAGGGTGCCGCAAATTTACCCGCGTAATGCCCGCAGTGCCCGATCCATGTTTGACCATGGGTATCGACGCCCTGCATTTTGATGAACGGACGGCGTTCAAGATCGGGAAACGCAGTGTAGAGCGCGCTCAATGGCCCACCACTTGAGGGACCGTCATCAACTGCCCTGTCAGCTGCGGCAAAATCAGCAACGGACATTGTCTCAAACGGATGGGCAAGGTGGACTGTGGCGTCTGGTGCGAATGTCGCATTTACTTCAGCCCGAGCTGCATCGAAAGAGCACCCCTCCAGAACGTCAAAAACGTTAATCATGCATCAAGTCCTGCAGGGCAGCTGACGCCGGTTCCGCCGATCCCGCAATACCCAGTAGGGTTTTTCGTCAGATATTGCTGGTGATAATCTTCCGCGAAATAAAACGTCGGTGCCTCAAGAATTTCAGTGGTAACCGTTGGAAAACCCGCCGCATCCAAGCGCTCTTGATAGGCAGATTTGCTTTGTAATGCCGCAACCATTTGCGCCTCAGTGCTGCAATAAATGCCCGAACGGTACTGCGTGCCAAGGTCATTACCCTGCCGCATACCTTGGGTGGGATCATGCCCCTCCCAAAAAGCCACAAGCAACTCTTCGAACGAAATAACCGCCGGATCATAAACCACCCGCACCACTTCGTTGTGCCCCGTCTTGCCAGTGCAGACCTCATCATATGTGGCGTTCGGTGTATGACCCGCAGCGTAGCCAACCATGGTTAACCACACGCCTTCAAGTTGCCAAAAAATCCGCTCAACGCCCCAAAAACAGCCCATTCCAAACTGCACCACTTCCATGCCTGTCGGCACGTCCATCGTCAGATCGCGGCCCGACACAAAATGCGTCGCAGCCGTTGCAATCGGATCAGCACGCCCCGCAAGCGCGTTTTGCGCGCTTACCATCTGCATCTTTTTTCTTTGAAATAACATCATCGCAAAAACTCCATTCCGCAGCTTCTTTGGTCAGTGATATAGGGTCAGGTCGCCGGCTCGGCCAGCACGCGACTAAACACAGTTTCGTTGCCAGGGGTCGGGTGACGCGGGATCAACAAGGACAAGCCAAGCGACAAAGCAGCCATCCCCGCCGCCAAGATAAATACCAGCCCCGGTGATGTCAGCCACACATACCCTAACAGAGCAGGCAAAAAGACCGCTGCGATGTGGTTAATGGTGAACGCCACAGCCGCCGTGGGCGCGATATCTGCAGGATCAGCGATTTTCTGGAAATACGTTTTAATCGCCAACGCAAGACTGAAAAACAGATGGTTTACCACGTACAGTGACGCCGCCAAAACAACGCCCCATCCCAAATAATAGATGCCAGAATATGCCACGAAGACCACGAACAGTCCCACATATTCAACTGCCAATGCGCGGCGCTCGCCGAAGACTGCGACGACTTTGCCGATCATCGGCGCAAAAACCATGTTCGCGACCAAAGTAATCATTAAAAGCCCTGTGATCTCGTCTACTTTATAGCCGAAACGCTCAACCATCATGAAAGCTGCGAAAACCACAAAAATCTGGCGGCGCGCACCGGACATGAACTGCAACGCATAATAGAGCCAATACCGCTTGCGCAAAACGAACTCCTTGCGCTGTGGGCTGGGGCTTTCAAACTGTGGATAGGCAAAATACGCAAAGATCGCGAGGCACGCCGTGATCAAACCGCCTGTCATATAGACTGCGTTATAACTCAGGCCGAGCGGCTCCCACAAAAACTGCAGGCCGATATAGACAGACAACGTGGCCGCAGACCCTGCCCCAATGATCCAGCCCAGTGTTTGTGGCGCGCGCGCCTTATCAATCCACTGCAACTGAAGCGATTGGTTCACCGTCTCATAATAATGAAAGCCGATGCTGCTGAGCATCGTAAGCGTCAAAATACCGCCCATGTAAGGAAACTTTGCGGTCAAAGCTGTGGCAACACCCAGCAAAACCAACGCCACAATTCCCAGAACCTGCTCACGCATCACCATCAAAACAGCGATCACCCCGATTGCAAAAAAGCCCGGAATTTCGCGCACCGTGTGCAGCCAGCCGATGTCACTGCCGTCGAAACCCGCGACCTCAATCACAAAGTTATTGAGCAGTGCGGACCATGTGGAAAAGGCAATTGGCATCGCGGCCGCCATCAAAAACAGCAGAGCAACAGGCTGTCGCCAAACCGGCAGGGTCTTGGCTTCGGAGAGTTGAATATATTTCATACGCATTGCGATACGCCGAACCCGCATCAAAAGAAAGCCACCTTGTGCCGCGCTTATGTGTTCTCACGTTAGTATATGTCCGCCAAGCACGCTGTTGCCCTTGACCAATGCATAGGCGCAGATCACCTTTGCGGATATGTTTCCAATCCGCGATCATAACCCGTCAGGCCGCGTGCCCTTCGTGACCTACACGTTGATGGCACTGAACATCGGCATTTTCCTCAGTTACTGGCCTATTATGGACGACCCGCGCGCGCTGACGCGATTTTATATAGAGTGGTCGCTTATCCCGCGTCAGGTAACGGGTGGCTTGGACTTTGCGGGGTTGGTGACGTCCATGTTTTTGCATGGTGGCCTGATGCATTTGGCCGGAAACATGCTGTTTTTATTCATCTTCGGCGACAACATGGAAGACGCCTTTGGCCATTTTGGCTTTGCTGTTTTCTATCTGGCGTGCGGTGTGGGCGCAGGTCTCTCACATGTTATTTCTGATCCGCTAAGCACAATTCCCACTGTCGGTGCATCAGGGGCAATCGCCGCTGTGATGGGGGGGTACTTGCTCCTCTACCCCAAGGCGCGAGTGGATATTTTGTTGATCTTGGTGATCATCTTCAAAGTCATTCCCGTACCCGCGTGGATCATGCTGGGGCTGTGGTTTGCCTTCCAACTCTTTAGCGGGATCACAGCTCCTGCTGGCGCGGGCGTTGCCTACTGGGCGCACGCGGGGGGCTTTTTGATCGGGATGGCCGCGACTGTGCCCTTCTGGGTCAAAAACGGCGGGCCTGCATTCTGGCGGGCGCGGCAGATGCAGCCGCCCCACCCCGAAGCGCAATACACATACGCGCGCAGCAACGTCCCGCGCGTAACGCGGCGCAGATAAACCTAGCGGTCAAACTTCAGGCGCAGACCTTAAGAGCGGATGACTTTGGCGAAGTTGTCGAAGATTTCGTTGTTTGCAGCAATCACTGTGCCGCTGCCGATGATGTCGTCACCTGCTGTTACGGCGTCAATCATGCCGCCACCCTCAGTCACGATGATCAAGCCCGCAGCGATGTCCCACGGCTTAAGGCGCCGCTCCCAGAAACCTTCATAGCGGCCAGCCGCTACATAGGCCAAATCCAACGAGGCCGCACCAAAGCGGCGCACACCGGATGTTGCAGGCAACAAACGGCCCAAGTCCTGGAGTGTCTGCGGAAGGTCTGCGCGACCCGCCCAAGGCAAGCCAGTCGCAAAAACTGATTCGATCAAACGGTTGCGTCCAGACACCCGAATACGGCTTTCGTTCAGCCAGGCACCCTGTCCCTTTTCAGCAAAGAAACATTCATCTTTCACCGGATCGTAAATGACGCCGGCAACAACCGCGCCTTTGTGCTCAAGCGCGATTGAAACAGCCCAGTGCGGCAGGCCGTGCAAAAAGTTTGTCGTGCCATCGAGCGGGTCAACGATCCAGCGGCGGGTTGGGTCCTGCCCTTCGATCTCGGCGCTCTCTTCGCCCAAGAAACCATAGGTCGGACGCGCTTCCATAAGTTCTTCGCGAATGATTTGTTCTGCGTTCAGATCAGCGCGCGTCACAAAATCGCCCGCCCCTTTGACGCTGACTTGGAGCTGTTCAACTTCTCCAAAATCCTTCAAAAGCGCGCGGCCCGCTTTTCGGGCAGTTTTTATCATTACATTAAGATTGGCACTGCCCTGCATGGCTCAACTCCTATAAAGCTCAAGCCGCGGCTATAGAACGTCATCCACCATCGCGCAAGGAGTTGTAACCCATGACAAACAAGAACCCTCATGAAGGCAACCGGATGGACCCAACTGACTGGACCGCGTTTCGCGCCGAGATGCATCAGGTCCTTGATGCCTGCGTCGATCACCTTGAAAATGCCCGCAATCATCCGTGGCGGCCCGTTCCCGATGGATTTGATGCGGCCATATCGCTTGACACGCCAACGCGCGGGGACGCGACCAGTTTATTGACGGACACAATCATGCCCGCCTCCACCGGCAACACGCATCCAGCGTTCTTTGGGTGGGTCCACGGCACGGGCCAAGCCATGGGGCTTGCCTCGGAAATGGTAGCCGCCGCGATGAATTCTAACTGCGGAGGCCGCGATCATGGGGGCATCCGCATTGAAAAAGAATGCATCCGCTGGCTGACCGATTTGGCGGGACTAGGCGAAAATGCAAGCGGCATCCTGACCACAGGCACATCGCAGGCCACAATCTATGCGCTGTCTGCAGCAAAAGTAGCCCGATTTGGTGCAGATGTCCGCAAAACAGGCGTTCAAAATTTACCAACCGTGCGTGTGTATATCGCCCAAGGTGCGCACAGCTGCATCAAACAGGCCATGGAAATTCTTGGCTTCGGTGGGGACGCCGTGTGCCAGATCGCCCTGAAAGACGGGGCGATGGATACGGACGCACTGCAAACACAGCTGACCCAAGACGCCGCTTCCGGCATTGTACCGTTGGCAATTGTCGGCACCGCCGGAAGCGTTAACACAGGCACTTATGATGATCTGAACACTCTTTCGCGCATCGCCCAAGAGCACAGCACATGGCTGCACGTTGATGCGGCTTTCGGTTTTTGGATCCGTATCGCCGCACCACGCCTCAACGTCCTTGCGAGCGGCATTGAACACGCCAATTCCATCGCACTGGACGGGCACAAGTGGTTGGGCGTGCAATACGATTGCGGCGCGTGTTTGCTACGCGATCATGATCTGCACCGCGCGACATTCTCAGACCGTGCAGAATATTTGACCGCGCAATCCGCAGGGATCGGTGCGGGAGATTGGTGGCCCACGGATTATGGCACCGAACTTAGCCGCGGGATGCGCGCGCTTAAACTCTGGACCACGCTCAAAACTCACGACCGCGATACAATAAGCGCCGCCATCACGGACAACTGTGATCAAGCCGCGCTAATGGGCGAGTTGGTTGAAGCCTCCCCCTATCTAACGCTCGCGCATCCTGTCATCTCAAACCTGTGCGTCTTTACGCCAAATGCCGGTGACGCCTCTGATATTGCGGCGGCCTTGCAGCTGTCTGGTGATGCAGTTTTCTCGACCACGACTGTTGATGGCAAAAACTGTTTGCGCGCGGCGATCGTGAACCACCGCACTACATCGCAAACAATCCACGACGTGATCGCTGCGGTAGAGGCGCAAGTGATCGCTGCGCGCTAAATGGTGCTAATGGCGTTGAAGTTTAACCGCTTCGATGCCAGCCAGCTTTAGAAGATGCGCCATGTAGGGAAGCGTGGTCTCGTTGCTGCGTGTGGCGGCGTAAAGCCTGCGCGTAATGCCTGTTTCTGTCAGTGGCCGCGTCACGTAGTCAGACGAGTATTTTACCTCGCGTACGACCCAATCAGGCAACACCGCCACACCGCGATTTGAGGCAACCAACAACAAGATTACGGCCGTCAGTTCCGCTTGACGGACCTCTGCCGGTTCAACTTTGGCAGGGATCAAGAGCTGTGAGAAAACATCAAGCCGCGAGCGTTCAACAGGATAGGTTATCAGAGTTTCGCCGCGAAAATCCTCGGCGTCGACAAAAGGCTTGCTGGCCAGCGGGTGCTGGTTCGAGGCAACAAAAACCGCGTCGTAATCAAAAAGAGGTGTGAAATCGACACCAGCCAGATCCGCCGGATCCGATGATACAACAAGATCAACTTTTTCCTTTTGCAACGCAGGAAGCGCGTCAAAGGCCAAGCCGGGCAAAATATCAACGTCCACGTCAGGCCAGGCTTTGCGGAATTTTTCAAGCACCGGAAACAACCACTCAAAACAGGCGTGACACTCAATCGCGATATGAAGGCGTCCTGCGCGGCCCTGCTCAATGCCCGCAAACTCGGCCTCAAGCGCTGCGACTTGGGGCAACACTTGCTCAGCCAGACCCAACAGCTTCATGCCCGCCGCAGACAATTTCAAAGGCTTTGAGCGCCGGATAAACAGCTCAACTTGCGCTTGATCCTCAAGACCTTTGATCTGATGGCTCAGCGCAGATTGGGTAATGTTGAGCCTGTCCGCAGCAGCCGACAGCCCACCGGCTTCATGGATCGCTTTGATCGTGCGGAGATGGCGAAACTCGATATGCATGCTGTCCTCATAATGATGGTGAGCGTTATGAACTTGCCTCAAGTAATGCCCGCAGGCACAAAAACGCAAGCCAAAAAGGAATATGCCATGCCAAGCCCATCTGTGAGTTTCGAGTTCTTTCCGCCCAAATCCATCCCCGCCGCGTTCCGCCTTTGGGATTGCGTGCAAACTCTTGCGCCCCTTGATCCGTCATTCGTGTCCGTGACCTACGGCGCGGGCGGCACGACCCGCAAACTCACCCACGAGGCCGTCAGTGCGCTGAGTAGCCAGACAGACCTGACCGTGGCCGCACATCTGACCTGCGTCGATCAAACCCGTGATGAGACGTTGGAAATTGCGCGCGCCTACATGGACCAAGGCGTGCGCCAGATTGTGGCGCTTCGCGGGGACGCCCCCAAAGGCCAAGCGCAGTTCACACCGCACCCCGAAGGCTTTGCATCGTCCCTTGAGTTGATCAGCGCGCTTAAAGTTGAAGGCGCTGAGCACATTCGCGTCGGCGCTTATCCAGATTGCCATCCTGATGCCACGAACATGAAGGCCAATGTTGACTGGCTGAAACGTAAGATAGACGCAGGCGCCGACAGCGCATTAACGCAGTTCTTCTTTGAGGCCGACACGTTCCTGCGGTTTCGCGATCACTGCGCAGCAGCAGGCATCACCGCGCCGATCATCCCCGGCATTTTGCCAATCGAGACATGGTCTGGCGTGCGCGCTTTTGCCAACGCCTGCGGCACACCAACGCCGCGCTGGCTTGATGATGCATTCGACAAAGCAACCCGCGATAACCGTGCCGACCTGCTGGCAATTTCCCTGGCAACAGAACTGTGCGATACGCTGATTACGGAAGGTGTCGAACAGCTGCATTTCTATACGCTGAACAAGCCAGAAATGACCCGGGACGTATGCCACGCCTTGGGGATTACTCCGCAACTCGAACTTGAGAAAGTCGCCTGACACCGCGGCGCATCTCAACGGCCAGCGGGTGGATCGCCTCGGACGGATCAAGCCCGACGCGCCGACGTTTGCGGGACAAAAACACCACTGACAGCCCACGCCAATTCCCCGTTGAAGGCGCGTTGGGGTTTTCTACAAACCGCCCGCGCCAGTCACGGGGCAACGGCACGCCGCAGTGATCCAAGTGACCCAACATCCAGTTCAGTGGGATATTCGCCAAACCGCGGTCCACCACATACGCCCCGATCTGCCCGCCCACATCACCGTGCGTGCCCGAAAACAAACTTGCTCCATCTGCACACCGCGCCAGTCTGGCCGGGTCTCCCATTTGACCGGCATATATGCCCGCCGCGTCTCATCAAGCGCCAACGCGTGAAATCCGTTTCGGACATTCTGGCCAAGCGTGTGGGAATGAAACAGGTGCTTCTTTTCGGTGATCCGCCACAATAGAGGCAACCGTAGCCCAAGGGCTTTGACCGTGTCCCAAACACCAATCATCTCAATCGGTGTATCTGGGTGACAATGGGCATTCGAAAACGCGCGCCGCACGTCTGAGTTGCTGCCACTTTCGTAATGCCTGTAGGCCGTGCGAATATTGCGCACTGTTGCATGTTCGCGCTGCAAAAGGCCAATCTGGTCCACCATGCCCGCCAAACTGCGCACCGCATAAGCCCCACGCGAAAACCCAACCAGAACAATTTTGTCGCCTGCCCTGTAGCGACTTGCCAGATACCCATAGGCGCGCCGGATCTGCCGGTTGATGCCGCGCCCTACCATGACATCCCACGTTGTGCGCCAGTCAAACCACTGGATGCCCGGCTCATAATAAACGGATAGTTGCGGGCTTTCGCCGACTTCTTGAAGTAGCTTGAAAACATGCCCCGCGTTCGTCTCACGCCCCGCGCTCAACGATGACATGGTACCATCAAGGATAATGACATGGGTCACGCTGGCGCTATGCGTGCCCTCTTTGATTTGCTGCGGAGCAGGCCCCCGCGTAATCCACCTGAATAATCGCCTAAACACAACGCGCTCTCCTTGGACCAGCTATCGCACAAGCGGCCATCACACCCCAACCAAACTGACGTGAAAACAGTGTAATATTTCGTAACGCAGCCGCAATGGGTCAGTTGTCTGCTCACAGGCCTTTTCCTTGGGGCGTAGCTCGGCTATCTGAGGGCCAATCTGATAAGGGATGAAGATCGATGGCACTGGACAAAACTTTCAATGCAGCCGAGGCAGAGGCGCGTCTTTACAAAGCATGGGAGGACAGCGGTGCCTTCAAAGCAGGTGCAAACGCATCGCGCCCCGAGACGTTCTCTATCGTGATCCCGCCCCCCAACGTCACCGGCAATCTGCACGTTGGGCACGCATTCAACAACACGCTGCAAGACATCTTGATCCGCTGGAAACGCATGCAGGGCTACGACACCCTGTGGCAAGCGGGCACAGATCACGCTGGCATCGCAACCCAGCTTGTGACCGAGCGTGAAATGGCTGCCAACGGCGAACCCACCCGTGCTGAAATGGGTCGTGACGCCTTCATCGAGCGCGTCTGGCAGCAAAAAACCCGCACACGTGGCAATATCATCGGTCAATTGAAACGTCTTGGCGCGTCTTGTGACTGGGACCGTGAGGCCTTTACGATGGGCGGCGCCAAAGGTGACCCGGAAGCCGGCAACGGCGCACCAAACTTTCACGACGCAGTCATCAAAGTCTTCGTAGAGATGTACAACAAGGGCCTGATCTACCGCGGCAAACGTCTGGTGAACTGGGACCCCCATTTTGAAACGGCGATCTCTGATCTTGAGGTTGAGAACGTCGAAGTTGCAGGCCACATGTGGCACTTCAAATACCCGCTCGCGGGTGGTGAGACATATACGTACATCGAAAAAGATGCTGACGGCGTCGAAATCCTGCGTGAAGAGCGGGATTATATTTCCATCGCGACCACGCGCCCTGAAACAATGCTTGGGGACGGTGCTGTTGCCGTAAATCCACGCGATGAACGCTATGCGCCAATCGTTGGCAAGCTGTGCGAAATTCCCGTGGGGCCCAAAGAGCATCGCCGCTTGATCCCGATCATCACCGATGATTATCCTGATATGGAGTTCGGCTCTGGTGCGGTGAAAATCACCGGCGCGCACGATCCTAATGACTATCTGGTGGCAAAGCGCGCAGGCATCCCGCTCTATAACCTTATGGACACCAAAGCAGCGATGCGTGCCGATGGCCGCAGCTATGCCGAAGAAGCCGCAACTGCTTTGCGCATCGCACGGGGCGAGGAAGACTTCGACGAGGCGAAAATCGCCGCGATGAACCTTGTTCCCGATGATTACCGCGGCCTTGACCGGTTTGAGGCCCGCAAGAAAGTGATCGCCGACATCACAGCCGAAGGTTTGGCCGTGATGACACAAGAGACCTTCAAAGATGAGGATGGCAACGAGGCAACCCGCAGCGTGCCGCTTGTTGAGAACAAGCCGATCATGCAGCCGTTCTGCGACCGCTCAAAAGTGGTGATGGAGCCTATGCTAACGGATCAATGGTTTGTCGACGCGTCGAAAATCGTGGGTCCCGCCCTTGATGCTGTGCGTGACGGCCGCACGACAATTTTGCCCAAAAGCGAAGAGAAAGTATATTTCCACTGGCTTGAGAACATCGAACCGTGGTGCATCTCGCGGCAATTGTGGTGGGGACACCAGATCCCCGTTTGGTTTGACGGCGACGGCAACCAGTATTGCGCCGCAACCGAAGCAGAGGCTCAGGCCCTTGCAGGTGACGGTGTTGCACTTACCCGTGATCCCGATGTTCTGGACACATGGTTCTCGTCCGGCCTTTGGCCAATCGGCACACTTGGCTGGCCAGAACAAACCGCGGAACTGGCGCGCTATCACCCCACATCAACACTGATCACTGGCACAGATATTCTGTTCTTCTGGGTAGCCCGAATGATGATGATGCAGCTGTCCGTGGTGAACGACATTCCGTTCGACACAGTCTATCTGCACGGCCTTGTGCGCGATGCCCAAGGCAAGAAGATGTCGAAAACCACCGGCAACGTGATCGACCCGATCGATATCATTGACGAATACGGCGCGGATGCTTTGCGTTTTGCCAATGCGGCGATGGCGTCTCTGGGCGGGGTGCTGAAACTCGATATGCAGCGTATCGCAGGTTACCGTAACTTTGGCACCAAAATCTGGAACGCCCACCGCTTTGCCGAAATGAACGGCGCTGTGGGCGGCAACGGCACGCGTCCAGAGCCCACCGCAGCAGTCAACCGCTGGATCATTGGTGAGACGGCCAAAGTGCTTGCAGACGTGAACGCAGCCCTTGAAGCTTACCGTTTTAACGATGCGGCCAATGCGCTTTATGCATTTGTGTGGGGCAAGGTTTGTGATTGGTATGTGGAGCTGTCAAAGCCGCTGTTGCAGGGCGATGATGATACGCACAAAGCCGAAACCCAAGCGACCATGGCATGGGTTTTGGACCAGTGCTTGATCCTTCTGCATCCCATTATGCCTTATGTCACCGAAGAACTTTGGGGCACATCAGGCGACCGCAAATCCATGTTGGTCCATGCACAATGGCCAAGCTACGGCGCGGACCTTGTGGATCCGGCCGCGGACGAAGAACTGAACTGGGTAATCTCTTTCATCGACGCGGTCCGTTCCGCACGCGCGCAAATGAACGTGCCTGCGGGCCTCTATATTCCGGTTCTCGCGATGAATATCGATCCGGCAGCACGGGCGGCTTACACCGCCAATGAGGCAATGATCAAACGTCTTGCGCGGATCGATAACCTGTCTGATGCGGCAGAGACCCCCAAAGGGGCGATCTCTGTGAACGCCGGTGCATCAAGCTTTGCGCTGCCGCTCAAAGACATTATCGACGTGGACAAAGAAAACGCCCGCCTGTCCAAAAACCTGCTCAAGCTTGAGAAGGAAATCAAAGGGCTCGAGGGCCGCGTCAACAATCCAAAGTTCGCGCAATCCGCACCTGCGGAAGTGGTTGAAGAAGCCAAAGCGAACCTGTCAGAACGTCAAGGCGAGGCAGAGATTGTTCGCTCTGCTTTGGCCCGCTTGGCCGAAATTTAGGCAGGCGTTCCCAGGCACTCGGGCGGCAAAGAAAGGTGTTGAACATGAGCAATGATTTTCTAACGCCGCTCGCCCGTGACTTGCCGGCCTCAGTCCCTTTTGTTGGGCCAGAGGCGCAAGAACGCGCCTGTGGTGCAGCCTTTACCGCGCGGCTTGGCGCAAACGAGTCTGCCTTTGGCCCCTCACCCAAAGCGATTGCGGCTATGCAGCACGCGGCGACTGAGGCTTGGCAATACGCCGATCCAGAGGCGCATGAGTTGAAACACGCTTTGGCGGAATTCCACAACGTCAGCCCGGATCACATCATGATTGGCGAAGGCATCGACGGTCTTCTGGCCAATCTGGTGCGTCTCACAATTACTGAAGGTGACCATGCGGTCACGTCACTGGGGGCCTACCCCACGTTCAATTATCATGTTGTGGGATTTGGCGGCACATTGGCGACAGTGCCATACCGGGACGACCGTGAAGACATCACTGCCCTCTGGGAAAAGGCGCGACAGACCCCGCGCACCAAGCTGATGTATCTCTCTAATCCCGACAATCCGATGGGCACGGCACATAGTGCAAAAGTGATTGAGGCAGCCATTAAGGACATTCCTGCAGGCGTTCTTTTGGTGCTCGACGAGGCCTATGCGGACACCCATCATGACCTGCCGCAGATTGATGCCAATACCCCGAATGTCATTCGGATGCGCACATTTTCAAAGGCTTACGGGCTTGCAGGGGCACGGGTCGGCTACGCACTTGGCGCGCCGGAGGTCATCGCGGCATTCAACAAAGTGCGAAACCATTTCGGCATGTCGCGGGTCGGGATGGCAGGTGCGCTGGCCGCATTGCAAGACCAAAGCTATCTGAAGAAAACAGTAGCACAAATTGACGCATCCAAGGCGCGCATTGCCGAAATCGCTAGCGCACACGGACTTACCTGCCTGCCCTCACATACTAATTTTGTTGCAATTGATTGCGGCCGTGACGAGGCTTTCGCAGTCCGGGTGATGAACGAATTGCTCGAACGCTGCATCTTCGTGCGCAAGCCCGCCGTGGCCCCCCAAAGCCGTGCTATCCGCGTGTCCTGTGGCCCGCAAGACGCCATGGACGCATTTGAAAAGGCATTTGCAGCGACTATGGCGAAGTTAGCGTAATTTGAATTAATTCTTGCCTGAGAGCTTTGCCGCCATAAAGTTATGTTTAACCATTGGCTTCTAGCGTGCAGAGTATGTCTTATCGAAAACCCATTTCTGACCGTGCAGAGCGTTACACAAAGCCGTTCTTATGGAGTTTTGGAGCGCTGCTCTTTATGGCGATCTTCGCGATCTACACCCATTGGGGCACTGTTGGCGTGATGCTCTTTGCCTACAGTTTTGACCTGTTAATCATCAGGCGCATTCCACAAAAAATCAAAGAACGCGCCTGACAACCATTAAGCATCCTGTGCTGTTATCCCTGCCCCGCCAGAAGGCGCGTCGCTGCTTCAAGTGCTCCGTCCCCATGGGGCAAACCGGTGGCTACAAGCCCTGTTTGAATTGTGCCCAACGCACCCAAAATCATTTGCGCGTTCACATAGCCCATGTGACCGACACGGAAAAAACCGTCTGACTTTGGATCGTCTTCGGTTGCCATACCCAACCCGATACCAAGGGTAAGACCCGCATTTGCGCTCACCCAATTTCGCAGGGTCGTCGCGTGCGGGGCACCGGTGCGCAATGTTGTCACCGCATGACTGCGCAGCGCACGATCTGCGATGTTCAACTCAAGAGGGCCATCTTTTGACCAACACTCAAACGCGGCCCAAACGGCCTCAGCCAACACACGGTGCCGCGCCAAGACGTTCTCATAGCCTTCCTCGTTGATCATATCCAACGCTTCACGCAATCCATAAATATGATGCGTTGGGGCTGTGCCGCACCAATGCAGATAGAAAAACTCTGGGTTCGTGCGCGGGCGCCAATCCCAATAACGCGACAGGCATCCGTTTGCTTCGCGAATGTCATCGGCTTTGTCACTGTAGAAAACAAAGCTCATCCCCGCCGGCACCATCAGGCCCTTTTGACAACCTGCGACCATCACATCGACGCCCCACGCGTCCATGCGGAAATCATCACAGCCAAAACTTGCGATACAATCCGCCATTAACAGCGCATCACTGCCCGCCTCGTCCATCAAAGCACGCACCGCAGACACGTCGTTTTTCACCGAGGTCGATGTATCAACGTGCACCATCAAGACCGCTTTGGCCTGAGGCGTCGCCGCAAGAGCCTCGGCGACACGGGCGGGATCAAAACTGCTGCGTCTGCCAAAATCCAGAACATGCGCGGTGACGCCCATCGCCTTGGCCATATCTGCCCAGCCATTAGCGAACAGCCCGGTCATGATGACGATCACCTCATCACCTGCAGAAAGCGTGTTGAACAAAGCGGCCTCCCATGCGGCATGGCCGTTACCGATGTACATCGCAACGTGATGCTTGGTCCGCGCCATCGCCTTGAGATCAGCAGGCAGTGTTTCAGTGATCTCAATCAGTTCACCCTCATAAATGTTGGGCGACGGGCGGTGCATCGCCTGCAAAACGCGGTCTGGCATAACAGAAGGACCGGGAATAGCGAGGTAGTGGCGACCGTGGGTAAGCGATGTCATTTTAAATATCCTTGAAAGGCTCGGATCTGTTCCGATGGCTTAGAGCTAGACCGCCGATGCGCGTTGGTCAATTCGTGACCCTTGCGCCAACGTGTTTGCCAGAATAGACCGTAGGTTACGCATCTGCCCTGCCTAACTGAAAGTGCGCAACGACAGTGACCGAAACATCCCCCCCTTCAACTGATATAGCCGCGCAAAGCCCTGTTGCTGCGGGCACACCTCGGACCCTCACGGACCGTGCGCTTTTTGGCTGGCTTTGGACACGGTTTTTGCGTCCGCACACAGGCTGGCTGATCATCGCGTTGATCTTCATGGCCGTCGAAGGCTCTATGTTGGGGCTGTTGTCGTATATGCTACAGCCGATGTTCGATACGGTGTTTGTGGGCGGCAACAAAAGTGCGGCTTACGTCGTAGGCGGCGTTATTTTTGGCATCTTTGCGGTTCGTGCCATCACAACTGTCGGTCAGCGCGCGATCCTGACGCGCATCGCCCAAAAGACCGAAGGCACCATTAAATCCGATATGGCGCGCCACCTGATGAGCCTCGACATGGGGTTTCATCAAAAGAACCCACCGGGATATCTGATTGAGCGTGTGCAAGGCGATGTGCAAGGCGTGAACCAAGTCTGGATGGCGCTGATCACCGGTGCGGGCCGTGATGCAGTGACCCTTGTGGCACTTTTGGTTGTGGTGCTGTCCATCGATTGGGTCTGGACGCTTGTTACCCTGATCGGGCTGCCGCTTATGATCCTACCAAGCCAGCTGATGCAGCGGTTTGTGCGGCGCAAAGCCACCAATGCCCGCGATGTTGCGGCCTCTATGTCTACGCGTCTTGACGAAATTTTTCACGGCATGGCCCCCATCAAGCTGAACCGCTTGGAGACGTATCAAGATGACCGCTACACTGGACTGATCTCGAAACGTGTCCGCGTTGAAGTACAAGCCGCGATTGGCCGTGCAATGATGTCTGGTCTTGCGGATTTGGTGGCAGGCATCGGCTTTTTTGCAGTGCTGGTTTATGGCGCGAGCGACATCATTTCGGGCGAAAAGACAATCGGTGAATTCATGTCCTTCTTTACGGCCATGGGATTTGCGTTTGAGCCCCTGCGCCGCTTGGCCGGTCTTGCAGGTATTTGGCAAACGGCTGCGGCGGGGATTGAACGGCTCAAAGAGTTATTTGAAACCACGCCGGATCAGATCAAAGCGCCAGTTTCCATAACCCCGCTACCTGTAGAAACCGGCGACATTGTCCTACGCGACGTGCATCTTAGCTACGGCGATCATCCAGTGTTGCAGGGCGCAAGCTTTACCGCCGCCGCGGGTCAAACAACCGCGCTGGTGGGCGCATCTGGCGCGGGCAAATCGACTGTGTTCAACTTGCTAACGCGCCTCAATGACCCAAGCGCCGGTCAGGTAATGTTGGGCGATACGGACATTACCCAATTTGACATCAACGCGCTGCGCTCACTTTATTCCGTGGTGACACAAGACGCGCTGCTCTTTGATGAAACCATCCGCGAAAATATTTTGTTGGGTCAGAGCAACGTCACAGACGAACAGCTTGCTGCTGCCCTTGATGCGGCCCACGTCAGTGCGTTTTTGCCCAAGCTTGAGCAAGGCATTGATACCCCCGCAGGTCCAAGGGGGTCAGCGCTGTCTGGCGGGCAACGACAGCGCGTTGCGATCGCGCGCGCGCTTTTGCGTGACACGCCGATCTTGCTGTTGGACGAGGCGACATCGGCTCTCGACACCCAATCGGAAAAACTGGTCCAAGATGCGCTTGAGAAGCTTTCAAAAGGCCGCACAACACTAGTGATCGCACACCGCTTGTCGACAATTCAAAACGCCGACAAGATTGTGGTGATGGACCGTGGGCGCGTCGTTGAGGAAGGCAGCCACGGGGCACTGATGGCACTTGGTGGTGCATATGCCGCCCTTCATGCTGCGCAATTCAAAGACGGCAAAACAGTCCACCGCGCACCGTATCTCAGCACCCCGTCCGAGACCGAAGAGGCCCCGAGTATTTGGACGTCACTGACTAACCTGTTCCGCCGCTCAACGTAATTAACTGTAGGCATAATCCATGACCGACCGCACCGTTTTTACAATCACAGGGCCTGACCGTCATAGCTTTCTGGCAGGGCTCATCACCAATTCATTTGATGCGCAGAGCCCACTGACATATGCGGCGCTGTTGACCGCGCAGGGTAAATTTGTTGCTGATTTCTTCTTGCTCAATGACGCGGAACAAGTGTTGCTTGATGTGGCCAGCACCCACGCCAGCCTGCTGTTCACGCGGCTGAACATGTATAAACTGCGCGCAGATGTGGCCATTGCGCAAAGTGATCTGTCCGTATCGCTTGGCAGCGGCCATGCTGATCCGCGCCACCCTGAATTACCCCATCGTGCTTATAGCACCACAAGCGATAGCAGCGCGTCTTCAGCGATCACATCGGACGCGCTTTCAGCCCTGAGCGTACGTTTGGCCGTGCCACAAACAGGGATTGAGCTGACGCCCGACACCTACATTCTTGAGGCGGGGTTCGAGCGCCTGAACGGCATAGACTTCAAAAAGGGATGTTTTGTCGGGCAAGAGATTTGTGCGCGGATGAAACATAAGACCGAGCTGAAAAAGGGTCTAGTGAAGGTCGCCCATGATGGCAGCGCAAAGGCCGATACCCCCATCACCAAGGACGGCAAGCCTGCGGGTCATCTTTATTCAGTGTCGGGGAATTTGGGACTGGCGCATATCAGATTTGACCGCGCCGATGGGATGAGGGCAGATGAAACCGCCCTCACCGTTATCGATTAGGCGCGCTCTGCGTATTCCATCGTTTCTGTGTTCACGACGATGTCTTCGTCCTGACCAACAAACGGTGGCACCATTACTTTGAAACCGTTATCCAAAACTGCTGGCTTAAAGCTGTTTGCGGCTGTCTGACCTTTGACGACTGGCTCTGTCTCAACAACTTTGCACACGACTTTTTGTGGCAGCGTTGCGTTAAGCGCTTCGGCTTCGTGGTATTCGATGACGATGGTCATGCCGTCTTGCAAGAATGCGCGACGCTCGCCCAAAATATCTGCAGGCAGTTCAATTTGCTCATAAGTCTCGGTGTCCATGAACGTCAACATGCCGTCGCTTTCAAAAAGGAACTGCTGGTCTTTTTGCTCAAGGCGGACGCGCTCAACTTTGTCGGCACTGCGAAAACGCTCGTTAAGCTTTGAGCCGTTACGAAGGTTCTTCATCTCGACCTGAGCAAAAGCACCGCCCTTACCCGGCTTCACATGGTCTACTTTAACAGCGGCCCAAAGCCCGCCGTTATGTTCCAAAACATTACCTGGTCTGATCTCGTTTCCGTTGATTTTTGGCATAGGTCGGATGTCCCGCAAGTGTTGATATACTATTAACAGCGCCTATATCCTTGGTAACGGAAGCTGGCAAGCAAGGGCCGATTATTACAATTCAGTAAAAAGCCATGCGTTTTCATCATGACAGCCATGCAAAAAATACTTCCCCGAATCGTATTGAATGGTCCATAACGACCCAACGCCGAGAACAAGACCAACTGTATTTAGGAGACGAGATGCAAGATTTCGTTGATGGCACTGCATTTAACAACGAACAAGGCAACCGCGCACGCAAGCTATTTGCAGCGGTGGTGCTGGCCGCATTGGACGATGCGATCGCTGATGACAAGAAATACGGAAATGGTCCAGACCAAATCGCCCGTTGGGCACGTTCACGTGATGGCCGCGAAGTTCTAAGCTGCGCAGGTATTGATCCGAACGAACGTGTTGTCGAAGGTTTGATGGACTTTGTTGGCAAGGGCGTACGGACATCCGTGGCACTTAGCCGTGAAGAAAGCGAGCGTCGCAACGCAGCACAGGCCGAAGCCGCTTAAGCGTACTGCGAACCTCACTACAAAAGAATTTATAGAATGCGTCCTAATATTTAGGGCGCATTTTTTATAAGCGATTTACCGCGGCTGTCCCCATTATTTTCAGGCTAAAACACAAACGCCCAGATTAAGCCGGGCACAACCTGTGCCGCCATCAAAACACCACTCAAGCCGACGATCAGCTTGCTGCCCCAAAAACGTCGTACGATGAAAGCGCCAGCAATCAGGCTCATCCCCATTTCAATCGGCGCGACAATCCCAGCATAATGATTGCGATCCCAATAGCTGAGCGGGCTTTGGTAAATCCAATCCGTTAGGGGCCAGAAATGCGCCCGCCCATCATCGTGATGCAGCGGAAAATCAAACAGCAGATGTAAAAGAGCCGCTCCACAAAGAGCAATTGCCCAATCCAGCCGCCACCAAAGCGCCGCGGCAAAGCCAGCCTCCCATAAAATAAAACTGTTATCGATCCGAAAAACGGCCTGCCAGAGGTCGGAAAAGTAAAGCTCGCCGAACACAATGCGCGCATCAATTCCCATCACAAACAGTGACCACCCTGCCATCACATAAAGCGATGCATCAGGGATCAGCGCACCGGCCAATGCGGCAGCCGTGACCCGTGACGCGTTCGGGCGACCAAATACCGCCAGTCCAAAAATCAGATGTGCCGGTGTGTTCATCGTAGCCCTCCGCTGCGGGTCAATGTAAACACAGGTAACGCGAGGGGGCACAATGACAAAAGCAATCATGATACAGGGTGCCGGCTCAAATGTGGGCAAGTCGATCTTGGTGGCTGGCATCGCGCGTGCGTGCGTGCGGCGCGGCATGAGCGTGCGCCCGTTCAAGCCGCAAAACATGTCCAACAACGCCGCTGTCACTGAAGATGGGGGCGAGATTGGGCGTGCCCAAGCGCTTCAGGCAATGGCCTGTGGCGTGGCCCCGCACACGGATATGAACCCCGTTTTGCTCAAGCCCGAAACTGACATTGGTGCCCAAGTCATCGTACAAGGCGAGCGCGTTGCCACACTCAAAGCACGTGATTACGCCAAAGCAAAACCCAAGCTTATGCAAGCCGTCCTTGAAAGTTTTCACCGTCTCGCAAGCACTACCGATCTGGTCATCATCGAAGGCGCGGGCTCACCTGCGGAGGTCAACTTGCGCGCGGGCGACATTGCGAACATGGGTTTTGCCGAAGCTGCAGGGGTTCCCGTGGCCCTAATCGGCGACATTGATCGCGGCGGCGTTATTGCCCAACTGGTCGGCACCCATGTGGTGCTACCCTCCGAGGACCGCGCGCGGATTAAGGCATTCGGCATCAACAAATTTCGCGGCGATACCACCCTGTTTGATGAGGGGCTAACCGCAATCATGGATCACACCGGCTGGACGTCGTTGGGCGTGATCCCTTGGTTTGCCGATGCGTGGAAACTGCCTGCCGAAGATGTGATGGATGTTGCCAGCCGAACAGGTGGGGCGTTCAAGATTGCCGTGCCGCGCCTTGGCCGCATCGCAAATTTTGATGATCTGGACCCGCTTTCGTCAGAGCCGGACATAACAGTTGAAATCATTGAGGCCGGACGCCCCCTGCCCGCTGATGCGCAACTGGTTTTGATACCGGGCAGTAAATCAACAATCGCCGATCTGGCCCATTTCAAGCAACAAGGCTGGGACATCGACCTACAGGCCCATGTGCGGCGTGGCGGTCATGTGTTGGGTATTTGCGGTGGGTATCAGATGTTGGGGAGCAGAATCCATGATCCCGATGGCATTGAGGGACCAGCTTGTTCCGTCGATGGACTGGGTCTGCTTGACGTTGAAACGGTTATGCACCCCCAAAAACGCCTTAGCTTATCATCCGCGTTTCACAAGGCATCCGGCCACCCCGTTGACGGGTATGAAATTCACTTAGGCAAAACGACAGGCAAAGACTGCAACGCCGCGTGGTTGACCCTTGATGGGCGCTCTGAGGGGGCCGCATCCGCGAATGGCAGGATCAAAGGGTGTTATCTGCACGGGCTTTTTACAGCAGATAAATTCCGCGCAGCGTACCTTGCAGAATTGGGCGGCACATCAAGGCAGCTTGATTATCAAGGCGATGTAGAGGCCACGCTTGATGCGCTTGCTGATCACCTAGAGAAGCATATGGATATCGATGCTTTGTTGTCATGCGCCGCTGATGTACGCGGATCTACGGCCTAATCCAGATCGATACTTGCCATTGCGCGGTGAATTTCGCGCCGTACCAGTTTTCGGACATTACGGCTGATCCGCTCGCCTAACTCGCCCTGAAGTTCCTCTCGGACAAGTTTGCCGATCAACTCGCGCAGAGCATCCTCATCCATCACATGCTCTTGGAACATGTTGTCGTCTTCGGCTGAATTTGCCGAAGTTTCCGGACCAACCTCATCCGCCACAACTGAGGACAGATCAGAATCCGACAAAAGCGCCGCCTCAGCTTCTTGATCCTCATATGGGGGCACCTGAGACGCGGTGGATTTCGCGTCACCGGTAAAAAACGCCACTACGTTATCTTCGATCTCAGTTGCGGCCGCTGTGGCAACTGCATGCTCAATCGGTGCGGTAGCAGCTGCTGTATCCACCGCCTCATCAAGATCCACGCGCAACGCTTCGGTCAGCAACAGCCGTGCAGCAGGTTTTTGCGCATCTGACGTAGGCTCTGCAGCTGGTGTCTCCGCCGCACTCTGGCGCGCAGGTGCATCATCGGCGACCAATCGACGAATAGACGACAAAACGTCTTCGATATCTGCGTTATTGACTGTGTCCGACATTGAGTTTGCCCGTAAGTTGCTTACCGCGACATTAGCTGAGCATCCCCCGCGCGACAACAGGTTGCTGCGCACACAGTAAATCACACGCGTAATGTGCTTACTTGTTCAGACCTTTGAGAATACGGTCAAGCTGTTGGCCCTGCTTGGATTTTTTCGTCGGACCATCTTTGACCAACTCATAGTAACCAGCGGGATCATATGTCTGAATGCCAAGCTTCAGATAATCAGCGGTCAAAAGACCCATTGAAACCAGCACACCGTAAGATGCACGCCGTTCGTCAATCAACGCGCTGATGCGTTGTGTGCGCGCGTTCAACAGTTCCTGCTCAGCATCAAGCACATCAAGTGTCGTCCGTGCACCAAGCTTTGCTTCTTCACGCACCCCGTTAAATGCCGTTTGTGCCGCGCGCACCTGACGCTCGGCCGACTGAATTTGCGCCCGTGCAATGGACAAATCAGCAAAGGCGTTCTCAACTGATTGGCGCACATCATTGCTCACTACATGCACGTTTGCCAGACTTGCGTCACGACGCGCTTGAGCTTGGCGAACTAACGACGACAAACGCCCACCTTGGTAAATTGGCTGGCTTAGCTCGATCTGAGCGGTTTCGGTCGTGTCAAAATCGTCATCAACCCCGATACGGCCCGTCAGGGTTACCGTGCTGCCCATAGCGGCTTCGGCGCGTGCTACATTCAACTCCGCAACGGTCACTTCACGCTGCGCACGCTTTGCGCTTGGGTGGTTACGTTGTGCAAATTCTGCCGCCGCAGCGATTGATTTGGCAGGACTTGGAACAGGCTTGACCGCTTGCAAATCACCCGGCTTGCGCCCAACTGCATTTGCATATTCCGCCATTGCACGGCTAAGCGCACCTTGCGCAGACGCCAGATCACCACGCGCGCTGGCCATACGGGCCTCCGCAAGGGCAACATCTGTTCGCGTCACTTCACCTACGTCAAAGCGGTCCTGAGCGGCGCGCAATTCGCGGTTCAGCAAGGTCAGGTTGTTATTGCGAAGCGCCACCAATTGGCGCTGACGCCGGACGTTCAAATACGCATCAATCGCACGGAACAGAATCTGCTGTTCAGCCAAAACAAGCCCTTCACGCCCCGCCAGAACAGCTTCTTTGGCGGCCCCCGCACCAAGCCGTGAGCGGTTGTTATCGTAAAGTGTGATCTGCGCCGAAAGTGTTCCCGACGCGCTGTAATCAAACGAATTAAAAGCATTTGCGTTTGTGCCAGTCGCCGCCGCAGAAAAAGCAATAACCGGCTTCAGCGCAGCCATTGATTGCGCCACATCTTCGTCAGCGGCACGTAGCAGCGCGCGTTGCTGTTGCAACAGACCCGAATGTTTGTAGGCCCCGATCAACGCATCTTTTAAACTATCCGCAGCAGATGCCTGAGGCAGCAGAGTTGTAAAGACGGTGACGGCGGTTGCGAGAAAATACGCGGGACGACGAGGCGTTGAGAACATTAGAAAAGCTTCCTAGAGATCAGCTGCGGTGCGCGAAAACCGCGCCCTGCCTTAACTGAACTATCTAGTATAGTTTTCAGAGTGTCAAAGCTGAAAGGCAGTTGCCGCTTGGAAATCCGGCAGGATCGGGGCAGTTGCGTTGAATGCAAAACGCCAGCTCACTTTACCGTCTTGTTTGTGACCGATCATGGCCCGCCCAAGCGCGTTTTCCATCATAATCACACCGATACGGCCGCCGTCTTTTAGCTGTGCCAGCAACGCATCCGGTACAACTTCGACGCCACCGCTGATCAAGATCACATCAAATGGCCCCTCAGAAGCAGCCCCTTCCGCTAAGCCACAATCTTTTACAGCCGCGTTATCGATATTGTTTTCTGACAGGTTGCTCTGAGCAATCTCGGCCATCTCGGCATCACTTTCCACACCAACAACAGCTGCGGCCATATGTGCCAAAACCGCCGTGGAGTAGCCGTGCCCGCAGGCCACGTCGAGAACAAGATCGTCAGTATCGATGGTCAGCGCATCAAGAAGCTTGGCAAAGCTGCGTGCTTCCAACAAAACACGGCCCCCGCCCAATGCAACTTCACCGTCCATGTAAGCCGCTTCACGTTTTTCGGACGGGACATACACCTCACGTGGGATCGACAGCATTGCATCAATAATCGGGAACTTCGTGACGTCCGACGGGCGCACTTGTGTGTCGACCATCATGCGGCGGCGTGTTGCAAAATCGCTCATATCGTAGATCCCGTTGGCTGCTGGATATGTTCGTGCTTTTGCCACAGCACAAAGAAGGCTGCAATGGCGTTCGCAGTCAGTACACAGCAGACGATTTTGGGTTGTGCAATGGCAAACGCACCGCTAAATCAACGCTACACCACGCGATTGCATTGCAAACGCACGAGGCGAGTTGGCGGAGTGGTGACGCAGCGGATTGCAAATCCGTGTACACCGGTTCGATTCCGGTACTCGCCTCCATATTACATCCCACGGCATAACTAAGAGCATGGTGATGGACTTTATCTAGCCCGTTCAATTTAAAATTATATTCCTTACATCGGATCGCTGGAAATCCAGATTAGCCTGTAAACTTCAGCGCTATTACTTAATCACGATTTATACGAAGATATAACGCTTTAGACTTATGTACGCAGCTAATGCACAGTTGTAGCAAATGGCGTGAAGGCACAGAGACTGATTAATGCAAATCTTCAGGGCACCATAAACAAAGAAACGCTTGCTATGGCACACCTTAAGTTCCAGAGGGTTGGCGCAAATTTAGTTTAGCCAACGCTATAGTAACCTCGGAACACTAAGAGTGGTCCCAGTGACACCCCCTCACACTCCGCTAGCGAACTCGCTGTAACGTGATGAGCAACGCCTCAGCCTTGCCCTTCATTCTGTCTGCTGACAACTAACCGATGAGATGTGCAAATGCCGTCTCACGTCACACGTCACACGTCACACGTCACACGGTGACATCATGCAGGAACGAACAAGTCTTTGTACTCGTCGCGTAGCGCCTTCTTTTGCACTTTGCCCATCGTGTTACGTGGAAGCTCAGGAACAACAATCAGTTTTTGCGGGTGCTTAAAGCGGGCAAGCGAGGTGGAGATGCTCTGTTTGATCGCATCAAGATCAAGCTCTGCCCCAGATTTAGCAACAAGAATCCCAAGGACTGTTTCGCCAAAATCTGGATGTGGAACCCCTACAACTGCACTTTCCAGAACGCCGTATTCCGCATCGAGCAGAAGTTCAATTTCCTTGGGGTAGATATTGTAGCCACCCGAAATAATCAGATCCTTGTTGCGCCCAACGATATGCAGATACCCGTCTTCGTCGATCTGGCCCAAATCCCCTGTGATGAAAAATCCGTTGTCACGTAGCTCCTCTGCTGTTTTTTCGGGCATCTGCCAGTATCCCTTAAAGACGTTGGGTCCACGCACTTCGATTTCGCCAATCTCGCCTTGGGGCAAAGTTGCACCGGTAGTGCTATCGGTAATTTTGACCTCAACACCCGGAAGCGGGAAGCCAACCGTACCGGCGCGACGCTCGCCCTTGTAAGGGTTGGACGTATTCATGTTGGTCTCGGTCATGCCGTAACGCTCAAGAATTCGGTGGCCCGTGCGCTGTTCGAATTGTACGTGAGTTTCCGCCAACAGGGGCGCGCTTCCAGAAATGAACAGACGCATGTGCTGCGCAAGATCTTTGGTAAAACGCGGATCCTCCAATAAACGCGTGTAGAACGTCGGGACCCCCATCATCGTGGTTGCGTTGGGCAGATGCGCAATGATCACATCCAGATCAAATTTGGGCATGAAGACAACTTTACTACCCGCCAGCAACGCAATGTTTGTCGCCACGAAAAGCCCGTGTGTATGAAAAATCGGAAGCGCGTGAAGCAGCACATCACCGGATGTGAACGCCCACTCTTTTGTCAGAGTTGTGCAGTTTGAAAGCAGGTTGGCTTGGGTCAGCATGGCACCTTTTGAGCGACCTGTGGTCCCAGACGTGTAAAGAAACGCGGCCAAGTCATTTTCCGAGCGTTCAACCGTTGAGAATACAGAAGCCATCGAACCCGCTTTGGTGGCGAAACTACCGCTACCGTCATTATTCATGGTCTCAAGAATGGCGCCACTTGCCGCGGCGATTGGCGCCAAAGCCTCAGACCGCTTGCCATCACACAGAAGTACGCGCGCGGCGCTATTTTCAACAAAGTACGAGACTTCATCAGGCGTGTAAGCCGTGTTCAACGGCAAGAACACGATCCCAGCCTGAACACATGCCGCGTAGACGGCCAAAGCTTGGGGAGATTTGCCGATCTGAACTGCAACACGGTCGCCGGGCTTTACGCCCAATTCTACCAGCACATGTGCATATTGCGCTGCCAGATCAAGGAACTCACCGTGGGTGATGACTGTGCCGTCAGGCGTCTCCAGGAAAGGTGTTGTCTTGCCTTGGTGGCGTCCGAAAAGTGTATCAAATAGAGGGTTTGCCATGATCAGGCTCCTTAACTTTTGGGCGCGACCGATGCGCTTAGCGCTTTGACAGCAGCGGATGCGACGACGGTCTGTTCGCCCACGAATTTCTCGTGGTTTTGTGAAATTTGGGAAAGATCGTAGAGGTAATTCACCATTGCCCCATTAGATTGCTTGCGTCCGTTCGGCGACGTATCTGCCTCTGCGTGAACGGCGTAGACCAGCGCGCCATTGCCCAAGTGGAACCGCGCAACGGGATCGAACGGCATCCCATCGGACCTTTTCGCCTCAAGTAAATAATGCGCTGCAACAGCTTGGTTGTCGGCCTCTTCTAGGATGTCCAAATCAGTACCGCCAAGCCATTTATTCAACCCCGGAATTGGGGAAAGTGTCACAAATGTCGACAGGTTGGGTAGGTCTTTTGACAGATCAGAGACAACTTGTTTGATCAGCGAATTGCCAAACGAAATACCGGCCAAACCTGCTTGGCAGTTCGAAATTGAGTAAAAGACCGCCGTGTCGGCATCTTCGGCTTCAATCTCTGCGCGTTCATTTGTGAGCAAGTCTTGAACGGAATTAGGCACACCTTTCGTCAAAGCCACCTCCACGAAGATGAGTGGCTCGTCTGCCATCGACGGGTGAAAAAACCCAAAACAACGCCGATCAGTCGGTTTTAATCTGCGGCGCAGGTCATCCCAGCTATCAATTTCATGCACTGCCTCATAGGCAATGATTTTTTCAAGGATTTCCGCAGGGCTTGACCAATCGATGGGCCGCAGCACCAGAAAACCGCGATTGAACCACGACGCAAATAAATGCCTGAAATCTACGTCTACGGGTTCCAGATCAGCACGATCTCTCATCATGCCCAACAGGTCTTTGCGCATCTGAACCAATTGTCCGGTCGCACCAGGAACCTGATTAAGGCGTCTTGCTAACTCCTGCCGGCGGGGCTCACATGCGGCTGCAAAGGCACGATACGTGCCTTTGGCCGGTTTCTCTTGGTACTTCTCTAGCGAACTGATGACGTCATCCGGATTGATCTCAAGATCATGAGCCATGAATTTGAAAAACGCTGTTTTTTCCTCATGGGTCATGCCTGCGTAACGATCCAGTAGGTTGCGTGCCAGAGTAACACCCGACACCTCTCCGTGACTGCTAAGCAGGTCTTCGCACAACTCCGATGTCGTTCTGTCAACAACCTCATTCGAGAGCGCCTTTTGATAGCGCCGCTCAAATACAGTTGAAATCAGCTCGCTAAAGTAGCTCACACCGCCTCTCCCATCATGACATCAGGAAGCCATGTCGCAATGCCCGGGAAGAAGCACAACAGAACAATGGCGATCACCATGCATGCAACGAACGGCAATGACCCCTTTAGAATGGTCTTGAGCGAGATGTCAGGCGCGATGCCATTGATCACATAAAGGTTCAGCCCGACGGGCGGCGATATCAAACCGATCTCCATGTTGATGGTCAGTACGACCGCAAACCAGATGGGATCAAAGCCTGCTGTGGTGATGATAGGCAGCAAGATGGGCGCAGCCATCAAAATTACCGCGACTGGAGGCAAGAAGAAGCCCGCAACCAAAAGGAACAGCATGACGAACGTCATTAGCACCCAACGGTTCACATCCAATGTTCCGATCCATTCCGCGATCGACTGCGTAATGAATAGACTTGAAAGCATGTAGGAAAACACACCCGCTGCAGCGATGATGAACATGATCATCACGCTTTCCTTGGTACTGTCGCGCAGAACGACCCACAAATCTTTTGGGTTCCACAATTTGTAGATCACAACCGCGATCAACAAGCACAGCAGGGCGCCAACTGCGGCAGTCTCAGACGGTGTCGCGATGCCACCATACATTGCATAAAGAACGCCCAAGATGATCGCCAGAAATGGCAATACGCGGGGCAAGATCTCGAACTTTTCTTTCCACGTGTAGACGCGTGACGACAACAGTTGCTGATCGCCCGTTTTCCATGTCGAATAAAGTGACCACGCCATAAACAAGCCCACCAACAGAAGCCCCGGAATGACACCGGCCAAAAACAGACGCCCAATCGAAGTCTCTGTGGCGATGCCATAAACGATCATCGTGACCGAAGGCGGAATAAGGATACCGAGCGTACCGCCCGCCGCGATCGACCCGGCCGCAACGCCGTCGGGGTATCCGCGTTTGCGCATCTCGGGGATGCCCATTTTACCGATGGCCGCACAGGTTGCGGGGCTTGAACCGGACATAGCCGAGAAAAGTGCGCAAGCACCCAAATTGGAAATTACCAAACCACCCGGCACGCGTGTCAGCCAGCGTTCAAGCGCTTCGTACAGATCAGCACCCGCCCTTGTGGATGCAATCGACGAGCCCATGATGATAAACATCGGGATCGCAAGAAGGGCGAAGTTATCAAGCTTTCCAAACAGAATTTCAGGGATCAACTCAAGCGAACGAAGGCCATCAAAGATTAACAGAAAGCCAGTCGAGACGATAAGCAGTCCAAGGGCAACAGAGACCCCAGAAAAGAGAACAAGGATGGTAACGAGGGCGACAATGCCGCCAAGCAAAATCGGGTCCATTACACGTCCTCCAGACCAAAGGGGGTGTCAATTTTCAAAAGAACAGCGACCAAGTCAGCGATCAACTGGAGCAAGAACAGCCCAAATCCGACAGGAATTGCGAGGTACGGTATCCATAGTCGCACGGCCCAAATGGTGTCAGACTTCCAGTTCCGCTCATAGGCGAGATGCCAGTGCTCGTATCCGTAGAAAAGAACGATTGCGACCATCGTAATGGACAGGGTCATCGTCAGGATGAACATGTAGTAGCGCGCGCTTGGCGAAAGGGCGAGCGGGATCAAATCAACGTTCACGTGCCCGCGCAAACGCTGCACGTAAGGCAGGCCAACCAAGGTGGCTGCGATAGCAAGATAGATCACCGCTTCGGTTTGCCAGACAGTAGACTGGTTCAATACGAAGCGCACGAAAATCATTTGGCAGGTAATTGCAACAGCCGCGACAATCATCGCCGCAGAGCACCATCCCGCTAGAGTAGAGAGGGCTGCAACCGCACGCAGAAAGGGATTATTGCCCGTGCGCGAAGAGGCAGCTGAGCTTTGGCCAGCCATATCGACTTTCCTTCCAAAAACAGAATTTAGTGGGGGGTATGTTTGGCGACCGCCGTTTCCAGCGGTCGCCATATCAGTCTTACTCTACAGCAAGCGCCATATCGAGCAGGTCCTGCCCGTCCGGTACATCCGCCACAAAGAGCTTGTAGGATGTTTCCTGCGCCAATGCGCGCCATGCATCAAAATCTTCAGCAGACATGCTGGCGATCTCAACGCCTGCATCTTGGAATACCTTAACAGATGCGGCATCCTGCTTTTTGGCTTCCTCTAAGTAGAACGCTTCTGCCTTTTCCGCAGCCGCCAATAGGGCGTCTTGCTGATCTGCTGACAGACCCTCAAAAGTCGATTTGTTCATCAGCAAAGGCTGGTACATGAACCACAGCGCAAAATCTTCTGTCGCAGGTGTGTAGCAGGCAACCTGCTCATAAATGCGATAAGAAACGAAAGACGAAGACGATGTGTTTGCAGCATTCAGAATGCCTGTTTGCATCGCGTTGTAGATTTCTGAAGACGCCATGGATGTGATAGACGCATTTGCGCCGGCCAGCATTTGTTCAAACGCTTTACCCGCCGCACGCGTTTGCAGCCCATCAACGTCAGCCGGGCCGGTGATGCATTTGTCTTTTCCAACAAAGCCCCCCGCCAGATAACCGTGCACAAGCACCATAACATCATCCTCAGCCATCTTTGCTTCGAGGGCTTCCATATAAGGAGATTTGCTCAAACGTGCCGCATGGTCATGGTTCTTCACCAAGCCGGGCATCAGTGTCAGGTTGAACGCTGGCTGCTGGCCACCCGCGTAGCTAAGCGGCAAAACGGTCATATCCAATTGACCACGGCTTAACGGACGATATTGCTCACGCGGTTTAAACAAGGACTTCGATCCGAAGATTTTGATATCTAGATCGACATTGGCTTCAGCCACACCGTCCGCGACGATCTGTGCAACTTGGTGGCGAATATCTTTGTTCGACCATTGGTGTGACAGACGTAATTCGGTCGCCTGCGCCGCAGACGCAACGCCCATAGCAGCCACCATAGCGACAGTCGCTAGAATGTTCTTTTTCATAATTTCCTCCCATTTATCAGCCGACTCGTTGGTGCGACTGTTCTGTACCCTCACCCACGATGCATTCTCAGTCAACATTCTTGTATACAAGATGTTAAATATTGCGCTCCAAGATAAATATATAGTATTGTCGCGATATGACATTGAAACGTGCAGAACAAATCGCAGACTCTCTTGAGGAACTGGTTTTCCAAGGTGAGTACGCAGACGGTGAACGCCTTGACGAGATTAAACTCGCCGAGCACTTCAGTGTGTCGCGTACCCCTATCCGCGAAGCATTGCAGCGTTTGGTCATGTCTGGAATGGCCGAACAAATTCCCAGACGAGGCGTCTTTGTGCGCCAACCAGGGCCCGTAGAACTACTTGAAATGTTTGAAACAATGGCAGAATTAGAGGCCTCTTGCGGCAGATTTGCAGCCGCAAGGATGACCGATGAAGGGCTCAAACGACTTAGTCACGCGGACGCCAGATGCCGAGACGCGGTTGAGCGTCAGGATGCGGCTGGCTATTACTATGAAAACGAGGTCTTCCATCAGGAAATCTACCGCGGCGCCACTAACTCACATCTGCAAAACGAAGCGTTAAGATTGCAACACCGGCTCAAACCCTATCGCCGCGTCCAGCTACGTTTTCGAGGGCGGATGGGGCAATCACTTGCGGAGCATGATGAAATTATTGAGGCGCTCATGGCTGGAGATGCCGAACTGTCTGCAAATCTGCTGCGAGCGCACGTGACAGTACAAGGTGAGAAATTTCAACAGTTGATCGCTGGGCTGAAAAACTAGCAGCAAGACGCGTTCGTCCGCGAAGTAAAAATAGTGAGCAACTTTGGACGTGGTAAAGAGGAGGCCACTATCAAATCGTTACAAGCTAAACACTACGTTATGTTACACGACCGTTCTTTTCAAACCTATGTGATGCACCAAAAGACACGCAGCCACTGGTTCACGATACGACCATTCTGGCACGTCCAGCCTTGTGTTGTAAAATAAGCGGCATAATCCTTTCCGATATCAGAAAGTGCATCGGTGATCTTATTGCCGCACGGCTCACTCCACTTGGTGTTTAGAGGAACATGACCAAACACTATGACCTCTCCCGAGTTCAGCTTAGAAACACCATCCATTGACACTAACTCGGCATGATGACCGTCGGTTAAATAATGGGCGTTCCGAATTAAATTGAAATTGAACGATAGACGATCGTCTCTGCCGCCCCAGACAAACAACCTATCCGTCGCCACCTCACTTTCGGCAAGCTGAGACGTTAGTCGCCAGTCGTGATGCGGCGCCAATTTATCGCGTAGGGATTGCGTGATCTGCACTTGGTCTACAGTGACATAAGCCAAAATCAGGATCGCCATTAACCAGTGCCGGGCAGACATAAACGCTCAACGTCCGCGACCACGGTCCGCGTCAACAAAGCCAGATCGCTCAAGGCTTGCGACAACCGCGATTGTTCAAGCGCTTCTTCAGATGCAATACCCGCCCGCTCGCTGCGCAGCGATGATACACTCGCGCCCAGATCAAGCCCTTCTTCGCTAAGCACCGATTGCGCACTAACCTGGCGCGCAACCAGAGCCTGACGCTGACGCAATGAAGTAGCCCGCGTGTTGGCTTGAATGGCCACAAGATACGCGTCCATGATCTCATACGTTACATCGCGCACCGTCTTGATGTACTCAACTTCCGCTTTGCTAAGTGCATTGGCGGCATACTGAATCCCAAAAATACGGCTCAAATCAAAAATCGGTTGGGTAATGCGTACGCTAAGCTTCGTTGCCGGATAATCAGCTTGCCCCAACTGGAAAACAGCGTTGTCAGTTTCTTTCACGTTTGAGCTGACTTGATCCGACTGGTAATTAACGGACACCTGCGGCAGATATCCAAAAATTGCATTTAGACGAAGGGCGTCTTCGCGGTTGATCGCCTGAGCCGCCCGCCCGATACGCGAATTGCGTTCAAGCGCGAGCGCCGTCAGCCGAGACAGATCAACTTGGCCCTCACCCGTATCAGATACACCTGCGAAGTTGGTCTTCAGCGCGCCTATGGCGTTTTCTTTATTCAGCGTTTTTGAAAGCCGTTCATCAATGCGTGCTTGCTTTTCCGCCTCAAGACCCGATGCCAACAAACCAGACAGCCGCTCATCAGTCGCTTTGGTTGTCGCCGATTCACACCCACTTAGTGCAACAAGTGCTGCGAGCGCTTAAACGCGTTCGCCGAACGCCGGCACGGGAAATGCGGGATTTAGCTGATCGACAGCGCGCCAAACGGCGTTGATCACGACCAAAAATATTCGGGAAAACAACTAACATTGAGACTAATAAACACCGCTGAAAAACTGGTAACTTCAAGACACTATACGAACGCCAGCACGCAAAGCGCCGTTCACTTAGCCTTAAATTGTCTTGTCACCGATCAAAAAGCAAGCGTTTTCACACGGTTGAAAGGCAAAGACATACACTGATCATAAGGCGATAAGGTCAGACTAGCCGCTAATAATTATGGCGCAGAAGACACAGCATACTTCAGCCCAGTTACAACACCGTTGGCAAATAAAGGGCCAACGCGGGCACGGCCAGCAGTAGTGCAACGCGGATCAATTCGATGCCAAAGAATGGCGCTACACCGCGGAAAATGACGCTTAGATTTGTGGTAGGCGAAAAGGATTTGATCACGAAAACATTCAGGCCAACCGGCGGCGTGATCAACCCAAGCTCTACGACAATAAGCGCAAGAATTCCAAACCAGATGCGTAAATCATCCGTCGTCATGCCGAATGCAGCCGTCTCAGCGGTGACAAAATCCCCGCCATTGAGCTCGATCAAGACAGGCCAAAAGAACGGCACCACGACCAAGATCATCGACAGGCTTTCCATAAAGCAGCCTAAAATGATCAAGATGAGCAACATCAAAATCAGAATGACGTAAGGCTCAAGCGTAGAGGCCCCTGCCCAATCGCTCAGCGACGCTGGCAGGCCAGTGCGCGCGAAAAAGCCCTTGAGGATATCTGCGGAGAACAAAATGAAATAGATCATCGATGCGGTTTTTGCTGTCGCCAGAAGTGCTGCTTTCAAGCGCCCAAAAGTCAGCCCGTCATCAGACGTGCGCCTTAACAAAAGGCCGTACCCCAAGATCAAAAACACTCCTACGCCCGCCGCAGGTGTCGGTGTGAAAAATCCCATACCAAGACCCAAAATAATGGCCCCAAAAATCAACGTGACAGGGATCAAACGTCTAATGGCGTGAGTGCGTTCTGATGGGCTGAGCGCGATGGGTTGCGGGGCAAGGTCAGGGTTTCGGCCCACTCGCACACGTATCACGACTAGGAAAAACACGACTGCCAAAAGACCGGGGACAATGGCCGCTTGGAACATCTCTATGATCGGCGCTTCCACAACGATCGCGTAGATCACCAAAGCCACGGACGGCGGGATCAAAATGCCCAACGTACCGCCTGCGGCCAGCACGCCTGTCGAAAGGCCCTCGTTGTATTTCAAGCGGCGCAGCTCGGGCAGTGCAACGCGGCTCATTGTCGATGCGGTTGCGATAGACGAGCCACTTACCGCCCCAAAACCCGCACAGGCCAGCACGGTCGCCATCGCCACCCCACCGCGTATTTTCTGCGTCAGCGCACTTAAACCTTGGAACAAATCACGGCTGAGACCCGTTTCCGCCGCCAAAAAGCCCATGAGCACAAAGAGAGGCACAACCGACAGATCATAATTCGCCACCGAGTTCCAAAGCGCAGTTTTGAATTGCAAAAGATAGGGACCGAATTTGATGAACGGCGAGGCGAGGCTCAGCACCCACGTGCCAACAACACCAGTAACCAACATCGCCAACGCCACGGGGATGCGCAGCATGATCAAAAGAAACAGCGCCAGTAGTCCATAAATCCCGATGATTTCACGATCCATCGGCATTCTCCGGTGGTCCCGCTATTGCCATTAGTGCTGCCACTGACCAAAGCGCGCAGGACACAACTGCCGAAGACATAAACACCCACACGGGCCAGCCCAGAACCGTAGTTTCCACGTGATCCGCGCGCATTTGAACCGTACCTTGGACCAGCATGAACGCCATCCACACAACAATTGCGGCCAACACAGTATTGGACAAAACGGTAACGATCCGGCTGGCCCGCACGGGTGCATATTGCATAAATACATCAACGGAAGCGTGCGCGCTGTGCAGTTGCGCGTAAGGAAACATCGCCAGTGCCGCGACGCCAACCAGCATCTGAACCGCGTCTTCGTAACCCGGCAACCCAGGAACTGTCCCCCCCCACAACCGCGCGATGACATTCGCACTGAACCCCGCGGCATTAATCGCAGTGACGGAGACAATGATCAAAAGCAAAGCGCCACCCAACAGCGCCCAGCCGTTTATCACTTTCACCAAGATCGCCCTAAGGGACATCTGCTGCGCCTCACATGTTTTGGCAGTGGCCATCGTATCCTGCCGTTTTGCAGGGTTCACATGGTCAATACCACTGCGCAGCACTTGTTCAACCCACCAACTTCTTGGGGTTTATGACAGACCCTATCAGGCTACGCGAAGTTTAAAGCGCGCCCGCACAAAGGCCGCAATGAAGCAAATGGTCAGCACCAAAATGATTGTTGGCGCCGGTGCACTGTCGATGAAGAAACTGGCGTAGATACCCACGACACTTGAGGCGAGCGTTACGAGTACGGCGGTGGGCAACATGATGCTGAGGCGGTTGGACAACAGATACGCAATCGCGCCCGGTGCAATCAGCAACCCAATTGCCAAAATAATGCCGACTGCAGACAGGGTCGCGACAATTGTCAGGGAAATCAGCGTAAGAAGCCCATAGTGCAGCAGCCCTACCCGCAATCCCACAGCCTGTGCTTGCACCGGGTCAAACGCGTGCAACATCAAATCACGTCGCTTGGCGATCACGATACTCGCAACCCCTAGGGAGATCAGGCCAGCCGTCCAAAGATCCTGTTCACCCACCCCCAAGATGTTGCCGAAAAGGATGTGATCCAGATGCAGATTGGTAGAAATCTTGGTGTACAAGACAATCCCAAACCCAAACATTCCCGAGAACACAATGCCCATAACGGTGTCCTGCTTGACGCGGCTGTTGTCGCTAAGAAAGCCAGTCGCAACAGCGCAAAACATACCTGCAACGAACGCCCCTATGAGTAACGGGATGCTGAATACATAGGCCAACACGATGCCCGGTAGCACCGCATGGCTGATCGCATCGCCCATCAACGACCACCCCTTAAGGACCAGATAACAAGACAACAGGCTGGTCGGAATGCTTAGCATTGCCATGATCACGAAAGCCTTGTTCATGAACGCAAATTGAAACGGCAACAGCAACTCGTCCATCAGTTTGTCCGCACTGCTTTAGCCGCACGCCGACGCGCCGCAAGATATCCATGTGTTGGCGCAAGCATGAACGCGACCAGAAAGATCAGGGTTTGCAGGCTCACGATCAACCCACCCGTTGCACCGTCCAGGAAGTAACTCAGATAGGCGCCGACACAGCTTGTTGTCGCACCAATCGCCACACTTAGAGCAAGCAAACGTGGGAACCTGTCAGTCAACAAATAGGCCGTCGCACCCGGCGTCACGACCATGGCGATGACCAAGAACGCACCAACAGTTTGCATCGCGGCCACACAGCAGGCAGCCAAAATCGCAAAGAAAATGACTTTCAAAGCATCGGGCTTTAGCCCGATTGAACGGGCGTGATCTTCGTCAAAGAACGTCACCATGAAGTCTTTCCACTTTGCCAACAGCACAGCTAAACTCACAAAACCAATGACAGCCAATTGCAGCGTGTCCGAAGGAGTAATGGCTAAAATATTGCCAAAAGTGATGGTCTGCACACTGATCGAAATGGGTGAGACCGAGACCATAAACAGGCCAAGCCCGAAGAATGACGTAAAGATCAGACCAATGATGGTATCCTCTTTCAGGCCAGTGCGTTGGTTCAAAAAAAGCATGGATGCCGCCGCCAAACCGCCCGCCGCAAACGCCCCAAGTGCAAATGGCAGGCCCAGCATATACGCCCCCGCTACCCCCGGCACAATAGAATGGCTCAGCGCGTCGCCGATCAAGGACCACCCCTTAAGCATCAGATACGCCGACAAAAACGCACAGACCGCCCCCACCAGCGAGCTGACCCAAATTGCATTGAACATGTAGGCGTAGCCAAAAGGCTCAAGGAGCGTGTCGATCATTCGGTCACTTCGCCTTTGGCTTTTGGCGCATCGGACGCTGCTTGCATCTCGTCGCCGTAGACCACGAAGGGGCGCTCATCATCGGTGATGACCCGAACGGACCGGGTGTCATCATCATCGTGAAGCTGAGAACCGGTTAGAACAAAGTGGCGCAGAACGCCGCCAAAGGCGATTTCAAGATTGGCATGGGTGAACACGTCTGCGGTTGGGCCAGAGGCCAACACAGTGCCTTTAACCAACACCGTGCGGTCACAAAACTCTGGCACGGATCCAAGGTTGTGGGTCGAAACCAAAATGACGCGCCCCTCATCGCGCATGGCTTGCAACAAGGCCACGATGGCGTCTTCTGTTTGTACATCAACGCCTGTAAACGGCTCATCAAGCAAGATTACCTGCCCTTGCTGGGCCAATGCGCGCGCAAGGAAGACGCGCTTGCGCTGCCCGCCTGAAAGCTCGCCGATTTGACGGTGCCGGTAGGCTTGCATGCCGACGCGGTCCAATGCCTCAGTGACGGCCGCATGGTCCGCAGCAGATGGCCGACGTAGGAACCCCATGTGACCGTAGCGGCCCATCATCACCACGTCTTCCACAAGCACAGGGAAGCTCCAATCCACGTCCTCGCTCTGGGGCACATAGGCCACCATGTTCTTGGCCAGAGCCGCCTTAACGGACATGCCCATCACAGAAATCTCGCCTCTTGCGGCAGGAACAAATCCCATAATTGCTTTGAATAACGTGGATTTACCTGCCCCGTTCACCCCAACCAACGCTGTAATTGTGCCTGCGGGAATTTCAAAACTCGCGTCCGACAAAGCGGTATGCCCGTTGCGGTAAGTAACGGTCACATGTTCGGCTTTGATGCCAGTGCTCAGGGGCGCGGCTATGTCTTTCATCCGCCCAAACCATCGGCAATTGTTTGTGATGTCACACGAAGTAGGTCCAGATATGTGGGCACAGGCCCGTCCTGTGCACTAAGGCTATCGACATAGAGCACGCCACCGTAACTGGCGCCTGTTTCACGCGCGACCTGCTCCGCGGGGGCTTGGCTCACAGTACTTTCGCAAAACACCGCAGGGATATCGTTCGCACGCACGGCATCAATCACACGGCGCACTTGTTGTGGTGTACCTTGGGCATCTGCGTTCATCGGCCACAGATACAACTCCTGCATTGCGAAGTCCTTGATCAGATAGCTAAACGCGCCTTCGCACGTTGCCAGCCAGCGCTGTTGTTGCGGGATTGCTGCAACACGGTCGCGTAGGGGGGCAATCGTTTGGGTGATACGTTCTTTGTAGGCATCAGCATTGGCGCGGTATGTCTCGGCATTATCCGGATCATGGGTGACCAATGCGTCACGTATGTTGTCCACATAAATCAGCGCATTATCCAGCCCCATCCACGCATGTGGGTTTGGCAGGCCCGTATACTCACCCGCAGAAATACTGATCGGCGTAATGCCGTCAGTCAGCACAGCACTGGGCACCTCGGATAAATTACTCAAGAACTGCTCAAACCAAAGCTCAAGATTTAGCCCGTTCCACAAAATCAAATCCGCATCTTGTGCGCGCAGAATATCGCGGGGCGTGGGGGCGTAGCCGTGTATTTCTGCACCGGGTTTTGTCACGCTTTCCACAACTGCTGCATCACCCGCCACATTGCGCGCCATATCAGCCAGAACCGTAAAAGTCGTCACCACTTTAAACTGTTCGTCCGCAACAGCCTTGATTGGCAAAATAGCAAACGCGCCCGCCATAACCAGCGAACAAAATGACGATGAAATAGAGGGACGGAAGAAAAACATGTGCAGATCTCCATTGATTGACTGCAGCCCGTTTATGCGAACCACTCGCAACTAGCAAGATAATTGCGAGCGGTTCTCAACTTCTGCGCCAGTCTCCGCTTAGGCAAAATCAACGTCGTTCCAGAACGGCATCCTGCGCACCCTTTGCCCCGTCGCCGCGAAGATCGCGTTCGCAAGCGCAGGCGCGGCGGGCGGGACAGGTGGCTCACCGATGCCGCGTACTTTGTCACCGTTCGTCAAACCACGGACCTCAATTTGCGGACACTGCGCCATGCGTATTCCGTCGTGCATGTCAAAATTACGCTGATCGGCGACGCCATCTGTGAAAGTGATTTCACAGTTCATTGCGTGACCAAGCCCCCAAGCAACGCCGCCCATTACGTTATTTTCAAAATTAATCGGATCAAGCACCTGCCCCACTTCTGCGGCAATCCAAACTTTTTCGATCACAATGCCCCGACTAGTATCACGCACCTGCACCACTTCCGCTGTTGGCACGCCGAAGCTTTCAACAAAGGCAACGCCGCGCCCCTGCCCTTGGCCAAGCGGTGCGCCCCAATCCGACATTTCCGCAACCGCCTCCAAAACTGCGCGGTGGAGTGGCGACTGGATCAACCTTAAGCGTTCTGCCATCGGATCAGCCCCTGCAGCATGAATCATTTCATCCAAAAAGCTCTCTGCAAAAAACGCAGCCGATGACGCACCAACAGATCGCCATGAGCTAATCGGCGCTAACTCTGGTGTGCGATATGCGCGCACGGACAGGTGCGGCACCACATAAGGCATATTCCAAACACCGGCTGCAATTTGGGTGTCAGGACCCGCAGCAGGCTGACCCAAACGTGGCATTTGCGACGCCGTTACGGACGGTGATGCGATGTCCATCTGCCATGCATGCACCCCACCATCTTTAAGCGCGCCTTTTGCGCGTCCCATGCTGATCTGACGGACGTAATCTTGGGCAAAATCTTCTTCGCGTGAGTAGGTTAACTTGACCGGCTTGCCCTTCATTGCCACTGCAATTTCAGCCGCTTGGGTAACCACATCAAACTCAAGGCGATGACCAAAACTGCCCCCTGCCATTTGTTGATGAAAAACCACTTCATCGGCATCACAGCCAACCACAGCCGCGACTTTTTGCTGCAAAAACCGCGGCATCTGATGTGCTGTCCAGATCTCTATTCCGGTTTCAAGAGTTCGGGCCACAGCACAAAGCGGCTCAAGGGGTTGATGGGCCACGTAAGGCGCAAAGTACTCCGCCTCAATCTGCTGCACCCCCTTGGCGTCTGCGCCCAGCGCGGCGTCAACATCACCATCATTGCGCCACTCTTTGTCTAGCGCATCGTCCGTAAAGCTATCAGAAACCGCCTGCCAGTGATCCTCCATTTCAGCGGGGTACGGAGCATCGGGCCATTCGCAGCCGATCGCATTAACAGCCCTGATCGCGCGCCATGTGTTATCTGCAACCACAGCGATGCCGTTAGATACAGACACAATGGCACTGATGCCGCGCATTTGTTCTGCTGCGGCTGTATCATATTGCGCCGCAGAACCGCCGCGTTTGGGATTGGTGCGCACACTTGCGTGAAGCATCCCATCGAGTTCCAGATCGATTGTATAGCGCTGTGTGCCAGTAGATTTGGCTACGATATCATTGCGCAACACAGGCTTACCAAGCCGTTTCCATTCCGAAGGATCGCGCAAAGAAACGTCCGTCACTGGCGCAATCTCCGCTGCTACTTTTGCCAAGTCGGTATAGGCAATTCTGGTGCCATCAGGCAAGACGACCGCGCCCTGTTTCGTTTGCAGCGCACTGACTGGCTGACCCGTTTGATCGGCGGCAGCCTTTTTCAGTGTCTCGCGAGCAACGGCCCCCGCCATGCGTAGCTTTTCATAACTGTCAGGCACACTGCTTGAGCCCCCCGTTACCATCAGGCCAAGCAGCTTGAATGCAGCCCCCGCAGCCCCGCGCGCAGACCGCGCGGCAAGGCTGTCGTCAGCGCTTTGAAAAGGCACCGCCTCATCCGCGAGGGCTGTGTTGTAGTAAGCTGGATCTGGGGTGCCGAACGACAGCGTGACCTGATCAAGATCAATGTCTAGCTCTTCAGCAATCAGCAGCGCCTGAGCCGTCTGCACCCCTTGCCCTACATCCGTGTGAGGAGTGATCAGTGTAACCGCATCTGCGGTGATCTTAATGAAGGGCGTAAACGCAGCCTCACCCTCACGCAGTTCTGAAAGCAACGGGTTTGCGTGCAGTGTCGCCACCTTATAGGCCCCAAACGCAACGCCACCAGCCACAAGGCCAGAGCCAATCATAAAACTGCGGCGGGTGATCTTTTTGAGCTTACTCATGATCTATCCTTTCGCCAGCGTGTCAGCGGCTTGCTTCACAGCGGCACGAATGCGCGGATAGGTTCCACATCGGCATAAGTTCCCGTTCATCGCATCATCAATGTCAGCATCGGTTGGACGGGGGATAGCCTGCAGAAGTGCGGCGGCCTGCATCATTTGACCAGACTGACAATACCCGCACTGTGCGACCTGAAAATCAGCCCACGCAGATTGAACAGCGTGCATGGCGTCCGGTGTGCCCAACCCTTCGATTGTGGTGATCTCAAATCCAACCGCATCAGCTGCCGCAATCTGGCAACTGCGCACAGCATCCCCATTCAGATGGACCGTACACGCGCCACAGGCCGCGATACCACACCCGTATTTCACACCCTTGATATCCAGTACATCGCGCAAAACCCACAACAATGGCATGTCATCTTCGACGTCAATTTGGTGATCGGTGCCGTTTACCTTCAATTTCATCATGCTCACCCCTGTTTGTTAGCATTAAGGTAGGTCTGCCACAGCTTGGGATCAACACGCCCGCTCGCCTAACGTGACGATAGGTTCAATTCCACACGGACTGCATCCAGAAGAGCGTCCCTCGACACCGGCTTTTGCACCATGGGTGGCAGTGGCGACATTTCCGCATTCGCACCCACGATTTCTTTGGAATAGCCCGACATCAACAAGATCGGCAAATCGGGCAGCCGGTTTCGCACCTCACTGGCCAACCCAACCCCTTGCAACGCGCCCGGCATGACCATGTCCGAGATCATCAGATCAATGTTGGATTTCTCATCCAAAACCTGCAACGCTGCATCGCCTGAATTCACCGCAACCACGTTGTGACCTGCCGCGCGCAACTGACGCGTCATGGCTAGGCGCACGCCGCGTTCGTCTTCGACCAACAGTATCGTCTTTTGTGTCTGACGCGGCACTGTGCGCGGCTCTGTTTCCACCGAGCTTTCGGCGTCCAAACTGCGCGCGACCGGCAACAACAACACAACTGTGGTGCCAGAACCCTCCTGCGTTTGCAGATAAATTGTCCCACCAGATTGCCGCATGAACCCTTGAACCATCGATAGGCCAAGCCCAGAGCCTGTGCCGACCTTCTTGGAGGTCACAAAGGGATCAAATACCTTCTCTGCCAACGCTTTACTCATACCAACACCGGTATCGCGCAGCCGAACTCGGACATATTCTCCCGGGATAAGATCACCAGGCAAATGCGCAGTTTGAGTTGCCGTGATATGCGTCAATTGTGCGGTAAGGGTAAATTTGCCACCGTCAGGCATCGCATCACGGGCATTAATGGCCAAATTCAAAAAAGCAGTTTCCAGTTGATTGCGGTCAATTTGAACAGGTGGCAACGCTTCTGAAACATCAGAAGAAATCTCAATTGATGCGGGCATGATACGCTTAAACAGTACCATCGCTTCGCCCAGTAAGTCATCCGCGCGGTGGGCTTTCGGCTCAAGGTAAGATCGCTTTCCAAACGCCAAAAGTTGCCGTGACAAAGATGTGCCACGGCTTGCAGATTTGCGAATTTCATTGGTGCAGTCTTGGCCGTTTTCATCCAAAGGCATGTCCAGCAGAAGCTCTGCGTTGGCCAGAACGATTGCCAAAATATTGTTGAAATCATGGGCTACACCGCCGACCAACTCGCCAATGGCTTCTTGGTTTTGCAGATACGCAATGCGGCGTTCAGATGCGCGCAACTCACTTTCCCGCTCCAGAAGTTCCGCTTGGACAAGTCCACTGGCGTGTTTGATGTGCCGCAGATACAGCCAGCTTAGCGCGACCACAGCAAATATTGACCCCATGATGACCACGAACATGATCGCCTCGGTTGGGCTGAAACGATTTGCTTTACTCACGCTTAACGTCAATGTCCGCCCACCAAGCGACAACAACGCATCATCGGCATTCAACTCAGGCAGAACGCGGTCCATCCAATCAATGTCTGCGGCATTTGGCGCAATCTCGATCGGTGGGGCGTCAGCGTCATTGACAGAAAGACGGATGCTGTAGTCACCAAGCCCGTCAACAGCACCGCTCTGCGACAACATAACCTCGGGCGTAACGGGAGCCGCCACAACACCGCGCCGCCAGACACTTGGCTGGTCGTTGTCAACCACGACCGGAGACAGCACCATCAGACTGAGATAGTTATCACCACGCTGTGCATCGAGCGACAAGATATATGGCCCGACCAACGCGGGCTGATTGAGCAGAAACATTTGCTGAACGGCGCGAAAACCTTCCGTATTTTCAGTCAAATCAATACCAAATTTCGTTTGCCTAGCCGAAGGCGGATCCACGAACAAAAGCGGAGCAGAAAGTGGTGGTCCGGTCTGTTTCAAAAGTGGGAGATTGGGATATCCCTGCGCCTTGAAATAGTCCGTATTTCGCTGATAGTAATTGCCAAAAAGACTAAGTTCGCTGCGTGATAATATAGGTGCGTATGCGACGACACGGGTTAGATCCGACGAAAACTGACGGTGATTTTGGCTCCATACTTTGTCGAAATCGTTCAGATCAAACACGCCCTTAATCGACAGTATCTGCGCAAGGGTCGCCACTTCTTGCTCAATAAGAGAGAACTGCAGCATCAGCGCATTCTTAAGCTGATTTGCCTTTTCGTTTAGCTCATCTTGATGCGCACGATTAGCAGCGGACACCAGCGCATACCCGACAAGAACAAAGCAAACGGCAGCCACAACTGAGCCTACGCGCGCCATATGCACCGCTTTGCCAATGTCACTTAAGTGGCGCGCAAGGGCGGTCATTGGCCCACGCGCAGAATTGCTTTACGCCTCGGGATCGGCGGCTTTTGACGGCCGGTCGGGTTCTGCCAGCACATACCCCTGCCCCCTAATCGTTTGAATTGGCGTACTACTTTGGGCGGCGGCAAGCTTTTTGCGCAAACGGAAGATGAACACATCAATCGTGTTATGATCAGGATCATCGTCGGCCACATACAGTTCTTGGCGCAGCATATCCTTTGAAACGACCAGACCCATTTTGCGGGCCAGCATCTCAAGTACCTGAAATTCTTTCTTGGTCAGCTTAAGTTTATGCCCGTTCGCAACCGCGACCTTCCCCTCAATATCAATGGTCAGATCCCCCACCGAAAGCGCATTGTGACTGTGCCCTTGTGACCGCCGAACAATCGCAGAAATACGGGCGCGCAATTCATCGCCATTGAACGGTTTGGTGATGAAATCATCTGCACCCAATTCAAAACCACGAATCTTTTCATCAATCTGGTTTATGCCTGTCAGGATCAGCACCGGTGTTTCCACCTTATTTTCACGCAAGCGTTTGAGGACCGTGTACCCATCAAGATCTGGCAATTTCAGATCAAGCAGGACCAGATCGTAATCATAGCGCGTCGCCAGATCGATGCCTTCTTCACCACTACCCGTGAAATAAGTGAAAATATCGGCTTTTTTCAGAGTTTTATCGACAACTTTGACCAAGGCCTCGTCATCTTCAATCATCAACACACGCACTAGCTACCAACCTCAATACTAACAACATCTGTACACAGCACGGGTATAGCATATGAAATAATTAACGCTGATTAAAGCAAATACGTGAATAATGCGTGATTGTTTGTGAAACAGCCATGAGCGTGCAATCTGGGCTTTCCGTCTGCGCACTAAAAAGCCTGACGGAGTAACTCCATCAGGCTCATTACTAAATACATCGTGCACGTGGCACTACTCGTTACCCGTCAAAGAGAACCTCTTCGACTTCAATTACGTAGCGTAACGTTTATGAACAGTTCATGAACAAATATGTAAATGAACAGTTAATAACAAAAATGTCGCACTGATATGGGGCCAGCAACGGGACCAACGCCGAGACGATGCTTATTCAAACTCGAGTTGAGATGCGTCTGTCCAAGGAAACAGATATTTCACGGCTGCTTTTGGCCCATCATTTTCAATGACTACACAGATGCCCAACCCAGAGGCGACCTCACCCAAGGATGACAGGCGCAGAGTTTCTGCATGAAAGAACACCTCTTTCGCCTCGCCGTAAGGAATGACAAAGCCGTAGCCCTTTTTGGCATCAAACCACTTCACGATCGCGGGCTGCAACGCACTTAGTTCATCCGCAGTTAAATCCGCAATCGTCAGCAGATCTTCAGACGCGATAACTTCTGTAATTTCGGAAATCCGCGCGCCGCGCGCGCTGTCCTCGACCAGATAAGTCAGTTCAACTTCTTTGGCGATTGAGCTGAGGCCAAGCTCTCGCAAGATGTTTTGATGCAGCAAAACATCCTCGCCAGTTTGCCCGTCAACAACGAAGCCAATTCCCTTGTTTTGATCAAACCACTTCACAACCCCACGTGAGGCGCGGCTTTGCACATCACCAGGTCCCGGACCACTTTGGTCTTTATTATCACTATTCGACATACTAGCGCCTTACGCTCCGGCTACACTTGTTACGCGGCCGTTTTTGCATAGCGAGTGTTAAGATTGTTTTTAATTCCAGAGGCGACTTACACAAAAATTAACTAAAAGACACAGTAATTCTTCGAAATCCTCATGTTAAAAGCCATATGCCGTCACGTAGCGCCGCCATTTTGATCAATTAATCAAAGCCGCACTCTTGCTCGACACAATATCTCCGCCTAAGGCGAATGGGATCATGTGGATATACAGAGCCGCCATAACCTTCGCAGCACCGTTCATTTTGCTGCATGCCATCCTGAAAATGGGGGGGCTGACTGCGCGGCTTGGCTTCGTACGCCCTGCACAGCGCGGCGCGCATATTTGGGTCCACGCAGCCAGTAACGGTGAAATCACATCCGCCAAGGCAACCCTTGAGGCGCTCTTGCGCCGTGATCCAAGCCGCAAAATTCTGGTCACCATCAACCAGATTACAGCGCGCGATATGATCCGTGGTTGGGGAAACGACCGGATCGAAGCGCATCTGGCCCCGATTGATCTGCGTTGGGTCACGAAAATGATACTGCGTAATTGGTCCATTTCCGCGCACATTATTGTGGAAAACGAAATCTGGCCAAACCGCCTAACCGTGTTGTCACACGCGCACGTACCGGTTGTGATTATTGGCGCGCGCTTATCTGCGCGCAGTGCTGCACGATGGCAAAAACTACCCAACTCACTTCGCAATATTTACCGCACACTGAGCCTAGTCAGCCCACAAGACCGCGACAGCGGAGCACGTTTCAAAGTCCTTGGCGCGCCAAACATCAGCGCACCCAACAACCTAAAAGAGCATTATCAACGCCCCGCACCCCATGCAGATTTCGCAGAATTTGCGCAGCTATACCAAGCCCCATTCACAGTTTTGGGCGCTTCAACCCACGCGGGCGAAGAAAAGCTTATCCTTGATGCTTTTGACATTTTGCATGCCGAAGACCCGCGATGGCATTTGATCTTGGCGCCCCGTCATCCCAAACGCCGTGACGAGGTTGTAAGCCTAATTGGCCGGCAGTTCAGCGTGGCCCAATATTCGGACCGAACCCGCCGCACCAATACCACCCAGATCACCTTGGCCGACACCATGGGCGATATGACGCTGTGGTATGACATTGCAGATATTTGCGTGGTGGCGGGTAGCTTCCAGCCCGTTGGCGGGCACACGCCGTTTGAACCCCTAAGCCATGGGTGCGGTGTATTTCATGGCCCGCACGTGTCAAATTTCACGGAAAGCTATGGTGCCCTGAACGCTGTGGGCGGCGCCAAGATGGTCCGCTCAGCCGAAGACCTGGCGCACGCGATCCTGACCTGCCGCCCAGACGTGATGTGCGACGCGGCAGTACCGGTTTTAGGACGCGCACAAGATCAAGAGCCGTTTTATACAGAACTTGAAGCGCATCTTAAACGCGCACCAAGAGCCGCTTCTTAAGTTTACCGACCCGCTCACGAACCACGTCCTTAACTGGCCCGTTCCGTGGATCATCGCGCAAGGTGGTTGACCAATGCGTAGGCCTGTTTTTCGCACGGCTGTGACCACTCCATGTAAGGGCTTCCAACACGCGGCGCGGTGCGTCATCAAGATCACGCGGCGGATCAATACCGTTCAGCACCCCCCACGCACCCGTCCAAAGCCTGCCCACGGACCATGGATTATAGCCTCCCCCACCAAGCAGCAAAAAGCGCGGGCACATGGGTAGCGATGCGCTGATCACATCAAAATGGGCGTTGTTGGACATAGCAAGCGTTGACTGCGGATCTTCCTCAACCGCATCCGCGCCGCATTGAAGGACAATCGCATCAGGCCTGAAAGTTTGCAGTGCAGGCAGTATGAGCTCCGACAAAACATAGGCCATATCGTCATCGTGACTGTGCTTTGGCAGAGGCAAATTAAACAGGTTTCCCACCCCTTCATCACCAAGCGCACCGGTGCGGGGCCATCTGTTTTCCTCGTGTGTAGAAAACATCAACACATCTGGATCGGCTTCAAACGCGTGCTCAACCCCGTCTGGGTGATGTGCGTCAATGTCGATGTAGGCGATGCGTTTCACACCACTACGCTTAAGCGACAAAATACTCAGAACCGGGTCGTTGAAATAACAAAACCCATTTGCCCGATCAGGCATGGCATGATGGGTGCCGCAGCCCGGCGCATAAACACGCCCCCCGTTGGCAAGCAGTTCTCCGGCCAAAAGCGCACCCCCCGCTGATGTAGCAGGGCGGCGAAACACTTCTGCAAAGACAGGATTGGAATGGGTCCCGATGTGATGCCGGCGACGGACCTCTTCGCTGACGTCTTGCACCGCCTCTGCGGCTTGCAACGCCGCAATATAGGCAGGTGTGTGCCATGCAGAAATTGCAACGGGCTTGGCGCGCGGACTTGTAATGTATTGCTGTGATGGCAACCATCCCAGTGCGCGGGACAAATCCATCACCGTACTGACCCGCGGCACACGCAGCGGGTGCCACGCGCCATAAGAGGAGCCGCGATAAATTTCGGACCCGATGAAAAGAGGGCGAACAAGTGGGGATGGTGCAGTCATGATGATGGTGAGCCTAGGTCCACACACATGACTGTCCAGACCCTATCAAGACACATCCGCGCGCCAATACACGCGCCTAACCAACCCCGATGTCTGCGAAAAGTTGAATTCATCGAAAATTAGCGTTATGTTCACGGCTTAGGAGGCACGAAGGACACAACGATGCCACCACACAAAAAACATGCAGGCCAAAGACGCACCAATAAATCAATGAAGCAGCTACCGCTCTCTGTTACGGGTAAAACCAAGTATGACCTTCGCACGCAGTTCTCTGCGCTGCCCTTTCGAGTTGTGGCTGGCAAGCTTGAGATTTTGTTGATTACCTCGCGCGGGACTGGACGCTGGATCATCCCCAAAGGCTGGCCCATGGCCGACACAACCCCAAGTGATGCCGCAGCAACAGAAGCTTTTGAAGAAGCGGGTGTTGAGGGCAAAATCTACAAAACCTGCATCGGGCTTTATTCATACACCAAACAAATGGACGACATGCCAAACCTGCCATGCGTAGCAATGGTGTACCCGCTTAAGGTCAAGAAAATTCTCAAAGACTACCCCGAAGTAGATCAGCGCAAACGCAAGTGGTTCAGCCAATCAAAAGCAGCCAAAAAGGTGGATGAGCCTGAGTTGCGGGCGATTATCTCCTCGTTTGATCGCAGCTTGCTGAGCTGACGCAGCTACGCGCTTGTGATCTTGCCCTCCAGTACGCTTTGCCTACATAATACATGACTTGATGATGCTTAGGGCCTTTGATCCGCATGATCCGATATAACTTGAAATGTACAAATGATCACCAGTTTGACAGCTGGTTTGCCGACGCCGCCAGCTATGACACGCTGCGCGGGCGCAATTTAGTTTCTTGTGCTGTGTGCGGTGATACGGATGTCTCCAAATCCCTGATGGCGCCGCAAGTACGCCCCGCCCGAGGCGCGCTGAGCCAAGCCGCCTCCCCCGCCGAGCAAGCGATAGCAGAAATGCGCAAACACATTGAAACCAACGCTGATGATGTGGGCACCAATTTCGCAGCCGAGGCGCGCAAAATTCATGATGGTGAAACGCCCGAACGCGCAATTTACGGCCAAGCCAACGTGCAAGAAGCCAAAGAGTTGATCAAAGACGGCGTGCCTGTGGTGCCCCTGCCGTTCATGGCGAAAGACAAAGCCAACTAGCGTGCTGCGCGCCCGTCGCTAAATCGCCCGCCTTCTACTTGCCCAAAAACCACCCATGGCATAAACGACGCCCAACATCAGACAAAGGGCGCACAATATGCCGACATTGGTAATGAAGTTTGGCGGCACATCAGTCGCAAACCCTGATCGTATCAAACGCGCAGCCAAACGCGTCGGCGTTGAAGTTACCAAAGGGTACAACGTGATCGTGATCGTCAGCGCGATGTCTGGCAAAACCAACGAACTTGTTGGTTGGGTAAACGAAATATCGCCCCTCTATGACGCCCGTGAATATGATGCAGTTGTGGCATCAGGCGAGTTGGTGACAGCTGGTCTAATGGCGCTGACACTACAGGAAATGGACGTCCCCGCACGCAGCTGGCAGGGCTGGCAAGTGCCCGTAAAAACTACCTCTGCGCACGCTTCGGCGCGCATTGAGGAAATCCCTACAGACAACATCGTTCGGACATTCGAAAACGGCATGAAGGTTGCGGTCGTCGCGGGTTTCCAAGGCATCAGCCCCGAAGGCCGCGTCACAACTTTGGGCCGTGGCGGCTCTGACACAACGGCCGTGGCGTTTGCTGCTGCATTCGGCGCAGAACGGTGCGATATCTACACAGACGTTGATGGTGTCTACACTACAGACCCACGTGTATCTGACAAAGCGCGCAAACTGGACAAAATCGCATTTGAAGAGATGCTCGAGCTGGCCTCACAGGGTGCAAAAGTTCTTCAGACACGCTCTGTTGAATTGGCGATGCGCTACAAAGTTAAGCTGCGCGTGTTATCAAGTTTTGAAGAACAATCAGATCAAGCAGGCACTCTTGTCTGCGATGAGGAGGAAATCATGGAATCCAACGTAGTCTCCGGCGTGGCGTTTAGCCGTGATGAAGCCAAAATGACCCTCATCTCGGTCGCCGATCGTCCTGGCATCGCCGCTGCCATTTTTGGCCCGCTGGCCGAAGCAGGCATAAACGTCGATATGATCGTGCAAAACATCTCGGAAGAGGGCCGCACAGACATGACGTTCTCGTGCCCCGTTGATCACGTAGCGCGCGCCGATCAAGCCCTTCAGGAAGCCAAATCATCAGGCAGCATCAACTACCAAGAGCTGATCGCTGATAAAGACGTGGCCAAGCTGAGCGTCGTTGGCATCGGGATGCGCAGCCACGCAGGTGTAGCCGCTAAAATGTTCGCGGCCCTTCAAGCCGAAGGCGTCAACATCAAGGTCATCACCACATCCGAGATCAAAATCTCTGTTCTGGTTGATCGCAAATACATGGAACTGGCTGTCCAAGCGCTTCATGATGCGTTTGAGTTGGAAAAAGCCTAAACGCTAGGCCGCGTAATCCCCTGTTTGTGCTGCATTTTTAACCACTTCCCTTTGCAGCGCTTACAATTTCAGACGGGCTTAGCGCTAACTTGATGACCGGCGGGTGAAATACAGGTATGACACCATCATGGCGCCAGCTAAGGCGTCCTAAAAGTGGTTGAATACGGGTGTCACAAACTTCTGAGAGCGAAAGCCGCAAGCTGCTTGGCGCACTGCGCGACACTATGGCCAGCGACCGCGCCGGCCAAGCGCGCATGGACGACATTACTCAACTGATTGCCCAAAGCATGGGCACAGACGTGTGCTCTATCTACCTGTTTTGCGACGAGGACACCCTTGAGCTTTGTGCCACACAGGGCCTCAACGCAGAAGCTGTCCACCAAACCCGTATGCGACTTGGTGAGGGGCTTGTAGGCCGCGTGGCGCGCACCAAACGTCTGGTCAATACCGACAACGCGCCACAACAACGTGGTTTCCGCTATATGCCCGAAACTGGCGAAGAGGTCTTTTCCGGCTTTCTGGGCGTGCCAATCCAACGGTTGGGCGAAGTATTGGGCGTGTTGGTCGTTCAGTCGCGCCAAACCCGTGAATACACCGCTGACGAGATCTATGGCCTTGAGGTTGTGGCCATGGTGCTTGCAGAAATGACAGAGCTTGGCGCGTTTGTCAGCGACGAGACCGGTGTGGGCGCGTTGCACCAGCGTGCCGTTATGTTCCGTGGATCAGTGGGCCAAGAAGGTGCCGCCGCGGGACAAGTTTATCTGCACGAACCCCGCGTTGTCGTCACAAACCCCGTGGCCGATGACCCCGAGGCAGAGCACAAACGCCTCAACGATGCCGTTGAGACATTGCGCATGTCCGTTGACGAAATGCTGACTGGTGCCGGAACCGGCGACAAAGAACAAAAACAGGTCCTTGAGGCCTATAGGATGTTTGCCAACTCAAAGGGCTGGCTGCGCCGGATGGATGAAGACATCGAACTTGGCCTATCCGCCGAAGCCGCGGTTGAAAAAGAACAATCCGCCGCCCGTACTCGGATGAACGAGGTCACTGACGCTTATCTGCGCGAACGGCTGCAAGACCTTGATGACCTATCCAACCGCCTTCTGCGAATTCTAACGGGCCAAGGGGCGGACACCGGCGCCGAAATGCCAGAGCACCCTGTTCTTGTGGCGCGCAACATTGGTCCGGGCGAATTACTTGAATACGGGCGCAAGCTACGTGCGATTGTCCTTGAGGAAGGCAGCGTCGGCAGCCACGCAGGGATCGTTGCGCGCGCGTTGGCCATCCCACTGGTGATACAGGCCAAGGGCGTCACGACAGAGGCCCTCAACGGTGATCAAATTCTTGTGGACGGTGAACAGGGCATTGTGCACCTGCGCCCCGAGGACACAGTTACCACTGCGTTCAAAGATAAAATCGCGATGCTCGCCAAAGCGCAGGACCGCTACACAGACATTCGTCACAAGCCTGCCACCGCTTTGTGCGGCACAACCATTTCGCTGCAAATGAACGCGGGGCTTATGGCCGATTTGCCAAGCCTTGAGAATTCCGGTGCAGAGGGCGTGGGCCTTTTTCGGACAGAATTACAGTTTCTTGTGCGCAACCAATTCCCCCGCCGATCAGAGTTGGCCAGCTTGTATGGCCGCGTACTTGATGCGGCTCAGGGCAAGCGCGTTGTGTTCCGCACGCTTGATATCGGCTCGGACAAAGTTCTGCCCTATATGAAACCGCAAGACGAACCAAACCCCGCATTAGGGTGGCGCGCGATCCGTGTGGGCCTTGATAAGCCGGGCGTTTTGCGAATGCAGTTGCAAGCGCTTTTGCGCGCTGCAAATGGCCGCGCACTTACCGTTATGTTCCCGTTTGTAGCCCAATACGAAGAGTTCACCCAAGCCCGCGCAGCCCTTACCAAAGCGATTAAACGCGAAGAAGCGCTTGGGCATATCCTTCCCGAAAACATCGAAGTCGGCGCCATGTTGGAAACTCCGTCTCTGGCCTTTGCCCCGGATGCATTTTTTGAAGATGTGGATTTTTTGTCGATTGGCGGCAATGATCTTAAGCAATTCTTCTTTGCTGCGGACCGTGAGAACGAGCGCGTCCGTAAACGGTACGACAGCCTGAACGTCAGCTTTTTGTCATTCATGGAAATGATCGTAGACCGGTGCAGCAAGACGCAAACTCCCATTTCGTTTTGTGGCGAAGACGCGGGCAAACCGATTGAAGCAGTTTGCTTTGCCGCTATGGGACTGCGCACGTTGTCGATGCGCCCCGCCTCAATTGGCCCTGTGAAATCATTGTTGATGCGGGTCAATTTGGCAGATGTAAAAAAGGTGATCGAAACTGCGCGCGCCGAAGGCAAAATGTCAGTCCGTGATGACATCGCAGCCTATATCCGCAGCCTTGGCTAGGACACGCTGTCCACTTTTTGCACCTGTCCTGTGATGCCATCCCAAGCGTGCGGTACTAACGAGAGGCCCAAGACACGTTCGGGGTTTGTTGGTGGCGGCATGGTCACATCCGTCAGCTTGCGAAAGCCAAATTTGGAATAATACGGCGCATCCCCCACCAGAATGACGCGGGTCCACCCAAGGTTTTGCGCCCGCGAAAGACTGTCGCGAATAAGCACGCTTCCCAATCCCTCACCCTGCCGTGTTGGGTGAACAGCAACTGGGCCCAGCAAAAGCGCCGTGTCACTGCCGATTTGCACAGGCCAATACCGGATCGCACCGCCCAAAATACCCGCCTCATCACGCGCCACCAATGACAACCCAGGTACCTGCGCCACGCCGTCACGTAGTCGGTAGGAAGAAAGCGCCTCACGGCCGGGCGCAAAGCAAAGGTCATAAAGCGCCTCTACCTCCCACCAGTCGTGCTGACTTTCTTCACGTAACCCCGCCACGCTGCTCACCTTTTGCTTATCGTGCCACTGGAACTCGCCCTAACATGCAGGTTAACGTGGGGCAAAGCGCAAAGGTACATCAACCATGTTCTACACCCCCTCAAACGAGGCAGGCGCCGGCAGCGGGCTGGCCCATAACCCGTTCAACGCCATTGTGACCCCCCGCCCCATCGGCTGGATCAGCACCCGTGACGCAGACGGCTCGGACAACCTCGCGCCTTATTCGTTTTTCAACGCAGTCGCGTACACGCCCCCTCAGGTGATGTTTTCGTCCACCAGCAGTAAGGCTGACCGTGGTGACACCAAAGACAGCGTGGCCAATATCCGTGCAAGCGGAGTGTTTTGCGTCAACATAGTTGAATTCACCGCCCGTGACGCCATGAACGCCAGCAGTGAAATGCTGCCAAAAGACGTGGATGAGTTTGAGCACGCAGGCCTGACAAAGGAACAATGCGAGACGATTTCTTGCGCGCGCATCGCAGGTGCACCCGCAGCGCTTGAGTGTAAATTGACCGAAATTATCACTTTGCGCGGTGAGCATAACTTCTTGGTGCTGGGTGAAGTTACAGGGGTTCATATGCGTGATGATTGCATCGTTGATGGCCGGTTTGACATCAGCACCTTCACGCCGCTGGCACGCATGGGCTACAAAGACTATACCGCCGTCCGTGACGTTTTCACACTGACCCGCCCTGATCAAAAGTAAGCCAGTACCGTTGACATAGCGGCCGCAACGCGGTCACAAGCCAACATCCCAACGCCCGCCCAAAGGAGGCCACCATGGCCCGCTCAAACAAAACCGTTCGCGATTACATCCGCACAATTCCTGACTTTCCGCATGAAGGGATCATGTTTCGTGATGTGACCACACTTTTTGCAGACCCGCGCGGATTTCGCATCGCGATTGACCAATTGCTGCACCCTTATGCGGGCACTGACATCGACCGGATTGTAGGGCTGGAAGCGCGTGGGTTTATCCTTGGCGGTGCCATCGCCCACCAGCTTAGTGTGGGGTTTGTGCCAATCCGCAAAAAAGGCAAACTACCCGGCAAAACCCTCAGCCAAGATTACACGTTGGAGTACGGCGAAGCGACGATGGAAATCCACGATGATGCCATCCAGCCGGGCGAAAAAGTTCTGGTGGTTGATGATCTTCTGGCAACGGGCGGTACTGCTGAGGCGGGTATCAAATTGCTCGAAAAGCTCGGTGCCGAGATTGTTGGCTGCGCTTTTGTGATTGATCTGCCTGATCTTGGTGGACGTGCCAAGTTTGAGGCGATGGGCGTCGACATCCACGCGCTTTGTGCATTTGAAGGCGATTAAAGTCTGAAGCTGGCGCGCGGCAATAACGCACTAGCGCGCCAACACGGCACCTGGGTTCATGATGCCTTTCGGGTCAAGAGCATCTTTAATGGCACGCATCGTGGTCAATTTCACCGGGTCGCTATAGCGTTCAAGATCAGCAACTTTGAGCCGTCCAACACCGTGCTCGGCACTCACCGACCCGCCCATGTCGTGGACAAGGTCGTGCACTGTGCGTTTAATATCCTCACGCTGGTGCTCATGATCGGCTCGGCTTTTGCCATCCACCGGGAAGACGTTGTAGTGAAGATTACCGTCGCCCACGTGACCAAAACAATTCACCCGAAACGATCCCAGCTGTGCAATCGCCTGATTGCCACGTTCGATGAACGCAGGGATAGCCGACAGCGGCACCGAAATGTCATGGCTGCTCACCGAACCAATCCGGCGATTTGCTTCTGGGATATTCTCGCGCAAGGCCCAAAACTGCTGCCGCTGGCTTTGTGATTGTGCAATAACGCCGTCGCTTACCAAGCCGGCCTCGCTGGCTTCGGAAAACAACGTCTCAAGTGCTGTCGCCGGATCAAGTCCTTGGGCCAAACCAACATCAATCAGTACCATCCACTCGGGCTTTTCAGCAAACGGCTGGCGCACATCTGGCAGCGTCTCAGACAAAAAATCTAGACCCTGTTTGTGGATCAGCTCAAACGCAGAGACACCACCGCCCATACGCTTTTGCGTCAGCGCAAGCAGCGATAGTGCAGCGCGCGGATCACGGACCGCCATAAACGCTGTCCCTTCTGAGGCGGGCTCAGGGTGCAGGCGCAAACACGCGGCGGTAATAATCCCAAGGGTCCCTTCGGCGCCAATCATCAGGTGACGCAGATCATAGCCTGTGTTGTTTTTGCGCAAACGCGTCAGGCCGTTCCAGATTGTGCCATCAGGCATCACGACCTCAAGGCCAAGGCATAGATCGCGCGCATTTCCGTAGCGCAGAACATTTACGCCGCCCGCATTGGTCGACAGCACGCCGCCCACCCGCGCACTGCCCTCACTGGCAAGCGAAAGCGGAAACATCAGACCTTCGGCGCGGGCGTGTGACTGAACATCCGCAAGGATCATTCCTGCTTCTACCACCATCACGCCTTCCTCCGCGTGCATGGAACGCAACGCTGTCATCCGCTCGAGCGACAAGATCAATGGGGGCACACCGTCTTCCGCAATTTGCCCGCCAACAAGTCCCGTTCCGCCACCGTATGGAATGACCGCAACACCTGCAGCATGAGCCGCCGCAACAAGGGTTGCGACTTGCTCGGTTGTGCGCGGTTTCGCAAGCAGTCCCGCTGTGCCAGCATACCGTCCACGCGGCTCTTCAAGGTAGGATGCAGTGACAGTCGCGAACACGTCATCGGGCATTAGGGCGCGTACTTTGGCCTCAAAATCAGACGTGGCGGAAACAAGCGGTGCAATCGACATAGCGCATCCTTAAATCACGGGCGGTTGGGGCTTCATGCCATGGGGCTACCTTGGTGAAAAGGCTACAACATAGCGCAGCTGGCAACACGTAAAAACGTAGTGCAGTGGCGCGCAAAAGCAGCCCCTTAAGCCAGACCAATGTCCGTGCGGCCCCGACGGTCGCCGCGCAAATTTGCATACAGCACATGATTGCGCCAGCGTCCGTCAATTTGCAGGTAGCTTTGCGCAACACCTTCATATTTGAAGCCCGACTTCTCTAAAACGCCCCGCGATGCTTTGTTCTCAGGCAAGCAAGCCGCCTCAAGACGGCTTAGATCAAGGGTGTTGAAAGCATAATGGGTGGTAGCTTCGATGGCTTCGCGCATGAACCCCTGCCGTGCGGCAGCGCGCGCCACCCAATATCCCAATGTGCCCGCCTGCGCAGGACCGCGACGGATGTTATCAAGGGTGATTGCGCCGATCAGCGCCTGATCCTCACGGCGGATCAAGAAAAGCGGCAAAGCCGTGCCTTGGGTAATCGCCCGCTGTGCCCAGTAAACCCGATTGGTAAATGCCTTGCGTGATAAGTGATCCGCTGCCCAAGTTGGTTCCCAAGGCGTTAGAAAATCATGGCTATCCCTGCGCTGTGACGCCCAAAACCGAAAATCTCTATGAGCCGGTTGGCGAAGGGTCATTCGCTCCGTTTCGATAATGACTTTGCGTTTTGATCTCAGCATCAGGCGGCCAGTCGCGCCTTTAGTTGCTCAAGGTGCGGCGCTTGCTCAACAGGACCATAAAGCGCCATCGCGCTGCGGGCCGTCACAAGGTTTTCAGCAAAATCTTTGACATCTCCCGTGGTGACCGCATCAATCCGCTCAACCGCCTCATCCAGCTGAGGGATACGGTCCCAAATCGACATCATCCGCGCCAAACGCTCGCAACGCGCAGATGGGCTTTCAAGCCCCATTAGCATCCCTGCCTTCATCTGCGCACGCGCACGCGCCACTTCTTCTGGGGTCATATCGCTGGCGGCACGTTTCATCTCGTCCATGGTCAGACCAGCAAGATCACCAATTTGCTCAGCGCTTGTACCGGCGTAAATCGTCATCAAGCCCGTGTCCGCATAGGCGCCTGCTTGACTGAAAATCGTATAGCACAAACCGCGCTTTTCGCGGATTTCTTGGAACAGGCGGCTCGACATGCCACCCCCGAATGCTGTGGCAAATATCTGGGCCGTATATATCTGCGGATCGCGGTAGTCTGGCCCTTCCAACGCCAAGGCAAAGTGCACCTGCTCAAGGGATTTCACCTCGCGCCGCTCTCCACCTTCAAAACGCGCAGCGTCTGATTGAATTGACGGTGCGGCGGGTAAATGGCCGAACATTTCTTCTGCACGGCGGACAAGATCATCATGATCCACGGCACCAGCGGCAGCCAAAATCATCTGACCTGGGCCGTAGTGCTGCGCCACGAATTGCGCCAGATCATCACGGCTAAAGCTTTGAACCCGCTCAACAGGCCCCAAAATTGTTCGCCCGATCGCTTGGTCAGGATAAGCCTCTTCTTGCAACCAATCGAACACGATATCGTCCGGTGTATCCAACGACTGGCCGATCTCTTGCAAAATCACACCTCGTTCGACTTCAATTTCAGCAGGGTCAAAAACAGGGTTGAGAACAATATCGCCAATCACATCAAGCGCCAGCGGCACATCGTTTTCCAACACGCGGGCATAGTAGGCCGTCATCTCGCGGCTGGTATATGCGTTGATATAGCCCCCCACGTCTTCAATCGCCTCAGCGATTTGTAACGCGCTGCGCCGCTTGGTGCCTTTGAAGGCCATATGTTCAAGAAAATGCGCGATGCCATTTTGAGGCAGCGTTTCATTGCGACCGCCCGCTTGCACCCAAATGCCGATAGACGCGCTTTTCAGCCCCTCCATATGCTCTGTTACAATGCGAAAGCCGTTGGACAAGCGATGGGTTTGAACACTCACTTAGATACGATCCTTGATGATGGTCTTGATGTCAGAGACGCCGCCAGTCACGCGGGTGATACGCTCGTCGCGCTCAAATAGATCCGCCATACGCGCGGGCAACGCAGGGAACACACCGCTAGCCGCCTCGACTGCGTTTGGGAATTTCGCTGGATGTGCAGTGGCCAAAGTAATCATCGGCGTAGCACCCAAATGCCCTTCTGCGACATGCACACCAACAGCTGAATGTGGGCACAGCAATTCACCATGATCCGCATGATAGCGCGTAATGGCCGCCGCAGTTTCACTTTCGGACGCACGGCCAGACGCAAATGTATCGCGCAGCGCTGAAATCGCCCCTTGGCTGACAGTAAACGCACCGCTTTGCTTCAACTCATCCATTTGTTGGGCAATCGCCGCGCCGTCGCTTCCATAGGCATAATAAAGCGCACGTTCAAAGTTCGAGCTGACCTGAATATCCATGGACGGGCTGATCGAGGGCTTCACCCCTTCGGTGCTGTAAACACTTGTCTCAAGAGTACGGTGCAGGATGTCGTTTTGGTTGGTTGCGATGGCCAGTTTGTCGATGGTTAAGCCCATCTGTTTGGCAATGTAGCCGGCAAAAATGTCGCCAAAGTTACCAGTAGGCACTGTAAAGCTAACCTCACGGTGCGGCGCACCAAGGCTCACTGCGCTGGAGAAATAGTACACAACTTGCGCCAGCACACGCGCCCAGTTGATTGAATTAACCCCAGCAAGACGGACGTCGTCGCGAAAATCAAAATCGTTGAACATGTCCTTCACGGCCGCTTGGCACGTGTCGAAATCCCCATCGACCGCCAACGCATGGACATTGGCCTCTGACGGCGTTGTCATCTGGCGGCGCTGCACATCAGACACACGGCCATGCGGGTACAAAATGAACAGGTCAACCGCTCCAAGCCCGCGGAAGGCCTCCATCGCGGCTGAACCAGTGTCACCAGATGTTGCACCCACAATCGTGACCCGCTCCCCATTACGCTTGAGCGCGAATTCAAACATCTGACCGATCAGCTGCATGGCGAAATCTTTGAACGCCAAGGTTGGCCCGTGAAATAGCTCAAGCAAGAAATGGTTCGGCGCAACCTGCACCAAAGGCGCGCGCGCAGCATGTCCAAAACCCGCATAAGCCTTTGCGATCAGGTCCGCAAATTCTTCGTCTGTGAACGTGTCACCGGTAAATGGACGCATCACACGGAAGGCGATTTCCTCATAACTCAGGCCCGCCATTACTGCGATGTCGGCTTTTGAGAATGTCGGGATGGTCTCGGGAAGATACAATCCGCCATCACGAGCAAGGCCAGTAAGCATCGCCTGTTCGAACGTCAAAACAGGCGCATTGCCACGGGTTGAATGGTACTTCATGTATCTTGCCTTTCGTCAGTCCTGCGCGTCATACGCCACACCACAAAGCCTGTCATCCCCAACCACACAATTGCCAGCGAAAACCACGTGATTGCGTAGTTAAGGTGATCATTGGGAATGGCATCACTTGAAACCGGCAGCGGTGAAACAGCTGGATCAGTTGGGGCTACTGCGCGCGCAATCACCAAAACAGGACGTGTGTTTAGCGCCTTGGCCATGGCATCAACGTCGCGCGCAAACCAGATGTTCTTGGCCAAATCCGGCTCGGGCGTGTAGCCATCAACTTCTGATGGCCAATGCAGATTACCCTCAACCGCCACATCACCTGTCAAACGGGGCGCTTGGTCATCCAACAAAGACTGAAAACCACGGTCGATCATGATGCGACCTGCGGATGTCACAAGCACAGCGATATGGCGGTACCCCGCGCCCACCTGCTTTTGGCTGACCAGCACGCGCAGGTGCTCACCAGTATAATTGCCGCTCACTTGGACAGGCGCGAAACGGTCACGCGTAGGATCGGGTGTTTGAGGCAACTCGGAAACAGGGCCCGCGATGCGCGCATCAATTTCGGTCAGTACGCCTTCTTTCCACGCGAGGCGGTTCATCTGCCAATTGCCCAAAGTCAAAAGGATCGCAATCCCTACAAAGCCTAAAACCAAAATCCCGATGATCTTGCCGCGCATGCTGTTCTCCTAAATCAAACGCAAAAGGCGCGAGGATGACCCCGCGCCTTTGTATCAATATCGCAAATCGCGAGGGGTTAGGCGCCCCAAACGTAAACGGCTGCAAACAGGAATAACCATACCACGTCTACAAAGTGCCAATACCAAGCAGCAGCTTCAAAACCCACGTGCTTTTCTTGTGTGAAGTGACCGCGCTGCAAGCGGATCAAACACACCAGCAAGAAGATCGTACCGACAACAACGTGGAAACCATGAAAGCCGGTCGCCATGAAGAAGTTCGCACCATAGATGTTACCCGCGAAGCCGAAAGATGCGTGGGTGTACTCATACACTTGGAAACCAGTGAAGATCAGGCCAAGCACCACCGCAAGGATCAAACCGTTTTTCATGTCTTTACGGTTGTTTTCGTGCACAAGAGCGTGGTGCGCCCAAGTTGCCGCCGCACCCGAACATAGCAGGATCAGCGTGTTGATAAGCGGCAAGTGCCACGGGTCGAATGTCTCAATCCCTGCGGGCGGCCAAACACCGTCGACCGCAGGAGACATTGGGCCCATGGGGTACATCGCGTGCTTGAAGAAAGACCAGAACCACGCCGCGAAGAACATAACTTCGGACATGATAAAGAAGATGAAACCATAGCGCAGGCCAATAATAACGACCGGAGTATGATCACCCGCTTGGCTTTCCGCAACAGTGTCTGCCCACCAAGCAAACATGGTGTAGAGCACGCCGACGAGGCCAATCAGAAAGAGCCAAGGACCGCTTTCGTGCATCCACAAAACAGCACCAAAAAGCATGATGAAGCCAGTGACCGAGCCGATGAAGGGCCACACACTGGGAGGCAAAACGTGATAATCGTGGTTTTTGACATGGGCCATTTTGTGTCTCTTTTCCGTGTCTTATTGTAGTTGTGATGTCAGGGGTGTTTCGGGTGTTGGTTCAATCAAAGCGGCCTGCTGATCATCAGCGTCCATGCCCGTTTGATCGTCCATCATATGAAATGTGTAGGACAGCGTAATTGTGTGCACATATTTGCCTTCGCGATCATTCACGATGTCAGGATCAACGTAAAAGTTGACCGGCATCGACATGCGTTCGCCTGGCTGCAAAATCTGCTCCTCAAAACAAAAGCAGTGAATTTTGCTGAAATAGGCACCGGCCGCATATGGCGCCACGTTGTAGCTTGCGGTGCCGCGAATTGGTTTATCTGTCGGATTGTAAGCCTCGTAGAAGGCCATGCCGTCTTGACCGATTTTCAGCTCCATCTGGCGCTGCTCCGGTTTGAACTCCCACGGCATATCCCGTGCTGTTGATGCGTCGAAACGCACTTTGATCGTTTGATCCAAAACACCTTCGGTATTGCCCGTGCTGGCGTTTGTGGTGCCACCGTAGCCGGTCACACGGCAGAACAAATCATATAGCGGCACAGAAGCCCACGCCAAAGCGCCCATAATTACGACAACGCCGACCAGCTTCTTTGCCGTGTTCAACTTTGAAGTCATTTCGGTCACTTAGCATCTCCCTCGGTTGTGACAGACGGACGAACAGCATGATCAAACCCCTCAAGGCTGCTGCCTCCGGTAATTTTTACATAAGTCAGTCCAAAAACAATCGCGATCAGCCCCACCAAAACCAGTGCTACAGCACCGTTGCGGCCCGAGCGGCGCGTGTGAAGTTCGTGTTCTTGACGGAAATACCCCATTACCAGCCTCCCAAACCGTATGGTGCAAGCATCACTTCCAACAACAGCGCGCCAAAGTGGGCAAAAAGGTAATAAAGGGAGACTTTAAAGACTGATTTCTCAACTTTGTATTTGTCTGCTTCGGCCTGCGCCTCATCGCGGCGCCAGATGTCATAGGCACCCTTAAGGAACCAGATATTGAAGAACAGCGCCACGGCCAAATAAACCGGCCCGCCAATGCTGGTGAACGCAGTTCCTACAGCAACGGGGAACAGCAGCAGGGTGTAAACAAGAACATGGATGCGGGTGGATTTGCGCCCATGGGTCACGGTCAGCATAGGTACGCGCGCATCATCGTAATCAGTCTTCATGAACAGTGCCAGCGCCCAGAAATGCGGTGGCGTCCACATGAAGATGATCGCGAACATCAGTACCGCTTCAAGACTTACCGAACCCGTCGCAACCACCCAGCCGATCATCGGAGGAAACGCGCCAGCCGCGCCGCCAATCACGATGTTTTGGGGCGTCGCGCGCTTGAGCCACATCGAATAAATAACTGCATAGAAGAAAATGGTGAAAGCCAGCAAACCAGCCGCCACGGCGTTTGTCGCCAACCACAACAGGACGACCGAAAAGCCCGAAAGCGCCAGACCAACGGCCAGCGCCTCGCCCGGCGTTACTTTGCCAGCCGGAATAGGGCGGCGGGCAGTGCGCTTCATGACACTATCGATATCCGCATCCCACCACATGTTCAGCGAACCCGATGCACCCGCACCAATCGCGATAAACAGAATGGCACAAAAGCCAATGAAGGGGTGAACGCTTACAGGCGCAACCAACAGACCAACGAGTGCTGTGAAAACAACGAGCGACATCACCCGCGGCTTCATCAGCGCGAAGTAGTCGCGGAACTCTGCCTCGCCCGGAACGGGCTTTGCAGCTGCTTGCAGACTAGCGTCGGTCATTAGGTGGTCCCTTCGTTAAAGGGCCGAACCAACCGTTCGACCCTAAACCACCCCCCCATGAAAGGAGGGCAGAAAGTTACTTAGAAGCGATCTGGTAGTCACCAGTAGTGACAGGTGAGATGCCTGCGTACTCTTCTTTCGCAGACGCAAGCCATGCCTCGTACTCTGCTTCAGAAACCACTTTTACAGTGATCGGCATGTATGCGTGGTCTTTACCGCACAGCTCTGAACACTGGCCAAAGTAGATACCTTCTTTTTCTGCCTTGAACCATAGTTGCGCCAGACGGCCCGGAACCGCGTCTTGCTTCACGCCAAATGCGGGGATGGTCCATGAGTGGATCACATCCGCAGCCGTCACGGTCATCACCACAGTTTTGTTCACAGGCACAACAACTTGGGTGTCAGTGGCCAGCAACCATTCGCTGCGTGTGTAGCCGTACTCAGCCAGCATTTCTTCCATAGCGGCATCAAGGATGTAGGGTTGCACGCCGTTGGCTTCGCCTGCATCCGTCACGGTAGCGGGCTGGCCGATCATGTAGCTGTCGAATGCGAAACCTTCGTCCACATATTCATAGCCCCAGAACCACTGGTAGCCTGTTACTTTGATGTTGATGTCTGCCTCTGGGATAACTTGTTGCTTGAACAAGACAGGCAGTGAGAACGCGCCGATGAAGACCAAAACGATGATTGGCACAACGGTCCACGCAACTTCCAAAGGTGAGTTATGTGTGAATGTCGCAGGCTCGGGGTTGCGACGGCGGTTGTAGCGCACAGCGACTGCCACCAGCAAACCAGTTACGAAAAGCACGATAACCGCGATGATCACGTTGATCATACCGTCCAACCACTGAAGATCCCGCGCAAGTTCTGTTGCTGCGAATTGAAAGCCTGTGCCGCCCTCAACCGGTGCGCCGCGCACTACTTCTGAGTCCTGAGCCAATGCTGGCCCTGCCACGAACGCGGCAAAAGAGGCCGCCATGAAGGTCGAAAAACGCATTATATCTGCTTCCCGTTGTCTTAAGACGGTCTGTCCCGTCTGGTCCACTTCCACGCGTCAGCTACCGATCACATGGAATCCAATTGTATTCTGAGCGCTTAAAACCATATCCTGAATACAATCTCAAGATTTCGCGTTGCGGCAAACGGACGCTTTTTTGACCCAGATCAAATATTTCACACGTAGGGATACTTATGACTAACGCGCCTTTTCGCCCTTTTGAAACAGCTTTAGACGCAAATGCAGCGCTTTCACAGCTGCAAACAGCTACCGCAGGTGCCGATGACGGCGAACTTTTTCTCGAACGCTCCCGCACTGAATCCATCGTTTTTGATGACGGCCGCGTGAAGAATGCCTCCTACAATGGCTCAGAGGGATTCGGGTTGCGCGCTGTGCGCGGCGAGGTGGCAGGCTATGCGCATAGTTCTGAAATCTCTGAGGGTGCCATAGCGCGCTGCGTTGAAACCGCCCGCTTGGCCGTTGGTGAAGGCGGTGGCGTATTGGCCGACGCACCCGCAGGGACCAACAAAAAACTCTACACGGATGAAAACCCGCTCGACGGGATCGCGTTTGCGGCAAAAGTAGACACGCTGGCCGAGATTGACGCCTTTGCCCGCGCTCTTGATCCCCGCATCGTACAAGTCAGCGCAACTCTGTCGGCCTCGTTTCAAGAAGTTGAGATCATGCGCCCTGATGGGGCCATCACACGTGATGCCCGCCCCATGGCACGGCTCAACATCTCGGTGATCGTAGAAGACCAAGGGCGCCGCGAAAGCGGCGGTGTTGGCGGCGGCGGGCGCTATCTTATGGACGGGCTTATTGATCCGAACCACTGGCAACCGATGGTTCGTGAGGCGTTACGCGTTGCTCTAATCAACCTTGATGCAGTGCCCGCACCCGCTGGCATTATGGATGTGGTTCTGGGTAACGGCTGGCCAGGGATCTTGCTTCATGAGGCCGTGGGCCACGGACTTGAAGGGGACTTCAACCGCAAAGGTGCCTCTGCTTTTGCGGGGCTCATGGGCCAACAAATCGCGGCGAAAGGCGTGACAGTACTTGATGACGGCACCATCCCTGATCGTCGCGGCTCAATCACCGTTGATGATGAAGGCACGCCATCAGCCAAGAACGTACTCATCGATGACGGCATTCTGGTCGGCTACATGCAAGACCGCCAAAACGCCCGCTTGATGGGGGTTGAACCCACGGGCAACGGTCGCCGTCAATCGCATGCACATATCCCCATGCCGCGAATGACCAACACCTATATGCTGGGCGGCGATACGGCCCCCGGGGATTTGGTGGCAGACCTTAAAGACGGCATTTATGCGGTGGGCTTTGGCGGCGGCCAGGTAGACATTACGAACGGCAAATTTGTTTTCTCATGTACCGAAGCCTACCGCGTGCGAAACGGCATTGTGGGCGAGGCTGTCAAAGGTGCGACCCTTATTGGCGACGGCGCAACCGCAATGAAACAAATTCGCGGCATCGGTAATGACATGGCCCTTGATCCGGGCATGGGCTCTTGCGGCAAACAGGGCCAATGGGTGCCCGTAGGTGTGGGACAGCCCAGCTTGATGATTGGCGGCCTGACGGTGGGCGGGTCGGCCACACAAGCGGACATATGCGGCACAATGTGACCTACACAACCTTAAGGCGAGTAATACTCCGTTAACCCGTTCGCGGTAGATGTGATTCTGTAAGCTGACGGAGCCACGGATGAACGAAGACACCCCTTCTTCCACTCACCCCCTACTCCCACCCACCACGGAAGAACATCGCATCGCGTGGCTCCGTCTCTTACGCTCTCGTCGGGTTGGTATTGCCACGTTCTACCGGCTAATGGGCGAACATGGTGATGCGCAAACTGCGCTCGACGCGCTTCCTGATATCGCTGGTGCAGCTGGAGTACGTGGATACGTTGCGTGCCCCAAACAAGTAGTACTTGCCGAAATTGCTGCAGCCAAGCGCGCAGGGGCAACATTGCTTACCGTAGCAGACGCCGCCTACCCCGCGCACCTTAAAGCTATCACCGATGCGCCGCCGGTTCTTTGGGCCTTGGGCAACTTAGATGCGCTTCAAACCCCCTGTGTCGCCATGGTTGGATCGCGAAACGCGTCTTCGCTTGGGGTGCGTCTTGCCTCAAAAATTGCAGGCGAGTTGGTTGAAGCCGGCATCACAATTGTCTCAGGACTTGCGCGCGGGATTGATACTGCCGCCCACCAAAGTGCCCTTGATGCGGGCAGCCGCCAATCAGGCGGACAAACCATTGCCGTCCAAGCGGGCGGCGTTGACTATATATACCCAACCGAAAACGCGCAGCTTCACCACGATATTGCCATGCGCGGTCTGCGACTCTCTGAAATGCCAATGGGCCTTGGGCCAACCGCACGCCATTTTCCACGCCGCAACCGTATCATCAGCGGCTTGGCGCAGGCCGTAATCGTGGTTGAGGCCGCCGCGAAGTCCGGCAGCTTGATCACCGCCCGCAACGCCGCCGATCAAGGCCGCGATGTTTTGGCCGTGCCCGGTCACCCCTTTGATGCACGCGCGTCTGGCTGCAACATTTTACTGCGTGATGGGGCTACTTTAATTCGTAACGCCGCCGATATGTTAGAAGTCCTTGGTGCGCAGCAGACGGCACCGCAACCGCAAACTAGAAGTGCGGAAAATAGTCTCACACTGACAAACTCAGCCACGTCACACACGCGCGTCAGCACCGCATTAACGCCCAAACCAACGACGCAAGATTTGCATGCTCAAATCCTGTCACGGCTCGGACCAACCCCTGCCGCACAAGACCAAATAACCCGCGATGTCGCATACAGTCAAAACCATCACGATCCAGCTCAGATCGGCGCAGCCCTGCTGGAGCTTGAGATCGAGGGTCATATCATCCGTCACCATGGGGGAATGATATCTACGCCGCCTGACCGGCTATAAATACCGCAAACCACGCGCCTGTTCATGTGATGTTAACGTTAGGTTACCCTTGTATGAATATGGTCAAACAGCACCCATGTACGAGTTGTGTTGACAAGCACCCCCTCACCACCACATCTACGTGCGAACTTAATTTCCCTTCCGAGTCGTTAGGACCATCATGCCAGTTGTTGTTGTAGAGAGCCCCGCAAAAGCGAAAACCATCAACAGCTATCTGGGGAGCAACTACACCGTTTTGGCCAGTTACGGCCACGTGCGCGACCTGCCGCCCAAGGACGGTTCCGTTGACCCGGAGAACAATTTTGAGATGCAGTGGGAAGTCGCAAGCGCGTCCAAAAAACACGTCAAAGCGATCGCTGACGCGCTCAAAGATGATCCCAACTTGATACTTGCAACCGACCCCGACCGCGAAGGTGAAGCGATCTCTTGGCACCTTGAGGAAGCCCTGCGCAAACGCAAGATCCTCAAGAAAGATACCCCGGTTAGTCGCGTCGTGTTCAACGCAATCACCAAAACCGCCGTCACCGAAGCAATGCAAAACCCACGCCAAGTTGACACGGAATTGGTCGAAGCATACCTCGCCCGTCGTGCTCTTGATTATCTGGTGGGCTTCAAACTGTCGCCCGTATTGTGGCGCCGCTTGCCCGGTGCAAAATCTGCGGGCCGCGTCCAATCAGTCACCCTGCGGCTGATCGTCGAGCGCGAGATGGAGATCGAGGTCTTCAAGAACCGCGAATATTGGTCAGTCAAAGCCCTACTTGAGACACCGCGTGGAAAATCAGTCGAAGCGCGCCTTACGGTTCTGGCGGGTAAGAAGCTTGATAAATTCGACATTGAAAACGCAACACAGGCCGAATTGGCCCAACAAGCGATCAACAGCCGCGATATCTCGGTCAAGTCGGTTGAGGCCAAACCTACAAGCCGCAACCCCTCTGCCCCGTTTATGACATCGACCCTGCAACAAGAAGCCAGCCGTAAGTTTGGTATGGGCGCACGGCAAACCATGAACGCCGCTCAGCGTCTCTATGAAGCGGGTCTCATCACCTACATGCGGACCGACGGCATCGACATGGCGCCCGAAGCGGTTCACGAAGCCCGCGCGGCGATCAAGACCAAGTTCGGCGAAGATTTCGTCCCTGCGTCTCCGCGTATGTACAAAAACAAAGCCAAGAACGCGCAGGAAGCGCACGAATGTATCCGCCCCACGGACATGATGCGCAGCGCGGACGACATCAAAGTGACCGAAGCAGATCAGCGCAAGCTGTATGACCTGATCTACAAACGGACCATCGCCAGTCAAATGTCTGCCGCCCGAATGGAACGCACAACCGTTGATTTTGGCAGTGCCGATGGTCAGGTCGAGTTGCGCGCTACTGGGCAGGTTGTGATCTTCGAAGGCTTCTTGAAAGTCTATGAAGAAGGCCGAGACGACGACGCTGTCGTGGATGATGACGACAAGCGCCTACCCCAAGTGAACGAAGGCGAAGCGATGGCGAAAGCCTCCGTCACCCCTGAGCAGCACTTCACGCAACCCCCGCCGCGTTACACTGAGGCAACACTGGTCAAGCGGATGGAAGAGTTGGGCATTGGCCGCCCCTCAACATACGCGTCGATCGTGACAACCATTCAGGACCGCGAATACGTGCGCAAAGACAAGAACCGCCTTTTCCCTGAGGACAAAGGCCGCTTGGTCACTGCGTTTCTGACAAATTACTTCCGCAAATATGTAGGCTATGACTACACCGCGTCTCTTGAAGAACAGCTCGATCACGTCAGCGCAGGCGAGGCAGACTACAAAAAGCTGCTCGATACATTTTGGCGCGACTTCAAAGCGACGATCGATGAGGCGATGGACAACTCGATCACGGATGTGCTGGAGAAAATCAACGACGTCCTTGCACCGCATATCTTCCCCGACGAAGGCGACGGCAAAGACCCACGTCTATGTCCTAATTGTGAACAAGGCCGCTTATCCATGCGCACCGCACGGGCCGGTGGTGCGTTTATCGGCTGTTCACGCTACCCTGAATGCAAATACACCCGCCCCTTCGGCCCACCGGACCCCGAGGCAGAAGCAAGTGCTATCCCCCCTGAAGGTAAACTGTTGGGTGAAGACGCGGGCGATAACATCTGGATCCACAAAGGACGCTTTGGCCCCTACGCACAACGCGGCGAAGTGACAGACGACAACAAAAAACCACCGCGCCAATCTGTGCCCAAAGAATGGAAGCCAGAGGAGTTGGACCTTGCAACAACGGTCAAACTGCTTGCCCTGCCCCGCTTGATCGGCCCGCACCCTGAAGATGGCGTGAACGTATGGGCCAATATTGGCCGCTACGGACCGTACCTCAAACACGCCGAAACAACTTCGGACCGTGGCGGGACCAATGCCAACCTTGAGGGTCTTGATGAGGTTTGGGAAGTTGGCATGAACCGCGCTGTTCAACTGTTAGCCGAAAAAGTTGCCAGCCGCGGAGGACGTGGCGCGCCAGCCAAAGTCCTAAAAGATTTAGGCGAGCACCCCGATGGCGGAAACATCTCAATCCGCGAGGGTAAATACGGTCCCTACATCAAGTGGGAAAAAGTAAACGCGACCATCCCCAAAGAGACCAACGCCGAAGATGTGAACATCGATATGGCGCTTGAGTGGATTGCAGAAAAAGAGGCTAAAAAAGGCACGAAGAAACGCGCGCCTGCAAAAAAGAAAGCCCCGGCGAAGAAGGCTGCTGCGAAAAAACCTGCCGCCAAAAAGAAAGCAGCCCCTAAAAAGTAATTGAAAGCCGCCAGCCTGACTTCGGGTTTGGCGGCTTCAATTTGTCTGGTGTTCGCGAAGTCAGGTGTTTCTGCCACTTCAATTCATTTCTTTGTTGCTTTTATGAACTACGCACCTTCGATAACTAAACTCCTTACCCCAAATTGCAACCGGTTGCAATTTATGCTGCAAGTGCATTGACTCTCTGCCGCTGGACGCTCTTTATAAGATGGAAATTTAGAGGGCGGTTTGATGAAGAAAATCTATCCAGACGCGGCGAGTGCTCTTGAGGGTGTTTTGCGCGACGGCATGTTTATTGCGGCCGGCGGATTCGGGCTGTGCGGCATTCCCGAGTTGCTGTTGCAAGCGATCAAGGAGGCGGGCACCAAGGATTTGACCTTTGCATCCAACAACGCCGGCGTCGATGATTTTGGCATCGGGATTTTGCTGCAAACCCGTCAGGTCAAGAAAATGATCTCGTCCTACGTTGGTGAGAACGCCGAGTTTATGCGCCAATACCTGTCCGGCGAGTTGGAGTTGGAATTTAACCCCCAAGGCACTTTGGCTGAACGGATGCGCGCGGGCGGCTGCGGCATCCCCGGATTTTACACCAAAACTGGCGTGGGCACCGTGATTGCAGAAGGAAAAGACCACCGCGATTTTGGCGGCGAAACCTATATCATGGAGGAAGGCATTTTTGCCGATCTATCCATCGTGAAGGCATGGAAAGCTGATGAGACCGGCAATGCGATATTCCGCAAAACAGCGCGCAACTTTAATCCGCCAGCGGCTATGTGTGGCAAGATGTGTGTGCTGGAAGTGGAAGAGATTGTGCCCGTCGGCAGCCTTGACCCCGACCATATCCACCTTCCCGGCATTTACGTGCACCGCTTGATCCAAGGCGAGCATGAAAAGCGGATTGAGCAACGAACCGTGAGGAGCGCCTAACATGTGGGATCGCAATCAAATGGCTGCACGCGCAGCGCTTGAACTTGAAGACGGCACGTATGTGAACCTCGGGATCGGCATTCCGACTTTGGTGCCGAATTTTATTCCTGAGGGCGTTGAGGTGACGCTGCAATCGGAAAATGGCATGCTTGGTATGGGCGCTTTCCCGACCGAGGACGCAGTTGACGCCGACTTAATCAACGCAGGCAAGCAGACCATTACAGAGCTGCCCAACACCGTCTACTTTGACAGCGCTACTTCCTTCGGAATGATCCGCGGCGGCAAGATTGCTATGGCCATTCTGGGCGCCATGGAGGTGGATGAGAACGGTGATCTGGCGAACTGGATGATCCCGGGTAAGCTGGTCAAAGGCATGGGCGGCGCGATGGATCTGGTGGCTGGTGTGGGCCGTGTTGTGGTGGTCATGGATCACACCAACAAACACGGCGACAGCAAGCTGCTTAAGAAATGCACACTGCCTTTAACGGGCCAAGCGGTGGTAGACCGCATCATCACCAACTTGGGTGTTTTGGACGTGGTAGAGGGCGGTCTGCGGATTGTTGAGACCGCCGAAGGCGTGAGCGAGGAACAACTACGCGCTGCAACACAAGCCACGATTGTTTAACGGTGTCAGATCGCCGGTCCTGTTAGAGGCGGACGTATCTAGCCAGAAAAATGGGCGCGCCAGTGGTGCGCCCTTTGTCGTTAACGCGGGTTAGCGCCGCTCACTTTGCCAGACAACCCGATCAAGCCCTACAAACCGCCGCATACGATCAAGTTCGGCATCAAGCTTTGCAAACCTGCTTTGCGGCCATGCCCGCCGCTCGGGCCAAAAGTTCAGCACGTTCAAGACACCTGACTTACGATCCGCCTTAACCTCAATCCGCCCGACAAAATTACGCCCCTCAAGAAGTGGGAAAACATAATAGCCCCACACCCGCTTAGCCGCAGGAACGAACATCTCAACGCGGTACTCAAAACCAAAAAGTCGCGCAAGGCGCGCGCGCTCGCGGATGGCCGGATCAAACGGATTTAGGATGCGCAAACGGCTAGTCGGTTTTCCAAGCGCCATAAGGCGTTCTTCTATATCAGCAGGCGCCCAAGCGGGAAGCCACGCGCCTGATGCAGACTGCACTTCGACCGGACACAACATGGCCGCGTTGCGCTTAACCCACTGCGCGACCTCGGCACCTGTGGCCGCTTCCCAAAACCGTTGAATATCACCTGATGTGCCAAACCCAAGATGCCCAAGTGCTTTATGACACAGCATGTCCAACTGCTCTTCATCGCCGATTTCGACATCTCGCAAAGCCGCAGGGAAAATCCGCTCAGCAAGGTCATAATACTTGGTAAAGTTTACGCGGTGGCTAGTGGCCAACTCACCCGCGTACCACATGTAATCCAGCGCAAGTTTATGAGGCGGGCGCGCCCACATCTGTTTCTGCCCCGTCACTTTGGTATCAAACGCGTGAGTTGAGAGCGGGCCTTCGCGCGCAATCCGCTCTTTAATTTGCGCTCGTACGACTGCGTCAGGCAAATTTCGCGCCCACCCTGCACGGTCCCACTGGGCCTTTTTGCGGCGAAACTGTCGTTGCCAAATGGGCAGAGTTTCAATGGGCAAAAGCGAAGCATCATGGGTGAAATGTTCAAAGAGCTGCCCACCTTGAGCCAAGGCATCATCAAGCATGTGTTCGCGGTAATTCTGATTACGGCTCCACACGATATGGTGATGTGCGCGGGCAACCACTTGGATCGTGTCAAGCTGCACGAAACCTAACCGCGCAACAATTCCCATTACATCAAGCGGCCCAGTAGGCGCATCCGCAAGACCGTTTTGCGCCAACCAAAGATCTCGGGCGGTTGTGTTTGAGATGCGCAACGGGGTGGTCACAATGAGGTAAAGGCCTTGTATCAAACGGGCCTTAACACTGCGCCTTCGCAATATAGTTGTCCAGTGCACACAAACGGCTTAGCGGCGGCAGAGATGCCCACATCGCCAGACAAATGAACAACCTGACTACGCCGCTAAAGCCACCACGAACCGCAGTTAAAAACTGTTTCGATTTACGCTACAGTTTCACATTGATGCCCCAATTACAGCCTAGTCAAAGGTCCATGGAAATGACGCGCCCCTCTTCTTCTGTGCTACGCAGCACAACCACGCCACAACGGCGCGTGCGCGACTTGGCTGTGTTGGCTGCGCTCTTTGCACTGATGGTGATGGGCTTGGCAGGGCTTGCCGCCGCAACAGGCTGGGCCGAAACATGGGCACAAATAAGAGCACTTAGTTTCGCACAACTCGGCGTTCTACTTGGGTTAAGCTTGGTAAATTATCTCTTTCGCGCACTACGCTGGCATCTGTTTGCGCGCACCTTGGGGCTGCCGACAAAACTGATGCAAGACGTGCGGCATTTTCTTGGTGGCTTTGCCATGACAGTCACACCCGCCCGCGTTGGTGAATTAGTACGAATGCGTTGGCTCCGGCGCGAAACGGGATGGAATTTTGAGCGTACAGCACCGCTTGTCTTGGTCGACAGAGCGTCTGATCTTGGGGCAATGGCCCTCATTTTGGGCGCTGCTGTCGCGCTATCCACCGGCAGCATCAAAGGTGCAATTCCGGTCACGTTTGTATCGTTGGCTGCTGCGGTTTTAGTCACAAGGCCGCGCCTTCTAAGCGCTTTAGTGACAACGTTTTACCACAGCACCGGCTGGCTGCCGCGCTTTTGTGTGCGTGTTAGACGTGGCGCACAGAGCCTAAGGCTGTTTACCCGTACAGGGCTTTTGCTATGTGCAGCAGCGCTTGGGGTAATTGGCTGGCTGGCCGAAGGCTACGCTTTTCATCTGCTGTTGGTTTGGATGGGGGCGGACATCGGCGTTTGGATGGCAATCGCGATCTTCGTCTTCTCTACTCTCGCGGGTGGACTTACGGGTGCACCAGGCGGCGTTGGCGGAGCAGAAGCCGCGATGATCGCACTTTTATCATTGCAAGGCGTGCCGCTTGAAACGTCCGTGCCAGCAACGTTGATCATCCGCGTCACAACTCTTTGGTTCGCGATTACCATTGGCCTTTTGGTGTTTCCAGTCGCTGAACGAATGTCGATGAAAGTTAATCATGCTTAAAACCAAAAACATCACTGGTTGGGGGCGCGCGCTTAGCGCAGAGGTTTCACTCGCCCGCCCCGAACGCATCAGCCAGATCACCGCGGAACGCCCCGCCATCGGAAATTGCCGTAGCTACGGTGACGCGTCTTTGAACGACGCGGGCCAAGCGAGCATCATGACCCGGCTTGATCGGATCCTTGATTTTGATCTGGAAACAGGTGTTCTTGAAGTGGAAGCCGGCATTTGCATAGGCGAGCTTGCACGTATTTTCGCGCCCCAAGGATGGCTTCCGGCGGTGATGCCGGGCACCGGCTTTGCCACAGTTGGCGGTGCAATCGCGATGGATGTGCACGGCAAGAACCACCATATCATGGGCAGCTTTGGCCAGCATGTTCTTGAGATAACTTTGCACCAAAACGGCGGCACCAAAACAGTAAAACCGTCCACTGCGCTTTTCAAAGCGACTGTTGGCGGGCTGGGTCAAACCGGCGTAATCGTAAGTGCAAAGCTACAACTTCTGGCGTGTCGCGGGGACGTGATGTTGGTCACAGAACGGCGGATGGACAATTGGGAAATGTTTCTCGAAGCCCTTGATACATCTCAGGCGCCTTACACAGTTGGCTGGATCGACGCGACAGCAAAGGGTGCCACTTTGGGGCGCGGCATCATTGAAGAAGGCGAAACGGGTCCTGGCCTTGTGCCAAAAGCTGCTAAATCAAAAGCCGTGCCTTTCAACGCGCCGCACTGGGCGCTAAGCAGGCCGATCGTAAAACTGTTCAACGCAGCCTATTTCAAACGTGTGCCCGATATGGGCCGCACCAGTGTAAAACCGATCCAAGAGTTTTTCTTCCCGCTCGATAAAATCCACGACTGGAACAAGCTGTATGGCAAGCGCGGATTTCACCAATTTCAATGCGTTATGCCCATAGAAAATGCCCCCGCATTGCGCGATATGTTAGAGGTTATTGCCCAAAGTGGTCTGGCATCGCCCTTGGCCGTGCTCAAACGAATGGGCGAAGGACGCGCGGGCTTTATGAGTTTCCCGATGGAAGGCTACACCCTTGCGATTGATTTTCCGAACCGCGCCGCAGCACGCGCGTTGATCGAAAAACTTGAGGCGATGACCCTTGCGGCAAAAGGGCGAATTTATCTGGCCAAAGATGCGCTGAGCACGCCTGAAGCTGTTCAGCAAATGTACCCCGAGCACAACGTCTGGCAAACCCAAGTGGAAAAGGCAGACCCTGACGGCAATCTGGTGACGGATCTTATCCGCCGATTGAACCTGAGGAAACAGTAGCATGGACGAAACATGGATAATCTTGGGCGCCACAAGCAGCATGGCGCGAGCACTAGCGCGAGCATTGGCTGCGCGCGGCGCCACGTTGATCCTTGCGGGGCGTGATCTGAACGACATGAAAGCAACCGCTGCTGATTGCAGAGCGCGCGGCGCGGCAGACGCTCATGTCATCCGCTTTGACGCGCGAAAACCCGCTACTTTCACCGCAATCTTAGAGCTGGCCGAGGCACAATCAGGTGTGTTGAACGCAGCCGTTTTTGTTGGCTCCATGCCGCCTCAGTCCGAGATCAGCGCACAACCACAGTTGATCCAAGGCGTGGTCACTGACAGCTTTACAGGACCGGCCGAATTCCTTGAATTACTCGCCCCTATCCTTGAGGCGCGCAGCAGTGGCACGGTTGTTGGCGTGGGCAGCGTAGCTGGCGACCGCGGACGTATCGGCAACTATGCCTATGGCGCGGCGAAAGCAGGGTTTCATACCTATATGTCGGGCTTGCGCAACAGGCTCACGCGGGCGGGCGGTCATGCGGTCACAGTTAAGCCTGGGTTTATCGACACAGCCATGACATGGGGCCTTGAGGGAATGTTCCTTGTCGCTAGTCCCGATGATGTGGCGCGCGATATCTTGCAGGGCGTAGAGCGCAAAAGGAACGTGGTCTACACGCCGTTTTTCTGGCGGTACATTATGCGGATCATCAAATCTGTGCCGGAACCAGTCTTCAAGAAGTTGTCGATTTAACGGTCAACCCCCGAACAACATCTGAAATATACCCGCAGCGTAATACATCATTGAAATGACGATCAACATGATGCCCACCCCCATCTTGTCGCGTAGCGCAAAGACGATGGGGTCATAATCCATTTTTCCAAGCCAACCGATTTTCACCATCCGGTACAGCCAGATATAGATCGGCACCAAAGCTAACCACAAAAGCCACTGTGTCGGATAAAGTGCAACGGCCTGTGGCGACAGGGTGTAGCGCCAAAAAACCACTAATGCCCCCACCACCCCGAGGGCCGCCACGTTCAACAGATCCGGCCGATCCACTTTGGCATATCCGCGTCCGGGTAACCGCGCGTCCGTGTTTGCTTTGGCCAATTCCGTCATCCGCTTGACGCAGCCCAAAGTGATGAAAACCGGAAAGATAAAGATCAGCATGTAGATCGATGCCTCAACACCGCTTGCCGCAGCACCCGCAATGACACGCAATGCGTAAAGCGTGCCCAAAACGGCAATGTCGACCCACCGCATTCGCTTGAGCTTCAGCGAATATGCCAATGAGAGGGTCATGTAGATCGCGATGACTGCCAGAAACTCCGTACTCAGAACGGATGCCAAGCCAACGGCAAAGGCGCCCAAAGCGACACACAGCAGCATGCCCGATTTGATCGACACAGCCCCCGACGCAAAAGGGCGGTTGCACTTTGTTTCGTGAAGACGGTCGGCCTCCAAATCCAACAAATCGTTCACGATATAGATACAACTTGCCGCCGCTGAAAACGCGACAAGACCAAGCAAAGTGAGCCAGATCGATCCAAACGAAAAATCATGCGCCGCCAGCATGGGCAAAAACAAAAGTACGTTCTTTACATATTGGTGAGGCCGCATCGCGCGCAACCAATCACGCGGGTTTTGCTCTGTAGTGATCTCCTGCACGTCACGATCCAGATCACGTAAATGCGCCACTGAAGCCTTATCCCCAACCACAATAGCCCGGTCCGCAGCTTTCCAAATCGGGATATCAGCCGGCTCGTTTCCCGCGTAGTCAAAGCCCCCCTCACCAAAAGCATCGACCAAAGCATCGCGCTTTGCCTCGCCCTTAAGGTTGACGACACCGTCACTGGCAAAGACGCGTTCGCTTAGCCCGTGATCCTGTGCAAGGCGGCTTACTTGAGACAAATCAGATGCGGACGCCAAAACCACCTCACGGCCCTCGGCCAAGGCCTCATCCGCGAGCGCCTTTACCTGTGGCTGCGATGGCAAAAGGTCAGTTCTTATTTCGGCAACCTGCGCCAGCTTTGCTTTCAGGACCGCGGGCCGCGTAAAGTGCCGTGCGCTAAGCTTTATTACCGCTATTGGGTCTTTCCCAAGTCCCGCCCAAAACGCCTCAAACAACATATCAGATTTGATAAACGTACCATCAATGTCGAGGACAAGTGGTTTGGGATCCGGCATTGGTTAACTTCCTTTAACAATAAACACACAGCCATCGCTGGCCAACTGGGGCGGGGTCCTACACAGCCCGCGCGCCACGGACCATGCCATAAGAACTTTCGGGACGTAAGTTCTGGTTTCAGCAAACGGGGGCACGCCGCCATGCTCGCGAACAGCCCCTTCCCCTGCATTGTAGGCGGCCAAAACTAACAAAGGGTCACCGTCAAACTGGCCCATCAACCAGTCCAAATAAGCCACGCCGCCGTTGATGTTTTGTGCGGCATCAAATGGATCGGCCACACCAAACCGGTCGGCAGTGGCGGGAATAAGCTGCATCAATCCCTGGGCTCCCGCACTGCTTTGCGCGGCAATATTGCCTGAGGATTCTGCATGGATTACTGCCAAAACGAGCGCGGGTGATACACGTGTCCCCACTGTTGCGCGCAAGATATCGATGTTGTGTGTGCTTGCGATGTTTTGCAAATCAGCAAGGCGCGGAGCAATCAGCGGGTTGGCTGCGGTGGTCTGTATGTGGTTAACCGCCCCCTCAATCCGGCCTGCGCTGGCCGATCCAATATCCGGTGAGATTTGTGACCAAAACCAATTAGCTTGATCTTGGGGCGCTGAAGCGGGTTGTGAGACAGACGCTGGATCAGGCTCACCCGTCTTAGGGCCAATCTGCACAGTGACCCGCGGGCCTTACGACGTGCTGGGCGGCTTTACGCGTTTAAAGGTGAAATCCGGAAACGGCTTTGGCGCGTCTGCACCCGCTGGGCCACACATCGCAAAAAGACAACACACCAAAGAGATGATCATCCGCTTCATGCGGCATTACTCTCACCAATAACTACTTTTATTTTATGATTGTTAATCACTCCACTCTAGACAGGCCAGAATTATCTCTTGAATTGCCTAAGGCGAGGACTGCGAACAATAGCAAACTTTGATGTCTAAATATTTATCCGATTAATAATTCGTTTACTTTCAATCGCTTAAGTATCGAAAGATACCATTTTAAGTGCCTTCTCGAAAATACTCCAAAGCTGCCCAATTTCTGCCCCATACCAGCGACCATAAGAGGATATCCAAAGCGGAACGGGGTGCTGGAACCACCCACAACAGCGGGCCGATCTGGTTAGAAACAAATTTTTGAGTGATCCTTTTGGAGGGACGTAATTATGAAACTTTTCGCACAAATCAAAAACTTCCGTAACGATGAAGACGGCGCTGTAACAGTTGACTGGGTTGTTCTGACAGCCGCCATCGTGGGTCTGGGTCTGGCAATCATGGTATCTGTTGGTAACTCAACAGAAACACTCGCGAACAAAATCTCAAGCAAGTTGGCTACACAAACAACCGGCTTCACAGGCCTGGGTTCGTAAGAGCCGCCTGATCAAAGTGTGATCCAAAAGGGTCAAAGGGGGCCGCTTTTTGTAAGGGGCCCCCGTTTTTGTAGTTTGGTGAAAAAAGCCTCAAAGCACGTTTAGCATGAGCCGCATAGTTCACCATTAAGTGCCCAGTTTCGAGATTGCTGACGTATTAACGATTTCTGCACTCTACACAGGTATCCGGAGATCAAGATGTTACATCGCATTCAGCAGTTTTGTCACGAAGAAGACGGCGCGATCACAGTCGATTGGGTGGTTCTGACCGCTGGCATCGCATCACTCGCGGTCGCGGTTTTGGTACTGGTTGGCACGGAAACCGAAGACCTTGCCACTTCCATAGGCACCGAAGTTAAAAACGTCCCACTGGTGATTTTCGACTGAGTAAGCAGGCGGGCGAAGCTACGGGTTTTTGGCCCAATTAAGAAAGGACGACGTAATGCGCTTGGTATTTGCACTGGTACTTTTGCTTGGCATCGGGCTGGCCGCGATGGCTGTGCATTTCACAAATGGCTACGTCAGTGAGCAGCGCGCAGAACTTGAAGCACAACGCGCAGCCGCCTCGCAAGTTGTCGAAACAACCGAAGTTTTCATTACGACCAGAGCGATCCGCTACGGAGAGCCCATGACCGAGAACGACATGACATCGGTGTTGTGGCCCAGTAACGCGGTTCCGGAAGGAGCGTTTACAAGCGGTAAAGATATTTTCCCTCAAGGCCTTAGCGTCCGACGTATCGCGTTACGCGCGATGGAGCGCGGAGAGGCAGTGCTTGAAGTCAAAGTAAGCGAGCCCGGCGCAGATGCTGGCATCACATCACGCCTGAAGCCGGGTATGCGCGCCTTCGCGATCAACGTGAACGAGCAATCGGGCGTTTCTGGCTTCTTAAGGCCGCGCGACCGCGTTGATGTGTATTGGACCGGCACGGTGGAAGTGAATAACCGCGCACAACGCATCACCCGACTTATCAACACCGGTCTTGAGCTGATCGCGATTGACCAATCCGCCGATATTGACCGCAGCGGCGCGCAAGTTGCCGGCACAGTCACTGTTGAAGTGACCCCACAACAAGTGGCGATCTTGACCCAAGCACAGGCGACAGGCTCTTTGTCCCTGTCATTAGTCGGCAACGACGATACATCAGGAATTGCGACGTTTGAGGTTGATCAAAACAAAATGCTTGGCATCGAGGTGACTGAGCAGGTCGCAGCCCCACAACGTGCGCCAGAGCGGGTCTGCACGATCAAAACACGCAAAGGCGCCGACGTTGTGGAAATCCCAATCCCCTGCTCGGACTAAGCTGCGTCTGCCACATCTTCGGTGGTGGCAGGCCCAACAGGCAAAAGCGAAGCCGTGATATGATTCTTGCCAAGAAAGGCGAAATACTGCTAAACTTGTAAAAAAGGGGCGCAGACCTCTGTAGCAGTGCGTGACATTTTATGAGGCAGTCACAATGAAAACGTTATCTTTGGTTAAGGCCGCACTCACAAGTGCGGTGCTTGTTGTTTGCTCAGTACCTTCTGTGACATCGGCGGATGTTTTGCGAGTGTCGCGCGGCGCCCCGTCAAGTGCTCTTCAAGTACCGATGAACCGCGCCGTAGTTGTGGAAGCAGACAGCCCTTTTGCGGAACTCAGCATCGCAAACCCAAGTATTGCCGACATTTCAACGTTGTCGGACCGCACAATTTACGTGTTGGGCAAAGCACCTGGCCGCACAACATTGACACTACTTGGCGCCGATGGTCGGTTGATCACCAACGTTGATGTGCATGTGGCGCCCGATATTGCGGAGTTCAAAGAACGCCTTCGTCAGATCCTGCCCAGCGAAAAAATCGAAGTCCGCACCGCGAATGACGGCATCGTCATGTCCGGAACAGTATCCTCTATCGGCAAGCTGGAGCGCGCGCTTGAGTTGGCCGAACGATACGCACCCGAGCGTGTCTCAAACCTCATGAGCGTCGGCGGCACACAACAAGTCATGCTGAAAGTACGCTTTGCCGAAATGCAGCGCACAGTGAGCAAGTCTTTGTCCTCCTCGTTGTCGATCTCTGGCAACGTGTTGGGTGACGAGCTTGGCATCCGCGCAGGCAGCAACACGACGATCACATCAGGGAATGCCGCATCAAGCTTGGCCGGCAACTTACCCGCGGCAAACAGTAACCGTGGTGCCTCCGTCTTCGGGTTCAACGCAGGCGGGCTTGAAGTAGCATGGCTACTAGAAGCACTTGAAGAAAAGGGCGTTGTCCGAACTCTTGCAGAACCAAACCTCACAGCGCTTTCAGGTCAAGAAGCCAAGTTTTTGGCGGGCGGCGAATTTCCGGTTCCCGTAGCGCAATCCGAAGGGTCAATCTCAGTTGAGTTTAAACCTTTTGGTATCGAGCTAATCTTCACCCCCCGTGTTCTCGACGATGAAGTGATCAACCTTACGCTTAATGCTGCGGTTTCAAGCCTCGATCCGGCAAACGGTTTTAGCCAAGGCGGTTTCACGATTGACGCTTTCCGCCGCCGCGAAACATCCACAACCGTAGAAATGCGTGACGGCGAAAGCTTTGCGATCGCAGGACTTCTGCAGGACGACTTCACCGATTTGAATGGCCAAGTGCCGTGGTTGGGCGACATTCCGATCCTCGGCTCGCTCTTTCGCAGCGCCGAATACAATCGCTCCCAGTCTGAGTTGGTCATTATTGTAACGCCACATTTGGTTACACCTACGCGCGGTGAAGCACTTGCATTGCCCACAGACCGCGTCACCCTACCATCAGAGCGTGAGCTTTTTCTGAACGGCAAAGTTGTCGGCGCAAGAAAAGGCCCGGCAGCGGAAGTTGCCAAACAAGATTTTAGCGGCTCATATGGTTATGTGTTGGATTGAGAGTAAAATGGGTTTTGCCAAATCAGTAGCAGTTTTCTCGGCCGTTGCCCTTCTTGGCGCCTGTAGCGCCAACAGCACGGGCCGGTCCTCATGGAACGTCGAAGCTGGCGCGCTATTGGACGAAGGCCTGTTTGGCAACGCCACGCTTAACAACACCTTAGTACAAAACGGCGAACGCCCTGCTTTGGTAAACATGGCTGAACGTTTTGCGCGCGAAGTGCCCACCACGATAACTTTCGCCTTTAACTCCGCAACTTTGGATAGCGCATCGAAAGCCGTTTTGCGCAGGCAAGCAGACTTTATCCGTCAGTTCCCCGAGGTCCGCTTTAGCGTTTACGGACACACAGACGCCGTAGGATCGGACCGCTACAACAAAGCCCTTGGCAAGCGCCGCGCAGTGGCCGTTGTGCATTACTTGGCAAGCTTGGGCGTGAGCAGAAGCCGCCTTGAAGCGCTTGTATCATTTGGCGAAGAACAGCCGCTCGTTCTAACCCAAGGTCGCGAACGACAGAACCGCCGAACTGTGACCGAAGTTGCTGGCTTTGTCGGGACCCACCCCACTGTGCTTGACGGTAAATACGCGCGTATCATCTACCGTGAATATGTAGCCAGCGCCGTACCAGCTGAAACTGCTGCTGTTGGTTTGCTTGAGTAAAAGTTAGCTGCGTTTTTAGCGCGCGGTCCCAAAGCAGTCGTGTCCAAATTGTTCACCCGAACCACACAATAGTAGGCATTTAGCCAAATTATCGCCTTGTTTACCCTCCACAGAAAGATAATGGCGATAGATGCGTTCCGCATTTCAGCCATATGGAGCAGACGCGCGGTGCGTCATGTGGGTAGGGAACGAAACAGATGCCCGAGACACTTTTGCAGCCCGAGGCAATGGCGATTACTGCCTGCACAATCTCGCGTGACGTGCAAAATTTCGACCTACTGATAGATGACATGGAACAAGCCCTTGGTGAAAACTGGGGCGACTTGGGGTTTAGTGACGCCCTGCTCTATTTTGACCAACCCGAAGCATCCGCGTTGAAATTTGTCGCGATTGCCCTTGATGAGAATGACGAAGCCGATCTGAGCCTTGTCAGTGAAGTGATCACAGCAGCAAAGAACGCAGGGATCCAAGTCATTCTAATTGCTGAAGATTTATCACCAGTCGCGCTTCATCAATTATTGCGCCAGGGGGCCAATGACTTTGTGCCCTACCCGCTTCCCGAAGGTGAGTTGGCCGCTTCAATAGCCCGTCTGGATGCCGCACAAAACGTGCCTGAGGCTCCACAACAGCCCATGATCAGTTCTTCGCAAGCTACTTCACGTCAGGGCATGATCATCCCTGTCCACGGCTTGGGCGGCGGCGCAGGTGCCACGACATTTGCGGTAAATTTAGCATGGGAGCTGGCCACGATTGACGCCAAACCAGCGCCCCGTGTCTGCCTGATTGATCTTGATTTACAGTTTGGCAGTGCCAGCACGTATCTCGACCTTCCCCGCCGCGAAGCCGTTTATGAGCTGCTCGCTGAGACTGATACGCTCGACGGGGACACTTTGAGGCAGGCGATGCTTACGTTTCAAGATTGCCTTCATGTATTGACCGCGCCCGCAGATATTTTGCCGTTGGATTTGATTCAGCCCGATGATGTGGAGCGGCTACTTGAAACAGCGCGGCACCATTTTGACATCGCGGTGATCGACATGCCCACCACGTTGGTCAGCTGGACAGAAACTGTCCTGCAGGCCGCCGACCTCTACTTTTGCCCTATTGAGATGGAAATGCGCTCAGCGCAAAACGTGTTGCGCATGATCAAGGCGTTAAAGTCTGAAAACTTACCCTTTGAGAAATTACGCTTTGCCGTGAACCGCGCACCCAAATTTACTGACCTACAAGGAAAAGCGCGCGTCAAACGGATGGCAGAGAGCCTATCAATATCGCTTGACCTTCAGCTACCGGACGGTGGTCGCGCGGTCATGCAAGCAGGCGACCATGGTCTGCCCTTGGCGGTATCAGCCCCCAAAAACCCGCTGCGTAAAGAGATTAACAAACTTGCCCTGTCGCTTTTTGAGCTGTCGCAAAACGCACAGCACAAAGCGGCCTAGACGGAGCATATCAAATGTTTTCACGCTACAAAAAGCCATTGAAGGCGCAGCCGGTCCCAACTGCCCGAGATACTTCTGAGCAAATACCAGCGCTTCAAACAACGCTTACGCCGGAAATTGCAACCGAAGTACCGACACAAGCGCCAAAGAAAAAGATGCGCACGGTGCCTGCAAAACCCGACGACAAAGAAAAAAAGCGCCGCGAGCGAATGGGCGAGATCAAACTTCAAATCCACAAAGAACTGCTCGATAATCTTAACCTTGCAGCCCTTGAACGCGCCTCAGAGACGGATCTGAAAGCTGAAATTAGCGCGATCTCAGCAGAAACTCTGGATGATTTGGGCGTTGTTTTGAACCGCGATGATCGCGCGTCGCTCATCCAAGACCTCTACGACGAAGTGACCGGCCTTGGCCCCCTTGAAACACTTCTTAAAGACGATGACGTAAACGATATTTTGGTTAATGGGCCGCAACAGGTATTCGTTGAGCGCGATGGTAAACTAATGCTGTCGGACGTTACCTTCAAAGACGAACGGCATTTGCTACGGATCATCGACAAGATTGTCTCTGCCGTTGGGCGGCGCGTGGATGAAAGCAATCCTTACGTCGACGCGCGTCTTGCTGATGGGTCACGCTTTAACGCAATGGTCCCACCAATCGCAGTTGACGGCAGCCTGGTGTCCATTCGGAAATTCAAGCAAGATAAGTTGGCCATCGATGATTTGGTCAAGTTCGGAGCATTCACTGAAGAAATGGGCGCGTATCTTGAGGCCGCCGTATCGACGCGACTGAACATCATCGTTTCCGGTGGAACCGGCTCGGGCAAAACTACCACTTTGAACGCGTTGTCATCATTCATTGACGATGATGAACGCATCCTGACCATTGAAGATACCGCCGAGCTTCAGCTGCAGCAAACACACGTCGGGCGCATGGAAAGCCGGCCTCCTAATGTGGAAGGTCGTGGCGGTGTAAGTCAGCGTGATTGCCTTAAAAACGCACTGCGGATGCGCCCGGATCGCATTATTGTTGGTGAGACCCGCGGCGAAGAAGTGATCGACATGCTGCAGGCCATGAACACTGGCCACGACGGATCGATGACCACAATCCACGCGAACAATGCACGTGACGGTATCTCGCGACTAGAAAACATGGTGGCAATGGCGGGCATCGAGATGCCGCTCAAAGCAGTGCGCAGCCAGATTGCATCAGCGGTTAACTTGATTGTTCAGGTATCACGCTTGCAAGATGGCTCACGCCGGATGGTCTCGATCACGGAAATCACTGGCATGGAGGGCGATGTGATCTCCATGCAGGAAGTCTTTAAGTTTCAACGCCTTGGCTTGACCCCCGAGAATAAAATTATCGGCCAATTCACCGCAACAGGCGTGCGCTCGCATTTCTCAGAGCGTTTCAAACTTTGGGGTTTTGACCTGCCAACGTCCATTTATGAACCCATAAAGACAAAGTGATCTGACATGAGTTTTGATCCGGCCCTGCTTGTTTACGGTCTTATCTTCGTTGCGGTTATCGTGATCGTCGAAGGCGTCTACCTTGTGGTTTTCGGCAAATCAATCAGCCTGAACAGCCGCGTTAACCGCCGCCTTGATATGCTCAACAAAGGGCAAGGCCGCGAAGAAGTATTGGAGCAGTTGCGCAAGGAAATGGCGCAACATTCAACAACATCGTCAATCCCGCTGTATTCCATTCTGGCGGGCAAAGCCCAACGGGGTGGTATAGCCTTTAGCCCCCCACAGCTTATCGGGTTGATGGGGGTGCTTGCGGTTGTGTCGTTTATTGGTCTGTCCATCGGCACAGGTGCTGAATTGGCTGTCCGTGCGGTTGTGGCTGTGGTGATGGGCATTGGTGGCGTTTTCGTTTGGATCAACAACAAAGCTAAAAAACGCATGGCAATGATCGAAGAACAGTTGCCAGATGCTGTTGAACTGATGGTGCGGTCCTTGCGCGTGGGGCACCCTTTTGGTTCAGCATTACAGATTGTCGCGAACGAAGTGCCTGATCCACTAGGTACCGAAATTGGCGTGATCGCAGACGAAAGTACATATGGCCGCAACGTTGGCGAGGCCCTGAAAGATATGGCAGAACGTCTGGATATGCAGGATCTACGCTTTTTGGCTGTTGCCGTGACGATCCAGCAGCAATCAGGGGGCAACTTGGCCGAGGTTTTGTACGGTTTGGCCCAAGTCATCCGGTCGCGTTTTAAATTGTTTCGCCGCGTGAAAGCGATCACCGCCGAAGCAAAATGGTCCGGCATGTTTTTGTCGTGCTTTCCTTTTGGCGCGCTCATTTTGATCAATTTAATCCGGCCCGATTATTACGATGAGGTCAAAGATACGGCCGTGTTCATTCCTGCGTGTCTGGTCGTTGCCGGATTTCTTGTGGCCAACGTCATCGTCATGCGCACCCTCGTGAACATTAAAGTCTAGGAAACGCATCATGCTCGAAACGCTGCTCAACACGATCCAAACCACTCTTGGCCCGCTTGGTCCGGTTATCATGATAGGCGCGCTCGGGCTGGTGCTGATCTTGGTCGCACTGTCGTTCTTGTTCAAGCGCGAAGCCGATCCGCTGAGCAAACTGAAAGACCAAGCCAAGCGCGACGCTCAGCGCATTTCAACTGCACCCTCTTTGCGTCACCAAGACAAAGCAGGCGACAAGCTGAACAAATACGCCGATTTTCTTGAACCCCAAAGCGAAGAGGAATTCAGCGCAGTTCGCCTGAAACTGATGCAGGCAGGGTATTATTCCAAAAATGCCGTACGCACGTTCCACTTTATGCAATTTGCTCTTGGGCTAAGCGGTTTGGCGATTGGCGCTGTCTATGCGCTATTTCGTGCGACCGTCGCAGACCCCAGCACCGAGGCCAGCATTATGATGGTCATGATCCCCGGCGGCGTTGGATATATGTTGCCTAAATATTGGGTCACCAAGCGGCAGCAAACACGCCAAGAAGAAATCACAAATGGCTTTCCAGACGCGCTTGATCTGATGCTTGTGTGTGTCGAAGCGGGGCAATCGTTGGATCAATCTATCAACCGCGTTTCAATTGAAATGCGTAGCGGCGCACCTGCGTTAGCCCATGAATTTGAGACAGTTGCCTATGAAATGAAGGCGGGTAAAGATAAGATTTATGTTCTCAAAGACTTGGCCGAGCGCGCGGGCGTTGTCGACATTTCCAGCTTTGTCACGGTGCTTATCCAGTCCGCCACGTTCGGGACCTCCATCGCAGAGGCGTTGCGGGTATTCTCGGCTGAGATGCGCGACAAGCGCGTCATGCGGGCCGAGGAAAAAGCAAATACCTTGCCTACCAAGATGACACTCGCCACTATGATGCTGACCGTGCCGCCACTTTTGATCATTATGATTGGGCCATCGGTACACGGGGTCATGACGATGATGAATTCAGGCGCTCTTTAAACGCGTCGGTAAAGGGAGCCAGCACATGCGAGCAAGCACGGCTAACACGGCCTTTGCCATCCTGTGCATCGGCGTTTTACTCTCCTGTACGCCCGCTCGTGACCCACAAAACCCCTATGCACCGGGCATCGCAGGTGAAAGTAATGTTGACGGGCTGATCGTTGGGCACAGACTTATGGCGGCGGGCGAATATGAACTGGCGTTGCGGGCCTACACGCGGGCTGCCGGCACAAACGGGCTGAACGCAGATGTCCTTTCCGCCGTGGGGTCTGCCAATCTGCGACTTGGCCGTTTGGGTCAAGCAGAGCGCTATCTTCGGCAAGCAATCGACAAAGATAACCGCTTTGTTCCTGCGTGGAATAATCTGGGCGTGATCTTGGTGGAAACCGGAGAGTTGGGCGAAGCAGCACAAGTCTTTAAGCGCGCTTTTGCCCTTGATAGCGGAAAAAGCACCGATATTCGGGACAACCTGCGCTTAACTCTCGCAAAATTAGACAGCCCGAGTTATAATGACGTCAACGAGCCACTACAATTGGTGAGGCGCGGGTCAGGCGACTATCTGATCTTGTCGACACCGTAGGCCGATGTGAGAGCAGTAAAAAGGACGCAATTTCAATGCGCCAATCGATATTTATGAGTGTATGTCTGGCCTCGGCAGTCTTTCTGACGGGCTGTCAAAAGGCCTCTGATGCCCAAGTGTCTCGTGCCATTCAGGACGTGAATGTCATCGACAGCACCAACCTCAATGACATCATGTTGACTGTAGCGGACCCCAATGAGGCAGTGGCTTATTTTCAAAAGAGCCTGCGCCAAGACCCTGAACGGGTCGAATTTCAGCGCGGCTTGGCTAAATCCTTGATCCGCGCTCGCCGCCCCCAAGAAGCGGCTGTGGCATGGAACACCTTGATCGCTGGCGGGCAAGCCACAACAGATGACCGCGTAGATTATGCAGATGCGCTGATCCGCATTGGGCAATGGGACAAAGCAGAAGCCGCCTTAGACGCCGTTCCACCAACAGTTGAAACGTATAAACGCTACCGACTTGAAGCCATGGTTGCAGACAGCAATCAAGAATGGGGCAACGCGGATAGCTTTTATGAAACAGCGGTCGGCCTTACAACGCGCCCCGCTGGCGTGTTGAATAACTGGGGGTACTCGAAACTGACACGCGGTGATTTCGCAGATGCGGAGCGGCTGTTTGGTCAGGCCATAACCAACGATCCAAAACTTTTCACTGCAAAGAACAACCTAATTTTGGCGCGCGGCGCACAGCGCAAATACGATGTGCCCGTCATTCAAATGACCCAGATCGAGCGCGCGCAGCTTTTGCATACCCTCGGCCTTTCCGCCGTTAAGCAAGGTGATTTAGCAACCGGCAAAGGCCTTTTGCGCGAGGCTATTGATACACATCCACAGCACTTTGAGGCTGCGGTCCGGTCATTGCGCGCCCTGGAAGCAAACGTTTCAAACTAAATTGCGGCGGCGCCCAACAGCCCTGTCCACACCTTTATGAGTACCTATGTCTTGGCCCCCACTATTGCCCCCACAGTTTTCTTCTGGCTGGCGTTACCCGTCGCAATTTGGGCTGCTTGGTCTGACCTAGCGCGGATGCGCATTCCCAACATGTCAGTTGTCGCACTGCTTTGCATCTTCGCGTTGGCGGGTTTTGCAGTGTTGCCTTTTGATCAATACCTTTACCGCTGGCTTCATTTTGTCGTTGTCCTTGTCCTTGGATTTGCGCTGAACAGCACCGGCACATTGGGCGCCGGAGATGCAAAATTTGCTGCAGCCGCAGCCCCGCTTATTCCATTAAGTGACGTGTTGTTTTTGATCATGCTGTTTTGCGCAAACCTGTTAGGTACATGGATTACGCACCGCATAGCAAAACACACTAAGCTACGCACACTTGCGCCGAACTGGAAAAGTTGGAGCACCGGCTGGGACTATCCAATGGGATTTGCACTTAGCTCTACGCTAGTCATGTATCTGGCTATCGCAGCGTTCGTTTAATCACGGATCCGTTCGGCGAGAATATAGGCAGGCGTTTCAAGAACGTTGCGCATTTCGATACCGCTATCTTCCACTGCTGAAAGCACCTCTGCACGCACAGATAAGACACCGGGGCACAGCGGGATCAGCAAATAATCAGCATCCTCAAAGCCCGGTAGCCCGCCGTAATACCAAGGCGCACCATTCTTCAACGGCTCAAAATTGCCAAAAAGCCATAGGGTTGAGAAAACATCTGCAATAAAGATTTTGCTGCCCGCAAATCCGCGCACCTCAAGGTCTTCTGCGACTGCGACAAACCAAGCTTTCATGCCCAATTCCAAGGCACAAATCGGCAATGGCTCATCCTGCCAGCTGCTGGCACCTTTGCGCTCAACATAGGCGGGCATACCGTGGTCGGGCGTATCATAAGGCACGCGCGCATCTAGCTGCATCATCCGGATGGTAGGCGATTGGAAATCAGGCTGATTGGGAAGAACTTCCGTGTACTCGGACACATCGGTGTTGAAGTGCCGCAACGGCGAATAGGCCAAGTTCAGCAGTGATGGCGCGGCCGCAACCAGCGCCACAATGGCCATCGTGTTCAGCGCCTGCCGCATATCCAACCCAAAGAGTGTTTTCGACGGCATGCCAGGCCGCCACGCCAGCAGCAACACCGCCAACATCGGTAGCCACTGCGGATCGTTCCCGAAATTCTGATAGGTGATGTACCAAAACGCGGGGGTTAACAGCAGCATAATTAGCCCTGCTTGTTTTGCCCCACCAGCGCGCAACACAACGACGGCGCAAAGCAACAGGATTGAAAAATGTACGTATGCTGGCGAGGCCATGATCTCTGTCAACGCAAGCCCCGGTGCCACCCGTAGAGCCGATTGCGATGTAGCCAGCATATCGAGAACATAATAAGCCCAGTACTCAACGCCCAAAAACAGCGTCAGCGTGAGGACAATGACCAAGCCAACCGCAAAAGAGAGAGCCAGTGTTCGGTACTGACGCCACTGCAGCAGAGCAACCACCACAGCCGGCAAAAGCGCCACAAAATATGTGACTTTGATCATCGCCAAGGCCGCCATAACCGCACCGATGATAACCCCATCAATTAGCGGTCTGCTCATCTTCAAGGGCGGCAAAGCGCTCAGCGCGATTACGATAAATGACAGCGCCCATGCCCACCGATTATAGTGCATCGAAAACGAAACCGTGGGTTGGCTTTCGCCATGAACCAACGCAAGCACCATGATCATGCAAAGCGCACAGAACCCAAATGCTACCGCACCTTTAAGACGGCTGACTGTCACCCAAAGGACCGCAGGCACCAGCGTAATTGCCATAATGATTTGCGACCAAATCAACGCGTGACCAATCCCAAAGCCGGCCTTGAGCATCTCAGTGATGGGCACGAACGCCAACGCGCCAATCGGCGTCATGAAATCAAAATGGGGCATTTGACCCGCAGCCATTCGTTGGGTGATGGCCATCAAATGCATCATATCGCCTTCATGCTGGCCAACAAAAACACCGCCCTTAGCAAGCGCTAGCCCCCCCATAAAGGCGACAATCCCAAGCATAAAAAGGGTCAAACGAATGACTGGAAGGGAACCGATAGAATTCAGCTGATTGTCTTGATCCATGTCACCAAACCGCCTCATTTTGAACGAAATACTTAAATACCCAAACTATGCTTAGGTCGTGGTTTACTCAGCAAATGTGGCAAGCCCAAAGCCAAAGCGGGTCAAATGTAGGAATTTATGACGTGCGCCATTGTTAGGCGCCGCAGGTTTAACAAGGCATTAACGATGACAATGATGGCACCAAGCGGTGTAATTGCGCCGCCCTCACCAAAGACGCTTGGCGACATGAAGCTGTCACTTGTGATGATGCGGGATATCCTGCTGAAAACAATGTTTCGCTCCAACGTTGAACAGGTGACCGAATTGGCACGTGCAATTGCGTTGCCCCCGCGCGTCACGCAAGAATTGATCGACATTGGCCGCGAGCAGAACCTTATCGAGGCAATGGGCACGCTTCACGCGACTTCCAGCGCCGAAATGGGCTATCATCTGACAGAAAGCGGTAAGGCGCGGGCTTTGGATGCTTTAAGCCAATCAGAATACTACGGCGCTTGTCCAGTTCCCCTTGAAGTTTACCGCGCCCAAGTTGAACGCCAATCCATCAAGAACATCGCCCTAAGCCGCGAAGCCCTGACAGGTGCCATGGGGCATTTGATATTGCCCCCAACACTTTTGGATCAGCTGGGCCCCGCGGTCGGCTCAGGCCGGTCAATCTTGATGTACGGCCCACCCGGAAACGGAAAATCCTCCATCTCAAACGGTATTCGTGACGCATTGGGAGATAAAATCTACATCCCGCGCGCAATCGAATATTCGGGGCAGATCATCACCGTCTATGACCCAATCGTACACACAGCTGCCGAAGAATTAGTCGACGATCCAAACGCACTGCGCCGCACATCGAACGCCTATGATCGCCGATATGTCTATTGTCAGCGGCCAACAGTCATCACCGGTGGCGAGCTGTCCTTGGACATGCTTAATCTGGTCTACAACCCAACCGCGCGCACCTATCAGGCGCCGCTGCAGCTTAAATCCACTGGTGGTGTGTTCATTGTGGACGACCTTGGTCGGCAATCAGAACCGCCCCAAAAATTGATCAACCGTTGGATTGTTCCACTCGAGGAAAGTAAAGACATCTTGGCGTTTCAGTCTGGGGAAAAATTCGAAGTCCCGTTTGACACACTGGTCATCTTTTCAACCAACTTTCATCCCAACGACATCTTCGACAAAGCTGCCCTCCGACGCATCTTTTTCAAGATCAAAATTGACGGACCTAACCAAGCAGACTTTCTCAAAATCTTCGCACTCGTGGCCAAAAACAAGAAAATACCGCTGAATGAAGACGCACTGCGCCATTTGCTAACGGTGAAATACCCCGAAATCGACAATATATATGCAAACTACCAGCCCATATTTTTGATCGACCAGATTATCGCCATTTGCGAATTTGAAGGTATCCCAAGACAAATGAGTCCCGCCCTAATTGACCGGGCATGGGCCAACATGTTCGTACAACACGAGGCGATTGAACACTAAATCGCAGCTTCTTTTGTTTCGTAAATATCCCCGCCGGAGGCATAGATTTTCGAAAAGGAAATCTATCTATTAGAGCATGGAGTTACCAAACCAGATAGAAACGTGGTTCTCGGCGCGCGGATGGCAGTTGCACCAGCACCAACAGGTCATGTTGGAGTGCGCCGATGATCCCGCCACGCTGCTCATCGCGCCAACGGGGGGCGGCAAAACCATGGCTGGTTTTCTGCCCACCCTGTCCGAATTAGCGATGACCGAGCACGAGGGGCTCCACACGCTTTACGTCAGCCCTCTCAAAGCGCTGGCAGCGGATATCAAACGCAACCTTCGAACACCCGTCGATGAAATCGGCCTGCCCATCCGCATTGAAGACCGTACCGGCGACACAACACAGAGCCAGAAAAAGCGCCAACGTGCTGATCCACCCCACATCCTGTTGACTACGCCAGAATCCCTCGCGCTTTTGATCAGCTATCCCGATGCGCCGCGCATGTTCAAAGGCCTACGGCGGATTGTCATTGATGAAATCCACGCATTATCGGAATCCAAACGCGGGGATCAGTTATTTCTGGCTCTTAGCCGTTTACAAGCAATGTGCCCTGATCTTCGCCGTGTTGGGTTGTCCGCCACCGTTGAAGACCCTGCCGCGATTGCGCATCTGATGGCGCGTCATCCTGATCCGTGCAAAATTTTACACGCCGAGGCCGGTGCCCCGCCAGATATTGAAATGCTGGAAATTGATGAAGCGCCTCCTTGGGCGGGATCTGGCGGGCGGTATGCGATACCAAGTGTCCTTCGTGAAATTGCACGGCACAAAACCACACTAATCTTTCACAATACCCGCGCTCAGGCCGAGTTGTTCTTTCACGATTTATGGCTGGCCAATGAAGCACAGCTGCCCATCGCCATCCACCACGGTAGCTTAGCGCGAGAGCAGCGTGAAAAAGTCGAAAGCGCCATGGCCGCGGGCGCTCTGAAGGCCGTTGTGTGCACGGGCTCACTGGACCTTGGGATTGATTGGGGCGACGTTGATTTGGTCATTCAGATCGGTGCCCCAAAGAACGTCAAACGCCTTGTTCAAAGGATCGGGCGTGCCAACCACAGGTACAAGGCGCCTTCCAAAGCACGGCTGGTTCCCGCGAACCGGTTTGAGGTGATGGAATGTATCGCGGCGCTGAACGCAGTGCGGGATCATGATCTTGACGGTGACCCGCGCGGCACTGGCCCCCGTGATGTTTTGTGCCAACACATTCTCATCCGGGCGTGCGCGGGACCATTTAACGCCGATGACCTCTATGCAGAAATCATAAGTGCAGGCGCCTATACCACGCTATCACGGGCGCAATTTGATGGCTGTCTGGAATTTTGTGCAACCGGTGGCTATGCCTTGCGCGCCTATGATCGGTGGCAGCGATTACTGCAAACTACAGACGGTAACTGGCAATTGCGCGACCCGCGCGCCAGTCAGCGGATTCGTATGAACATCGGTACCATTCAGGATACCGACACACTTAAAGTAAGGCTTAAGAACCGCATGGGCGGCAAACCTTTGGGCGAGGTTGAGGAAGGATTTGCCGCAACGCTCACCGCAGGCGATACGTTTTTAATTGGTGGCCAAGTTGTTCGGTATGAAGGGCTGCGCGAGATGACAGTTGAAGTCACACGGCGCGGCGGTGACAAACCAAAGATTGCAACATTTCTCGGCACCAAGTTTGCCACATCAACGCAACTCTCCGAGCGCATCTTGATGATGTTCCAACAACAAGACTGGCCCGAGCTTCCTCCCGCAACCCGCGACTGGCTGCACCTTCAACGAAAAGCAAGTCAGCTTCCCTCCCCCGACCGCTTGATGATCGAAAGTTTTCCCCATGAAGGGCGTGCACAAACAGTGGTTTACGGTTTTGCGGGCCGCAACGCCCAGCAGACCCTTGGCCTCTTGCTGACCAACAAGATGGAAGAAGCAGGTCTGGGCCCTTTGGGCTTTGTGGCCACTGACTATGCTACACTTATCTGGTCGCTTGATCCCGTAACCAACCCACATGACATGCTTAATCCCGCCACAATGCGTGACGGTCTTGAGACATGGTTGGCCGGCAACGCCGTGATGAAGCGAACTTTCAGAGCGAGTGCCACGATCGCAGGTCTCATTGAACGCAACTTGCCGACCGCACGCAAATCGGGCCGCCAAGCGACCTTTAGCAGCGATATCCTGTATGATACGTTGCACAAATATGATCCCGACCACGTAATGATGCAGATCACCCGCGAAGAGGCCATGCGCGGCTTGGTCGATTTTGGCCGCATTGAGCAAATGTTAAGCCGCGTGGAAGACCGTATCGACCTGATTACCCTTGATCGGATCAGCCCCTTGTCTGCCCCTCTCTTCTTGGAAGCAGGCCGTGTACCCGTGCGTGGCTTGGCGGAAGAACGGCTTATGGCAGATGAGGCAGAGCGCCTGATGTCGGCAGCAGGTGTGCCAACGACAGCACCAAAAAGATGGGCCGTACCTTTCTAACCCTTGCGGCTACGCACAGAACGCGGCACGACAACCACATGGCAAGCCACCAATTCATTTTCCAAGGTCACACCCTAGAGGCTCGCGGCGACGGCGCGCTGTTTTGGCCCGCTGAGAGCATGCTGATCGTGTCTGATCTGCATCTTGGAAAATCCGAGCGTATCGCGCGGCGCGGCGGGTCGTTGCTTCCACCCTATGAAACCGATGACACGCTCGGCCGCCTCGACACGGCGATCAATCAGACCAATCCGGCCCACGTGGTTTGTCTTGGTGACAGCTTCGATGACCTAACTGCTGCGGGCCAACTTGATGAGCGGCATCAGACATGGATCACACGGCTGCAAGCAGGCCGGGTGTGGACGTGGATCGAGGGAAATCATGATGCGGGCGATACAGCGTTTGGTGGCACGCACGTCGCTCAACTGACGCATGACGGGCTGATATTTACTCATATCGCCACACCAAAAACCGGCGAAATATCCGGGCATTATCACCCCAAGGCAACGATCAACCTACGTGGGCGGGCTGTAACGCGCCCTGCGTTTCTTTATGACGAATGCCACCTGATGTTACCATCATTCGGCACTTATACGGGCGGGCTAAAAACAACAGACCCAGCTTTGAGCCAACTGTTCACAAAAACGGCGCGGGCCATTTTGACAGGACCCGCGCCGATTGAAATTCCGATGCCGCGTTGGATGATTACGCGGTGAGGCCCTCCGGCTCCGCAAGGCTATTCGCGCGACAGCACGCCGTAACCGTATTGGCTAACAAACACGCAATTGTCATGGGGCCAACACCGCCCGGAACCGGCGTGATGGCACCGGCAACTTCGGCACAACTGGCGTAGTCAACATCGCCCACAAGGCGGGTTTTACCCTCACCTTTTTCAGGCGCATCAATTCGGTTAATGCCAACATCGATCACAGTCGCGCCTTGCTTGATCCAATCGCCAGGCACCATCTCTGGGCGCCCAACTGCAGCGACAACGATATCGGCCCCCCGCACAACATCAGCCAAATCTTTCGTACGCGAATGTGCAATGGTCACCGTGGCACTGTCATTCAGCAAAAGTTGGGCCATCGGTTTGCCCACGATGTTAGAACGTCCAATCACCACAGCATTCATCCCACTGATCGAGCCATGATGATCCCGCAGCATCATCAAACAGCCAAGCGGCGTACAAGGCACCATTGATTTTTGCCCGGTCCCAAGTAGCCCAACATTCGAAATATGGAAGCCGTCGACGTCCTTAGCAGGAGAAATCGAATTGATAATCAGGTCCTCATCCAAATGCTTTGGCAGCGGCAGCTGACACAAAATGCCATGCACCGCAGGATCGTTATTGAGCTTTTCAATCAGCCCAAGCAGGTCTTCCTCCGAGGTATTCACGTCCAGCTTGTGCTCAAAACTGTTCATGCCAACTTCGACGGTCATCTTACCTTTGGAGCGCACATAGACTTGGCTCGCCGGATCTTCACCCACCAGCACAACCGCAAGGCCAGGTGTAATGCCGTTTTCGTCTTTCAGACGTGTCACATGACCAGCCACTTTGGCACGTACGCGCGCTGCAAATTCTTTACCGTCAATAACTGTAGCAGTCATTTTAATCTCTTCTTTTGTTTTCAAATATCCTCACCGAAGGTCAAAGCGCGCGTGGCTCAATGCCGCGCGCGCTTTAGTTTCGATCAGAACAGGCCTTCGATTTGGCCATCATCATTCAGGTGAATGTTTTCTGCGGACGGAACGCGCGGAAGACCTGGCATGGTCATGATTTCACCGCAAACGACCACAACAAAACCTGCACCTGCACTCAGGCGTACTTCACGCACCGGCACCGAGTGACCAACGGGCGCACCGCGCAGGTTCGGGTCCGTGCTGAACGAGTATTGCGTCTTAGCCATACAGATCGGCAAGTGGCCATAGCCCTGATCTTCCCAAAGTTTCAACTGATCGCGAATTTTCTGATCCGCGAGAACTTCGTCGGCGCGGTAGATGGTCTTGGCGATTGTGTTGATTTTCTCCATCAACGACATGTCATCTGGATAAATCGGAGCAAACTGGGCTGCACCACTTTCGGCAATCTCGGCCACACGTTTCGCCAGTGCCTCGGAGCCTTCAGAGCCCAATTCCCAGTGCCGTGAAAGAATAGCTTCGGACCCTTGGGTCGCAACGTAGTCCTTAACTGCCTGAACTTCAGCGTCCGTATCGGTGACAAAATGGTTGATCGCAACAACCACAGGCACGCCGAATGATTTGAGGTTGCCAATGTGGCGTCCAAGGTTCGCACAGCCTTCTTTCACCGCATCAACGTTTTCAGCGCCAAGGGCCGCTTTCGCCACGCCGCCGTTCATTTTCATTGCCCGGACAGTTGCAACCAAAACAACGCAGTCCGGCGCGAGGCCTGCTTTACGGCACTTGATGTTCATGAATTTCTCAGCGCCAAGGTCCGCGCCAAAGCCCGCCTCGGTCACAACAAAATCTGCAATTTTGAGCGCAGTGTTCGTAGCAATCACAGAGTTACAGCCGTGCGCAATATTGGCAAACGGGCCACCATGTACAAACGCAGGGTTATTCTCAAGCGTCTGAACAAGGTTGGGCTGCATCGCATCTTTCAAAAGTACGGTCATCGCACCATCGGCCTTGATATCGCGACAGAACACAGGGCTACGGTCACGACGGTAAGCCACGATCATATCGCCAAGACGCTGCTGCAAGTCCTTGAGGTTGTTGGCCAAGCACAAGATCGCCATGACTTCGGATGCAACCGTAATGTCAAACCCAGCCTCACGCGGAAAGCCGTTTGCCACGCCACCTAAAGAAGCGGTGATCTGGCGAAGGGCGCGGTCATTCATGTCAACAACGCGCTTCCACTGAACACGGCGGATGTCGATTTCTTGCTCGTTGCCCCAATAAATGTGGTTATCGATCATCGCAGAAAGCAGTGAGTGCGCCGAGGTAATCGCGTGGAAGTCACCGGTAAAATGCAGGTTCATGTCTTCCATCGGAACGATTTGCGCGTAACCACCACCCGCAGCGCCGCCCTTCATGCCGAAGTTTGGCCCAAGCGATGCTTCACGAATACAAACAGCCGCTTTTTTGCCAATGCGGTTCAGACCATCACCAAGGCCTACGGTGGTTGTGGTTTTGCCTTCACCAGCTGGAGTTGGGTTAATTGCAGTCACAAGGATCAGTTTACCGCTCTCGTTACCTTGAACAGAGTCGATGAATTTCTGGCTGACCTTGGCTTTATCGTGGCCGTAGGGAAGCAGATCATCAGAACCAATGCCCAGTTTTGCACCAATCTCTTGGATCGGCTTCTTGTTCGCTTCGCGAGCAATTTCGATGTCGGTCTTATATGCCATGGCGCAGGGTTCCCTATTGATGTCCACGTTTCGTTGAGTCGTTGGTAGAGCCATCATTTGAAATCACGCCTGTCGATTCCGACAATTTACGGCGCGTCACCGTCCACCGCCGTATACGAAGTTTCCGATTTGCATCATTCTTAGCTGGGGCAGTCGCCCGTCCAAAAAGAAAAAGCCCCGCCGAAATCATCGACGGGGCTTTGAAAATTAGCACATAAAGCTGGCTTAAGTCGGCTCGGGCAAGCCACCTTCATCACCGGATGACGGCTTGCGACGCTTGGCTTTCGGCACCGCTGTGACTGATGGAGCAGAACCATCGTCTTTGTCGTCCTCATCGTTGCTCAGATGTGGTGGTTCGCCGCGCATCACACGCTTGATCTCTTCGCCAGTAAGCGTTTCATATTCCAACAGCCCTTGGGCAAGGCGCTCAAACTCTTCGGATTTTTCCCGAATAATCTCAGCCGCTTTGTCGTAGCCACGTTGGATAAACCCGCGCACTTCTTCCTCGATCAGCTCTTTGGTGTTAGCCGAGACCGAGAAACCGGCAGTGTTGCCAGAGTATCCTTCAGCAGCTTCTGCATAGTCAATGTTCCCAACTTTATCAGACATCCCCCACCGCAGCACCATCGCACGGGCCAGTTGGCTGGCTTGCTGAATGTCGCCAGCGGGTCCGTTTGACACAGCGTCCTCGCCATATTTAAAGATTTCCGCCGCTTTGCCTGCCATAGTCATGGCAAGACGTTGGTGGCATTCATCTTTAAACATGTTGAGACGGTCCATTTCAGGCAGGCTCATCACCATACCCAACGCACCACCGCGCGGAATAATCGTTGCCTTATAAACAGGATCACATTTCGGTAGACTGATACCAACGATGGCGTGACCTGCTTCATGGTATGCGGTCATTTCTTTTTGTTCGGCTGTCATGACCATGCTGCGGCGCTCTGCACCCATCATAACTTTGTCTTTCGCCGACTCAAAGTCTTCCATCGTTACAAAACGGCGACCAACACGCGCTGCCATCAAGGCAGACTCGTTCACAAGGTTCGCCAGATCGGCGCCTGAGAAACCAGGCGTTCCGCGTGCAATAATGCGCAAATCAACATCAGGGCCAAGCGGTGTTTTGCGTGCGTGTACACCCAGAATTTTCTCACGACCTTTGATATCTGGGTTAGGCACAGTGACCTGACGGTCAAATCGACCAGGACGCAACAATGCCGGATCAAGCACATCACGACGGTTTGTGGCCGCAACGATGATGACGCCTTCGTTTGCTTCAAAGCCGTCCATCTCAACCAACAGTTGGTTCAGCGTTTGCTCACGTTCGTCATTGCCGCCGCCGTAGCCAGAACCACGTGCGCGGCCGACTGCGTCAATTTCGTCGATGAACACAATGCAAGGCGCGTTCTTTTTGGCATCCGCAAACATGTCACGGACACGCGACGCACCAACACCTACGAACATCTCAACGAAATCCGAACCCGAAATAGTAAAGAAGGGCACACCAGCCTCACCCGCGATTGCACGTGCGAGAAGTGTTTTACCCGTACCCGGAGGACCAACAAGAAGCGCCCCTTTGGGAATTTTACCACCCAAGCGGCTGAATTTCTGTGGGTTGCGCAAGAACTCAACGATCTCTTCAAGCTCTTCTTTAGCTTCATCGATACCTGCAACGTCATCAAACGTCACACGGCCATGTTTTTCGGTCAGCAGCTTAGCTTTTGATTTCCCAAAGCCCATCGCCCCGCCTTTGCCGCCACCTTGCATGCGCTGCATGAAGAAAATCCACACACCGATCAGCAACAGGATTGGCAACAGGTTAAAGAGCAGCGCCTGGAAGCCGCTGGTTTCCTGTGATTTTGCCTCAAACGGAATGTCGCTGGCCAACAAAAGATCAGTCACTTCCGCGTCACGCGGCATGATCGTTGTGTAATCACGGCCATCGGTCCCGCGATATGTGACGCGTTCACCGTCAACGCGGGCATTGGCAACTTCGTTACCTTCAATGGCGTCTACAAACTGAGAATAGCTAACTTCAGAGCTGTTTGCCGTGCTTTGGCCGCCTCCAACAAGTTGGAATAGGGCCAGCACAAGCAGGCCAAGAACGATCCAAAAGGCGAAATTTCGCGCGTTACCCAAGGGAGGTCTCCTCAATGTGGGGAATCGCATCACCCCCTAGAGGGCGTGCATAACTGTTAGGTCTTAAAATAGAGACTACATCCCCAACTTCAATGCGTTAAAAGGGAACTGATGTAAGATGTCGCGCATTTTGCGCTCCATGCAGCATTAAATGAGGCCAAAGGAGCGGCAATTAGCCGGTCTGCGCGCCAAACAGATGGTGACGCCATCAATGAACGGCGCGGCAATCCCGCTGCGCGCCAGTCAGGCAACTGGCCCAAGCCTTCTTCACCCAACGCGCGCACCTCATCGCCCAATTCAGCTGGTCCAGCAAGTTGCCAGCGGCCATCCCACAGTGCGCTCGGTTGGGCGGTTGCATCCCAAACCGCGTTAAATTCCCGGCCAATGCGAATATCTGCTGCACCGGCCGTAATCAAACAGCCATGAAGCGTTTTGGTCTGTCGCATATCGATCGCTTGCGCGACTTCCATAAGGGCATCATGGCGCGGGGTATAATCCGCACTGGCCACCCATTGAAGGGCACCGTTTAAAAGGCGGCGCTGCAATTCAGGATGCGCAATAGAGAACCGTTTGGCGTCAATGATAACGTCGCCTGCTTCCTCGTGTGTGATCCGGTCAGCAAGCTCATAGACGGCTTGCCCCAAGGCGGACCGCTCAGCACGCAACTTAGCCGCGACACTGCCCAACACATCAGACGTGATCCCCATTTCACCCAAATGTTCAAGCAGCTGGCGTGCCTTTACGCGCTCAAATGCATCGTTGTCATTGGAAGGATCATCAACCCAAGCAACACCTGTTTCATGCAAGTAGTGGCGAAGATCGGCACGGCTCATATCCAACAGGGGGCGATCAAAACGCATCCCGTTTTTGTCCGCGCGTGCGGCCATTGCGGCCAAACCATCAACACCTGATTTACGAGCCAGCCGCATCAAGAATGTCTCAGCGACATCATCGCGGGTATGACCAAGTGTCACAAAATGAACACCGCGCTTTTTGCCCCACCGCGCCAAAAGGCCATAACGCGCACGGCGTGCTTCGTCTTGGACATTGCCGCTGCCGTTCCATGCGGTCCAACGCAGGGTATCGTGCGGAATATTGAGGGCGGCACAAATGCGGCCAACATAGGCAGCCTCCTCAGCCGCCTCTTTTCGCAAACCATGATCAACCGTGGCCGCAACAATCTTTGCACGTCCCCAATCGTTCAACAGATGCAGCAGTGCAAGGCTATCAGACCCACCAGATACCGCCACACCGATCAATGCAGGCGGTTCCCAGCCATAGAGCTGATCCAGTTTGTCAATCAGAACAGCCGTTGAAACCACGCGCTATTCGCAGCCCATGTTCAAACGCGCGGCCGCCGCTTGGGCAGCTTCGGGGGCAGAGGCAAAACGACTTGTGACCTCACCCAAGGTAACGCAGGCCTCAGATGTCTGGCCCAAATCAGCGAGGGATGTGCCAAGCCTATACAGCGCAGGGGCAGCCTCAGGGCCACTTGGCGCACCAGAAAACGCATCAAGATAGGCACGCGCAGCCGGTGCCATATCGCCCAGCCCCGCAAGTGCATCACCACGCAACAAATTGGCACGGGTCGCTAGCGGCCCGCCTGGGTAGGTCTCAGTAAAGGCCGCAAACTGGTCCGCGGCGCTGCGAAAGTCACCTGAAGTGAGGGCCGCCTCAGCTCGCTCAAAGTCTGTCTGCTCGCCAATGGCCAGTGAAACATCATTTTCCTCTTGAACTACGACATTCGTAGCAGGCCCTACAACTTCAACGCCGCCTAATACGGCAGTCGACCCGATGGTGGCGATGTCACAGGCGGGATCAAGATCGCAAATGCGGAAGTTCAAATCATCAAGGCGGTTTGTTCCATCACGCACCACCGAATTAATGCGAATATCCAATTGCTCGGTCTTTGCAGTCAACTGAGACAAAGTCGCCTCAAGGGTCTCAATGCGCGCAAGAGTAGAAACATCCCCCGCAAGCGGATTGGTGCTGCCGGTGGCGGATAGTTCGGCGCGCAGGCTGTTGATTTCGGCGGCAAGTCGGGACAGGTCCGCCCGCACATCCCCCAAAGTTTCCGCGCTTAGCGCTGCCCCGCAAGGCAGCAGCGCAGCACAAATTGCAACAACGCGCAGCGCCCGCATCAGCTTGTGCCTGATCCGGACAAGATGGTCACCGCGCGGCGGTTTTGCGCATAACAACTCTCGGTCGAACACGCGGCGATCGGGCGTTCCTTGCCATATGTCAGCGTACGCAGGCGCGTGCCTGCGATGCCTTGGCTGACCAGATATTCACGCACCGCGTTAGAGCGCCGCGCACCAAGGGCCAAGTTATACTCACGCGTGCCCTGCTCATCCGCGTGACCTTCGATCACGGCAATAAATGCAGGGTTGGCACGCAGCCAAGCCACCTGACCATCCAAAATAGAGCGCCCCGAAGCGTTCAACGTGCTTTGGTCCACATCAAACAGGATTTTATTCCCAACGGTCTCGTTGAAATAACCGACGGACGCGGGATCAAGTGCGCTGACACCCACCCCACCGTTGGAACCAAACGCGCCATTTCCACTGCCGCCAATACCCCCGCCAGAGCCGAATAGGGTGCCGTTACTACAGGCGGCCAATGACATGCCCGCGATAAGCAGTGCTGATTTTGTCAACGTCTTCATAAGTGATGTCCTGTCTTAGATGAGCTGCAATTATTGTTGTTGTTTGGTGTCAAATTAGCACATCAGCGCTGTAAAGGCGACCATGAAGGATCAGATGCCGCTGTTTGAGTGCGCACTTTTGCGAGATTACGCCCCGAAATATCCACTGAATAAAGCGCAGGCGCGCCATTTGCGCCTTGGGTTTCACGGGTAAACATGATGACCCGACCATTGGGCGACCACGTTGGGCCCTCATCAAGGAAGGACGCGGTCAAAAGCCGCTCCTCAGAACCATCCGTGCGCATCACGCCAATATGAAACCGGCCACGATTTTGCTTGGTAAAGGCAATCAAATCCCCCTTCGGCGACCAAACGGGCGTGCCGTAGCGTCCCGCACCTGTGCTAATGCGGCGCGCCTCACCACCTGTGGCGGGCATAATGTACAGCTGCGGCGAGCCTGAGCGATCACTTTCAAACACAATGCTGCGCCCGTCAGGTGAATAACTTGGGGCCGTTTCAATGGCTGGGGTCGACGTCAGGCGTGTGCGCGCATTGGTGCGCACATCAAGCGTATAAAGATCCGTGTTGCCCCCAGTTGTGAGCGAGAACACCACTGTCCGCCCATCGGGCGCAAAACGCGGCGCAAAACTCATGGAGCCGTCGGGAACATCAAGCGCGCGTCGTGACACGCGGCCCACGTCCAGCACGTAGATGCGCGGGAAGCCTGTCTCGTAGCTGGTGTAGAGCACCCGCTCACCGTCAGGCGAAAAACGTGGTGCAAGCACAATGGCGCTGCTATCCGTCAGGTATTGAACGTTTGCACCGTCAAAATCCATGATCCCAAGGCGTTTGGCACGGTTCTCTTTGGGGCCAGTTTCGCCGACGAAAACAACGCGACTGTCAAAATAAGGCCCCTCGCCAGTGATGCGCGCATAAACCTCGTCGGCCACCTTATGGGCGATCCGGCGCCAGCCATCAGTGGTGCCGACAAACTGAAGGCCTTGGCCCAATTCGGAGCCAGTAAATACATCATACAGGCGGAACTTAACGGTCACGCGGCCATTGCCGCTGACTGAAACTGCACCCGTAATAAGCGCTTGGGCGTTGATCGCGCGCCAATCGGGGTATTGCACTGGCGCGCCAAAGGCGCTGATTTGGCTAATGAACGCTTCCGGCTGGATTTGGCGGAACAACCCAGTGCCGCGCAAATCATCTGCAACCAGACCACTGATCTGCTGGGCCATCTCACCCGCGTTGGATGTCTCGGAAATGAAGGTGGGCAAAGCAAAGGGCAGCGGCTCAATGACGCCGTCCGTAATCTCAAGCCGCAGGGGCTGTGCCACGCTTGTGCTGGGGGCGATGCATCCAAGGGTTGCGGACGCTGCAAACAAAATGGCACCAATAAACTGCCTCATAAACCTATCCCTCATTCATTACTTCAGGCGCAGGCCTGACGGGTTAAAGGTAATCTCAATGTCTTTCCATTGATCGTATTTGTCATCAGGCAAATCAAAGCCCTGTGCACCTGCGCGGAAAATCGCACTTCGCGCTGCACGGTATGCAATCTGGTTCAGATCAGCACTGCCCGAGCCGCTGATCAACTCCTCAGAGCCTGAAATTGGACGCCGGTCTTCCCCCACTGCAAAGCGCACAGTGATCACGACTTGGTCGCTAATCACGCGCGGCGGGACAGCCCATTTGTTCTGTATCTGACCAACAAGCGACTGGCGCTCGCCTTGGGTCATTGGTGGACCAACGGGCGCATCGCTTGCAGGCGAAGCATCTGCGGTTTCAGCAGTTTGCGCAGCCGCATCGGGCTCGGACGCCACCTCAGACTGGGCGGCTTGCACCGGTGCCACAGGCCTATTGGGACGCGCGGGTGGGCGGATTGAACGGGTTGGCGCGCCACCTGCTTCTTCTGCTTCCGTCACGACTTCGGGCGCAGCCTCTTCAGGGGCCGTTGCTTGCTGAGCATCGCTTTGAGTGCTTGGCAGCGCATCAGGATCATTCGTTTCTACGACCGCCTCTTGGGTTTGATCCGCGATGGTCGCATCAAGGGGCGGTGGGGCTACCGCTTGGGGTGCAATACGTGGCGCGGGTCTTGCTTTGGGGCGCTTGGACGCATCAATAACAGCACTCACTTGCGGCTCTGGCGGGGGCGCTGGCGGCGTGGGTTCTTCGGGTGCCTCATCGGTCACATCCGTCTGTGGCAACGGGGCAACCTGGCTCACATCGGGCGAGGCATCAGGCGGCGGTGTCGGGCGCACAGGCTCAGGCGTTTGGGGCCGCACAGGTTCAGGCACAGGCTGCGGCGCAGGCTCAGGCGTAGGCTCAAGAGGCGGTGCAACAATAGCTTCCGGTGCCGTAATCTGCGTCGGGGTTTCAGGAGGTGTTTGATTGGTGAGCGCATCAAACTCAGCCGAGGAAATAACGCTTACCTCCACATCCTCAAAAGGCGGCGGATCAGCAGAAAAGATCGGCCCCACAAGAAGGTAGCCGATAAGGCCCGCGTGACCCACTCCGGATATGATGTAGCCCGTGCGCATCAGGCGTGCCTACTGCTCCTGCACCGGCGTCACACCATCAAGCGTGGGGCCGCCAATGTCTGTCACAAGGCCAATGTTTGAAAAGCCACCCGCATTCAAAGCACCCATGATTTCTGCAACACTCGCATAGGTGTTAGCCCCATCAGCACGCAGGAAAATTTTATCATCACTGCGCTCGGTGGCGATCGCTTGCAAGCGCCCAATCAGTGCTTCGCGTTCAACTTCAGTTTCTTGAATCATCACAACGCCATCAGCGGTCAGCGTCACCGTCAGTGGTTCTTCGTTGTCCGATGAAAGCGCTGTGGCCGCAGTTTTGGGCAATTCAACAGGCACCCCAACCGTCAGCAAGGGTGCAGCAACCATGAAGATGATCAACAAGACCAACATCACATCAACAAAAGGCGTTACGTTGATTTCTGCCATCGGCTGTGCACGACCGCGGCGGCGGCCGCGACCACCCCCGCCGGCTTTTTTGATTGTACCCGCACCCATGGCTTAGCTATCCAACTGGCGCGACAAAATCGTGGCAAACTCGTCAGAGAACGCCTCGTAATTGCCGACAATTCGGTCACTGTCTGCGCTAAGCTTGTTGTAATAGATAACCGCAGGGATCGCAGCGAGAAGGCCCAAACCTGTCGCCAAAAGCGCCTCGGCAATGCCAGGGGCTACAACTGCAAGGTTGGTGTTTTGCTGTTCTGCAATCTCAATAAAGGCATTCATGATACCCCAAACGGTTCCAAACAACCCGATGAAGGGTGATGCGGATCCAACAGTGGCCAATACGGTCAGGCCCTTTTGCAGTTCTTCGGCTTCACGGTTGATCGCCACGTCCATGGCACGATCAATGCGGCTGGTCGCACCCGCGATCAAACCACCATCCGTTCGGTGAGACCTACGCCATTCAAGCATGCCTGACGCGAAAATCTTTTCTGATGCGCCTTCGGGCGCCGGTCCAATCTCATCGAACAAACCATCAAGCGGGGTGCCGGACCAAAAAGCCTGATCAAATTTCGCGGCCTCTGCGCGCGCTTTGCGGTACTGGATTGTCTTTTGAACAATAATCGACCACGCCCAGAAACTGGCGATAATCAGGATGATCATGACGAGTTTTACGGTGATCGTTGCGCGCGCGAATAGCGCCCACATTGAGAAATCTGCTGCGTGTTCCATATGGCCTGCTCATGTACTGCGGGTCTCTTTGCGGACCCAATTGCATACATAATAGGCGATGTTTCATTTAATTACTACGCTGAGCATGCGTAGGCGCGATTTAATGCAACTTTCGGCGAATATTTGCTGGCAGACGCGCAGGTGCCCCCGCCTCATTGATCGCCACAATAGTCACAAGCGCCGTAAACAACAAAGCTCCGTCGCGCCGTACATCCTGGCGAAACACCAAGCGGACACCGGTGATCGTTTCAATGGCAGTCTCAACGCTCAGCGTATCGTCAAATTTTGCAGAACCGAGATAATCCGCGTCCACGTGACGGACCGCAAAAACGATGCCCTCGTCCTCTTTGAGCTGGCGCTGATCTACCCCAAGCTCACGGACAAATTCAGTGCGACCGCGCTCGATAAACTTCAGGTAATTGGCGTAGTACACAATACCAGCCATGTCGGTATCTTCGTAGTAAACACGAATGGGCAAACGGTGTTTCATTGGACCTGACCTGCCGCCGTAAGCCGCGCGAAAAGGCGTAAAGCATGGGACGGATCGCGCGATGCAGCCGGCAGCACAGGATCATAAGCGGCGCGGATCAGTTGACCCACTTGCGGCTTCAGGATCACCCCGCCATCGGGCACAATCGCCAAGGGAGAGCTGCCAACAAATGCCTGATCAGACCAAAGCACAATCATCTGCGCCATCTGGCTCAGCGCAATTGTATCAGCCGGTGTGTCCGCAAGCACCTCATCCATCCGCAAAAAGACAAAACACGCTTTGATCCCACCATCATCATCAAAGCGGAAAATGCGATACTGGTTGGCATCAGCAGATTTGAGACGTTCTACAAGCGGGACCAGATCAGGGACCAGCCGTTCAAGATGCGGCACCTCGGTAAGTTCGGACCAATCAGAACAGAAAAAGACCATCAGGTTCGCCCCAATCTCAGGGTCCACTTCCGCCATTTTGTGCCCTGCAAGGCTAACGACAGCTTCGCACGCGCCTTTGAACACCCCCAAAGTCGCCTCATCCACACCAAAGATGACGGGGGCGATCGCCCTGCCCCAACGGGCAAAAACATAAGCCCCATCAGAGCGGGTAAAGCAGGCCTCTACGTCTTTTGCGGTGTATGTTTCTTGATCATGCATCTGTGAACCCTGCGCCGTTATTCAAAAAGGCCGCCCTGTTTCTTGGGTGCGGCCAGCCCCAAATGATCCCATGCCTTTTGTGCCAACATCCGGCCGCGTGGGGTGCGCTGTATCAAACCTTGCTGCAGCAGGTAAGGCTCAATCACTTCTTCAAGCGCATCACGGCTTTCAGACAAAGCGGCAGCCATTGTTTCAATGCCAACGGGCCCACCCTGATAATTCTCCGCTACAAGGCTGAGATACCTACGGTCCGCGCCATCAAGGCCCAACTTATCAACTCCCAAACGGGTCAATGCATTATCCGCAAGGGCACGGCTGATCTGGCCGTTGCCTTCCACCAGCGCAAAATCCACGACACGGCGCAGCAATCTGCCCGCGATACGCGGGGTGCCGCGCGCACGTTTTGCAATTTCGCGAATGCCCTCATCATCTGCGGTAACGCCCAAAAGCCGCGCACCGCGGGCGACAATCTCGTGCAGCTCATCGGTGGTGTAAAACTGTAGCCGCGTTGGAATGCCAAAGCGGTCACGCAGCGGCGTTGTCAAAAGACCAAGACGGGTAGTCGCCCCGACAAGTGTGAATGGCTGCAATTCAATCCGCACGGTGCGCGCGGCAGGGCCTTCGCCAATCACCAGATCAAGTTCAAAATCCTCAAGTGCAGGATAAAGCACCTCTTCGACAACTGGGTTCAGTCGATGAATTTCATCGATGAACAAAACGTCGCGTGCTTCAAGGTTGGTCAAAATCGCTGCCAGATCACCCGCCTTGGCAAGCACAGGCCCGGATGTCATGCGGAAGTTCACCCCAAGCTCACGGGCCATAATTTGAGCAAGGGTCGTTTTGCCCAAACCCGGTGGGCCGTGAAACAATGTGTGGTCCATCGCCTGCTCACGTTGACGCGCAGACTGGATGAAAACCTTCAGGTTTGCGCGTGCCTCTGCCTGACCGATAAACTCATCAAGACCTTGCGGGCGCAATGCGCGATCATTGTCTTCGGCAAGCCGCTCGGGGCGCAATGTGGGATCACTTTCCATGGGCCTTCCTTAGCCCTTCGGCGCCAGAAGTTTCAACGCCGCTTTGATCAACGCACCTGTATCTTGCGCACCTTGATCGCTGGCTTGCGCCACGGCCGACGCCGCGTCTTGGGGCGCGTAGCCCAAATTGCCCAGCGCAGAGAGCGCCTCGGACTGGGTCGACATGCTGGCTACTTGCGGCGTGTTTTGTGCGCCTGCGTCGTCACCGTCATCAATCACGTCATCTGTGACTGCTTTGGTCTGGCCCAGCGCGTCATGCACGCTGCCGCCCATTGCCATAATGGCCGGGGCTTTGTCTTTCAGATCAATCACAACTTTCTGCGCCGTCTTAGGGCCAATGCCCTTGGCGGCTTTCACGCTGCTCCAATCCCCCATGGCAATGGCGCGGCTAAGCCCCGCTTCGCCAAGTGTACCCATAATTGCCATCGCAGCCTTTGCGCCAACCCCTTGCACAGACATCAAAAGCCGGTGCCACTCTTTTTCGGCAAGCGTGGTAAACCCGAAAAGTTGCAGCAGATCCTCGCGCACCAAAAGGTCCGTATAAAGTGCGGCTGCCTCACCGACATTGGGCATTGAGGCAAGCGTACGCTCGTTACAATACACAACGTATCCGACCCCACCGACCATGAGCATAACGTGATCTGTACTGCGGTATTCCAGACGTCCTTGAAGTTTGCCAATCATCCCGCGGACCTCATTTCTTGTGCCTTCAGAGCTTTTTCCAAGCCGGTGCCAACCCCGCGTTGATGGGCGTGACAAATGGCGATTGCCAAGGCATCAGCGGCATCCGGTCCGTCAAACACCACACCAGGTAGCTGCATTTTGACCATGTGCTGTACTTGTTCTTTGGCGGCGTGCCCAACGCCAACAACAGTCTTTTTGACCGCATTGGGAGCGTATTCACCAATTGTAAGGCCCGCCTGTGCCGGCACCAACATCGCGATTCCCCGCGCCTGCCCAAGCTTCAACGTGGCGACACCGTCTTTGTTGACAAACGTCTGCTCAACCGCTGCTGCATCGGGGGCGTGCTGTGCGATCACGTCACTCAACCCAGTGTGAAGCGCCAAAAGTCGCGCGCCCAAATCACCGGTTTTCGTTTTGATGATGCCATTTGCGACATGACGCAGACGCGGGCCCACCATTTCGATGACACCCCACCCCATATTGGCCAAGCCAGGATCGATTCCCAGTATCCGCATAGTCGCCTGCCTGCTGTTATATTTATGCGTTTCAGCAGTAGCACGAAACGCGAACATTTGCCAAACAGAAACAAATATCGGCGTATTTCGCGAATTGTTACAAAACAGCCAAGGTTTTCGTGACCTGCGACATCCTGAACACCTGTGGATACTTTTGTCCAAATACGACATTTCAGGTGCAAATCGGGGCAGGCTTGACCTGCAAATAGCCCAATAACGACAGGCTATTTGTTCATTTTCGACATATGCAGTCCGATCATAGCTGCATTGCAGAAATACTCACTATCCGGAAATATCTTTCCCGCCTAAATGGGCGCCATCACGCACCCATAAACGCATAATTTTTGCGCAGTAAAGGAATACGATCATGGCCGTTATCGAAACATCCCGCTTCGCACCCGCAGCAAGCACATTCACAGTTGCCGCTCCGTTCATTGCGACTTTCGCGAAAGTAAAGTCTTGGAATGATGTGCGCCAGACACGCAAAGCGCTCAAGCAGCTATCTGCACGTGAATTGGAAGATGTCGGCCTGACATATGCAGACGTAGACGCGCTCTAAACCCTCAGGCGTGTCTCGAGCAAAAGCCGCACAGCCCTTTGGCCGTGCGGCTTTTTTTATGCGTGCTGGCTACAGAAATAGGGGCCGCTTTAGACGAACACCTGTAGATATTGAGCGATCCAGATGGTCAGGCTATCCGCTTGCATCATCCACGCTGCAAAGCCCCCCAAACCACCGGATGATTGTAAGCCCTCAACGCGTTCAACATACGCTGCAGGACCGTTTGTTGTGTAAGCAAACGCCTTAAATAGCCAAAACGCAGCAGCAGCCAAAAGCACCAAGTGCCACGGAAAACCGCCACGCGCCGGAGCGCGGCCCAGTACCATGCCATCGTGATTTACAGACTGTGTACGATAATACCCTGCGCGCCGCTGCTGCTTGGCCAATCGCTTCATTTTGGACTTAAACTTTTGCCGATCAGACATACCGTTGCCCTCAGTTACTCATTCGTTACTGAGGGTCTTGTTAACACAATTTTAAGATAATTGCTCTGTTTTTCTTACGGCAACGTTAATTGCGGGTCAGCGTGAGGGTCGTCCAGTCACCGATACTGCTGCGTTTGCGCAGCTCAAAACCCGCGCTGCTGTAGCAAGTCTGTACCTCATCGGCTTGCTCATTCAGAATACCGGACAAGATGATATGCCCGCCCTGCGCACATGCGCCAGCCATATCATCCGCAAGCATCAACAGCGGCCCCTTGAGGATATTGGCAAAAATCAGATCAAACGGCGTGGCACCTTGTAGGGTCGGATGATCAAAGCCCGCCGCCTCAACACAGGTGATGCGCCCCTCCAGATCGTTGGCCTTTGCGTTGGCAAGCGCCACTTCTACAGCGACCTCATCAATATCGCTGGCCAGAACTGTTTGGGGCCATACTTTTGCAGCCGCCATCGCCAAAACGGCCGTCCCGCAGCCAATGTCAGCAACGTTCTGGCCAACAAAACCCGCGTCAATCAACTCATCAAGAGCAATCAAACACCCGAGCGTCGTGCCGTGGTGCCCCGTCCCAAAGGCCATTGCGGCCTCAATCAACAACGGGATTTTACCTTCAGGCAAGCTGTCTGCGTCATGGCTGCCATAGACCACAAAGCGGCCTGCCTCGACGGGCGGCAACTCGCGGCGCACATGGGCGACCCAATCAGTTTCAGGCACTTCAGAAACAACAAAATCTTTCGCTCCGTTCATGGCCGCCAAAAGCGCAAGGCCTGCCGCATCAGGTGCTTCGATGAAATACCCACCTACTTCCCAAACGCCCGAACCGTCTTCGACCTCAAAAACACCCACGCCTGTGGGCTCTGGCGTCAGCGTTTCAAGCGCCTCGCCCAAAGCCTCGGCCTGTGCTTTGTTGTTCAACGTGGTTAACGCGGTCCATGTCATCATCGGTTTGATCTCCTTTTGGGCGCGCAAATGGCAAGCCGCAGTGTTTTGATTTTATTCGAAAGGGTCGTCGTCATAGCCAACGCCCGCGAGATACAGCCCGTGCGGTGCGCTCACCGGACCGCAAGCAGACCGCTCGCATGCCTCAAGCCTGCGTTTAACATCAGATGGTTCAAGATGCCCCGCGCCGACACGTTCAAGTGTGCCAACAAAGCTGCGGACTTGATTATGCAGGAACGACCGCGCGCGCACATCAAAGCGAAACTCAGCACCGCCCGGGTACGGATGTTCGCTTACATCTAAACGGTCGAGCGTTTTGAACGGCGTCAGACCTTGGCAAATAGACGAACGGAACGTGGTGAAATCATGATAGCCCAGCAAATGCTTGGCCCCCTCTTGCATCGCTTCCAGCGACAAAGGCGGCTTCACCTGCCAGACCAGCCCCGCTTCGTGCACAATTGGGGCGCGGCGCGATACCATTCTGAAAATATAGCGCCGCTCAACAGCGGAAAACCGTGCGTGAAACGCCTCGGTCACTTTCGCGCAGCCGATGATGGCAATGGGGTTCGGTTTCAGATGATAATTAATCGCCTCAGACAGCCGGAACGTGTCCCAATCACGCTCCATGTCCACATGGGCCACTTGCGCCCACGCATGAACGCCCGCATCGGTACGTCCTGCGGCCGCAATCTCATGGGCGCTACCGGCGACTTTACCGATGGCCTTCTCAATCATGCCTTGCACCGACGGCAAATCAACCTGTCGCTGCCAGCCGTGATAAGGCGCGCCGTTGTACTCGATTTTCAAGGCATATCTGTGCATGAACTCCAGTTAGCCCCAGATCACCCCCGTTGCAATCACTGCGCAATCACTAGACCAATTTGACGCCCGATTGAGTGTTCAGCGTCTTTGCGCACTTATACTGGCTGCGGCGGTCACGGGTCGCCGCCAAAGTATCACCGCCCACATAGTTTACAGCCACAAGGCCTACCCCTATAAGCACCCCATGATGTTTCAATCACTGCACATTATTCGAATTATATCCCCGGCGCTCTGACCTTATGAGCCGCCGGGCCAAGGCGTTCGAGACCCTCACGCCGCTCTCGCTATTCTATTGAAAATATGACGAAAAAGGACGCTCGATATGTGCGCCGAAACACCCGACTATAAAACCACACTCAACCTGCCCCGCACAGATTTCCCAATGCGCGCAGGTCTGCCCAAGCGCGAGCCTGAATGGCTTGCACGATGGGAAGAACTGGACGTCTATGGCCAGCTGCGCCAAAAATCTGGACGCAAGCCCTTCACGCTTCATGACGGCCCTCCCTATGCAAACGGTCATTTGCACATCGGCCACGCGCTGAACAAAATCCTAAAAGACATGGTCGTTCGCTCCCAACAGATGATGGGTCATGATGCCCGCTATATCCCAGGTTGGGACTGCCACGGCTTGCCGATCGAATGGAAAATCGAAGAGAAGTACCGCAAGAAAGGCCGCGATAAAGACGCAGTCGACGTGGTCGAATTCCGCCGTGAGTGTCGGGACTTTGCCAAAGGCTGGGTCGACATCCAACGCGAAGAATTCAAGCGCCTTGGCATCACTGGTAATTGGGAAAATCCATACCTTACAATGGAATATCATGCCGAGCGCGTGATCGCGGAAGAATTCCAAACGTTTTTGATGAACGGCACACTTTATCAGGGTTCAAAGCCTGTGATGTGGTCGCCTGTGGAAAAGACAGCCCTTGCGGAAGCTGAGGTTGAGTACCACGACCGCCAGACAGATGCGATCTGGGTTCCTTTTGCAGTTAAGGGTCAGACAGAAACTTATGTGGTGATCTGGACGACGACCCCGTGGACCATCCCGCAAAACCGTGCGGTCTGTTTTAACGAAACAGTAAGCTATGGTGCGTACAAGGTGAATTCCACGCCAGATGAATGTTGGGCCAAGGCAGGCGCAACATATCTCTTTGCCGATAATCTTGCTGAGAGCGCGTTTTCCGCCGCACGCCTTGATACTGAAATGTACACCCGTGTTGGGGATGTAAGCGCCGCCGAGCTTGCTGAACTGACCCTAAACCACCCGCTTCACGGTGCTGACGGCGCCGATGGGGAATGGGATTTCGACGTACCTATGCTGGCCGGTGATCACGTCACTGCCGATGCGGGCACAGGCTTTGTTCACACCGCCCCCAGCCACGGTGACGACGACTATCAAATCGGCCTGAAACACGGTCTTCCAATGACGTTCAACATCTTGGACGACAGTTCTTACCGCGCTGATCTGCCGTTTTTCGGCGGTGAGGTCATCCTGCGCTCAAACGGGAAGCCGGGCAAAGCGAACCAGAAAGTCATCGAAAAACTGGTCGAGGTTGGCGGCTTGCTAGCCCGCGCGCGGATCACGATCAGTGACGCACACTCGTGGCGTTCCAAAGCACCTGTCATCCGTTTGAACCGCCCACAGTGGTTTGCCGCGATCGACAAAGCCTGTGATGACGGGATGGACACACACGGCAAAACCATCCGTGAGCGCGCCCTGACCAGCATCGATGAGTTGGTGACATGGACGCCGCAAACGGGCCGCAACCGTCTTTACTCAATGATCGAAGCGCGCCCTGATTGGGTGCTGTCTCGTCAACGTGCGTGGGGCGTACCGCTGACATGCTTTGTCAAAACAGGCGCGAAACACGACGATCCAGACTACCTGCTGCGTAATGCTGACGTAAACGCACGAATCCTTGAAGCTTTCGAAGCTGAGGGCGCTGATGCGTGGTACAAAGACGGCGCGAAAGAGCGGTTCCTTAGCGGCATCGTGAACCCTGATGACTACACCCAAGTGATGGATATCCTTGATGTGTGGTTTGACAGTGGCTCAACCCACGCCTTTACCCTGCGCGACCGTGAAGACGGGTCTGAAGATGGCTTGGCCGACCTATATCTTGAGGGCACCGACCAACACCGCGGCTGGTTCCACTCATCCATGCTTCAGGCATGCGGCACCAAAGGACGCGCGCCCTATCGCGGCGTGCTGACACATGGTTTCACGCTTGATGAAAAAGGCATGAAAATGTCCAAATCCATCGGCAACACAATCGCACCAGAAGAGGTCACGAAACAATACGGCGCCGATATCTTGCGTCTTTGGGTCGCCCAATCTGATTACACCGCTGACCTGCGCATCGGGCCGGAAATCCTGAAAAACGTGGCCGATAGTTACCGTCGCCTGCGTAACACGATGCGCTTTATGCTGGGCAGCCTTGCGGACTTTGATGCGGCAAAAACCGTAGCGCCCCAAGACATGCCCGAGCTGGAACGCCTCATGCTGCACAAGATCGCCGTGTTGGATGAAACTGTGCGCAACGGCTACGCAAAATACGATTTCCAAGGTGTGTTCCGTGCCATCTTCGATTTTGCGACACTTGATTTGTCATCGTTTTACTTCGACATCCGCAAAGACGCGCTTTATTGCGACGGTGACACGAACCGCCGGCTTTCTGCATTAACCGTGCTGGATATTCTGTATGGCCGCCTCACAACATGGCTTGCGCCGATCTTGACCTTCACAATGGAAGAAGTCTGGCTTGAGCGAAACGGGGCTGAAACAAGTGTCCACCTTGTTGACTTCGTGCAAACTCCAGCCAAATGGCGCGATGACGCGCTGGCTGCGAAGCTCGACAAAATCCGCGCAATCCGCCGCGTCGTAACAGGTGCGCTGGAAGGTGAGCGGACGGCAAAAGTCATTGGCTCCTCGCTTGAAGCTGCGCCAACGGTCTATTTGTCGCCAGAACTTTTTGCCCTGATCGATGCGGATAACTTCGCAGACCTGTGCATCACCAGCCAAATCACGGTTGTCGAAGGCGTAGGCCCTGAGGGCGCGTTCGCCCTTGATGACGTAGCAGGCGTCGCCGTGAGCTTTGCAAAGGCAGACGGCGAAAAATGCGCCCGCTGTTGGAAGGTGCTGCCAGATGTTGGAAGCCACAAGCACGACGGCGTTTGCAGCCGCTGTGACAGCGCCCTTTCATAAATCGATACCGTCGAAATTTTGCGCGTAGGTCTTTGGGCCTGCGCGCGTTTTTTATGACACACGCTTTTTCCCCGCATATGACACTTAACAAAAATGTAATTGCCGCGACGTGAATACCGCCAAAACGCACACTCGGCTCTTGACCCCGCCGGCTACAAAAACAACTGTGATCCAATGTTAGCATACTCTCTCCGCCGCCTATTTCAGTCCTTCATTGTCTTGCTCGTTGTGGGGCTTGTCGCCTTTTCGATGTTCCGCTTTGTAGGCGACCCGATTGACAGTTTGTTGGGCCAGGAACGCACCCAAAGCGATATTGAGCGGTTGCGCGGAGAGTTGGGCCTCGATGACCCGTTTGTTGTCCAATATGGCGCGTTTTTGGGCCGTGCTATGCAGGGGGATTTCGGGCTGAGTTACCGCCAAGCCCGCCCTGTTGCCGAGATCATCGCCGAACGCGCACCTGCCACCCTTGAGCTTGCCTTGGTGTCTGCCGGATTTGCGATGTTTTTCGGTGTTGTCCTTGGCATTTTCACCGCCATTAGGCGCGACGGTTTCGCCGCCAACGCCATCATGTCGGTCTCATTGATCGGGGTCAGTTTGCCCACATTTTTGATCGGCATTCTGCTGATCTATCTGTTTTCAGTTGAATTGGGCTGGCTGCCCAGCTTTGGGCGCGGTGGCGTTGTTGATCTGGGCTGGTGGACGACTGGATTTGCGACCGGATCAGGCCTTAAAGCGTTGATATTACCGTCCATTACACTTGGGCTTTATCAGATGACGTTGATCATGCGGCTGGTCAGGTCCGAGATGCTGGAAGTCCTGCGCGCGGATTACATCCGCTTTGCCCGCGCCCGTGGTATCCGCGAAAAATCAGTCAACTTCCGTCACGCCCTAAAGAACACATTGGTCCCCGTGATTACGGTCACCGGCCTGCAACTGGGCAGCATCATCGCCTTTGCGATCATCACGGAGACAGTGTTTCAGTGGCCCGGCGTTGGGTTGCTGTTTATTAACGCTATTCAGTTCGTCGATATCCCTGTGATGGCCGCTTATTTGATGCTTATTTCAGTGATGTTTGTGGCAATTAATCTCATCGTCGACCTGCTTTATTTTGCAATTGATCCGCGTCTGCGCGCTGACCGTTCGGGAGGACATTAATCATGGCTGATACAACGCCTGCTCCAAAACCGCGCGGACGCCTTGCCCATTGGTGGGATGGCGATTTTGCTTATCAATTCCGCCGCTCGCCCGTTGCGATGATCTCTTTCACAGTTGTGATGTTGATGGTGTTGGCAGCAATTTTTGCGCCGTTAATCGCACCATACGACCCATTTGATCCGGCCTCCCTGAACCTGATGAACGGGTTTTCAAGCCCGATGGAGCCCAACGCATTCACTGGCGAAACCTTTTGGCTGGGCACCGATGATCAGGGCCGCGATGTGTTCTCAACCATCCTTTACGGGCTTCGCATTTCACTATTTGTGGGTGCGGCAGCGGTTGGGTTTGCAATGGTTCTGGGCATCACTTTGGGCCTTGTTGCCGCATATGTCGGAGGGTGGGTCGAGACCATCATCATGCGGATCGCAGACGTTCAACTGACCTTTCCGGCGATCTTGGTTGCCATGCTGATCTTTGGCGTGGCCAAGGGGATCACCCCCGTCGAGTACCGTGATCAAATGGCAATCTGGGTCTTGATTGTGGCAATTGGCTTGTCCGATTGGGTCCAATTTGCGCGTGTTGTACGTGGTGCGACCCTTGTTGAGAAGAACAAAGAATATGTCCAAGCAGCCCGCTTAATTGGCCGCGGCTCCGGCGCAATCATGCTGCGCCACATCCTGCCAAACGTGCTGAGCCCTGTGCTGGTCATTGCAACCATCTCGCTTGCCTTGGCAATCATTGCCGAAGCAACCCTGTCATTTTTGGGCGTAGGCGCACCGCCGACGCAACCATCTCTTGGCACGCTTATCCGTATCGGTCAGGGCTTTTTGTTCTCGGGCGAGTGGTGGATTTTGCTGTTCCCTGCTTGCACCCTTCTGGCCCTTGCGCTGGCCGTGAACTTGCTGGGCGATTGGTTGCGCGACGCCCTAAACCCAAAACTGCGCTAAGCCGCGACGTAACTGGTTAACCCCGAGGACCACCCCATGTCTGAAGCTGTCTTATCGATCCGCAATCTCACTGTCGAAATACCGACACGTGGCGGTATTTTGCGGCCTGTTGATCAGATTAACTATGATATCAACCGCGGTGAAATTTTGGGAATTGTCGGCGAGTCCGGCGCCGGTAAATCAATGGCAGGTAATGCTGTGATTGGCCTGCTGAACCATCCCGCAAAAATTACGGGCGGCGAGATTTGGCTGAACGGCGCGCGTATTGATCAGCTTGAAGGCGAAGATATGCGTCGGTTGCGCGGCAAGCATATTGGCATGGTTTTTCAAGACCCGCTGACCTCGCTTAACCCACTGTTGCGCATCGGCGATCAGCTAACTGAAACAATGCTTGAGCATCTGGACATCTCGCGCGATGAGGCACGCAAACGCACGGCTGCGGCCTTGGATGAGGTTGGTATTCCCGCAGCGGCCCAACGCCTTGATAGCTATCCCCATGAATTTTCCGGTGGCATGCGCCAACGCGTTGTTATTGCTTTGGCGCTCTGCGCTGAACCGTCGCTGATTATTGCGGACGAGCCGACGACTGCGCTTGATGTTTCGGTACAAGCGCAGATCATCGCTCTACTTAAACGGCTGTGTCGTGACCGTGGCACGGCTGTCATGCTGATCACGCACGACATGGGCGTCATAGCCGAAACCGCCGACCGCGTAGCCGTCATGTATGCTGGACGATTGGCCGAATTGGGCAACGTACGCGATGTGGTCACACACCCCGAACACCCATACACAGACGGGCTAATGGGCTCCACGCCGCTGGCCAGCAAAGGCCTAAAACGCCTGCGCCAAATTCCAGGTTCAATGCCGCGCTTAACGGCCATGCCCGAGGGCTGTGCTTTTCATCCGCGCTGTGAATTTGCCCAAGACATTTGCCGTGCAGAGCCCCGCCCAAAACTGAATGGTGGGCGGTCTGCATGCCACTTTCCAATACAACAACCGGCTGAGGAAACAGCGTAATGGCGATGATCCAGGTCAAAAACCTCACCCGCATTTTTGACGTCTCAAAACCGTGGCTCAACCGCGTCATTGAGCGGCTTCCCAAAGCGATGCTCACCGCCGTGTCAGACGTTAGTTTTGATGTTGAGGAACGGACGGTTTATTCACTTGTTGGCGAAAGCGGCTCGGGCAAATCAACCATCGGCAAAATGGCCGTGGGCTTGTTGAAGCCAACGGATGGCAGCGTGCTGATCAACGACATCGATCTGAGCCGCGAGACAGACAGCGGCAAGCTTGATAAAGCGCGCAGTGACATCCAGATGATTTTTCAGGATCCGTACGCCTCCCTCAATCCGCGATGGCGTGTGCGTGAGATTATCAACGAACCTGTATCGGCCCGTGGCGGCAATGTTGTTGGCCTTGCAGAAAAGCTTCTTGAGCAAGTCGGTTTGTCGTCGCTGGACGCAGATAAGTTTCCCCATGAGTTTTCCGGCGGCCAGCGGCAGCGCATTTGTATCGCCCGCGCTTTGGCCAGTGAACCAAAGCTGATTGTATGTGATGAGCCGACCAGTGCGCTGGACGTGTCAGTACAGGCGCAGGTGCTGAACCTGATGTCAGACCTGCAGGAAAACCTTGGTCTGACCTATTTGTTCATCAGTCACGATTTGACAGTGGTTCAGCACATCAGCGACAAAATTGGTGTGCTGTACTTGGGCCGTCTTGTGGAAGAAGCTACACCGGATGAGCTGTTTGAGAACCCCAAGCACCCCTACACCCAGATGCTTTTGGCAGCCGCCCCAAAGATGGATGGGTTTGGCCGTGAGATTGATCCGCCACAAGGTGAAATACCTGACCCAATTAACCCGCCCACTGGCTGCGCGTTTCACCCACGTTGTCCGATCGCTACGGCGAAATGTTCGGCTGAGCGTCCCGAAATGCGTGTGGTCAGAGGTGCGCGGGTGGCCTGCCATTTGGCAGAATAGGCGTAAGATCAGTCAGTTAGATAGAACACAGGGCCACCTGCTGCGTCAGCATCTGCTTGATCGTGGGTGACCATAATGACGGGCAGCTGACGCGCCCGCGCGGTATCAAACACAAGTGTCCGGATCTGGTCACGGCGTTCCGTGTCCAGCCGTGAAAATGCTTCGTCCAGCAATAAAACACGCGGTTCCGACAATAGCATCCGCATCAACGCAACCCGTGCTTTTTGCCCACCGGACAGGGTTTCTGGATCACGGTTCGCAAACCCCTCTAAGCCAATCTCTGTAAGAGCCTGATCAATGCGCGCGAGCCTATCGGCCCTCCGAACATCTGCGCTTAGCCCAAAGGCTAGGTTTTGCCCAACACTCATGTGTGGAAAGAGCAGATCATCTTGAAACAGAATGCCGACTTGCCGCTGATTAGAGGGCAAGGCGCATAGATTTGCACCATTCAGCAGCACCGCCCCTGTTGCCGTAAAATCAGACGGCAAAGTACCAATAATATAGTTAAGCAAAGTCGACTTGCCCGCACCTGACGGCCCCATAACAGATAGCACTTCACCCGCAGCAACTGTTTGGTCAATCGAGATTAATTCACGCCCATCTTTGGAAATACGGATATTATCAAGGTGCAGTTCGTGGCTCATTTAATGTGTCCTTTGCGGGCGTAGAAATTAGGCATCAGACAGCCCCCGACGGTTACGCCAAATGATCTGAGGAAGCAAAAGTGCTGCTGCAAACGGCAGGATCGCAGCAACAGTTTGGGCCAAGCCATAAACCCCAATCGCGCGGCGGTCGCCCCCCGCGGCAAGGGCGACGGCTTCGGTTGTTAAGGTCGACAGTCGCCCGCCCCCGACCAAAAGTGTGGGCAGGTACTGACCGACGGAAGCGGCAAACCCAACGGCTACAGCAGTCAAGACAGGCGCCAGTAACATGGGCAAGCGCACCCGCCAAAGGACTCCGTTTGCAGAACGCCCCAAGGCGGCGGTAATCGTGCCGAACCGCACATCCCAAGCCCGAAACGGATCCGACAAAGACAGAAAAACATAAGGCAGCACAAAGACCAAATGCGCCAGAACCACAGGAACAAATCCGCTCTTCAACCCAGTGGACAGCATCAGTGTCTGAAGGCCCGGCAGGAACGCGGTTTGCGGCACCATGAGAGGTAGATAGAGCAAAAACACACCTCGCTCTGACATGGTGAAGTCAAAGCGGTATTCAGCCTCTAAACATCCCAGCGTCAACAAAACCGCTATGAACGTTGCACAAACTGCGATCAGCAAAGTGGTTATACCGGTATCAAAAATGTTGCCCCAGTGCCGTGACCATGAACGCGCACTTAGGCTGTCAGGCAGTACGTCTGGGTATGACCAAAGCCCTGCAACGCTCCATACCCCTAATGAGACGAGCCCCAAAAGAACGCCTGTGCAAACCAGTACGCCTGCCCCAAGGCCAACGATCCGCAAAGCATTATCACCGAAACTTCGCGTTCCGCGCATCACCCACTTGGCACCCAATATGCCAACCAAAATCTCGCCGCCGCGCCACAAGATCAGGCTGCCAATAACAAGTAGAAGCTGAACCAGCGCTGCTGCGGCCGCTTCAAGTCGCATCGCCAAATCCGGATCAGACATCCATTTGACGATTTGAACAGATAAAGTCGGCGGCGTGTTCGGACCCAGCACGATGGCCACGTCAACAGTTGACATAGAATAAGCCAGAACAACATAAACCGGTAACCTGATCTGGGCGTAGACCCGTGGGAAAACTGTTTTAAGCCAGCCGGTTACACGCCCATACCCCAAGGCGGCGGCGATTGTGGCGCTTGATTTTGCATTGACTTGTCCCAAGGCTGCCAAGCTCATCAGCAGCAAAAATGGCACCTCTTTGGCAACGAGGCCAACCACCATCGCAAGGCCCCAGTGGTCCTGAACGATGAGCACATCTGGCGGACGCTCCCAACCTGTCAGCCATGGCGAGAATGCACGTGCCACCCATCCCGATGGGGTGATCAGAAACGCAATACCAAACGCCGCGGCCGCGTGTGGGACCGAAAGTAACGGGGACAGCAAACGCCGGATAAGGTTAAACGCCCGCGTGCCGTGCCACCCCGCAATGATCAAAACTGTGATCAAAAGCGACAGAGACGTTGCCAAAAATCCCGTTGTCACACTGAGCACCACTGCATGTGGAAAGCCGCCCCAGCGAAACAAATCCACAAATGGAGCCACTGTCCATTCTGTCATATTGGCCGCGGGCAAATACCCAAACGCGGGCGCTATGGTGCCCAGCAATCCGGCCACGACGGGACCAAGCATCGCCAGCACCGTCAGCAACGGCAGCCATCTTATGCTGATCCCGCGACGCATATTTAGAACATGCTGCCCGCGTAGCTTGGTGTAAAAAACGCCCCGCAAGGGGGCGTTTCAGGAGAGGTCATCCACCCCATACTTATTGCGCAACACCGTAACGCGCGGCCCAATCATCAGCCAAGCGTGTAGCCCAGCTTGGGTGTGGTTCCGGCAGGGCTGTGCCCAGTTCCGCTGGCGACAAAGTGGCCACGCCAAGGTCAAGCGCGTCAAATGCAGCGCGCTCATCCGTGCTAAGCGCATCCATATTCAATACCGTGCCATAGCCCAAGATATCAGGGTTTTGTGCGCGGGTCTGTGCTTCGGCGGACATCAAGAAGTTCGCAACTACCATTGCGCCCTCGGAGCTGCCTGAGTTGTAGGGAATGGCTACAAAAGATGCATTGCCCAACGTGCCTTTGTCCAACACGAACGTACGCGCAGTGTCTGGTAGTTGAAAGTTTGCAATCGCCGCAGAGGCTTCACCGGGCGAAAACGAAATCGCTAGATCGACTTCGTTGTCAGCGATCAATTGTAATTGGCGCGGTCCGGTTTGGGGGTACGCTTTGCCTTGGCGCCACAAAGTCGGCGTGAGCGCGTCCATAAAGTCCCACAGCGGTGCAGTAACCTCATCATAATTATCGCCAACTGGCGCGCTCAGCACAGTTGTGTCGTCCAGCAAATCAATCAGCGCTTGTTTGAGAAATGTCGTGCCCAAAAAGTCCGGTGGTTGCGGGAAAGTAAAGCGGCCAGGGTTCGCAGACGACCATTCCAGAATAGCCTCCATTGAACCAAGAGGCGCAGCTAAGTCAGCGGTATCATGGATGAAAACCACCTGCGCCATTGCCCATGGGCTCTCCATACCGTCGGTAGGAACCGTAAAGTCAGACTGGACAGATTTGCCTTGCGCATCGACAAGTGCCCAGTTCGGCAGGCTTTCCGCAAAGGGGCCGAACAACAAATCTGCATCTTTCATCGCAGCAAAATTGGCACCGTTGATCCAAATCATATCAATCGCGCCGTCCTCATTCTGGCCCGCTGATTTCTCGGCAAGAACGCGCGAAACCGCATCCGCAGTGTCGGACAGTTTTACGTGCTCAAGTGTAACGCCGTAGTCTTCGGATACGCGCTCCCCGACCCATGCAATAAAATCATTGGTCTGCGTAGAGCCGCCCCATGCATTCCAATAAACCGTTTGGCCATTGGCCGCGCCAGTCACAGCATCCCAGTTTTCGGGGTCAGTTTGAGCAGTGGCTGTGGTGCTCAACGCGCAAAATGCCAGCGCAGCGGTGCGGAGTATATTCATTAATCAGTCCTTTGTATGTGACAGGAATATCAGTGACGCAGCTCTAAGACGCAAGCTTGCTGTCAGAAAACACAGCCCGCCGAATAGCCACGCGCCAATCGTAAAATAAGTTGGAAGCAGACAAAGAAGAACGAAAAACACAATCGTCTCGGTCCCCTCAAGAATGCCATTAGAATAATAAAATGACTTTTGACCCTGCGCCGACGTGCTCTTGCCGTGGCGGTCTGCCAACATCGCATAGCCAAGAAAACTGGCGCCATTGAAATAAAAACTCGTCAGCAACCATGCACCCGCAGGACCATTCGCCAACGGATCGTGCCAAACAAAGGCCATTGGAATGAGGCCGTAAAAGAGAAAATCGCAGGCAATATCGAGATACCCACCGAAGTCGGTTTTGGCACTCGCCCGCGCAACCGCGCCGTCCAAACCATCCGCGATACGCGACGCTAACAGCAAGATAAGACCTGTCCAGAAAGCCCCAAAAGTGATTGCAGTAGCAGCTAAGGCCCCAATCCCAAGCCCCACCAACGTCACCGTGTTGGCCGTAACCCCACGCGCAGCAAGCGTACGCCCCACCGCGTTCAGCGCAGGGTTAATCAGCGGACGTATACGCGCATCAAGCATGGGCACCCTTTTCAAAAGACTGGCATTTCAGTGCCCCTAACCCGTTAAAGATGCAACTCTTGGCACGAAGGAATGACAAAAATGTGTAACTGCGGCCCACATCTGGGATGGTCAGCCTAGTAATCTTTTTCAAAGAACAGGCCAATGCTGCTCTTGCCGTCACTACTCACACTGCCCCGACCAACCAGATTACGCGTCAGATCAATGTTGAGGGAAACTGCGGATTCATCACCCACTTCCACCTCGGTATAGACGTTCTGGGAAACATATTTTCCCGCGCGGACCGCGACGCTACCATCTTCATCAGTGGACACATCAAGGTCATCTAACTCAAGGCCACGCCGTAGTTTGGCGACCACTCCTTCGCCGCCGCGTCCCTGCAAACGGCGCACAGCCGTGGCAAGCTGCAGCGCTTGGAATGCGGACAGCTGATCCACGCCTTTTTCAAAAAATATCTGTGCAAGCACCTCGTCAGGGGCTGCTGCGGGGGTCGCCTCAAAGGTCACTTCAGGATCACTTGCACGGCCTGATAAGATCACGCTTGCTGTGCCCGCTCCGGTTTCTGTTGAGGCGACAAATCGAATGAACGGATCAAAATCGCCGATAAGCTGCACCGATCCCTCATCAAGCACGAACCGCTTTGTTAGCAAATCAAGACGTCCGCGCAACAAATCAAACCGACCCACAGAGACCAGCGCATCAGGCGAGCCTTGAATGCGCAATTGCCCGCCAAGTTCCGCGTCCAGGCCGCGCCCCCGAACAAAAATTTGTTGCGGTGCATCAATGCTGATGTCCAGTTGCAATGGTGAGTTACTTTGGGAAGGCGCATCCGCGCGGCTAAGTCCTGCGCGACGCTGGGTGGCCACCGCACCCGCAGAAGCACCGCGGTGAACAATCTCAGGGACAATCCCGAAAGACGTAAGACCAGTAGAGGGAATCGTGACGTCGGTTTTCCCCAACATCAATTGGCCCGAAATACGCGGGCCCGCCGCCAACAGTCCTGACACATCAAGAACACCAGAAACCTGTGTGCGGTAAAGATCTGGGTCCAGAACACCAACATTCTCAAGGCGAATATCCAGCTGCGCCCCCAGCCCCTTTGAAAGTGTAATATCGCCATCAACCTGCGCCGCACCACCCGTAGAGGCCTGCGCGCGCAGCTCAACTTGTGCCGTACTTTGAGAGACCCGAATTTGCCCCACGCCTTGTGTCAGCGCGATACCAACGCTTGGTGCAGAGACACGCAGATCATTCAGATCGATCACACCGCTCAAAGCAGCAAGCCCCAATGGTCCTTGCAGCCGCGCATCCACGTCGGCGCGCCCTTGAACAGTGCGCGGTTCAATAAATGGATTGGCCAATTGCAGCGGAATTGTCCCGTCGATTACCAGATCAGCAATACCGTTTCGACTGACCGATCCTTGAGTATTTGCGCGGGCTCCAGCAGGTCCCAAAAGCGCGGTGGTGACCTCCCAATCGCTACCAGCACTGTCTGCCGAGCCAGTCACGGTAAGTGGGCCAGAGACGTTCGGAATGATCAGGCCAAGGTCCGCAAGCGTGGCGTCAAAATTAGCCGAGGAGACTGTGCTTGAAAGCGATGCTGTGGCCTCGGCCGAGAGTTGCGGGTTGCTAAGGGAAAACTTCTCGAGTTGGGTTCCTGCCTCATCACGGCTCAAGTTTGCACTGATCTCGCTGGTCCCACGCAACAAAGCATCTGCCATCGGCTCACCGATACGCAAAGACTGGCCAGTGCCTTGTGCTAAAACAGAAAACCGCCCACCTGCGTCTGCATTCCCAGTTATTGAAAATGCCGCAGCACCTGAAAGGGGCATGCCAGAGACGGCGCTGAACCGCGCCAAATTATCTGCGCGTGCACTTACGTCAAAAGCGGTTTCAAACGCATTATCAAGGCCGCTGACACGCGCAGTTCCACGCAGTCCGTACTCATCACCGTCCACGGTCAAATTGCTTAACTCGAAAGGTAGCCCTTGGGTATATTCGGTGAAAAAGGATGCCCGGACTGTCTCGCCCAAAGCGTCGTTAAGGCCAGCATCACCAACGTCTAAATCCAGCGCTTCGAGAGCAAAGATACCAGCGATGCTGCCAATCGATGCACCTGCCGGAACAAGTGTGCCACCACCTTCGATGCCCAACCGCCGCGCAGAAACTGTATCGCGCACAAAACGTCCAACACCAATACGCGCTCGCCATGTGTCCGCTTTGGCACTGTCGTAATCAACATCCAAAGACACCCTACCAACAGTTGTGGGAACACCTCCAATTGGCAGCAAGATTGGAGCACCAGATGATGTTTCAATGACACCATTTAGGTCAATAAATTCTGGCCACAAAGCCGTGTTCAGGCGCAACGATCCACCTAGATCAAGGGTCGAGGTTTTCGCGTTCAGAGTATCAAGTTCAACCGCGCCACTCGCACGCCGCGTTCCGCGGACTTTAAGAGAAACCCTATCACCAAAAAACGTCTGATATTCCGGCAGAAATAGGGGCGCGACATCACCTGCAACATCCGCCACAAAGGCCAAATCAGATGCGCTGCCCGCCACCTCAAGACTTTCAGTGATTTGCGTCTGTCCAACCGCATTTAAGGTAATACTGCCCCGAAGACGCTCAGTGTCGTTTGTGGCCAAGGCTAAACTTGCGCCGAACGCATCCAGTGGGCCTGCACCTTGAATTGTAAGATCAATCGATGGGCTTTCGGGCAGGTTCAATGCCTTGGCCGCCAAGCCGCCTTCCCCCTCAGCCAACTGCAAATCTATACCTAAAACAGCATTTTCGTTGGCATATGTAACGGCCCCCTCGAACGAGCCGCGCTGCCCATCTGTACGATCGGCGTTGAATATCACATCGATTGCACCGTCGATTAACGAAACACGGGCCGACAAAGAAAGACGCGCAGGTGCACCCAAAACGCTCTCACCCAGAGTGATGTCAGGGGCTGTAAGGCTGCCGATTTCAATGGAAACGGGTAGTTCGGGCAAGCGGAACGGCGTGGCCTCTGCAGCTGGTAATCCGCTTTCTTCGGCGTTGGGCAAGCGGAATAGCTCGATCTTTTCAGCGGCCAATGTATCCACATCAATGCGGCCTGACAAAAGCGCAGCGCGGCTCCATATTAGCGTTGCGTTTGAAATCCGCAGCCAAGTGCCATCAAAATCCGCGATCTCGATTTCATCAATGGTAGCCTCGCTTGATAGCGCCCCTTTGAAACCGCGGATCGTGACCTCGCGGCCCTCGCCGCCCAAACTGCTTTCCAATAATCCAGCCAGATATCCGCGATCCCCATCAGACGTCTGGGCATGTAGCGGCGCGCTAAATGCGACCAAAATTGCCAGAAAAGATGCGAATAGCCAGCCGCTTAGGCCCCACTTCCTCAAACCCAAGCCCATCAAAACGACTGTCCAATACCGATGTAGATTTGGAAATCAGACGTTGGGCGCGGTCGGTCAATTGGGACTGCAAAATCCACGCGAATAGGCCCGATACCCGTGTCATAGCGCAGACCAATACCCGCGCCACTGTGGCTTTCACCCTTTGATCTGGGCGTGCTTTCTTCGCTGATGGTGCCCGTGTCGATGAACCCAACAACGCCCAATGTATCCGTGGCCCGAAAACGCGCTTCGGCCGACAGACCTAAGAAAGATTTGCCACCCGTTTCCGCCGTTGAGCCACCGCCGACGGGTACGCCCAATGATTGAAAATCTTGGCCGCGCACAGTTCCGCCCCCGCCCGAAGTGTAGAGAAAATCAGCCGGCGCCTCCCCGATGGAGGGTCCGATCAACGCGCCAATTTGGGCACGCAACGCAAAAGTCACAGGCCGCTCGGACCCAACTGTTTTGTAGGCCCGCCCATCGAATGAGAACCGCGCCCCATCGGTGGTATCGTCCAAACCAAGATAAGGCGTCAGCCCAACATCTGCAAAATATCCGTCACGGGGATCAAGTTTTTCATCGCGGTAATCGAAAGTCACGGACAAGGGCACAGTAAGAAGTGTATAGGTCTCGGAGCCGCGCGCATCAATTGTGCTCGCGCGCTCAAGTCCCAATCCAAAAGTATAAGTTCGCTTTGGCGTCGCGTAACGGCGAATGCCGGCCTCAAGAGCAAAACGGTCAACATTTACCGTCGCTGTATCAAGCGCTTCGAGTGCGCCATTTGCAAAAAAATCCGTGTCTTCGTTGAAAGTGGCGGGGCGGTTATACTCCGCGCTTAGTGCATAGTCCTCGCCGCTGCCTGTATCGCCAATGCCTGACACGCGCGCACCAAGGCGCAGACGTTCTGCACCGCCAAAAAGATTACGGTGCAACCAAAAAGTGCTTAGTTCGGCCCCCGCTTGGCTGGACAGTTCGGCACCAAAACCAAACCGGCGCGGGGCGCGGTCGTTTACTTGCAGGGCAAAATCAAGGCTGTCGTCGTCATTTGCGTTATCCGCCTCAACAAGTGCGATGGTGTCAAAAGCACCTGCGCGGCGCAGACGTGTCGTCACCAACTCCACCTCAATCGGGTCAAAACCCGCACCAGTTGGAAGACCCGCGATTGCCCTGATCCGTTCCGCACGCACAGCGGATGCACCCGAAAGTGATAGGTCCCCGAACGTGAGGTAAGGGCCTTTGTCGACAACAATAGCCACATCAAGAACGGCCTCATTGTGCTGCGCGGTAATTGATTGGCGCGCCACATCAGCTTTGGCATGCCCCCTTGCGCGCCAACCTTCGATGGTTTGCTCCGTGGCAGTTCGGATGCTTGAAAGGGCGGCAAGTGCGCCGGTCTCGAAACCAATCAAAGCATCAGTTTTGGGCGCAATTGGAGATATATCAGCCTGGCCCAACACAAAACTTGGCCCAGGGTTTACCGTAATTTGCACTTCAGAAATCTTGGGCGGCGCAACAGCGGCAGGAATGCCTGCGGCCTCAGCATCATCAAGTTTGATCGACACCTCTGCCCCGTAAAACCCGTTTTCATAAAGGGCGGACACAACACGTGCGTAATCAGCCCGCGCTGCCCCTAAAATATCTTGGGCACTGTTTGCATCACGATTGCGCAGATCGCGCAACAGCGTTGCCGCGCGCACTGATTTGGTCAGATCATCATCGTCACCTTCGACGCTGACCGAAAGATCAAAAGCCCAGATCGCGGGCGCACAAAAAACAGATGCAGCAGCGGCAACCAAAAAAGAACGCTTCATAATCACACCCAAACAGCCATCAATTTGCGACATCCAATAAAATGCAAAAAGGGCGCGCAACAAAGATGCTGCACACCCTTCTATCCCTAACAGGTCATAAGCGTTTGGCCAGTAATCTGTGGCGAGTTATCGCCGACACACGCCCCGTACCCTACACAAAATATCCGTGCACTACGCCGGATATAAAAGAGAACGACCCTGAGCGAACAAATGTGTCTTTGCAGCAGGCGCTGCAAGGCGCAAAGACTGGCCGCGCAGCCCTTGATGAATGCCTGCCAATTTGGCAATGACCGGCGAGGCGTCCTTGGAGACTGGCTCAAAGTAAAGCTGGGTCACTTCGCCCAGGGCCTCCACAATATTAACCCGTCCTTCAAAAACATATGCGTCACTTTCGGTAGGGACCATATCCTCGGGCCGGACACCAACGTTTACACCCAAACCCGCCTGCGCATCGGTCGTTGGCACGTCACTCAGGACCGTACCGCCGCCGTCTAACGACACTTCTGTTTGGCTTCCGGTCTTAGTGATTTTGCCGGGCAAAAGGTTCATTGCGGGCGAGCCGATGAATTGCGCCACAAACTCGTTTTCGGGACGCTCATAAAGCTCAAGCGGCGTACCAACTTGCGCAATGCCTTTATTGGCCAGTACCACAATTCGGCTAGCAAGGGTCATCGCCTCAACTTGGTCATGAGTCACATAGATCATCGTTGAATTCGGCATGCTTTCTTTAAGCTGCGCGATCTCAATACGGGTCGCCACACGAAGGCTGGCATCAAGATTAGAAAGCGGCTCATCGAACAGGTATACCTTGGGGTCGCGCACGATCGAACGACCAATCGCCACCCGCTGGCGTTGCCCACCTGAAAGGGCTTTTGGCAACCGGTCAAGGTAATCTTCAAGCTGCAACACACGGGCCGCGTGGTTCACTGCATCGTCGATTTCCTTAGGCGTTTTCTTGGCCAACTTCAGAGCAAACGCCATATTGTCGCGAACAGTCATGTGCGGATAAAGCGCGTAAGACTGAAATACCATGGCGATGCCACGCTGTGCGGGGGGCACATCATTCATGCGCTCCCCGTCGATCAACAGCTCACCGCCCGAGATTGTTTCCAACCCCGCAATCATACGCAGCAGCGTGGATTTGCCACAGCCAGACGGACCAACAAAAACAATGAGCTCGCCCGTTTCGATATCAAGGTTGATATCGTTCAGCACATTGACCGCATTGCCGTAGGTCTTGGCAACGTCTGTGAGTTTTAAATCCGCCATTTATTCACCTTAACTTATCCAACGTTGCAAAAAATATCTGCCAAGGCCCAAGACCGACCGTGCCATTATCCATCGTGCCTGTGCTCAGCGCACTGTCAACAGGCTGCCAATTGCCGGACGGGGCCGCAACGCTCGCGCCATCAGAAGACAGATTGAACGCGCAGAAAATGGTTTCTTTGTTGAGCGTGCGGGTAAAGCTAAGCACATTGCCTTTGGCCTTCAGCTCTGCGTGATCACCGCTGACCAAAGCAGGGTTCGCACGGCGGAAATTCAACATATGGCGGTAATGGTGCAAAGGCGCGTCGGCATCCGCCTCTTGGGTCTCAACGTTGCGCGCCAAATGGTCTGACATAACAGGCAACCAAGGCGCGCCGCTGCTAAACCCGCCAGAAGCGTTTGAACGTTCCCAAACCATCGGGGTGCGGCATCCATCACGGCCCTTAAACTCGGGCCAAAATTCGATGCCGTAGGGATCTTGCAGATCCTCAAACGCCACATCGCCTTCGGGCAGGCCCAGTTCCTCACCTTGATAAAGGCAGATAGACCCACGCAGGGACATCAGCATCGACGCGTAGCACCGATAAGCCGCATCACTAAGGTCCCAACGGGTGGCATGGCGTTTCACGTCATGGTTGGAAAACGCCCAACACGCCCATCCATCCGGTGCAACTTCATCGACTTTGGACAGGGTTTCAACGACGCGGTCGGCAGTCAAAGTTGTAGGGCACAAAAACTCGAACGCGTAGCACATATGCGCACGGCTATCGCCGGCGGTATACTCGCCCAGCAGTTCCAAGCCACGCTGTGCGTCCCCTACTTCGCCCACTGTTGTGCTGCCGGGATATTCATCCAAAAGCGCCCGATACCGGGCCAAAAACGCGAGGTTTTCAGGCTGGTTCTTAGAATATTTATGGAACTGATGGTTGTATGGGTTCACGGACGGCGCAATGGTCGCGTTGCGTTCCGCTACGGGCAGCGCAGGGTTATCGCGCAGCTCTTTGTCCGCATAGTAGAAGTTGATCGTATCAAGGCGGAAGCCATCAACACCGCGCTCAAGCCAGAAACGGGTCACATCCAAAAGCGCGTCACAGACGTCCTCATTATGGAAGTTCAAATCCGGCTGGCTGGTTAAGAAGTTGTGCAAATAATATTGCTCACGGCGCGTATCCCACTGCCATGCCGGCCCACCAAAGATTGAGAGCCAGTTATTGGGCGGCGTGCCATCAGGCTTGGGGTCTGCCCAGACGTACCAATCGGATTTGTCGTTTGTTTTGTCCGCGCGAGATTGTGCAAACCAAGGGTGCTGATCGGATGTGTGAGACAACACCAGATCAATCATCACCCGCAGGTTCAAGCTGTGGGCGGTTTCCATCATCTTGTCGAAATCAGCCAATGTACCAAACATCGGATCCACGTCACAGTAGTTTGAGACGTCATAGCCGAAATCCTTCATCGGCGATGTAAAGAACGGCGAAATCCAAATCGCGTCAACGCCGAGGCTTGCAATATAGGGCAAGCGCGATGTGATCCCGTTCAGATCACCAATGCCATCGCCATTGCTGTCTTGGTAGCTGCGAGGATAAATTTGATAGATAGCGGCACCGCGCCACCAATCTTTGTCAGCGTTCAAAGTCATAGTCGTCTGTCTCGATTATTTTACGGAGCCGGCCAACAGACCGCGCACCAGATAGCGTTGCATTGTGAAGAAAACCAAAAGCGGTACGGCGATAGATACAAATGCCGCAGCCGCCAAAATACCCCAATCACCCCCGCGCGAACCCAAAAGGTCATCGGCGATTTTGACTGTCATTACCCAAGATTCAGAATTGGACGGCAAGAATACTTTTGCCACCAACAGATCGTTCCATGTCCACAGAAATTGGAAAATGGCAAAGCTGGCCAACGCCGGAAACGACAGGGGCAGCACAATCTTGGTGAACACTTGGAAATCAGTCGCGCCGTCAACTTTGGCGCTTTCAATAATGTCGCGCGGCAACCCAACCATGTAGTTGCGCAGCAAATAAATCGCGAGCGGCAACCCAAAGCCCGTATGGGCCATCCATATGCCCAAAAAGCTTTGGCCGATGCCAACTTGATTATGTAGTTGCAACAGCGGCACAAGCGCCAGTTGCAGCGGTACAACCAACAGCCCGACGATTACCGCAATCAAAAATCCGCGGCCCGCAAAATCCATCCATGCCAAAGCATACGCCGCAAAAGCTGCGATCAAGATTGGAATTATTGTCGCGGGAATGGTCACGGTCAGCGTGTTGATAAACGCCTGCGCCATGCCATTCGAATTCAGGATCATGTCATAATTCACAAGCGAGAAAGACGGCGGCGACGCAGCTGCAAAATAGATCGACGGATCACGGCGCGGCAACTCGGGGAATATGAATTCGAACGAGCCATCAGCGTTGACCTGCAATTTGCGGTCGCGGGGAAGATCCCCAACAGTGCCCACATCAAACGCGGTTGGTGCAGCACGCCGCCCACCAAATTGTGTGACAGTACCCGTCCCTTCGCCGAAAACATTGCCGCTTAGAACAAAGCCCGCGTCGGTTTGCGTAGCTGTGCCAAGGTCAGCTTTTACCGCATAATTTTGCTCAACGGGAAAAGGCGCATTCCACCACGCAGAAACACTAATCTGATCGCGGTCGCGGAACGACGATACCAACAGGCCAATCGTCGGGATCAGCCAGAGTACAACCAATGCAACAACAGAAATATTAACCGCCCAAGCAAGGGCAGAACGTGAACCGGCAATACTGGTCATTGCATTTCCTTCCGTGCTTGGCGGATGTTCCAGATCATCACGGGCAACACGATCAGCATGATGACAAAGGCCACAGCCGTAGCGCGACCATCATCGCGGAACATGTAAGACATCATGTAACTGGGCAAAATCTCTGTGCCAAAGTTACCGCCTGTCATAGTGTAAACGATGTCAAAAACCTTAAGCACAAGGATCGTGATCGTTGTCCAGACGACGACGATGGTGCCCATGATTTGGGGAATCTTGATCTTGAAGAAAATCTGAAACGGGTTGGCCCCGTCCAAAATGGCGGCCTCAATAGTTTCCTCAGGAATGCCGCGCAAAGCCGCCGACAAAATAACCATCGCAAAACCCGTCTGGATCCAGACCAAGATGATCATCAAAAAGAAGTTGTTCCAAAAGTTGAGCTGCAAAACATCCATCGCCTCGGTCGCGCCGAATGCAAAACGGATGGCATTGATCAGGCCAATGTCGGGATTGTTGGCATAGACAAATTTCCAGATCAGCGAGGCTCCCACGAACGAAATCGCCATGGGCATGAAGATCAGCGATTTTGCGATATTGCCCCATGACAGCCGATCCGTCAGCTGCGCCACCAACAACCCCAAGAATGTGGCCGAAGCAGGCACGAACAACACCCAAAGGAAGTTGTTGAACAACGCCGTCTGAAACGTGCTGTCTGCAAACATAACTTGGTAATTGCCAAAACCGATGAACTCATCACCCAACCGATTAAACATTGAGCGATAGAACGATCCGATGACCGGATAGACAAGGTAAAGACCCATGGCGAGCAACGCTGGCATCAAGAAAAGCCACGGGCGGACCAGATTTGCGCGGGTGATATTACGCCCCGCCGCAGCACCTTTGGCTGGAAAAATCACACGGTCCAAAAGCAGGTTCGATAAAAAGAAGTAGCCAACACATCCACCAACGCCGATGGCAATTGTAAGCAATCCTTGAAGCGCAGGTGTCATAGCGAGGATCCCAAGAAAATGTGTGGCGGAGAAAGTGGGAACTGGCGTCGACCCTACGACAAGGTAAGTCCGACGCCAGTCTTCTTAGTTGTGCTCAAAAATAGGCAAGCACACTCGGTAGTATTACTGGATCGCGTCCCAACGATCCTGGATGCCTTTTGCAACGTCGGCGGCTGATGCGCCTGTTGTGTAGTCAACCATACCTGTCCAGAACGCACCCGCACCAATTTCGCCCGGCATCAGGTCTGATGCATCGAAGCGGAATGTGGTCGCGCCCAACAAGATGTCACCCTGCGCACGTAGCGTATCGTCTTGATATGTGGCGGTGTTCACACCGGCGTGTGGCGTCAAGAAACCACCCTGTGCCATCCACAACTCGTGTGCGACTGGCAACTGAAGGAACTCAACCAAAGCGTTTGCGCCAGCGGATGGGTTTGTAATCGCAAAGAGCGTACCCGCGCCCAGAACTGGCTTGCCGAGGTCTTTGTCGGCGTACGCAGGGAAGTAGAAGAAGTCTGCATCTGCGCCCATTTCAGTGCCTTCGGGGAAGAACGCTGGAATGAATGATGCCTGACGGTGCATGTAGCACTTTGGCGGGATCGAGAAGAGGCCTTTGGGGCTGTCGCGGAAGTCTGTGTTGGCAACCGCTGAGGCGCCGCCGTCTACGTAGGCGTCGTTACGTGCGAAGTAGCCGAACTCATCCATAGCAGCGATGACTTTTGGATCGTCGAACTTCATCTCGTTTGCGACCCACGCGTCGTAATCTGCGGGCGAGGTGGTGCGAAGCATCATATCTTCAACCCAGTCTGTCGCAGGCCAGCCAGTAGCCGCACCGGATCCCAGACCAATACACCAAGGCGTGCCGCCATCCGCTACGATTTGATCTGTAAGTGTTTTCAACTCTTCCATTGATTGTGGAATGTCGTAGCCCGCCTCATCAAACGCATCCGGTGAGTACCAAACCAGTGATTTCAGATCGACACGGTAGAACATGCCAAACAGCTCATCGTTGCCATTCGCATCTGCGTATGTGCCCAGATCAACCCACGACTGACCCGCTGCGTAGTTTTTTTTGATCCAGTCACCCGAACCAGCTGGCAGTGGTGACAACAGACCTTGCGCCGCCAAATCAGCCGCCAGACCGGGCTGTGGGAATACTGCCAAGTTTGGCGCTGAACCGGCTTTTGCGGAAACCACGATGTCTTGCTCAAAGCTGTCAGAACCAGAGTAGCTGACTTCAGCGCCCGTAGCAGATGAGAAGAACTCCAGGACTTTCTCAACTTTTTCTTTTTCCGCGCCCGTCCATGGACCCGTAATTGTGACGCTTTCGCCAGCAAGGTCTGTTTGCGCAGCCCATGCGGTGTAGCTGTCCCACGAGAAATCACCCTCGCCCACTTTGAATGCGGAGTGACCGGCAGCAAACGCTCCCGTGCTCAACGCAAGCAAAGCAGCTGATGTATAAAGTGCTGTTTTCATTTTTCTCTCCCTGAGCGGCAGACCGTAGCGGCCCACCAAATGTAATACGTGTTGGCGCTCGCGGCTCTTCGCGGTCACCCTTCTCCCAATTGAGCGCCCATCCAGACGCCCAACCATCGCGCTGTCGAATCTTTTTCCAAAGCGCTTTGGATTTGTCGAGGGTCACTTAAGTGTAAAAATATGTCAAGTAAACATATCCTTTTCAGCTAAGCCCAATTATTGGCTTTGACGTCACGGAAAGAAATTGCCTATTGTTTACCAAAGCGCTTTTGGAAAATAGTAGCCCATGAACCTCAAACAACTGTCGGACCTTCTGGGCCTGTCACAAACAACTGTAAGCCGCGCATTGAACGGGTATTCGGATGTGAAAGCATCCACCCGCGCACGCGTTATTGCCGCAGCCAAAGAGCATAACTACCTGCCCAACTCGCGCGCAAAAGCGCTTGCAACAGGCCGCGCTATGTCTATCGGGCACGTTATTCCCCGCACCGCGCGGCACGAATTGGTCAACGCGATTTTCGCAGATTTTATCGCAGGTGCAGGTGAGGCTTACTCGGAGCGAGGCTATGACCTGCGCATGGTAACAGTCGAGGACGCAGACGAATTTGCAACCTACGAAAGGCTGGCCAGTAATGGCGCAGTTGATGGCTTTATGCTGCACGGCCCCTCACGGGATGATCAGCGCATTCAGTTGCTAAATGATCTCAATGTACCGTTTATCGTGCATGGCCGCTCAAGCGATTGCGAACAGCCCTACAGCTGGCTTGATGTGAACAACCGCAGTGCCTTTAAGCGTGCGACGGATTTGCTGCTAGATTTGGGGCATACACGCGTTGCGCTTTTGAACGGTGACGAAAATATGGATTTTGCGATCCGCCGACGCGAAGGTTTCACCCTCGCCCACGAGCAGCGCGGACTGGAAATTGATCCGTCGCTTATGCACAGCAATGAGATGTCAGAACCTTACGGCTTTGAAACCACACGGCAGCTTATGACGCTGGACGCACCGCCTACAGCAATTGTGGCATCGGCGTTGATCCCCGCGTTGGGAATACAACGGGCCGCACATGAGCTGAGCCTCAAAATCGGACGAGACCTTTCCGTTATTTGTTTTGATGACGCCCTGTCATACTTTCCAAACGGCAGCGGCGCACCCTTGTTCACCGCAACCCGTTCGTCTGTGCGCGATGCGGGACGGCGCTGTGGCACGCTTTTAATCGACCGGATTGAAGCCGCAGATGATGCGCCAGTCGTCACAGAATTATGGGAAGCCGAACTGGTTGTCGGCGGATCAACGGGACCTAATTTGGCGGGCATGCCCCGCCGCGAGGCTTAAAAGATGATGAAATTCAAACGCTCTGACTTTCCGCAAGATTTTATTTTCGGAACTGCAACCTCATCCTATCAAATTGAAGGTCACAGCTTCGGCGGCGCTGGCCCGACCCACTGGGACACCTTTGCCGCAAAGCCCGGCAAAATCCTCGATGGCACCGACGGAGCCATTGCATGTGACCACTACAATCGCTGGCAAGAAGACCTTGATCTGATCAAAGCTGCGGGCTTTGACAGCTATCGCTTTTCCACCAGTTGGGCGCGCGTCATGCCCGAGGGGCGCGGTACGGTAAACCAAGAAGGCTTGGACTTTTATGAGCGCTTGGTCGACGGCATGCTGGCGCGCGGCATCAAACCCATGGCGACCCTCTATCATTGGGAAATGCCTGCTGCCCTTGACGCATTGGGCGGCTGGCAAAATGCTGACGTCGCGGACTGGTTCGCGGAGTTCACCGACGTCATCGCAAAGCGCTTGGGCGACAGGTTGTTTTCGACAGCCACCATCAATGAGCCGTGGTGCGTCAGTTGGCTGTCCCATTTTGAAGGGCACCACGCGCCGGGCTTGCAAGATATAAAGGCAACCGCGCGCGCTATGCACCACGTGCTGAAGGCACATGGCAAATCCGTGCAGGTGCTGCGACAAAACGGCGTCAAAGACGTAGGAATTGTGTTCAACTTTGAAGGTACAATGCCCGCAGACGACAGCGTTGAAAGTGCCCGTGCCGCCTCGCGGTATGAGGCAATTTACAACCGCTTTTTCCTGCAGGGCATTTTTGAGGGGACGTACCCCGAAGAAGTTTTGGAAGGTCTTGGGCCGCATCTGCCCGCAGGCTGGCAAGACGATATGGCTCTCATTCAACAACCTCTCGATTGGGTCGGCGTCAACTATTACACCGCCAAAGCATTTCGCGAAACAGACGGGCCGTGGCCATCTTGTGAAGCCGTTAGCACAGGCGCGGATAAAACCCACATGAACTGGGAAATCCACCCCGACCACCTGACCAAACTGCTGAAATGGATCGCGGATACCTATACCAAAGACCTACCGCTTTATGTGACCGAAAATGGCATGGCGGGCGAACACACGCTTAACGACCAAGACCGTGTTGCTTACTTAAACGGGCATGTGTTGGCCGCAAAATCAGCAATGGAACAAGGTGTTCCTCTTGGCGGTTACACGTTTTGGTCTTTGATGGATAACTACGAATGGGCCTTTGGATATGCAGAGCGCTTCGGACTTGTTCATGTGGATTTTGACACGCTGGAGCGTACGCCAAAAGCAAGCTATCTGGCCTTGAGGGATGCAATGTCACAGTGACCCATCTGCGCCATTGCGCTGGATAAATCGCTACTGACACCGGCCCAAAACTGCTGCAACCCTGCTTCTCCGTTTGCGGCAATTGCAAATTGCATTGCACGGCCAAAGAAAACGAAATCAGCGCCCTGCTGCAACGCTTTGGCCACATCTTCGCCCGATCGCACGCCGCTGTCATAAAAGAGCGGGTACGCAGGCCCCACAGCGTCGCGAATGGCCTTAAGGGCCAAAATGGGCGGCACACCGCCGTTCAGCTGACGCCCCCCGTGTGACGAAACTTGGACCGCATCGACACCCGCCGCCTTCAAAGCAACGGCATCCTCAACGCTGACGACACCTTTGGCCACCAGCCTACCCGGCCACGCGTCGCGCACTTTTTTAAGTGTTTCCCAATCAGCCCCCGCGCGGCTTTCGGTGCGATCAAATGTAAACCCATCCCGTTGAAAATTAGCCATTTCGGGACGGCCATGGATTAACGTTGAGATTGACCACCGTGGGTGCAGCGCGAAATCAATGAACTGCGATGCGCCAATTTTGAACGGCATCTTGAAACCGCGGCGCAACTCGCGCGGACGGCGGCCAACCTCTGGCACATCAAGGGTCAGCACCAAAGTTTGATATCCCGCTGCCTTCGCTCGATCGACCAGCGCCATAGTCCCAGAGCCATCGCCGCTGTAATAGAGCTGAAACCACGCGTGCCCTTCTGACAGTGTCAGCATTGTCTCCATATCTGTTGAAGCAACAGTAGAAACACCAATCGGAACGCAACTTTTGGCGGCTTGACGGGCAAGAAAAACATCAGCCTTAGGCGCGGATAAATTACACATGCCCATCGGAGCGATGCCGAAGGGAACCTCGGCCCGTTGATCAAAGACAGTGGTGCTTAAATCACGGTGACGGACATCGCGCAGCACACGTGACTGTAGGTGGATATCTGCCATAGCACGGCGGTTAGACGCCTCGCCCTCACCATTGCCCGCAGCGCCATCAATATAGTCAAAAACCATCCAAGGCAGACGTTTGCGAGCCATCCTGCGGGCGTCTTCATAACTGTGAACAGTTTGGTCCATCATGGGATAAGCACAATTTTAGGCGCAGCAACTTTGCCCGCACGCAAATCAGCAAACGCCGCGGCACCATCGGCCAAGCCCCGTGTCTCAACCCATGAACAATCACCCAAACGGCCCGCAAAAAGTGCCTCGGCCGTGGCCTCAAAATCCGCAGCGGTATAGGTGTAAGTCCCAATAAAGCGGATTTCTTGAAGCGTCAGACGCCGCACATCAAGACCGCCGGTGTCTTCGCCCAACCCGATGTGAATGATCACGCCACCGGGCCGCGCAATCGCGCAAGCCGTGGCGCGCGTTGCCGCGAAACCAACGGCATCAAGCACAATATCCACATCGCCCACATCATTTGCAGAAGACTCAACCGTCATGTCGAATAAATGATTCTTCAAAACGCTGCGGCGCATTGCATTCGGCTCAACCACGGTAATGTCGCGAACACCCCAAGCGTGCAATGCCAGCGCAGTACCAACGCCAATCGCACCACCGCCCAACACGGCCGCGCGAAGACCCTTGCAACCTGTCTCAGGATTACGGCCCAACGCCTCGGCGGCGAGCCGTACACCATGCCAACCACACGCAAGCGGCTCTACCAGCGAGGCCACGGGAAGGCTTACATGATCAGGTACTGTAATCAGATTTTGCGCGGGCATCGTCAACCACTCAGCAAACCCACCTTGGCGGGGTGGCATGGAAATGATCTGACGTTCAGCGCATAGATTAGTCCGCCCACTGTGGCACGCCTCACACGCACCACATGTGACCAGCGGGTTTACCGTCACACGCCGCCCATCCATGTCACCATCAACAACAGTGCCCGCTACTTCATGCCCAAGGATCAACGGTGCGGGGCGGCGCGCATCATGGCCCAGATACGCATGCATATCCGAGCCACACAGCCCACATGCCGCAACTTTGATCAAGGCATCACCAGCGGTAGCAACAGGGGTGGGGACCTGATGCATAGCGACAGTTTCAACACCTTCGTAGACCAATGCTTTCATCACCCCTGCCCCCAGATCACCAGATGTTGTGGACAATTAAATGCCCAGCGTTGGTGCTACGCTAGCGCGCTCAATCCTGCGCGGATAGGTCAAAGTTTTGCTCGGGGAAATACTTCTGAAGGCGTACGTCCGCAGACCGCGCGTGCCCTTCCATTCCCTCAAGCCGTGAAATTCGTGCTGTCGCGATCGCAACGTCCTTGGCACCCTCACGGGTTGAACGCTGCCATGTGACGATCTTCATGTACTTATGAACGGACAGCCCACCTGTATATTTCGCGGCTCCAGAAGTGGGCAAAACGTGATTGGTTCCTGATGCTTTATCGCCGAACGAAACAGTCGTCTCCTCTCCCAAAAAGAGCGATCCATAGCACGTTAGCCGATCAAGCCACCAATCAATGTCAGCAGCCTGTACCGTCAGGTGTTCAGGCGCGTAAGCATCGGATGTTGCCGCCATTTCTTCGCGATCATCACACACGATCACTTCGGCATAATCACGCCACGCCGCAAAGGCGTTATCGCGGTTAAGCTCTGGCAAATCCTCAATAAGACCCGGCACCAAATCCATCACTTTATACGCCAGTTCGCGACTGTCTGTGACCAACCAAACCGGCGAGTTATACCCGTGTTCGGCCTGTGACACCAAGTCTGTCGCCACGATAAACGGATCAGCAGTTTCATCGGCCAAGATCAAACTATCTGTCGGGCCTGCAATCATATCGATGCCCACGCGACCAAACAAAATGCGTTTGGCTTCAGCCACGAACTGATTGCCGGGACCAACCAAAATGTCAGCCTTTGGCAAACCAAAAAGGCCAAACGTCATTGCTGCCACACCCTGCACGCCACCCATTGATAGAATGCGCGTCGCACCACACAGTTGGGCCGCGTAAATAATAGCAGGTGCAATGCCTTCATTGGGGCGGGGCGGCGAACAAACAGTAATGTTTTTGCATCCAGCCACGCTTGCGGTTGTCACGGTCATGATCGCACTTGCGATGTGGCTATAACGCCCGCCCGGTACGTAGCAGCCAGCAGTGTTGACCGGAATGGCCTTTTGACCCGCGATCAAGCCAGGGCGCACCTCAAGTTCGACGTCTTTCATTGTGCTTTTTTGTGTTTCAGCGAAACGGCGCACGTTCTCATAAGCAAACGCAATGTCATCTTTCAGCTTTTGAGAAACCTTGGCGCAGGCTGCCGCAATATCTTCTTCGCTAAGCAAAACAGGGCCATCATAATTGTCAAATTTGGCCGCATATTCCAAAGCAGCCGCATCACCACCGGCCTCGATATTTGCCAGAATTTCCTGAACCGTATCGCGTACGTCAGACGCCCCAGTTTCCGCAGTTTTATCGGCTTTTTTCAAATAGTCGCGCGCCATTTTTGTCGGGTCCTTCAGCATTTAGGGAATACGTAATTTGACGCTATAGGGCGTTATGTTTCAGCCCAAGCGCAAGCAAAACCTTCCCTGCAGCGGCTCATTTCACGTTAGCAAAAATGTGTTTTGAGAAGGTCGAAAATTACGGCCCTATTTACCGCGCATCATCATGCGGGCGACCAATTCAGAAGCACGTTTAACCCCGTGACGTTTGATCATTCGGGCACGGATATCCTCGATTGTGCGCGGCGATAGCTCTAGGGTCTTTGCAATTTCCTTGCTGGTCATCCCCTGCCCCATGAAACCCAAAACCTGCCGCTCACGCGGGGTGAGTTGCACCAAATCAGAACGCTCACTTATGGCAGCATAACTCAGCACCAGCCGCGCAAGCGGATCATCTGGCGTCAGGCTGCGAGCACGAAAACGGCTCCAAACCGTGTGACCATCCTTGTGGAGCACGAGACGTTCATCGCTGTACGTACCGCTTGTTTGCAACGCGGCAAGACCAATATCACGGATCGCCTCAAACTCGGCGTCTGAGCCGTAAAACATACGAAAAGACTGGCCCACCAAGCTATTTTTGGAATACCCTACAAGTGTGGCAAAGGCTTCATTGCACGCACGAATGACACGCCCCTCAGACAGCACCAGCCCGATGGGAGCGGCATCAAAAGCAATTTGAATGTCAGCGCTATGCATGTTTTTTAGCTACCCGTATTTATACGGTATTGATACCGTGTTTTTTGCTGTCATACTTAAAGAATGGATCAGCAAAGCAAATCACTATCCCAACTTACCCAAGTTATCGAGGGCAAGCGTGACGATCTGATCCAACTGACAGGCGATCTTATCCGCATCCCCACGCTAAACCCACCCGGTGAAAACTACCGCAATATTTGTGAGTTTTTAGCAACCCGTCTACGCGCCTCGGGGTTTGACGTTGAGCTGATCCGCGCCCACGGCACCCCCGGCGATTGTGAGGCCTATCCGCGCTGGAACATAATTGCCCGACGGGATGGAAAACACACAGGCGACTGCGTTCATTTCAACTCGCACACGGACGTCGTCGAGGTCGGCAAAGGATGGACCCAAGACCCCTTTGGCGGTGCACATATCGACGGCAAAATCTATGGGCGGGGTGCATGCGACATGAAAGGCGGACTAGCCGCTTCAATCATCGCAGCGGAAGCTTTCATCGAAGTGTTTCCGGATTTTCACGGGGCGATTGAAATCTCTGGCACTGCCGATGAGGAATCAGGCGGCTATGGCGGCGTCGCGTATCTGGCCGAAAAAGGGTACTTCACCCCAGAGCGGGTGCAGCACGTCATCATCCCAGAACCGCTGAATAAAGACCGCGTATGCCTAGGGCATCGCGGCGGCTGGTGGGCCGAAATCGAAACATTTGGCGAGATTGCCCATGGCGCTATGCCGTTCTTGGGCGATTGCGCCGTGCGCCACATGGGCGCTGTGCTCGACAAATTTGAAAGCGATCTGTTCCCTGCCATGGCTGCACGCCGCACCGATATGCCCGTGGTGCCCGAAGGTGCCCGGTCATCGACGATGAACATCAACTCCATTCACGGCGGCCAAGCCGAGACACTAAAAGATAGCACCGCTCTGCCCAGCCACTGCGTGCCCGACAGTTGCCGCATCGTCATTGACCGCCGTTTTTTGGTTGAGGAACCGCTGGATCAGGTGCGCGGTGAAGTGAAAGGACTGCTAGAAGGACTGCGCCGCGACCGGCCCGATTTTGACTACGCTATACGCGAGCTGAACCATGTCCTACCCTCGATGACAGACCGTGATGCGCCCGTAGCCGCGACCGTGGCTGCTGAAATTGCGCATGTGATGGGCAAACCCGCCGAGTTTGTCGCCTCGCCCGGCACATACGACCAAAAGCACATCGACCGGATCGGCAAACTGAAAAACTGTGTCGCATACGGCCCCGGGATTCTGGATCTGGCGCACAAGCCGGACGAATACGTAGGCGTTGATGATATGATCGATAGTATTAAGGTGATGGCGCGCAGTTTGGCCGCGCTGTTGTTGCCAAAAGATGACTAAGCCCCGTCAACGGGCAAATTAACCAGCATGGGGAGAGACACATGACCATCTTTAACAAGGGCTTGATTACCGTTAGCGCATTCGCGCTGATGGCGAGTTTGGCAAATGCGCAAGACAACGTGACCATCGCGATTCAGCTTGAGCCACCGAACCTCGACCCCACAGGTGCCGCTGCTCAAGCCATTGACAGCGTCATGTATTCCAACGTTTTTGAAGGGCTGACACGGTTCATGTCGGATGGGGCAGTTGTACCCGGCCTTGCCAAATCATGGGACATTTCAGCAGATGGGCTCAGCTATACGTTCAACCTGCAAACGGGTGTGACATTTCACGACGGCACGACGATGGATGCAGAGGACGTGAAATTCAGCCTCGACCGCGCCCGCGCCGAGGACAGCACTAACGCCCAAAAAGGGCTGTTTGCCAATATCGCTGCGGTTGACGTGATTGATGCCGCTACAGTCAAAGTCACGCTGAGCCAGCCGACAGGCAATTTCCTGTTCAACATGGCGTGGGGTGATGCGGTAATCGTGGCGCCCGAAAGTGCCGAGACAAACGCAACCGCACCCGTAGGCACCGGGGCATACCGCTTTGTGGACTGGGTGCAGGGTGACCGCCTTGAGTTGACCCGTAACGCTGATTATTGGGGCGACGCACCCGCCATTCAGAACGCAACTTTCCGTTTCATTTCTGACCCAACAGCCGCATTCGCCGCCGTAATGGCAGAAGATGTCGATGCTTTTGCAGGTTTCCCTGCGCCCGAAAACATCCCGCAATTTGAAGCAGACCCACGCTTTCAGGTCCTTAAGGGCAACACCGAAGGCGAGACAATTCTGTCGACCAACAACAAAATGCCGCCCTTTGACAATAAGCTGGTCCGCAAGGCAGTTGCGCACGCAATTGACCGCCAAGCCATTATTGATGGGGCGATGTTTGGGCTCGGTACGCCCATCGGCACGCACTTCGCTCCGCACAACCCTAACTACGTCGATCTGACTGGCAACTCGCAATACGATCCAGAGCTGTCCAAAAAACTGCTGGCCGAGGCAGGTTTTGCCGATGGCTTTACCACAACCCTCAAACTGCCCCCCCCCTCATACGCGCGGCGCGGCGGTGAGATCATCGCGGCACAATTGCGCGAGGTGGGTATTGATGCGCAAATCAGCAACCTTGAATGGGCGCAGTGGCTTGAAGAAGTGTTCCGCGGCAAAGACTTTGGCCTATCAATCGTGAGCCATACCGAGCCGATGGACATCGGAATTTACGCCAACCCCGACTATTACTTCCAGTACGACAACCCTGCGTTCCAAGCGCTGATGGATGATCTGAACAAAGCAACAGACCCCGGTGAGCGCGCCGCGTTGATGGCGCAGGCACAGACCATCATCTCGGAGGACTACGTGAACGGCTATCTTTTTGAATTGGCCTATCCCACAATTGCAAAAGCAGGTTTGCAGGGCATGTGGGAAAATCAACCAACCGCTGCGGTTGACCTGACCGGTCTTAGCTGGACCAACTAAACTTCAAACGGGGCCGCGTAGATCTGTGCGGCCCCGCTTTCTATGCCTGAATTGAGGCCCCGCCTACACCATGCTTCGCTATGCCCTCTCCCGTTGCGCCTCTCTCGTGATCAGCTTGATCGTGGCCAGCATAGTTATCTTTTTGATCATCGAGATCGTGCCCGGCGATCCTGCTGCATTCATGCTGGGCCTCAACGCGCAACCCGAGGCTGTGGAGGCACTGCGCGCCCAGTTAGGGCTAAACGCATCTGCGCCAGAACGCTATTTAACGTGGGTTAGCGGGATGTTGCAGGGTGACTTTGGCACCTCTTACACCTACCGCGCGCCGGTATCTGATTTGATCGCTGATCGTATTTGGGTGTCGCTGCCACTCGCTGTTTACGCGCTGGTTCTATCGACACTCATCGCATTCCCCGCAGGCATCTTTGCAGCATCGCGCCGCGGCGGTGCAGGTGACACGGCAATCATGGGCGCAACACAACTTGGCGTCGCCATTCCAAATTTCTGGTTTGCGATGATCCTCGTCTTGATCTTTGCAATCAATTTGCGGTGGTTTTCCGCAGGCGGTTTTGTGGGGTGGGACAAGGGGTTTTGGCTTGGACTGAAATCCTTGACCTTGCCAGCAATTGCACTGGCCCTACCCCAAGCGGCAATCCTTGCGCGCGTGATGCGATCGTCATTACTCGATATGTTAGGCGAAGATTTCATCCGGACGGCCCGCGCCAAGGGCCTCAGCAAACGCCAGGCACTTTGGCGCCACGCAGTTCGAAACGCGCTAATTCCTGTGCTGACAATCTTGGGGCTTCAGTTTTCCTTCTTGCTGGCAGGTGGCATCGTAATCGAACAAGTGTTCTTCTTGCCTGGCTTGGGTCGGCTGATCTTCCAAGCCATATCTGCGCGGGATTTGATCGTTGTCGAAGGTGTTGTGATGCTGCTGGTGTTTTCAGTCATCATCGTGAATTTCTTGGTGGATTTGACCTATGCCGCCGTTGATCCGCGCCTAAGGCAGCGATCATGAGGGGGCTAATCATTGGCGCCGTTCTCAGCGGTATTTTTGTGATTGCGGCAGCACTGTCGTTCCTGTGGACACCCTACGACATTTTGAGCCTCGATGTGGGTAACAAACTCAAAACCCCAAACGCGGCAAACTGGCTCGGCACAGATCACTTCGGGCGCGACATCTTATCGATGATCATGATGGGCGCACGAACATCCATCGCTGTGGCGCTTGTGGCAGTGGGCATCGGCATGGTTTTGGGCGTGCCCCTTGGGTTGTGGGCCGCCGCACGGCGTGGTCATTTCATCGATGAGTTTATCATGCGCGGAAACGACCTGATTTTCGCATTTCCATCCCTTGTCATCGCCATTTTGATCACAGCCGTGTTTGGCGCATCAGCGGTCAACGCAATCATCGCCATCGGCATTTTCAACATCCCTGTTTTTGCCCGCCTCACCCGCGGTGGCGCGCTTAGCCTGTGGGAGCGAGACTTCATTCTGGCCGCCCGCGTCAGTGGTAAATCCGCCGCGCGTATCTCGCTTGAGCATATTTTGCCCAACTTGGCCAACTTGCTGATCGTACAATGCACCATTCAATTCAGCCTCGGAATTCTGGCCGAAGCAGCCCTGTCCTATATCGGTCTGGGCGCACAGCCACCCACCGCTTCTTGGGGGCGAATGTTAGCTGATGCGCAAACCCTCGTCAGCATCGCACCGCACACGGCACTGATACCGGGCGGAGCAATTGTGCTGACTGTTTTGGGGCTAAACCTGATGGGAGACGGCCTGCGCGACCTGCTTGATCCACGTATTCGGGTTGGGCGGTCATGAGCCTGCTTGCAATTGAAAACCTAAACCTATCGATCAACGGCACCCCGATCTTGGACGATGTCGCGTTAAAGATTGAGGCCGGTGAAATTGTGGCCCTTACCGGTGAAAGTGGTTCTGGAAAGTCCCTCACAAGCCTCGCCGTTATGGGGCTGTTGCCGCAGGGCGCTGACACAACTGGTCAGATTAAGTTTGGGGACCGTGACCTTCTGCAAACGCCTGAGGCTGAGCTTTGCACCCTACGTGGCAACGAGATTGGCATGGTTTTTCAAGAGCCGACGACAGCCCTTAATCCGGTTCAAACCATCGGCGCACAAGTCAGCGAGACTATCCGTATTCACGAGAAAACCACGCGCCACGACGCTTACCGACGCGCGGCACAAACCCTTGAACGCGTCGGCCTGCCCAATGACCAATTTCCGCTAACACGCTACCCGCATGAGTTATCCGGCGGGCAGCGCCAGCGTGTTGTCATCGCGATGGCCATCGCTCTGCGGCCTAAACTCCTGATCGCGGACGAGCCTACCACCGCGCTTGATGTAACCACTCAGGCGACCATTCTAGAGCTGCTCAAAGGCTTGGTGGATGAGTTTGGCATGGGGCTGATGATGATCACCCATGATCTGGCCGTGGTCGCGAATATGGCTGACCAGATTATTGTCACGCAAAACGGGCGAGTTGTTGAGGCGGGTGAAACGCAAAGCATTTTCCAACACATGCAGCACCCCTACACCAAAGCGCTTTTTGCCGCCTCTACCCATCAGGTTAACCTGCCTGCTTTGCAGAAAACACAACCACTTTTGTCAGTCGAAGGCGTTGTCCGCGACTATCCTATCGCCCGCACAGGACTGTTCGGAAAGCGCGGCCAGCACCGCGCTGTAAGCGATGTAAGTTTTCAATTGAACCGCGGCGAAAGAGTTGGGCTCGTTGGTGAAAGCGGGTGCGGCAAGTCCACCCTGACCCGCGCCATATTGGGCTTGGAGGATGTGCAGTCAGGACGGATCACCCTCGACGGGGAGCCTGTTTTTGCGGGCAAGTCTCCTCACCATAAGGTCCGGCGCAAAATGCAGGTGGTCTTTCAAGATCCCTACGGCAGCTTTAATCCCCGCCACAAAGTAGAGCGTCTGATCACCGAGCCATTTCACCTGCTGGACCACCCTCCGGTCGGAAAAGCCCGCGAGACGGCAGTTACCAAAGCCCTCACCGATGTGGGTCTGGCCCCCGACGATGCGCAGAAATACATTCACGAATTTTCAGGCGGGCAGCGTCAGCGTTTGGCAATCGCTCGCGCGCTAATTATTGAGCCCGAATTGATCATTTTCGATGAGGCCGTCTCGGCGCTGGATGTGTCCGTCCGCGCGCAGGTGCTTGATCTATTGGCCGATCTATGCCGCACGCGCGATTTGGCCTATCTTTTCATCAGCCACGATCTATCGGTTGTTCGGACAATTACGGACCGCGTGATGGTGATGAAAAACGGTAAAATTGTAGAACAAGGCATGACAGAAAACGTCTATACGTCCCCCAAACACCCCTACACCCGGGCGTTACTGGCCGCTGCGCCCACCCTTCCTTCCCGCACATCAAATGAGGCGAAACATGCAGACCGGTCCCCTTAATCTGATCACCGATGTGGCTGGCCTAAAAGTCGGCAACGCCCAAGATCACACCCTTAAATCAGGAAGCACAGTGCTTTGCGCGGATGCACCGTTCACTGCGTCTGTGCATGTGATGGGCGGTGCACCTGGCACGCGTGAAACGGACCTTCTTGCACCTGATAAAACTGTGGTTGCGGTGGATGCGTTGGTTTTGTCGGGCGGGTCTGCTTTTGGTTTGGATGCGTGTTCGGGGGTGATGGACGCACTTTATGCGGACGGTCGCGGATACGCAGTCGGGGATGCGCGCGTCCCTCTTGTGCCTGGGGCGATCCTATTTGATTTACTTAACGGCGGCGACAAAAACTGGGCCGGCAACCCCTACCGGTCATTGGGCCAAGAAGCCTATGCAAATGCATCAACGTCTTTCGCATTAGGCAGCGTTGGTGCCGGCACGGGTGCCCTGACGGGACGCGAAAAAGGCGGGCTTGGCTCAGCCAGTATGATTATCGAAGGGGCAAGTGGCCCCTTCACCGTGGGCGCGTTGGTCGCAGCAAATCCTGTTGGCTCCGTTACCGTCCCAGAGGGGCCACATTTCTGGGCCGCACCTTTCGAGATCGGCGGCGAGTTTGGCGGCTTGGGTATGGGACCCGATGCGCAAGGCCATGAGCTTTTCCAAAGTCACAAGCTCACCCCGCCCGACGCGCGCGGCAATACAACGATCGCCATCGTTGCAACGGATGCACCGCTCAGCAAAGCGCAATGTCACCGCATGGCTGTCGCGGCCCACGATGGGATCGCGCGCGCGATTGTGCCCGCGCATAGCACCTTTGATGGGGACTTGGTGTTTGGTGTATCAACCGGACATGAAAAAAGCGCCAGTCTTGATGACATGGCGCTTTTTGAAATCGGACAAGCCGCGGCGCTGTGTTTGAGCCGCGCAATCGCACGAGCCGTTTATGAAGCAAAACCTGCTGCGGGCGACGTGCTACCCGCATGGCAAAACCGCACTGGCGTCTAGTTGTCCATTTTAAGGGCGGAAATAAACGCCTCTTGCGGGATATCGACTTTGCCGAACTGACGCATCTTTTTCTTACCCGCTTTCTGCTTTTCAAGCAGCTTTTTCTTACGCGTCGCATCGCCGCCGTAACATTTAGCAGTGACGTCTTTGCGCATCGCAGACAGGGTTTCGCGCGCAATCACACGGCCACCAATTGCTGCTTGAATCGGGATTTTGAACATATGGCGCGGAATCAAATCCTTGAGTTTTTCGCACATAGCGCGCCCACGCTGTTCTGCGCGGTCCGTGTGCACCATGGTTGAAAGCGCATCTACAGGTTCGTCGTTTACCAACACCGACATTTTCACCAGACGGTCCGTCTGGTACCCGATCATCTGATAGTCGAACGAGGCATAGCCCTTAGTCACTGACTTAAGGCGATCATAGAAATCAAACACCACTTCGTTGAGCGGCAGATCATACACAACCATTGCGCGCGAGCCCGCATAGGTCAGGTCTTGCTGAACACCGCGGCGATCTTGGCACAGCTTTAGCACATCGCCCAGATACTCGTCTGGCACCAAAATGGTCGCCTTGATGCGCGGCTCTTCGATGTGATCGATTGTGGCGGGATCGGGCATGTCAGCGGGGTTATGCAGCTCAATCATAGAGCCATCACGCCCGTACACATGATAAATAACCGACGGCGCGGTGGTGATCAGCTCAATGTCATACTCGCGCTCAATGCGGTCACGGATGACCTCAAGGTGCAGCAATCCAAGGAACCCACATCGGAAACCAAAGCCCAATGCGGCAGATGTTTCCATCTCAAACGAGAAAGACGCGTCATTCAGCGCAAGCTTTTCAATCGCATCGCGCAGGTCTTCAAACTCAGCATTATCAACAGGGAAAAGCCCACAGAAAACCACGGGCTGCGCAGGTTTGAAGCCCGGCAACGCCTCAACTTCTTTCTTATCATGGGTGATCGTATCACCCACGCGCGTGTCGCGGACCTGCTTAATCGAAGCTGTCAAAAAGCCAATCTCGCCCGGACCGAGGCTGTCAAAAGGCTCCATTTCAGGGCGGAACACGCCAACACGGTCAACGTGGTGGGTGGTGCCGTTTGAAAGGAACTTAATACGGTCGCCCTTTTTCAGGCGGCCATCGATAACGCGAACCAACACGATCACGCCCAGATACGCATCATACCACGAATCCACCAGCATCGCCTTCAGCGTGCCATCAGGATTACCCTTCGGCGACGGCAGGCGGGTCACAATGGCCTCAAGCGTCTCACGGATGCCTTGTCCGGTCTTGGCAGACACAGCGATGGCGCCAGAGGCATCAATGCCAATCACGTCTTCAATTTGCTCTGCAACGCGGTCCAGGTCAGACGCGGGCAGGTCAATCTTGTTCAGCACAGGCACCAACTCGTGATCCGCTTCAATCGCGTGATACACGTTGGCCAAGGTTTGCGCTTCCACACCTTGGGTGCTGTCCACAACAAGAAGCGAGCCTTCAACAGCGCGCATGGAACGGGAAACCTCATAGGCGAAATCAACGTGACCGGGGGTGTCGATCAAGTTGAGCACGTAGTTTTCACCATCGTTCGCTTTGTACTCGATCCGTACTGTGTTGGCCTTGATCGTGATGCCGCGCTCGCGCTCAATATCCATTGAGTCGAGTAGCTGCGCTTTCATATCGCGATCTTGCACCGTGCCCGTCTCTTGGATCAAACGGTCGGCCAAAGTTGATTTACCGTGGTCGATGTGGGCCACGATCGAAAAGTTGCGGATGTGTGACAAATCTGTGCTCATGGCAAAAGGATATGTGCCGGAATGACAGGTGGGTCAATGGCAATTGATGCGCCTTGACCACGTGCCGCAGGGGCGGGTGCAATCGTGATTTGAAAATTAGCGAAAAACGTGGCAATTGGACTTCACGAATTAACCTTTCGGGCGGATAGTGAAACATCACGGCGCTCGGTTTGGATCGAGGCAGACAGATGAAACACCTATTGCTGATCATAGCTCTGACGGCGACGTTGCCTGTTGGTATGGCCGCACCAGTTTTAGCGAAACCCATCCAGAACGCGTGCCTTCAATCAGCCCGTGAGGCGGTGTCCTATAAATTGTGTGGCTGCATCCAAAGTGCGGCGGACATCACACTGACACGGCGCGACCAACGGCAGGCGGCCAAATTCTTTGATGATCCACAGCGCGCTCAAGACGTGCGCCAATCAGACCGCAGCACACACGAAAGTTTTTGGCAAAAATACAAACGCTTTGGCGAAACGGCTGAGGCGTACTGCTCATAAAGCACCAGCACCCCTCTTACGTAATGGCAAAAGGCGGACCGCACAGGCCCGCCTTTTTTATTTAGTCAGTAACCGTACCGCGATGGGCTTAATGGTTGTGACCCGAATGACCCGCACCATGGGCATCTGGATCCGGTTTGCGGTTCAAATCTACCGGCACTTCGATTATCACATCACCCGCATTTTCAAACGATAGCGTGACCTCAATCAAGTCCCCATCGTTCAACGAGCGGTTCAGCCCCATGAACATCACGTGCATTCCGCCGCGTTTTAGCAAGACCGTTTCATCCGCTTCCAACGGGATGCCATCTTCCAATTCGGTCATACGCATCACCCCGTCTTTTTCGATGTGAGTGTGCAATTCCACGCGGGCTGCCACGTCGCTGCTGGCTGCCACCAACCGGTCAGCTGTTTCGCTGTGGTTTGTGATTTCCATGAACGCAGCGCCCGCCTTGGCATTTGGTGAAGCCGCAAGAGCATAGGCATCCTCAATCATCATATGCGCGTGCGAGGCGGTCGCCATCAAAGACAGCAGAGCTGTGGTCAAAAGTGTCTTTTTCATTTCAGTCGTCCTTATAGATGTAAATTTGCTGGAAAATTCACACCACAAAAGGCGGGCCGCGGGTCCTGTTCCGTTTAGGGGCCACTTTTGAAACCGCTAGTGGCCGCACGGCGACTACTTTGACGGGCCAAACGTCAGCGTTAAAACCTACCTCAGGCGCAACCGGTATGCTGGCCGCACTTAGCTGGACGCAATCAGGGCATACATCACGAACGCTTACTTCGTTGCCGTGCGCATCCACATTCACAACGCGAAGTGTCTGACCCGAGCAAATGACGAATTGATCCGCGACAATCATACGACCATGCGCAAAGGCACTGCTTTGGGCAGCGACCAGCAGCAGCAGGCTCAACAAAAGGGCGGAAATAGGTCTCATAAGGTGGTGAATAGCAATGTTGGACTGCCCTCAAAAGGGGCAAAAGCGCACATCGCAGGCAGTAACAGTACAATCGAGATCTTGCATGTTCAGGCAATGGCGCAAAGAAAAAGCCCCGCATGGAACCCATGCGAGGCTAAATTCATCAAAATAAATAGCTTAGGCTGCTGCCGTGGCTTTCATGATTTCTTTTTTGAGCTTCAACGCGCTTGCAGAAAGCTCAGCGTCTTTTGCTTTTGCCATGAACGCATCCAGACCACCGCGGTGATCAACGGTGCGCAGAGCAGCAGCGCTGACGCGGAATTTGAAGTCGCGACCAAGTGTTTCAGAGCGCAGTGTCACGTCCTGAAGGTTTGGAAGGAACCGACGACGCGTACGGTTTTTGGCGTGGCTGACGTTGTTGCCAGTCATCGGGCCTTTAGCTGTGAATTCGCAAACGCGAGACATGGGATATCCCCTTCTTAAACGGATAAGACCCGCGCATGGCAGCGGGCCGTCAAATTCGATTGGCTTGCAATAAAAGCCTGCGACCCAAGCGTCAAGACTTGAATCCACCCTTTACCCCGAATGTGGTGGCTTATTTCGCCCAAGCTACGCTAGGTTTTGCGAAAGCTGGCCAGAATCTGTGCAGCGGCGCGCACCGGTGTGCGGGTTCCTTGGTGAATCGCTTCACGCGCCTCTTCAACAATTTGGGCTGATTTTGGGTCAGAGTGTAAAAGTTCAAGCAAGCCAAAATGCAACTCTTGGTCGAACCACCGCTGATCTTGGTCCTGACGCCGCGTTTGCCAAAATCCAGACTGCTGCCTGAAATCGCTCAGGGCTTTGATATCGGCCCAGACCTCATCTAATCCATGGGCGGTAAGTGCTGACACCATCGAAGCTTTAGGAAATCCAACTGGGTCCCCACTTCGCTTGCGCAAAAGCCGAAGCGCGCCCGCATAATCTGCGCAGGTGCGGGTCGCTGCCGCCTTCAAATCACCGTCGGCTTTATTCACAATCACCAGATCAGCAATTTCCATGATGCCGCGCTTTACGCCCTGCAATTCATCGCCCCCCGCTGGTGCCATCAAAAGCGCAAACACATCCGATATATCCGCGACCATCGTCTCGGATTGCCCGACGCCTACTGTCTCGATCAACACCACATCAAAGCCCGCAGCCTCGCATAATCGCACAACCTCGCGGGTGCGGCGCGCAACACCACCCAATTGGGTTTGGCTCGGCGAAGGGCGGATAAAGGCGTTCGGATCACGGGACAATTGCTCCATGCGGGTCTTGTCGCCAAGAATCGAACCGCCTGACCGCGCCGAGCTGGGATCAACCGCAAGCACAGCCACACGCAAACCCTGCGCCGTTAAATGCAAGCCGAAGCTTTCGATGAAGGTCGACTTGCCGACACCAGGCGTGCCCGACAAACCAATGCGCAGCGCTTGGCGGTCACGAGGCAGTTGCGCCATCAACTCCGAAGCCGCATCGCGGTCCTGCACCCGTGTGCTTTCAACCAGCGTAATCGCCCGCGCCAACGCGCGCCGATTGCCTTTGGGAAGTTCAGCTATCAAATCCATACGCCGTTCATGGCCCGACGCGCCGCCTATGTCTAGCGCCTGCCAACACTGCGGCCCACGCGAGTTTGAGGTTGTGGCCCCACCGCCCTGCCCCGTAAACCAGTCTGCATGAGACTACCCATCGAAGACGTTATCAGCGATGTGATCGCCGCCATCGCACAGCACGGCCAGCTTGTTTTGCAGGCGCCCCCCGGGGCGGGCAAGACCACGCGGGTTCCCTTGGCCCTGTTGCAACGCGGTGCGTTTGAGGGAAAGCTCATCATGCTTGAACCCCGCCGCCTTGCCGCCCGCGCCGCCGCAGAGCGTATGGCAGACACCCTTGGCGAACCCGTGGGCGAGCAGGTCGGCTACAGGATGCGCGGCGAGGCAAAAGCAGGCCCGAACACCCGTATCGAAGTGGTGACAGAGGGTATTCTAACCCGCATGATCCAATCAGACCCCAGCCTTGAGGGCGTTGGCGCGCTGATCTTCGATGAATTCCACGAGCGGTCTCTCAACGCGGACCTTGGCTTGGCCCTTGCGCACGAAAGCCGCACGGCACTACGGCCAGACCTCAAACTGGTCGTGATGTCTGCCACGCTTGATGCAGAGCCCGTGGCAAAAATGCTGGGCGCACCGATCATTACCTCGCAAGGGCGCGCCTTTGACGTGGAAAATCGTTGGCTGGGTGCCCCGCTGAAGAAAGACAAAAAGCTTGAGCTGGCCTGTGCTGATCTAATCGTGCAGGCGGTGACCGAGCAACCTGAGGGCGGTGTGCTAGTGTTTTTGCCCGGTCAGGGCGAGATCACACGCGTCGCCCGCGCCCTTGAAGGCCGGTTGGACAAAAGCTGTGCGGTGCACAAACTTTACGGGGCAATGGATTTCAAAGCGCAGCGCGCCGCAATCATGCCCGCCGAAACAGGGCGCAAGATTGTGCTGGCAACGTCCATTGCAGAAACGTCGCTGACCATCGAAGACGTGCGCACGGTTGTTGATGCAGGCCGCTCAAGGCGCGCACGTTTTGACCCCGCGTCTGGCATGTCGCGATTGGTGACCGAGCGCGTCACACGGGCCGAAGCCACACAACGGGCCGGCCGTGCGGGACGCGTCGCCGAAGGGGTGGCCTACAAACTTTGGACCAAAGGGGAGCACGGCGCGCTTGCTGGGTTTCCGCCTGCTGAAATTGAAGCCGCCGATCTTGCTGGCCTCGCTCTTGAGTTGGCCGCGTGGGGGTCATCCCCCGAAGATATGGCTTTTCTCACGCCGCCCCCTCAGGGTGCGCTTGCCGAAGCACAGGCTCTTTTGACATCGCTTGGCGCCCTAAAAAGCGGACGGATTACAGATCATGGCCGCGCGCTGTTGCGTCTACCAGTGCACCCGCGGCTGGCCCATATGGTGGCGCGCGCGGGCAAAGGTGCAGCGCCCATTGCTGCACTACTATCAGGGCGCGATATACTGATGAACGGTTTTAATGGTGCGGGCGCTGACCTTACTCTACGCATTCGCGCACTAAGCGACCCCAAAGGATCAGACGCCCGAACTGTTAACCAAAGCGCGCTGGCCACCGCACGGCTTGAGGCCAAACGCCTTGCGCGGCTTGCGGGTCCGGATCAAGGGCTGTCGGCTGCGCAAATGGCCGCACTCGCCTATCCCGATCGCATCGGCCTGCGGCGTGCGGGGCAAGCCCACAGGTTTGTCTTGTCTGGTGGCAAGGGCGCTGTTGTTTCTGACAGTGACCCCATCGGCACACAGAGGCTGATCGTGGTGACAGATACCGATGGTAACCCGCGCGATGCAAAGACACGCCAAGCCATTGCGATCAGCGAAAGCGAACTGCGCGCAATCATGCCCGAGCAATTCGTGTGGCATACAGTGTGTGAGTGGTCCCGCAGAGAAAGCCGCGTGATGGCGCGCGAACAACTGAGACTTGGGGCCTGTATCCTTGAGGATCGCGCTTGGAAAAACGCAGACGTGGCACAGATGAACCGCGCGATGTGCGACGGTATTCGAATGATCGGTCTGAACCTGCCCGCAGCTGCGAAGCGGTTTCAAGCCCGCGTGATTTTGGCCCGCGAAAATAGCGAGAGCGCATTTCCAGACCTGAGTGACAGCGCCTTGCTCGGCACCCTTGAGGACTGGCTTGCTCCTTACCTTGGCAGCGTGCGCACAAGTGCGGATTGGAAGGGGTTTGACCCGCTTGAAGCATTGCGGAATTGTTTGAATTGGGAGCAAACCCAAGCGCTTGACCAGCTTGTACCGTCGCATTTCACAACGCCGCTTGGTGACCGCCGGCCCATCGATTATTCGCAGGCTGATCCGGAAATTGAAGTCAGGCTGCAAGAGTTGTTCGGTGTTACTAAACATCCAACTGTCGGCGGCAAGCCTCTAAAGGTGACTGTCTTGTCACCTGCGCGAAAACCTTTGCAAACCACAATGGATATTCCGGGGTTTTGGGCAGGCTCCTACGCGGATGTCCGTAAAGACATGCGCGCAAGATATCCCAAACATCCGTGGCCCGAAGACCCGACCCAAGCAGAGCCAACCCTGCGCGCAAAGCCTCGCAAAAGGTAAGCGACGCCGCTTACCCTTGCATGCACCAGCGCATGACCGCTTTTTGCGCATGTAGCCGGTTTTCAGCCTCGTCAAAAATGACCGAATGCTTTCCGTCCATCACCGAAGATGTTGCTTCTTCCTCGCGGTGGGCAGGCAAGCAGTGCATGAACAATGCATCGTCTTTAGCATGTGACATCAACGCATCGTTAACCTGATACCCGCGCAACTGATTGTGGCGGCGTTCTTTTGTGGTTTGGCTGTCATGCATCGAAACCCATGTGTCAGCCACCACCAAATCGGCGCCTTGAACCGCTTCAATCGGGTCGCGAATGATCTCAACCGTGCTGCCATTGGCGCGCGCAAGATCAACAAACTCAGCCTCAGGATCAAGCGGCTCAGGGCCCGTGAAAGTAAGGTCAAATCCGAATTGACCTGCCGCGTGCAAGAACGATGCGCAAACGTTATTTCCGTCACCACACCAGACGACTTTCTTACCTTTGATGGAGCCGCGATGCTCTTCAAATGTTTGGATATCTGCCATGATCTGGCAGGGGTGTGTCCGGTTTGTAAGCCCGTTTATCACGGGAACACTGGCGTGCTCGGCCAACTCCAAAAGGGTTGTTTCCTCAAACGTGCGGATCATAATCATGTCGACGTAACGGGACAAAACACGCGCGGTATCCGCGATGCTTTCACCATGACCAAGCTGCATATCCGTCCCTGACAGCACCATTGTTTGGCCGCCCATTTGGCGCACGCCTACGTCAAAGCTGACACGGGTCCGTGTTGATGGCTTTTCAAAAATCAACGCCACCATCCGGTCTTTGAGGGGCAAATCCTGATCAGGTGCGGCTTTGGGCAGCCCAGCGCGCGCCGATTTCACCGATTTTGCGCCGTCGATCATCACGCGCAAATCTTCAACGGATGTTTTGTGGATATCAAGAAAGTGGTTCATGGGTTTTCCCCTTGTAAGTGGCGAAACGGGGGCGCTGCCCCCGGTCCCCCGGGATATATTTGAAAACAAAAGAAGCTAGGCCGACAGACTGGCCGCTACGCGATCAAGGCGTGCGACGGCATCCTTAAGCTCTGTGTCAGTTACGGTTAACGCCGGAAGAAGTCGCAATGTGTTGTCGCCTGCTGGCACCACCAAAAGCTCTTGGGCGTAGCTGGCGCTAAGCACATCACCAACAGGCAATCGACATTTAAGACCCGCCATGAGGCCTGCCCCACGCGCCAGTTCAAAAACAGCGCTATGTTTCGCCACAAGATCATCAAGCAAGCTCTTCAGAAGGGTACCTTTGCGCTCTACGTCATCAAGAAAGTCGCTTTGCGCGATAATATCCATCACAGCATTGCCGACCGCACACCCAAGCGGGTTGCCACCGTACGTGCTGCCGTGGGTTCCCGCACTCATGCCGCTTGCTGCATTTTCCGTCGCCAGCACACAGCCCAGCGGAAATCCGGAACCGATACCTTTTGCGACCATCATGATATCAGGTGAAATACCGGACCATTCATGCGCAAAAAGCTTACCAGTACGACCGACACCGCATTGGACTTCGTCCAAAATAAGCAACGTACCAGTGGCATCGCACAGGTCACGCAGGCCCTTTAGGCATTGTTCAGGGACCGGAATGATCCCGCCCTCACCCAAAACAGGCTCAACGATTACGGCACATGTCTTGTCTGTAATTGCCGCGCGTAAGCCGTCATGATCGCCAATGTCCAAGTGGGTAAATCCTGGCAAAAGAGGACCGAAGCCTTCGGTCATTTTTGCAGAACCTGCTGCCGCGATGCCAGCGCTTGAGCGGCCATGAAAAGAGCCGTTGAACGCAATGATTTCTGTCCGATCCTCACCACGGGCGTGAAAATACTTACGGGCCATTTTGACAGCCAGCTCACAGCTTTCGGTTCCTGAGTTCGTGAAGAAAACAGTGTCCGCGAATGTATGCGCAACAAGCTTATCGGCGAGGGTCTGCTGCCCCTCGATCTGATACAGGTTTGATGTGTGCCACAGGTTTTCAGCCTGATTACAAAGCGCTGAAACAACCGCTGGATGGCCGTGTCCCAAAGACATCACCGCAATACCCGCCGCCATATCCAAAAAGCGTCGGCCGTCAGCTTCCACTAACCAAGAGCCTTCACCTTTGACAAACGTCAAAGGGGCACGATTATAGGTGGGAAGAATAGACGGGATCATAGCATAGCGTCCTTTTGAATTATGCGAGTGCCAAGGGATGGGCTAAGCCCGCGAACCTGTCAAGTTAGACATGATTAATGCAGGCTATCCTACGCAGATCTGAGTAAAACTTAGGCAAACGATTTCTTAATCAATGGCATGCTATCGAGGCGCATGACGTATTTCATCGCGACCTTTGTTGGAATTTGTTTCGCCTTGTGGGTGCGCCGCCGCGGCATGATGCGCGCGGCCCTGCATCAAAGTGCCCCTTATGATCCGGACCCCCGTGAACTGCCTCGCTCTGCAGACCGGCCTGTAGCCACCGTGCGCGTGGGAAAAGGCACGGTTGGTCCCTCCGTTGCGACACCTCGTGCAAACAATCCGAGACAGCCAAACAAAAATGTGGACAGGTCTGGCAAAAAGCGACAAGCCCCATGGCATGACATCAAACACATCCCCAAGCGCAAATCAGGTCATCCCTCCCCCCCTTCCTGAGGTGAATGGCTCAAACTTGGTGGCTGTTGTTTTGATGATAACGGCCACGATGTTTATAGCGGCAACCACCGTGCTGGCCAAAGCGCTTGGAACAACTTCTCTTGGGGCACCACTGCACCCGGTACAAATTACCCATGGTCGTTTTGTGTTTGCATTCTTGGCACTTTGCATGACGTTGCCGGCATTTTGGCAGCACCTAAACACAAAGCCAAACATTGGACTTCACATTGGCCGGACCAGCCTTGGTGGCAGTGGGGTGTGCCTGATGTTTGCTGCTGTTGCCTATATCCCACTCTCGGACGCGACGGCCATTAGCTTCCTCAACCCAGTGTTTGGTATGGCTTTGGCCGCGTTACTACTGGGTGAAAAAGTTGGGCCATGGCGTTGGAGTGCGGCAGCAATCGCCCTTACCGGCGCGTTCATATTGTTACGCCCGGGACCGGATAGTTTTCAGCCAGCTGCACTTTTGGCGCTTGGGGCCGCGTTTTTTCTGGGTGTTGAATTGATTTTCATCAAACGGCTGTCGGGACGCGAGCCGATGTTTCAAATTCTGCTGACCAATAATTTTATCGGATGCATCGTAGCATCAGTTGCAGTCATCGCGTTTTGGCAGCCGCCAACAGTCCAGCAATGGATTGCGCTTGCAGCGCTTGGCGCACTTATGGCCTGCGCCCAGACATGTTTTGTGAACGCTATGAAGCGCGCAGAGGCCAGCTTCATTGTTGTGTTCAGCTACAGCACACTGGTTTTTGCAACCATTTACGACTTGGTAATTTTCGACGTCATGCCGGACGCAATCTCAATCCTAGGTGCCATCACAATTCTTACGGGCGCGCTTCTTTTGGCATGGCGCGAAGGCCGGGCTAAGCTTTGATCCGGTAGCCCGTACGAAACCACCACCAACAGACACCTAAAATAAGGGCAGTCGTTGCCAAACATACGCCAAGACCAAGCCAAGGGGAGCTGTCAGAAATACCCAACACACCGTATCTGACACCATCGATTAGGTAGAAAAACGGATTTGCGTGGCTTAACACATACATCACCCGTGGCAGGTCACTGACCGAATAGAAAGTACCGGACAAGAACGCCAACGGCGTCACAATGAAATTGGTGATCGCTGCCATTTGATCAAATTTGTTGGCGAAAGTACCGGCGATAATGCCAAGACCGCCCATCAAAGCACCGCCCAGCACAACGAACATCAAAGCCCAAAGCGGGTGCGCAGGCCACACGCCAAAATACCCAAGACCCACAATAGCAATGCAAACCGCTACGATCAGCCCGCGCACGACCGCACCAGCCACATACCCCAACACCATCTCTGCCGCAGACAGTGGCGGCATCAAGGTATCAACAATATTTCCCTGAACTTTCGCCACCAAGATTGAACTTGATGTATTTGCAAATGCATTTTGGATCACGGTCATCATCAAAACACCCGGCGTGATAAACACCATGAAGGGCATTCCCATCACGTCCCCGCGCCGTGGCCCCACCGCCAAGTTGAACACCAATAAAAACAGGCCTGCCGTGATCATTGGGGCCATCAAAGTCTGGGTCCAAACGTTCAAAAAGCGCCGAATTTCGCGTTCAGCCAACGTGCGCGTACCGAGCCAATTGACCCGTCCAAAACGGCGTGCGCCCATCTGCCCTAAACTCAGGTTGCGATCAGTCATTGAAAAGGCACCTTGGTTGGTTGTATCTGCTGGTCTGCCTGACTAGAATAGTGCTGTGGCAGAGAACTCAAGCCCCTCCCTAACGGGCTCTAACATAAAGTGGAACATTGAATGTCCTGGACCGATGAACGCGTCGAAATCCTGAAGAAAATGTGGGGCGAGGGACAATCGGCCAGCCAAATCGCAAAAGAGCTTGGCGGCGTGACCCGTAACGCTGTTATTGGCAAGGTGCACCGCCTTGGCCTGTCAAATCGTGCAGGGAGTGCAGGTGCGAAAGCCGCCGCAAAAGAAAAAGCGCCCAAAGCGGAGGCCAAGAAACCCGCGCCGGCGCCCGCAGCGAAACCACAACCAAAGACCGAGAGTGCTGCACCGCCCCCGCAGCCCAAAGTTGCTGGTCGCCGTGCAATTATTCCCGCAGGTCAGCCCTTACCACCTCAGCCGTCCGCGAATGAGATTAGCCCAGAGGCTCTCGCCAAGGTCAACGAAATCGAGAAAAAATCCAAGAAGATTGGCTTGATGGAATTGACCGAACGCACGTGCAAGTGGCCGGTTGGTGACCCTGCGACCGAAGATTTCTGGTTCTGCGGACTTCCCGTGAAAGCCGGCAAGCCCTACTGCGAGGCGCACGTCGGCGTAGCATTTCAACCCATGTCATCGCGCCGCGATCGCCGTCGGTAATATAATGTGCCCCGTGGCACATGCCTCCGGCGGGGATATTTTTGAACAAAAGAACACGAAAGACCAAAGGGCGGCGCGTTTCACAAGGACGCGCCTCTTTTTATGAAAGAGCGTCAAATGGCTGAGAACCCTCCAAACATTCGTCCCGATCTGGCGCCACAAGCGCGCTTTGGTGAGCAACCACGCAGTGGCCAGCCTACCCTTGGAATGGTGTCTCTTGGCTGTCCGAAAGCGCTGGTTGATAGTGAACGGATCCTTACTCGCCTGCGTGCAGAAGGTTATGCCATCAGTCCTGATTATACCGGTGCGGATGCTGTCATTGTGAACACCTGTGGTTTTCTAGACAGCGCCAAGGCCGAAAGCCTTGATGCCATCGGCGAGGCATTGGTTGAAAACGGTAAGGTGATTGTCACCGGCTGTTTGGGCGCGGAGCCCGATTATATCCGCGAACATCACCCCAATATTTTAGCCGTCACTGGCCCCCATCAGTATGAACAGGTTCTGGACGCAGTTCATGCGGCTGTGCCACCCGCGCCTGATCCCTTCATTGATCTGCTGCCCGCGACCGGCGTCAGCCTGACACCGCGCCACTACAGCTACCTGAAAATTTCCGAAGGCTGTAACCACAAGTGTAAGTTCTGCATCATCCCTGACATGCGCGGTCGCCTTGTAAGCCGCCCTGCCCATGCGGTGATCCGTGAGGCCGAAAAGCTGGTCGATGCAGGAGTACGTGAACTACTGGTCATTAGTCAGGACACATCGGCCTACGGCGTTGACATAAAACATTCCGAAGATCGCGGTCACCGCGCGCATATCACTGATTTAGCCCGTGATTTGGGAACACTTGGCGCGTGGATCCGTCTGCATTATGTCTATCCGTACCCACACGTGCGCGACATGATCCCCTTGATGGCGGACCCTACAAGTGGTGTTCTGCCCTATCTTGATATTCCGTTTCAGCATGCGCACCCTGATGTTCTAAAACGCATGGCGCGTCCCGCTGCGGCCTCAAAAACCTTAGACGAAATCGCAGCTTGGCGGGCGACCTGCCCCGACATCACGCTGCGCTCTACGTTTATTGTGGGCTATCCGGGCGAGACCGAGGCCGAGTTCCAGACGTTGCTCGATTGGCTTGATGAAGCACAGCTCGATCGTGTCGGATGTTTTCAATATGAAAACGTGGACGGTGCGCGATCAAACGCGTTGCCAGACCATGTGCCGGCAGAAGTTAAACAAGACCGCTGGAACCGTTTCATGGAAAAAGCCCAAGCCATTTCCGCCCAAAAGCTTGCCGCAAAAGTGGGGCACACAATGGATGTGATCATTGATGACATCGATGAGGACGGCGTGGCCACATGCCGGACCAAAGCCGATGCCCCCGAGATTGATGGCAACCTTTTCATCGACGAAAACACCAGCGACCTACAAGTTGGCGAAATCGTATCCGTGACCGTGGATGAGGCGTCTGAGTACGACCTTTGGGGTGCTGTGAACACACGCTAAGTCAGCCACACCTTACAGTTTAGCGGCGGTATCACGCACGGCCTTAACACGGTCCGCGTTCGGCGGGTGCGTTCCCAAAAAGCGGTCCCCCGGGTCAGGAATGCGCGTGAAAAACTTAGAGCCAAGCACAGGGTCATACCCCGCACGTGCAGTGATCGCTGTGCCCAGACGGTCTGCTTCCAACTCAAAATCTTTGGAATAGCTGCGCGCGCCCACAGCCGCCCCAAGTTCCTGAGCCGTTTGAACACCAATGGCACCCGCGCCCGTCAGGGTAGCCAAGTTACCCAAAAGCACCGCTCCCGCGATGGCATTGGTGCGCTGTCGTACCAGATGGTTTTTGATGTGATGCGCCGCTTCATGCCCCAAGACAAAGGCAATCTCATCATCATTATGGGCACGGGCCAACAGGGACGCCGTAAACACAATGACAGGTCTGCCTGAGCGCTCAAGAGTTTGAAACGCATTCGGCGGCTTGCGCGGATTGTCATCAAGCAGGATTTTGAAATCGCAATTCAGTCCCTTGGTGGAACGCGCGCACATCCGTTCTGCAACAGGTTCAACCCGCGCTACCGCGCGCGCAAACGCTTGTGTGCCCGCGCGCAACCCAAGGGCTGAGCCATCATTGCTTTGAGCAGTTTGCGCAGGAATACCTTCGGAAGTGGGCTTACTACTATCTACCCCAGACGGTTGGCACGCAGCCAAAAACATAAGTGCAAAAACCAACCAAACACGCATACTCAAACGTCCTTTACGTCCCAAAACTGTCCCGCCCATTATCAGCAGCGCCACAAAAAGAGCCAGCCCCTTTCGCCGCACCCCCTGTCAAAACCAAAAGCCAAGACTACCTACGAAATATGGAAAAGACAGAGATCATATACAACGGCTCGTGCCCAATTTGCTCGCGCGAGGTCAACGGATACGCCCGCTATGCGCAAGCTAAGGCCCTGCCGCTGACATTCACGGACCTGACGGCGACGGACCTTGATGCCCTTGGCTTGACACCTGATGAAGCGGCCAAGCGCCTTCATGTGCTGCATGAGGGAAAACTTGTGGCCGGTGTGGATGCCTTTGTTATTTTGTGGGGGGAAATGCCGCGTTTCCGCTGGCTTGCACGTTTGGTGGCCCTGCCCGTCATCCACCCAATAGCAGTTTTTGTCTATGATCGGATACTCGCACCACTGCTGTTCGGCATGCACAAAAGGCGCCAAGCGCGCGCTGCATCTTGAACCTACGCGCGCAAACCGCAACATAGGGGCGAAGGCGCTATAAAGGATCCGTCATGCCCGCACCGAACACCGCCGCTTTGGCTTTTTTGCAATCGCGCCGCTCACGTCCAGCAAAGACCCTTACCACTCCGGTTCCCGGCGACGATAATCTGCGCGCCCTTTTGACCATCGCTGCGCGCACGCCCGATCATGGCAAGCTTGAGCCGTGGCGCTTTATCGTGTTGCAGCGGCCCGCATTGCTGCGCCTCGCGGCCGAGGTTGAAAAATTTGTAAGCGCGCGCACCGATGACACCGCCATCATTGCCAAACAAACCGCGCAATATGCAAATGCGCATCTTGCAGTAGCTGTTGTTGAAAGCCCCAAACCATCCCCAAAAATTCCGCCTCTGGAGCAAACCTATTCAGCGGGTGCTGTTTGTCTGGCGCTGCTCAATGGTGCGCTTGCATCTGGCTGGGGGGCAAACTGGCTGTCGGGGCCGGCCAGTCATGACGCAGAGTTTACGCAGACACATCTGGGGCTTGCACCACACGAGCGCATCGCGGGGTTGATCCATTTGGGCACAGAAACCAATCCACCACCCGAACGCCCGCGTCCCGACGTGGACAGCATAACCACTTGGGTCGCATCGTGATCCTTCAGGCGGTGCTACTTGCTGCGGCGCAATTCTCTGATCCTGCTTTTTGGAGCGTTGCTGCCAAAGCGATTGCTCTCACGATTGTGACACTCATTGGCCTTGGGGCGGCTGTGATCTGGGGCATCGGCTGGCTGCTACCTGATCAGATCAACCTTCCGTGGATCGGCACGGTTACGTGGGTGGAAAACGCCATTAGCTGGGCAGCGGTCCCATTGATGGCGGTCCTGTCAGTGTTTCTGATGGTGCCTGTTGCATCCGCAGTGACAGGGCTTTTTCTTGAGGATGTTGCCGATGCTGTTGAGGCCCGCCACTTCCCACATTTACCCCCTGCGACAGCCCTCGGGATTGCACAAACACTGCGGGACTCGCTTGGGTTTTTAACCGTGATGGCAGGCGCTAATCTTCTGGCCTTAGTGCTATATCTGATCTTTTTGCCCTTCGCACCGCTAATCTTTTGGGGACTAAACGGCTTTTTACTGGGGCGGGAATATTTCCAACTTGTGGCCGCGCGGCGTGTCGGTCTCAAAGAAGCAAAGCAACTGCGGCGCAAACATGCGCTTAGAATTTGGCTGGCAGGCGGTGTGATGGCCGTTGTCTTATCCGTGCCAATGTTGAACTTACTGGTCCCAATTCTGGGCGCAGCGACCTTTACAAACCTTTTTCACACCCTGCAAAGCCGCGCTTAGCCCGCCGCTTGTGGCAAGCCGGATCCGGGCCCCATACGGTTGAACATATCGATGCTTTCAACTGTCAAAAGACCCGACACCAACGTGCTCGCAATGACAATCCACAGGCCAATCGCCCAATAAGTCGTGATCTTGGCTTTCCGTTTAATCTGCGCATCCGCCGGCGAAGAGGCATGTGTGCCAGGCACGATTTCGCCTGTGTCGCCTTGGGTAACCATGCGCAAAGGCAGCACGCAAAAAAATACCATGAACCAGATCACGGCAAACAAAACGATAGCAGAGGTGATGGACATGGGCAGGCCTTTCTAAATCACTTAGACTTGTTCTAGCTCGACAAGGCAGCCGTTAAAGTCTTTGGGGTGCAAAAACAAAACCGGCTTTCCGTGTGCGCCAATTTTCGGCTCACCTGTGCCCAGAACACGCATGCCATCTGCTTTTAGTCTGTCACGGGCGACCAAGATATCGTCGACTTCATAACACATGTGATGGATGCCCCCGACGGGATTTTTGTCCAAAAACCCTCTGATCGGACTATCTTCGCCCAAGGGATACAGCAACTCCACTTTGGTGTTCGGCAGCTCGATGAACACAACAGTCACCCCGTGATCCGGCTCATCCTGCGGCGCGCCTACATTGGCGCCAAGCGTATTGCGGTATTGATCGCACGCAGCCCCAAGGTCAGGAACGGCGATGGCGATATGGTTCAGGCGGCCAATCATAGTGGGGTCTCCAGTCAGTATTTGGCCTGTTTATGGGCGGATGAGCCGCCAGAAACAAGTCATCACAAGCGCGGCACATTAACCCGCTGTTAGGCATGCGCCCGTATTTCTGAAGGCGTAAATCGTTCAACAGTAACCGCAGCGGAGCACTGCCATGCCCAGCCTTGATGACTATCTCACCACCCCCAAAGCCACCAACGACCGCCCTCTTCTGGGGCAAACCATTCTTGTTGTCGAAGACAGCCGCTACGCCTGTGAGGCCCTTCGGTTGATGTGCCTGCGTTCAGGCGCGCGCATCAGGATGGCGGATTGCCTGACTTCAGCGCGCCGCCATCTTAAAGTTTACAGACCATCGGTGATCGTCATTGATATCGGCCTTCCCGATGGAAGCGGTGCCGACCTGCTTGAAGATCTGGCGAATGCGAGCCCACGCGTGGATGTCATTTTGGGCACCAGCGGTGATCCAAACGGCCAAGATATGGCTCTGGCAGCGGGTGCGGATGGCTTTTTGGAAAAACCGCTGACCAGTCTTGCAGCCTTTCAAGACGCGGTGCTCAGCCACTTGCCCGATGACAGGCGCCCCTCTGGTCCGCGCAGTGTAAATGATGAAATTATCGTACCCGACAGGATTGCTTACCAGAATGATATGGCGCACATCGCTGATGTACTTGGTGCTGAGACGGACGCGCGTGTGCTCGACTACATCACACAATTCACCGGAGGCGTGGCACGCACGGCCTCGGACCGCGAGCTTAGCATTGCTGTGGATAATTTGATCGACGCACGTACCGAGGGTCACCACCTCCCAAACGCGATCGCGGCTCTTTCGGGACTTGTCCAAGACCGCCTCAACGCGCGCGCCGTAATTTAGCGCGGCAAAAAGATGTAACTGAAACGTAAATTCATCTTATCGGCACGAGGACACCAAACACCTGCCACATTTACGCAGCAAACGTATCAGCATGATGGTTGTTTAATTGTGGGGTGTTCAAGATGGAAAGACTGGCACAAAAGTTGTGGGCAAACGCAGATACGCGCTCAAAGGGGACTGTGGATTGGATCGTGTTAACCACGGGCGCCACATTCTTGGCCGTTGGCATCCTTGCCTCACTTATTGGCGCGTCCACAGATTTCGCCCGTGACACCGTGATCGAGACAGACCCAAGCTTTACCCAGCCAATTTAGCAAAAAGCCACACAACATTCGGGCGTGCCTTTGCGGGTTAGGTCCAGCCAGAATAATTTCTAAAGAGCAGGATCTCGGCTTACCAAAACTGGCGCGGTCAGGTCGCGTAACGGTTTAATCTGATGACCGTCCGCATCAAAGTTGTCCGCATTAAGCCAAGTCTCGAATGCATCGCGCAACTGTGGCCATTCACCGTCAATCATCGCGTACCAAACCGTATCGCGGTTGCGGCCTTTGACGACAACTGCTTGGCGGAAAATGCCTTCATAGGAAAAGCCAAACCTTTCCGCAGCGCGGCGTGATCCGAGGTTGCGGCTGTTGCACTTCCATTCAAACCGGCGATAGCCAGCCTCAAACGCCCATTTGATCAACAGATACACTGCTTCTGTCGCTTCACGGGTGCGTTGCAATCTTGGCGCAAACGTCACCCAACCGACTTCGGCAACGCCGTTCTTGGGATCGATACGCATCAATGACAAAGTACCGCCAAGACGCCCATCTTCCATACGCACAGCAAAATGCAGCGGGTCATTAGTGATACGGGCGGCATCAAGCCACGCCCGATACTGGCTTCCTGCGAAGGGCCCAGTAGGCAACCAGTCCCACATCTTACCGCCAATGTCTTCGGAGAAGGCAGCAATCAAGCCGTCTTCATGATCGGTAGATAAAGGCTCAAGCGTAACGTAGCGCCCACGCAATTCTACCCGTTCAGGCAGAGCAACAGGGCGCCACGCGTCTAGGCTCATTCGGGATCAATCACACGCAGCGACAACTCGCGCAGCTGTTCGTTCATCGGATCGTTCGGCGCGCCCATCATCAGATCTTCGGCGCGTTGGTTCATCGGGAACATGATCACTTCACGAATGTTTGCCTCATCCGCCAAAAGCATCACAATCCGGTCGATACCCGCCGCACATCCACCGTGGGGAGGCGCGCCGTATTGGAACGCGTTAACCATGCCACCAAAACGTTTTTCGACTTCGTCTTTGCCGTAACCCGCAATCTCGAACGCTTTGAACATAATCTCTGGGCGGTGATTCCGGATCGCACCGGACACCAACTCATAGCCGTTACAGGCCAAGTCATATTGGTAGCCCAGCACATCTTCGGGATTGCCATCCAGTGCATCCATGCCGCCTTGGGGCATTGAGAACGGGTTGTGCTCAAAATCGATTTTGCCAGTTTCCTCATCACGCTCATAGATCGGGAAATCCACGATCCAAGCGAACGCAAAACGGTTCAGGTCGGTCAGGCCAAGCTCGTTGCCAATTTCAACGCGCGCTTTGCCAGCCACGCCTTCAAACGCCTTCGGCTTACCGCCCAAGAAGAATGCAGCATCGCCAACGCCAAGACCCAGTTGCTGACGAATTGCTTCTGTGCGCTCGGGACCGATGTTTTTGGCAAGCGGACCCGCGGCCTCCATGCCCTCGCCTTGGTCGCGCCAGAAGATGTAGCCCATCCCAGGCAGACCTTCTTTTTGCGCAAAGGCATTCATACGGTCACAGAACTTACGTGATCCACCTTTTGGCGCAGGGATCGCGCGAATTTCAGTGCCTTCTTGCTCAAGCAATTTGGCGAAAATAGCAAAACCTGATCCACGGAAATGATCGGACACAACCTGCATTTTAATCGGGTTACGCAAGTCAGGCTTGTCGGTGCCGTACCAAAGGGCTGCATCTTTATATGAAATCTGCGGCCACTCCTGATCAACAGCGCGTCCACCACCGAACTCCTCAAAAACACCTGTTAGGACTGGTTGGATCGTATCAAAGACGTCCTGCTGCTCAACAAACGACATCTCAAGGTCAAGCTGGTAGAAATCAGTAGGCGAGCGGTCCGCACGGGGATCTTCGTCGCGGAAACACGGCGCGATCTGGAAATATTTATCATAGCCGGACACCATGATCAGCTGTTTGAACTGCTGTGGCGCTTGGGGCAGCGCATAGAATTTACCCGGGTGCAGACGTGAGGGCACCAAGAAATCACGGGCGCCCTCTGGGCTTGAGGCTGTGATGATCGGCGTTTGATATTCGCGGAAGTTTAAGTCCCACATCCGCTTGCGCATGGATGCCACCACGTCTGAGCGCATCGCCATGTTACGCTGCAATTTTTCGCGGCGCAGATCGAGGTAGCGGTACTTCAGGCGGGTTTCTTCGGGGTATTCCTGCTCACCGAACACCATCAAGGGCAGTTCAGCAGACGCGCCCAGCACTTCGATGTCACGAATGAACACCTCAATTTCACCAGTTGGGATCTTGGGGTTCACAAGGCTTTCGTCCCGCGCCATGACATTGCCATCAATGCGGATACACCATTCGCTGCGGACTTTCTCAATCTCGGAAAATACGGGGCTGTCGGGATCGGCCATGACTTGCGTGATGCCGTAGTGGTCGCGCAAATCGATGAACAACAACCCGCCGTGATCACGCACGCGGTGCACCCAACCGGACAGGCGAACGGTCTCGCCCACGTTTGATTTGTTTAGATCGGCGCAAGTGTGGCTGCGGTAGGCGTGCATAATCGGCTCTTTCCCATGAATATCAGGTCTGACGCGATACACCGCGCCTACCCCGTAAAGTCAAGGGAAAGCGCCCAATTCCAACGCCAATCTCCCATAATTACCCGCATTTAGCCCCATTGCAGGACCATGACGCCCCAAACAGGCCTATCGCGCGGATGCCGCATGCAAACCAGCCGCAAAAGGCACAAGGAAAATGCGCGCGTGCACGCGGTGCTGCATTGTTTTATAGATCAGCGTGCCAATCCCCTTGCACCGCGCCGCGCGATGCCTATAACGCACGACAATTTGCAATCACAACCGAGGGCACTGCCATGCCAAAGCGCACTGATATCAAGTCAATCATGATCATCGGAGCGGGGCCTATTGTGATTGGCCAAGCTTGTGAGTTCGACTACTCTGGCGCCCAAGCCTGTAAGGCACTGCGCGAAGAAGGGTACCGGGTTATCTTGGTTAACTCGAACCCTGCCACCATCATGACAGACCCCGGCCTTGCCGATGCAACCTACATCGAGCCGATCACCCCAGAGGTCGTTTCCAAGATCATCGAGAAAGAGCGCCCCGACGCGCTGTTGCCCACAATGGGCGGTCAAACGGGCCTGAATACCTCGCTGGCTCTTGATGACATGGGCGTGCTTGAGAAATTCAACGTTGAGCTGATCGGCGCCAAACGCGAAGCCATCGAAATGGCCGAAGACCGTAAGCTGTTCCGTGAGGCGATGGACCGCCTGAACATCGAAAACCCGCGCGCCACAATCGCCAACACAATGGACGAATGTATGGCCGCCCTCGAAGATATCGGCCTGCCCGCGATTATCCGCCCTGCTTTCACGATGGGCGGCACCGGCGGCGGCGTTGCGTATAACCGCGATGACTATGAACACTTCTGCAAAACCGGCCTTGATGCATCGCCCGTCAATCAAATCCTGATTGATGAATCACTTTTGGGCTGGAAAGAGTTCGAGATGGAAGTTGTGCGCGACACAGCAGACAACGCCATCATCGTGTGCTCAATCGAGAATATTGATCCGATGGGCGTGCACACAGGCGACAGTATCACGGTTGCTCCTGCGCTGACCCTGACGGACAAAGAATACCAACTGATGCGCACACACAGCATCAACGTTTTGCGCGAAATTGGCGTTGAAACAGGTGGGTCAAACGTACAATGGGCGGTGAACCCCAAAGACGGCCGCATGGTTGTCATTGAGATGAACCCGCGTGTGTCACGCTCTTCCGCGCTGGCCTCCAAGGCGACCGGTTTCCCGATTGCAAAAATTGCCGCCAAACTGGCCGTGGGCTACACGCTTGATGAGTTGGACAACGACATCACTCGCGTCACACCCGCCAGCTTTGAACCCACAATCGACTATGTGGTCACCAAGATTCCAAAGTTTGCCTTTGAGAAATTCCCCGGCTCTGAGCCTTATTTGACCACCGCGATGAAATCCGTGGGCGAGGCGATGGCCATTGGCCGGACCATCCACGAATCGATGCAGAAAGCGTTGGCCTCGATGGAATCGGGTCTGACTGGCTTTGACGAGATCAAAATCGAAGGCGCGCCTGAGAAATCAGCAGTGGTAAAAGCGCTGGCAAAACAAACACCGGACCGGATCCGCGTAATTGCCCAAGCCATGCGCGAAGGTCTCAGCGACGACGAAATTCACGCAGCAACTGCGTTCGACCCTTGGTTCCTTGCGCGTATCCGCGAAATCATCGACGCCGAGGCAGACATTCGCAAGAACGGTCTACCCACCAACGAACACGCCCTGCGCAAAATCAAAATGCTGGGCTTTACAGATGCGCGTCTTGCCACTCTGACGGGCCGGGACGAAGACAACGTACGCCGCGCCCGCCAGAACCTTGGCGTGGTCGCACAGTTCAAGCGTATCGATACCTGTGCTGCCGAATTTGAGGCGCAAACGCCTTACATGTACTCCACTTACGAAGCGCCCATCATGGGTACGCCCGAATGTGAGGCGCGCCCATCCGAGCGTAAGAAAGTTGTCATTCTGGGTGGTGGTCCAAACCGGATCGGCCAAGGCATTGAGTTTGATTACTGCTGTTGCCACGCGTGCTACGCGCTGACCGACGCGGGCTATGAAACCATCATGATCAACTGCAACCCCGAGACTGTCTCAACGGATTATGACACGTCGGATCGCCTCTATTTTGAGCCGCTGACATTTGAACATGTCATGGAAATCCTGCGCGTTGAGCAAGAGAACGGCACCCTGCACGGTGTGATCGTTCAATTCGGCGGACAGACCCCGCTGAAGCTTGCAAATGGTCTTGAAGCCGCTGGTATCCCGATCCTCGGTACATCCCCCGACGCGATTGATCTGGCAGAAGATCGTGAGCGTTTCCAAGCCCTTGTTGAGCGTCTTGAGCTGAAGCAACCCAAGAATGGCATTGCACATTCTGACGCTGAAGCCATGTCGATCGCCCAAGACGTTGGCTATCCGTTGGTGATCCGCCCGTCTTATGTTTTGGGTGGCCGCGCGATGGAAATCGTTCGCGACGACGCACACTTGACCCGCTACATTAACGAGGCCGTCGTGGTCTCTGGCGACAGCCCAGTGCTGCTGGACAGCTACTTGTCCGGTGCCGTTGAGATCGACGTTGACGCGCTAAGCGACGGCACAGATGTGCACGTCGCAGGCATCATGCAGCACATCGAAGAAGCCGGCGTACACTCAGGTGACAGTGCCTGTTCGCTGCCACCCTACTCACTGACTGCTGATACGATCAAAGAGCTGCGCCGCCAGACAGAAGCGCTTGCGCGGGGCCTCAACGTTGTCGGTCTGATGAACATCCAGTTCGCGGTGAAAGACGGTGACATCTACCTGATCGAGGTAAACCCACGCGCCTCACGGACAGTGCCATTTGTGGCCAAAGCTGTGAACAGCCCAATCGCCTCAATCGCCGCGCAAATCATGGCCGGTGCAAAGCTGGCAGACTTCGATCTGGTTGATCCTGAAATCGACACCTACGCGGTCAAAGAAGCAGTGCTTCCGTTTGCACGCTTCCCCGGTGTGGACACGATTCTTGGGCCAGAAATGCGCTCTACAGGCGAGGTGATGGGGTCTGACAAAGACTTCCACATGGCCTTCCTCAAAGCGCAAATGGGCGCTGGCACCGAGCTTCCACAAGGCGGTGAAGGCAAAGTGTTCTTCTCAATCAAAGACAGCGACAAAACGCCTGCAATGATAGAAGCCGCCACTGTGCTTCTTGAGTTGGGGCACACGTTGATGGCCACCAGCGGTACTGCGAAATTCCTGACAGACGCAGGCCTTAGCGTGGAGTTGGTCAACAAAGTCTATGAGGGCCGCCCGAACGTGGTGGACCAACTGAAAGACGGCGCAATCAGCTTGGTTCTCAATACGACAGAAGGGGCGCAAGCCATTGAGGACAGTCGTGAAATTCGCAAAGTCGCTCTTTATGACAAGATCCCCTACTTCACGACAGCCGCCGCATCACACGCTGCTGCCCTTGCCATGCGCGCACGCGCGGGTGGTGAAATCGAAGTGAAAGCGCTGCAAGAAAGCTAAGCCTTCAATCAGCGCTAATGTACGACAAAAGCCCGCCTGACCATTGGTTCTAGGCGGGCTTTTTCGTTTCTGAAGCGTGCTGAAAAATCAAACTTCACACGCGAACCGTACCAAAGCGCCGTAACGTAGCGCTTGACCTAACCCATTGAGTGTCCGCAAAAATACCCCAAGCCAAAGGGACATATTATGCACGCAGCAGCAATCACAGGCCACGGGGTCTTCACACCGGAAAACATCATCACCAATGATGAGCTTGTTGTCGCGTTCAACGCCTATGTGGACCGCTTTAACACCGAAAACGCAGCCAAAATCGAAAGTGGCGAAGTGACCGCAAAGGCGCATTCCTCAGCGGAATTCATTCACAACGCATCGGGCATCGAGAACCGCTATGTGATGGATAAAGAGGGCGTTCTGGACCCCGCGCGCATGTATCCCAAACTTGACGCACGCGCTGATGATGCCCCCTCTTTGATGGCGGAAATGGGGATGAAAGCCGCGAAAAAGGCACTGGATATGGCGGGGAAATCCGCCATGGATGTGGACGCCATTCTATGCGCTGCCTCAAACCACGAGCGCGCCTACCCCGCAATTGCCATCGAAATTCAGGACCTTATCGGGGCCGGTGGCTTTGCTTTTGATATGAACGTCGCCTGCTCATCGGCCACGTTTGGCATTCAGGCCGCCGCCGATATGATTAAGTCCGGCTCGATCCGCTCGGCTCTTGTGATCTGTCCCGAAATTTGTTCCGCTCATCTGGAATGGCGCGACCGGGACTGCCATTTCATTTTTGGCGATGTGGCAACGGCAGTTTTGATCGAACGCGCCGAGGATGCCAAAGGCCCGCATTTTGAGATCACCTCAACCCTATGCGCCACGTCGTTTTCAAACAATATCCGTAACAACAACGGATTTTTGCGCCGCACCCATGATCACATGGACGATCGCCGCGACATGCAGTTCATGCAAAATGGCCGCAAAGTTTTCAAAGAAGTTCTGCCGCTTGTCAGCAAACATATCGCTGATCACATGACCGCTCAGAACATCGCCGCGGATGAGCTGAAGCGCCTTTGGTTACACCAAGCCAACAAAACCATGAATGACTACATCGGCAAAAAGGTCCTTGGCCGTGTGCCCGAAAATGGCGAGCAACCCAACATTCTGCAAGACTACGCCAACACCTCAAGTGCGGGCAGCATCATCGCTTTTTCACAGCACTCTGATGACATGGTAGCCGGTGATCACGGTCTGATTTGTAGTTTCGGCGCGGGGTATTCCGTGGGCAGCGTTATTTTGCGAAAAGCAGGTTAGTCTTTTTGTGACACGCGCTTGTGCACTGCCTCGGCCGTTTCAACCCGCTCTGAATACCGGTCCGTCAAATACGCAGAACGGCCGCGCGTCATGTAGGTGAACTTAACCAGTTCCTCCATCACATCGACAATCCGATTATAAAGTGCGCTTGGTTTCATCCGGCCTTCTTCAAATTCAAGCCACGCCTTGGGAATGCTTGACTGGTTCGGGATTGTTATCATCCGCATCCAACGGCCCAAGATGCGCATTTGGTTCACTGTGTTGAAACTTTGCGAGCCACCGGACACCTGCATCAACGCCAGTGTTTTACCTTGGGTTGGGCGAATGCCGCCAATCGCCGACAAAGGCAGCCAGTCAATTTGGGCTTTCATGATCGCCGTCATCGCGCCATGCCTCTCGGGACTGGACCAGACCATCCCCTCGGACCACAGGGCAAGCTCCCGTAGCTCCGCCACTTTGGGATGCTCCGGTGCCGCATCATCAGGAAGGGGCAGACCGGAGGGGTCAAAGGACCGAACGTCCGCTCCAAGCGCCTCAAGAACGCGCGCCCCTTCTTGGGCGGCGGCACGAGAATAACTTTGCGGGCGCACCGATCCGTAGAGCATCAAAATACGCGGCGGATGACCGTCATCGCCCTGCCCCACCAAACCGTTGGGCGAAATTGAATGAAGCTGTGCGGGATCAAAAAGAGATGTGTCAGACATCTGAGCGCTTTCCTGAATAAACCTGTGCCAACCGGCATTTGCCCAAAGCGTCCCGCATTCATAACGCCGCTTCAAGGCCAAATCTCACTTGGCGCGTCTTGCATCTTGCAGTTCAGACAATCCTTGGGGTAGCAGACCCTATGGCAAAACTTTACTTTCATTACTCTACAATGAACGCGGGCAAATCCACGGTGCTGTTGCAGGCGTCTCACAACTATATCGAGCGCGGCATGCAGACCTATTTGCTAACCGCCCGCTTTGATCGCCGCGCCGGTGAAGGCCGCATCGCCAGCCGTATTGGCATCGGCGTTGAGGCCGACACATTCGACGAAACCGACGATCTTTTTGCCAAAATTTCAGCGCGCCTTGAGGCCGGTCCGTGTGCGTGCGTGTTCATCGACGAGGCGCAGTTTCTAACCAAAGAGCAAGTTTGGGGACTGGCCCGCGCGGTAGATGACCTCAACGTGCCCATCATGGCATACGGTTTGCGCGTAGACTTTCGCGGCGAACTTTTCCCCGGCTCTGCGGCGTTGCTGGCCCTTGCGGATGAGATGCGCGAAGTCCGCACAATCTGTCACTGCGGGCGCAAGGCGACCATGGTCGTGCGTCAAGATGAAAGCGGGCAGGCCCTAAAAGACGGCGCCCAAGTGCAAATTGGCGGCAATGAGACATATGTCTCGCTCTGCCGCCGTCATTGGCGCGAAGCAGTCAGCTAGCAGCGCAGCTCATGGCAGAACCAGATTAGGCAGTGGCGCGCCGTTGATATGCGCGGCAACATTGCGCACCGCCATCAGTCCCATATCAACGCGCACCTCAAGGGCCGCGGTGCCAAGATGCGGCAGCAGCGCCACGTTTTCCATCTGCAAAAGCGCCTCTGACACAACTGGCTCGCGCTCATATACATCAAGGCCCGCACCGGCGATTTGACCACTTTGCAGCGCATCGACCAAGGCCGCCTCATCCACCACATCGCCACGCGCGATATTGATCAAATGTGCATGGGGCTGCATCTGCGCAAATCGCTCAGCGTTCATCAAACGGTGGGTTTGCGGCGTTGCCGGCACGGCCAGTACAACCACATCCGACGCCCCTAACACCTGTGAAATCTCGGGTACCTGTGTGCCATGTTCAGGCGCGTCAACCGTTGAGCGGTTGTAGAATATTACATTCATTCCGAAACCAGCGGCTGCGCGGCGGGCGATTGCTTTGCCGATCCGCCCCATACCGATGATCCCAAGGGTTTTGCCGCCAATATGCATGCCCAACAGTTGTGTGGGATGCCATCCATCCCATGCGTTTGCACGAACCATCCGCTCACCTTCGCCAAGCCGACGACAACTCATCAAGATCAACGACATCGCAATATCAGCAGTCGCATCAGTCACCGCACCAGGGGTATTGGAAACTGAAACACCTGCCTTTTGGGCCGCCAAAACATCAATGTGATTATAACCCACCCCAAAATTTGCGAGCATTTTACAACGCGGATTTGGCGCCGCACCAAAAGCCGCAGCGCTGAATTGATCGCCTAACGTGGGCAGGATCACATCATACGCTTGCAGCATTTCAGCCGCCTCTTGCGCGGACATTGGGGACTGATCTTCGCGGACCGTTACATCAGCTACCGCCTTTGCTGCCTCAAGCACGTCTTGTGGTAAGTTTCGTGTAATCAATAGCTTAGTCAATGTAGTCGCCCCCCAATTGGCACATCTTGATCGGGCGAAATCAACACAATCCCCCCTTGCGCATCACTCACGCCCAACACCAGCACTTCAGACATGAATTTACCGATCTGGCGTGGTGGAAAATTCACCACCGCCATCACCGTTTTACCCACAAGCCCCTCGGGCGAATAATGATCGGTAACCTGCGCACTGGAGCGTTTTTCGCCAATGTCGCCCCCGAAATCGATCAAAAGTTTGATCGCCGGTTTGCGCGCTTCAGGATATGGTTCCGCACGCACAACTTTGCCTGCACGGATGTCCACTTTCATAAAATCATCAAAAGAAATCTTAGCCATTTGCCAGTTCCTTTGAACGCGCGGTTGCAGCAGCCACTGTTTTGCTCATCAAGGGTGCAAGGCCGTCTTTCCCATCCATCAAAACCTCCAGTCCCGCTTGGGTGGTTCCATTAGGGGATGTCACATTGACCCTTAACTCGGATGGGGTTTCTTCTGATGCCGCCGCCAATTGCCCCGCCCCTGCAACCGTGGCTTTTGCAAGCTGCATCGCCAAATCCGCACCCAACCCTTGGGCTTGGCCCGCCGCTGCCAGCGCCTCAATCATATTGAAAACATACGCCGGACCGGACCCAGACACCCCCGTAACCGCGTCCATCTGATCTTCGTTGTCCAGACGCACCACCTGCCCCACGGCACGCAACAAGGCCTCTGCCATGTCTAAATGATCGGGCGTTGCCTCGGCATTTCCGATCAACGCCGTGATGCCCGCCCCAACGGCGGCCGGCGTGTTTGGCATGGCTCGAATGATTGGCGTTTTCGCCCCCAAAACATTGGACAAATTCGCCAAGGTCACCCCCGCGGCGACTGACAAAAAGACAGTGTCACCGTTGCCGAGCGCTTGCATTTGCGGCAGCGCATCACCCATCATTTGCGGCTTCACGGCGATCAGAACGAGCGCAGGATTAGCAGGCAATTCTTGATTAACGCGCACGCCACATTCGCTCAGCCACGCGCTTGGAAACGGATCAATCACGCTCACGGCTTGCGTCGAAAGCCCGTCGGCAAGCCACCCACGCAACATTGCCGAACCCATTTTTCCGCAGCCCAACAAAACCATGCCGCGCTGTTCAATCTGTCCTAAATTCATAGACGCCCCCTGCCGTTTTCAAGGCAAGTTAGGCGCGCCCGTAAGCTTCCGCAATGGCCGTTTGTAAGGCAGCCTCAACACTGGTGTCGCCCCATGTCGCAAGCTGAAACGCGGGGTAATATCTTTCAGCGGACATAACTGCTGCATTAATTGCCGTATCAATCTGCTCGGGGCTGGCAATCTGCCCACCCGCAAGGATCAACCCGTATCGGAACACCATCAGCTTTTGCTCTTCCCAATACGAAAACGCCCCGGCCCAACACCGGTCATTCACCGCATTCAGGGCCTCCATCAACGCAGGCATCCGGTCTTTCGGCGGCTCCATGTCGAACGTGCAAATCAACCGCAACGTCTCATCGGATGCGACCCAAGCCAGCGTAATTGAATACGTCCGCCACTGCCCCTCAACCGCCATTGCAATCTGATCATCATGAATGCGATCAAACTGCCAGTCATGATGTTCAGCAAGATGTTCAACGATATCAATTGGATGAAGGTCTTCGGCGTCCAAATACTGCTCAGAGAGTGCCATTTTGTGGCCTTTCAGGTGTTGGCGCCGTCGATGGCAGTCGACCTAGCGCTAGGGTACCTACTCAAGGGGGTGTGGTTGCCCCTCGCCCCTTAGCTACATGCTGTGCCATCGCATGGGGGCCTGTAAAGACAATATTTGGGGATAACCTCAATAACTTGTGGGTAAGATGGCATTTACCACTATTTTTGGCGCTTAATCGGCAATCGTAATAATTAACCACGAAAAAACCGGCCCTTCACAAAGAAGAGCCGGCTCAAATTTCGAAATCTGGTTAAAACAAGGGAGCGAGTTTAACCCTTTTTCTTGCCCTTAGCTTCAAGCGCCTCAAGCCGGGCAAGCAAGGCCGCGTTCTCTTCGCGGGCTTTCACAGCCATCGCGCGCACGGCGTCAAATTCTTCGCGCGTTACCAATTCACGGTCCGCCAACCAGCGGTCCATCATTGATTTCATTGCGTTTTCTGCTTCGTCCTTGGCACCTTGGGCTACACCCATGGCGTTGGTCATAAGCTGGCTGATGTCGTCCATAATTTTGTTACGCGTTTGCATTTGGTCTGGCCTTTTCGCTAACTGTTACATCCTATATGGGCAGAATTGCGGTCAGCCTCAAGGGCCGCACACGCGACACAACCGCCGGAGGTCCTATTTATGCTCGCCGCGATCCCTTTTCCTAATTTGTCGCCAAACATTTTCAGCATCTCTCTGTTTGGCATGGAATTCGCCCTTCGCTGGTATGCAATGGCTTACATCGTCGGCATCATCATCGGTTGGCGCATCATTGTCGCCGCTTTGCGCCGTCCCGCTTTGTGGTCAAAAGACACAAGCCCATTCAGCCCAGAACAGGCCGAGGACCTTCTAACATGGATCGTGGTTGGTGTTATTTTGGGTGGGCGATTGGGATATGTCTTTTTCTATCAGCCTGCCTATTACCTGCAGAACCCACTTGAAATTCCCGCCATCTGGACCGGCGGCATGTCGTTTCACGGGGGCTTTTTGGGCGTTGTTTTATTGGCCTACATCTGGACCCACCGCAACAAGGTCGCCCTCTGGCCACTTGCTGATAGCTTGGCAATTGCTGTCCCACCCGCGTTACTTCTTGGCCGCGTTTCAAACTTCATCAACGCCGAACTTTGGGGCCGCCCGACAGACGCGCCTTGGGGGGTGATCTTCCCGGGTGAGGCCGCCCAAGCCTGTGCGGGAATTATCGGCGCATGTGCGCGCCACCCCTCACAGCTCTATGAAGCCGCTCTTGAAGGTCTCATTTTGGGAGCGGTTCTGCTTTATTTCGCCTTCCGCCGCGGCCTACTCAAACGCCAAGGCGCTGCGACAGGCATCTTCTTTGCAGGGTACGGAATGGCGCGCTTTGCGGTCGAATTTGTCCGCCAGCCTGACGCGCAATTTGTGACGCTTAACAACCCGCTCGGGCTGGCATGGCAGGTCAACGGATACGGGCTGACCATGGGGCAGTTTCTGTCTTTGCCCATGATCTTTGTAGGGCTCTTTTTGATCCGGCGCGCTTTCCGATGACGGAAGAACAAGGCGCCCGGGAGCTCACTCTCAAAGATCATATGCTTGCACAGATCAAAGCAACAGGTCCCCTGAGCATTGCGCAATTCATGCAGACCTGCCTGCTACATCCTACGCTGGGATACTACACAACCCGCGATCCTTTGGGCGTGACTGGTGACTTCATAACAGCCCCTGAAATCAGTCAAATGTTTGGTGAGGTCATCGGCCTCGCGCTTGCCCAAACGTGGATGGATCAAGGGGCACCAACCCGCTTTACGCTGGCCGAGCTGGGCCCGGGCCGCGGAACCCTAATGGCCGATATTTTACGCGCCACAAAAGGGGTTAAAGGCTTTCATGACGCAGCCGAAATTCATCTCATCGAAGCATCACCAGTGCTGCAAAAGGCCCAGCTAGACATCCTTTCAGGGTTCAACGTCTCCCACCACACAACGGTGACAGATCTGCCCAAACTGCCGCTTTTCGCAGTCGCAAACGAGTTCTTCGATGCACTTCCTATCCGTCAGTTCACCCGTGACAAAGACGGCTGGCGCGAGCATTTGATCGCAGCACAAGATGGCACCCTCATCATGGGCCTGTCAGATGCCGCCCCGATCGCCGCACTGGAACATCGCTTGGATGACACGACCCCCGACATGCGCATAGAGAGCTGCCCACAGGCCACTGCAATCATGTCCCACCTTGCCGAGCATATCGCGCAAAACGGCGGCGCGGGCTTGGTGATCGACTACGGTGATTGGCGCAGCAACGGCGATACATTTCAGGCCCTATCAAACCACAAACCCGTTGATCCATTGACCCATCTTGGCATCGCTGATCTCACTGCCCATGTTGATTTTGAGGCCTTGGCAGATGCCGCCAAAGCCAGTGGTGCAACGCCATCTTTGATGACGCCCCAAGGTGTCTTTCTGGAACGTCTTGGCATCACTGCGCGCGCCCAAAGCCTTGCTGGCAAACTCAGCGGCACCGCCCTTGAGCAGCATATCGCCGCGCATAAGCGCTTGACCCACCCTGATGAAATGGGAACTCTATTCAAAGTGTTGGGCATCACGCCGCACGACGCACACCCCATTGCCGGACTGGAGTTTTAATACCTCATGGCCCTTGATGTCATCACATCTGACGCACTGCGCGATTGTCGCCACGGGTTTTTCACCCGCGTTGGTGGCGCTTCATCGGGTGTATTTCACGGCCTGAACTGCGGACAAGGCAGCAGCGATCAATCCCAAGCCGTTGCGATCAACCGAAGCCGCGTCGCCGCACATTTTGGTGTCCCGGTCACACAGTTACACACGGTTTTCCAACACCACTCAGCCGACGTTCATGTGATCACATCGCCCCACGCAGCCGAGGCCCGAACGCGCGCGGATGCGATGGTCACAAACGCCAAAGGGGCCGTATTGGGCATTTTGACTGCGGATTGTCAGCCCGTTTTATTCAGCGATCCGGAGGCGGGTGTCATAGGTGCGACCCACGCAGGCTGGCGCGGCGCAATGGCAGGCGTTTTAGAAAACACCATCTCGCAAATGGAAAAACTTGGCGCGGTCCGGCATAATATCACAGCCATAATCGGGCCCAGCATCAGTCAAGAGAACTACGAGGTCGGCCAAGAGTTTCTCGAAGAATTCATGGATCATGACGCTGAAAACGCGCGTTTTTTTGCTGGCGGCAATACCCCCAAAAAGTACCAATTTGACTTACCATCTTTTGGCCTAAAACTACTGCGTGACGCTGGCGTTGGACACGCAGAATGGACACGTCATTGTACCTATGCCGATCCAGCACGCTTCTTTAGCTATCGTCGCAGCTGTCATCAGAACGAAGCTGACTACGGGCGGTTGATCTCGGCCATTACTTTATAAGCTGCTTGCGTTTTTTGCCGTTAACTATTGCGGCGAAACCATGTTGCAGGCGTAAATTATCCATCAGCCTGCCCCAAACATACCCCAATTGATGCAATTTCGTCCGTATTCGCGCCGCATTGGCCGTGCAGGTTGGTTCAAACTTTAATGAGTACGGAGCCTGCCATGACCGCGCACCCCAAATGGATAAAACGCCTAATTGCAGCATCCGAAACTGCGCAACACCACCAAATGCCGTGGTCACGCAGCAGCAAGAAAGCACTCTTAGGCGAGCCGCGCCAAGCCACACCCACATCATCTTCGCTGGCGTCTGAACCTACGAAAACTGCCGCGTAAACAACACCTTGAGGTGCCGATGTATTATCCACCACGCCCCATAACCCAAGTAGGTTCAAAAAAGCCAACAGCCGTGTCCGCACGCACGCTTACGGCACAACCGCCACGCCAGCCCAACAAGCCGTTGCTGCGCAAGTACGAGGCCAGCTTCCTGCGGCCTGACGGCACGATCGCAGATATCTCACAACTCGCACCCGCATCCGATTTATTCGAAAGCGCCTTTGCGGCGATTGCACGTGGAACACTCATCGCAACACCAGACGGCCCACGCGCGATTGAAGATCTTTGGCCCGGAGATGTAATCACGACTTCTCACAACAGCCGCACCACCCAAAAGACCGTTCTTTGGAAAGGCACACTGACGCTGGTTCCAAATGCACCGCGCCAATCCCCTGAAATGGGTCGCCTCACGCGGTTACCCATGGACAGTTTCGGAATGGGCAGGCCTGCTCCGGATCTCATGCTGGGACCAAAAGCGCGCGTCTTGCAACGCGGGCAAAATTGCACAGATACGTTGGGCACAGACGGCGCTTTGGTGCCTGTGCGCGCGCTTATCGACGGCATGAATGTCATTGAGGTCACGCCGCCAAGCCCCGTTCAAGTCTATCATATTGCGCTAAAGCGACACGCTGTGATCTTCGCAAACGGTATGGGTATCGAGACATATCACCCGGGCCAGCAGGCAACCGCGCAAACAAATGCGCAGATGCTTGAACTCTACTTATCGTTTTTTCCGCATATCACACGTGTCAGTGATTTCGGCCCTCTGGCCTATCCGCGCATCGTCAGTGACGGCCATAGCCCGGACAAGCAAATCGCCTAGGCCCGCAGAGTATTACCGACTTACGCCTCAGTGTTGAGACGACTTTCTAACACGTCAAACGGCACACCCGGCTCATTTTTGGCGCCGCGAATGACTAACGATGTTTTAACGCTGCCAACATTTGGCGCGGTCAACAACTCGCCAGTCAAAAACGACTGAAAACTACTCAGATCAGGGGCCACACATTTCAAAATGAAATCAACTTCACCGTTCAACATGTGACACTCGCGCACCAACGGCCACCCTTCGCAACGCTGCTCAAACTCGCGCAGATCATTTTCCGCCTGAGACTGCAAACCCACCATCGCAAACACCTGCACTTCAAAACCAAGCTCGCGCGCATCAACCTGAGCGTGATAACCTTTGATGTAGCCTGCATCCTCAAGCGTGCGCACACGGCGCAAACACGGCGGCGCAGAAATACCCACGCGCTTGGCCAATTCCACGTTTGTCATGCGGCCATCCGCTTGAAGTTCGGCCAAAATCATCCGGTCAATCGGGTCCAGTTTTGCACCAGCCATTAAAGTATCCCCATAAAGTTCAGCGCCTTTCTTACGTTAGCCGTTTTGAGCGCGCAACAATATTTCAACATTGCGCAATAATTATGCGCAGCTATTCGCTCAGCCGCCCCCTTTCAACCCCTGAAAATGCTGTTTATATCTTTTCGCTGACCGCAGTCTTCTGCCACCTCATTCACGGCCTCAAAAGCCGCACCATAAAGGGAAGCCCGCCATGGCCGACATACGCCACACCAAAGTTCTCATCATCGGTTCTGGCCCTGCTGGCTATACCGCCGCCGTCTATGCAAGTCGTGCCATGCTGAACCCAATCTTGGTTCAGGGTATTGAGCCGGGCGGCCAGCTTACCACCACAACCGAAGTCGAAAATTGGCCTGGTGATACGGAAGTTCAGGGCCCTGATTTGATGGTCCGCATGCAGGATCACGCCACCGCGATGGGTACCGAGATCATCGGTGATATCATCACCAAGCTCGACACAACCTCCCGCCCCTTCACCGCCCACGGCGACAGCGGCACGACCTACACCGCCGACGCGGTTATTCTGGCAACAGGCGCGCGGGCCAAGTGGTTGGGCCTTGAGAGCGAAGAAAAATTCAAGGGCTTTGGCGTATCGGCCTGTGCCACTTGTGACGGCTTTTTCTACCGCGGTCAGGAAATCGTGGTGATCGGTGGCGGCAATACAGCTGTTGAAGAGGCCTTGTTTCTGACCAACTTTGCTTCAAAAGTTACGCTGGTGCACCGCCGTGACATGCTGCGCGCTGAAAAAATCCTTATCGATCGCCTGATGAAGAACGAAAAAATCGTCCCACTGTGGGATCATGAGATGGTTGAGGTCACTGGCACAGACACACCTCTCGGCGTGGAAGGCATCACCGTGCGCAACGTCAAAACAGGCGAGACACAGGACATCGCCTGCAAGGGTGTCTTCGTGGCGATCGGCCACGCCCCATCGAACGAATTGGTGAAAGACGTGCTTGAAACGCACATGGGCGGCTATGTGGTGACCAAACCAGACAGCACCGAAACCAGCATCCCGGGCATCTTCGCCGCGGGTGACTTGACGGACCACAAATACCGTCAAGCGGTCACATCCGCCGGCATGGGCTGCATGGCCGCCCTTGAAGCCGAACGCTTTTTGGCGGGCGAATAACCCAATCATGCACCCGAACTGCGTTTAATTACAGTTATGCGCGGTTTGGGTGTGATTGCCGCGCCATTGCACGATTTTCGCCACATTGCTTGCGTAACCGGAAGCCACCTAGGACCGATATACCCCAAATGAGTAATCCGATGACAATGGCAGCCAACCTCACCCCAATCCCCGAACTCTATGTCAGTTATGAAAGCGCGCAAAAGCTTAAGGCCGATGCAGGCGATCTGATTAGTCACGATCTGACACCACGCCAGATCTGCGATCTAGAGCTTTTGATGAACGGTGGTTTCAACCCGCTGAAGGGGTTCTTGTCCCAAGACGATTACAACAGCGTCGTGGACACGATGCGCCTTGCAGACGGCACCCTTTGGCCTATGCCAATCACCCTTGATGTTTCCGAAGATTACGCCAAAGGCTTGGAAATTGGCCAAGACATCGCCCTGCGCGATCAAGAGGGCGTCATCCTCGCCACCATGACTGTCACAGACCGCTGGACACCAGACAAAGCCCACGAAGCCAAACAGGTTTTTGGCGCAGACGACAGCGCACACCCTGCCGTTAACTATCTTCATAACACTGCAGGCCAGGTTTATCTGGGCGGTCCCGTCACAGGCATTCAGCAGCCTGTTCACTATGATTTCAAAGCGCGGCGAGACACCCCAAATGAAATGCGCGCCTATTTTCGCAAGCTTGGATGGCGCAAAGTGGTCGCTTTTCAAACGCGCAACCCGCTGCACCGCGCCCACCAAGAACTGACGTTCCGCGCTGCAAAAGAAGCGCAAGCCAACTTGCTCATTCATCCCGTTGTGGGACTTACAAAGCCCGGTGACATTGATCACTTCACGCGGGTGCGCTGCTACGAGGCGGTGCTTGATCAGTACCCGCAAGCCACCACAACCATGTCGCTGTTGAACCTTGCGATGCGCATGGCAGGCCCTCGCGAGGCGGTTTGGCACGGGCTCATCCGTAAAAACCACGGATGCACACATTTCATCGTTGGCCGCGACCACGCGGGACCCGGCGCAAACTCGGCCGGTGAGGATTTCTACGGCCCCTACGACGCCCAAGACCTGTTCCGCGAACACCAAGCGGAAATGGGCATCGAAATGGTCGATTTCAAACATATGGTCTACGTCCAAGACCGCGCCCAATACGAACCCGCTGATGAAATCGCCGACAAAGATGACGTCACAATCCTGAACATCTCAGGCACCGAATTGCGCCGCCGCCTGTCCGAAGGGTTAGAAATCCCGGAGTGGTTCTCATTTCCGGCCGTCGTGAACGAGCTGCGCAAGACCCGTCCGCCGCGTGCGCAGCAAGGATTTACAGTGCTGTTCACGGGCTATTCGGGTTCTGGCAAATCCACCATCGCAAACGCGCTTATGGTGAAGCTGATGGAAATGGGCGGACGTCCCGTGACCTTACTTGACGGCGATATCGTGCGCAAAAACCTCAGCTCTGAGCTTGGCTTTTCGAAAGAGCACCGCGATCTGAACATCCGCCGCATCGGCTATGTTGCATCCGAAATTACCAAAAACGGCGGCATCGCCATTTGCGCACCAATCGCGCCCTATGCCACGACACGGCGCGCCGTACGCGAAGATATTGAACAGTTTGGCGCCTTCATCGAAGTCCACGTAGCCACGTCAATCGAGGAATGCGAGCGCCGTGATCGCAAGGGCCTCTACAAGCTTGCGCGCGAAGGTAAGATCAAGGAATTCACAGGCATTTCAGACCCTTACGACATTCCTGAAAACCCTGAATTGCGTGTTGAAACCGAAAACGTAGATGTCGACAACTGCGCCCACCAAGTACTTCTTAAACTTGAAAGCCTCGGCCTAATCCGCGCCTAACTTCTGATCGAAGATATATCAGAAAACGCACAAAGGCAGGGTACACACCCTGCCTTTTTCATAACCTGTCTAAATAATTTCATCTTCATCAAACAGCGGTGAAGCATCCAGCTGCGCAGCGATTTCTTCCACGGTCGCTTCCGCATCTCCTTGGCGCACGGCCGCCAAATGAAACACCGCGTCCCCTTCGTTCACCACGGGCAACACCGCGCGGCCCACCACAATCCCGGGGGCTGGGGCCAGAATTTCATACTCTTCTGCGCCAAACGGATCGCTCACCGCGGCCAGTAAATCACCTTCTTCGACCACATCACCATCCCCTTTGAACGCGCGCAGCAAGCCACCTGCGGGCGCCCGCACCCACTGGCTTGAGCTGCACAAAAGGGACGGTGTGACGACCGGATCAAAGTCCGTATCATCCACCATGTCAGCGCCATGCAACACACGCATGATGCCCATCACGCCCGCGCGCACGGCAAACTCATCAAACCGAAGCCCTTCGCCAGCTTCATACAAAAGCACATCAACCCCGCGCTCTGCCGCCTCTGATCTTAACGAACCTTCGCGCAAATCTGATGTCAAAATGACAGGCGCCCCAAATGTCCGCGCCATAGCCAGCGTACGCGCATTGCCCGCCGACACGCGGCACTGAGGCAAGTTTGTCCGGTGGATCGCAGCCGAGTGTAAATCCACCCCAAAGCTGCACCGCTCAACAACGTCGCGCAAAAATATCTGGGCCAAACGCGACGCTAAAGACCCCTTGGATGAGCCAGGAAATGATCGGTTCAAATCCCGCCGATCCGGCAGGTATCGTGACCGGTTCAGAAATCCGAACGCATTTACAATCGGCACCACAAGCAGCGTGCCGCGCAACAATTCGGGATCAACACTGGCCAAAAGACGGCGACAAATCTCAACGCCAACCACTTCGTCGCCGTGCACGGCCGCACTAACGAAAGAAACGGGGCCCTCATCTGCCCCGTGGATCACATGAACGTTCAAGCCCACGGGCGTGTTGTCAGCCATCACGCTGACGGGCAACTCAACAGTTTGTCTGCTGCCCGCCGCAATTTCACGGCCTGCAATCTCAAATGGCGCACGCATCATCAGGGTCTCACTTTTGTCTGCTGCGCCATTTACTGCTTCTGTGACAGTTAATGAACGGTTACTGGCTGTAAATCGTTCTCGCGCGCCAACTCAAACGCCAAACGCCGTCCAGCCACAAGCGCCAATTGTTGGCCCGCATCATTGTGCACCGCAAACAATGGGCCCTGCCCGTTCACTTTTTCACGCACTTCATCGGGTAATTCATCAAGGGCAATTGGCTTTACATAAACAAGCTTACTGTTGTCACCAAAACGCGTATCTGCTGTATTTGAAACGTTATTTTTCATATCAATTCCCCCAACTTACCCTTTTGAAATTTCGATTTTCTGGATGATCCGGTCTGGCACGGCGCGGTTCAGATCAACGTGCAGCAGCCCGTTCTCGATGCGTGCGGCCCCCACTTCGACGCCATCCGCCAGCACAAAAGACTTTTGGAACTGCCGCGCTGCGATTCCGCGGTGCAGAAACACGCGGCCCTCACTATCATCGGTTTGCCGGCCGCGGATCACCAGTTGGCTGTCTTCCACGGTGATACTTAAATCATCATCGCCAAATCCCGCCACCGCAAGCGTAATGCGGTAAGATGTGTCACTGGTTTGTTCGATATTATAGGGCGGGTATCCATCGTTTCCGGTCTTTGCGCTGCGCTCAACCAAGCGCTCAAGCTGCTCAAACCCCAACAAATATGGATGGGTCCCCAAGGTTAATTTCGTCATCTGTTCGTCCTTTTCAGTCAAGCGACGGTATCAAGGCGCACCCCAAATCAAGGCAATGCGCTTCATAGGATAAAATATGGGGGCGCGTTTACGGCTTCGCAAGGTTTTCCTAGGTGAAATAGGCTAGAATCAGGTAGTTAAGTGGAACAGATCGGTGACTGGTACCCAGATACATCGGCAAAAGCCCAGACAGAGGACTGCAAATGAACGCGCAAATGGAGATGCCAAGCGAAGATGTGTTGCGCATCAAACTTGAAGTTTTGCGCCAAGAGCACCGTGACCTCGACACCGCGATCGAAGCACTGACGGACAGCCCCTTTGACCGGCTCACGTTGCAGCGTCTGAAAAAACAAAAACTCGGCCTGAAAGATCGCATCGCGCAACTCGAAGACCGCATCACCCCTGATATTATCGCCTGAAATTCGGCCACCCTGCCCGCAGCCACGTTCAATTTCGGCGCGCCGATTGCGTAACAGGCCAGCGGCGTTATAACGACCTCAACAACGACCGCCCCGCGCGATCAACACCACGAAAAGGGACGCGCCATGTCCATCACAGTCGGTATCATCATGGGCAGCCAAAGCGATTGGCCCACCATGAAAAACGCAGCAACAATCCTCGATGAATTAGGCATCGCCTATGAGACCAAGATCGTCTCGGCGCACCGCACCCCTGACCGGCTTTGGGAATACGGCAAAACTGCCGCTGAGCGTGGCCTCAAAGTGATTATCGCAGGTGCCGGTGGTGCTGCCCATTTGCCCGGTATGATGGCGTCCAAAACCCGCGTGCCAGTAGTTGGTGTGCCGGTTCAAACCAAGGCGCTTTCGGGTGTGGACAGCCTTTATTCTATCCTGCAAATGCCCAAAGGATATCCGGTTGCGACCATGGCGATTGGCGCAGCAGGCGCTGCAAACGCAGGTCTGATGGCCGCCGGTATTTTGGCCACATCTGATGATGCGCTGGCCGCACGCCTCGATAAATGGCGCGCTGACTTATCCGCATCCATCCCGCAGGAGCCAACAGATGACTGACACCGCGACACTGCCCGCGGGCGCATTGCCCCAAGGCGCGACAATCGGCATTTTGGGCGGCGGTCAACTTGGGCGGATGTTGTCTGTTGCGGCCTCGCGCCTTGGCTTCAAGACCTGCATCTTTGAACCCGCTGGTGACTGCCCTGCCTCGCACGTGGCCAATTACCATTTCAAAGCTGCCTATGACGACGCTGACGCGCTGTTGAATTTTGCGCGCTCTGTTGATGTGGTCAGCTATGAGTTTGAAAACATTCCCACGGCGGCGCTTGATCTGATCCAGGATCACAGCACAATCCGGCCTGGCCGCGCAGCGCTTTCAACCAGCCAAGATCGCCTAACCGAAAAAGACTTCCTCAGCGGCTTGGGCCTGCGCACTGCGCCTTATGCGGACATCACCGATCTGGCATCATTAACCAAAGCGCTCGAAACTTTCGGCACGCCAGCGATCTTGAAAACCCGCCGCTTTGGCTATGACGGCAAGGGCCAAGTCCGCATCAACGACATCTCTGAAGCCGCCGCCGCCCTTGAAGCGGTCCAAGGCGCGCCTTGTGTTCTAGAAGGATTTGTTCCGTTCAGCTGCGAGATCAGCGTCATCGCCGCGCGAAGCCCATCAGGCGAAGTGGTCTGTTATGATCCGGGCGAAAACGTGCATTCAGACGGTATTTTGCGCACCACCACGGTGCCCTCAACTGTGCCCGCGCCCCAGCGGATGGACGCGGTTTTGATGGCCGCGAAAATCCTGAACGCCCTTGAATACGTAGGCGTCATGGGCCTTGAGCTTTTTGTGACACCCACAGGCTTGGTCGTAAACGAGATCGCCCCGCGCGTGCACAACTCTGGTCACTGGACGCAAAACGGCTGCACCACATGCCAGTTTGAACAGCACATCCGCGCCATCGCCGGATGGCCATTGGGCGACGGCACACGCCACAGCGACGTGCGGATGGAAAACCTGATCGGGGATGATATGGACCGGCTGCCAGCCTTGCTTGGCTCAAACGCGGCGGTGCATCTTTACGGCAAAGCAGACGTCAAAACGGGCCGCAAAATGGGCCACGTTAACTTCATCACACCGTAACGAACGGCTAGGCCCGCGCCCTACTTGGGATCATCGCAACCCCGATGCCTGCGATGACCACAGACGCCGCAAGCATCGCGCGAACATCCGGTACTTCGCTCAAAAGGACAGCGCCCAAAACAAGGGCAATGACCGGCACGCTTAGCTGTGCGATGCCGGCGGTGGTTGTCTGGATCTGCGGCAACACTTTGAACCAAAGCGCATACCCCAAACCAGAAGCGATGGCCCCGGACGCGATTGCGCTAAGCGCGCCAATCAGCGGCATCCCACCGCTTGGCACCAAAAACAACACCGGCAACATCCCAACGGCTGCCCATGCGAAGTTACCTGCTGATGCGCCCAACGGGTCGCGCGCGCCCTGCCCGTTAACTGTGTAGGCCGCCCAGGCAAGACCCGCGACAGCCATCAACACAGCCCCCCAAAGATCAACACGCACCACCGTTTCCCCCGCAGCAGCGGGCACAGGCCAGACCAACCACGCAAGGCCAACCATGGCCAACCCCATGCCGCTCCAACGAAAAATGCTAACCGGTTGTCGGCGCGCAAGGGCATAACCGAACAATCCTATCTGCACGACACCAAACAAAATGAGCGCGCCAAGCCCCGCATCAAGAACACGGTACGCGAGGGAAAACCCAATCAGATACGTCACCAAAGCAAGCGCGCCAAACACGCGCTGAGCCGCAAAAAGCTGAAAACCACCGCCCGCATTCCGCCCGCGCAGCGCAACCAATCCGCACAACGTAACCGCCCCTGCCACAACCCGCAGCACCGCAAACTGCATCGGGTCTGCACCGGCCACAACACCCGCGCGCGTCAGCAAAGAGTTCGCCGCAAACGCAAGCATCGTTAGGCATATCAACAGGATCAGGCGCATCAGGCGGTCACTTTCATTTTCTCCGATATGCCTACGGTATCTTCCCCCACACCGCCAGCATCACATGCCTTGCGCCGCGTCCTGCGTCACAAGACGATCTGACACCAGAACACGTCAGGCAAACAAAAAGGGCCCCTCCAACACAGGAGAGGCCCCAATTTTCGTGAACGCAGATGCGTCACCCATTTCCCGAAACCGGGAAACTGTGGGTGATTACATCATGCCGCCCATGCCGCCCATGTCAGGCATGCCGCCTGCTGGTGCGCCGCCGTCTTTCGCTGGCTTATCAGCAACCATTGCTTCGGTTGTGATCAGAAGCGATGCAACAGACGCTGCATCTTGCAACGCGGTGCGGCATACTTTTGCTGGGTCGATGACGCCGAACTTGAACATGTCGCCATATTCTTCAGTTTGTGCGTTGAAACCGAACGATTTGTCATCGCTCTCGCGGATTTTGCCCGCAACAACTGCACCGTCAACACCGGCGTTTTCAGCAATCTGACGCAGTGGCGCTTCGATGGCTTTACGCACAATCGAAATACCAACGTTTTGATCGTTGTTTGCACCTTCGAGACCGTCAAGCGATTTGCCAGCCTGTACCAGAGCAACACCACCACCAACAACGATACCTTCTTGAACAGCGGCACGTGTCGCGTTCAGGGCATCATCAACGCGGTCTTTGCGCTCTTTTACTTCTACTTCTGACATGCCGCCGACGCGGATAACAGCAACACCGCCTGCCAGTTTGGCAACGCGCTCTTGCAGCTTCTCACGGTCGTAGTCGCTGTCTGTTTCTTGGATCTGCTGACGGATTTGTGTCACGCGAGCTTCGATTTCTGGCTTGGAACCAGCACCGTCAACGATTGTTGTTTCGTCTTTGGTGATCGCAACGCGCTTGGCTGTGCCCAGCATGTCCATTGTGACCGACTCAAGCTTCATGCCCAGATCTTCGGAAATCACTTGGCCGCCAGTCAGGATCGCGATGTCTTGCAACATGGCTTTACGACGATCGCCGAAACCAGGTGCCTTAACAGCCGCAATTTTCAGACCACCGCGCAGTTTGTTGACGACGAGTGTGGCAAGCGCCTCACCTTCTACGTCTTCTGCGATGATCAGAAGTGGCTTGCCGGACTGGATCACTGTTTCGAGCAGTGGAACCATTGGCTGAAGTGAAGACAATTTCTTCTCGTGCAGCAAGATCAAGCAATCTTCCAGCTCGGTTGTCATTTTGTCTGGGTTGGTCACGAAGTAAGGTGAAAGGTAACCGCGGTCGAACTGCATGCCTTCAACAACATCGGTTTCTGTTTCCAGACCTTTGTTCTCTTCAACAGTGATAACGCCTTCGTTGCCCACTTTTTGCATCGCGTCCGCGATTTGACGGCCAATTTCAATTTCGCCGTTTGCAGAGATGGTACCAACTTGTGCAACTTCGTCGCTGTCAGAAACAGGGCGTGCTGCCGCTTTGATCGCGTCTACAACTTTAGCAGTTGCAAGGTCGATGCCGCGCTTCAGGTCCATTGGGTTCATGCCAGCTGCAACAGACTTCATGCCTTCTTTAACGATGGCTTGTGCAAGTACTGTAGCAGTTGTTGTGCCGTCACCAGCTTCGTCATTGGTGCGTGAGGCCACTTCTTTGACCATCTGCGCGCCCATGTTCTCAAACTTGTCTTCAAGCTCGATCTCTTTGGCAACAGATACACCGTCTTTGGTGATGCGCGGTGCGCCGAATGATTTGTCCAAAACTACGTTGCGACCTTTGGGGCCGAGCGTAACTTTAACCGCGTTTGCAAGCGTGTTTACGCCGCGCAGCATACGGTCGCGGGCGTCTGTGTCGAATTTGACGTCTTTAGCAGCCATTTCAAATGCTCCTTAAAATCTTGTGTATTTATATGAACTTAAAAGAGAAGCGCTTAGGACAGGATGCCCAGAACGTCGCTTTCTTTCATGATCAACAGCTCTTTGCCGTCGACAGTCACTTCTGTGCCGGACCATTTGCCGAACAGAACTTTGTCGCCTTCTTTGACGGCCATTGGGATCAGCTCACCGCTGTCCTTACGTGCGCCTTCACCAGCAGCAACAATCACACCTTCCGCAGGCTTTTCTTTTGCGGACTCAGGGATGATCAAGCCACCCGCTGTTTTTTCTTCGCTTTCCACGCGCTCGACCAATACACGGTCATGAAGTGGTTTAAGTGCCATCTGTGCAGCTCCTTAGCTTCAAGTTTCAATTCTTGTCACTCACTCAGGGCGAGTGCTAACGAGCGATAGTTAGGCAGCGTCCATGAAGGTGTCAACAGCCCCTCCCAAGATTCTTTTGCACTAAAATTCAGACGGTCAAACACCGCCCATTTTGCTAAAATTACAGCTCAATCACGGACTAAAATTCCCCTACAAAAACCAAGCTTTACAACAGCCAAACACAACGCCTTGGGGTTAAATGCCCATGCGAAGGTAAAACAATTCCTAAGATTCACGCGCTACTGTTCACAAAATATTGCCAATTTTAGCAATTAAGGCGCGAATTAAGCCCAAATTCATCAATTATTAGGTTTTTTGTTGTCCAAAAGCGGACAAGCACACAGGCTGTGTGCAGATTCTTAATTGGTTCGAGGATAAGTCTATGCGTTTACTCTCTACATTTTGTCTGCTTGCGGTCACTGCCTTGTCGGGCTGTTCGGGTTTCATCGGGGACAGTTCAGCCGATAACGCCGTCGAAGTTTCTGTGCCCCAGTCAACTGTTGATCTGCTTTACGGCAATGGCGCTGCCCCTGAAGGCACCGGCCAGTAAGCACGGCAACCCCGCCAACATGGGCGCTGTAGCCTTAACCTTCTACCGCCGCGCGGCCCGTATCGCTTAGGTCGTAAACACCGGTCGTCACTTTTTCGAACCACCCATAGTGGTTGTCGCGCATCATAGTTGTAGCGCGCGCCACTCCTGTCGCATCGCGCACATCTGCGCCGCGGCATGCTCCGTGGCCCGCCAGATGTGCCGCAATTTTGATGGCGTCCTGCCGGTAAGCGGTCACCAAGCCCGCCCGCGTCGCCCCGCCTTTGCTGGGATCACCGCTGCGCTTGGCAAACTCCTTTAACAAAGCCGTCTTGCGCTTGGCATTTTTGCGCGGCGCATACGGCACCGGATCACAATGCACCTGCACCAACCCGTCCTCAAGACGCACGGTCATGATGCCAAGCCCGATCCTACGCGCCAGCGTCACGTTCGCCTTCAGCCCCGCGCGCCAGCGTTTACCGCTTTGAAAGGGCACCGCAACATACACAAGATCACTAACAGATAATCGCGCAACTCCTTGATGAAAAAGCGATAATGAGAAGGCAGTTTTTAATTCCACGATCAACGGCTCGCCGCTTTGCCCCTCACCGCCCAGCGCCAGAACATCCACTGCGCCAATCTCACCCTTCACCTCGTAGCCCTGCCCTTCAAGGAACGCTTTGACCGGCCCGTAAAGGTCCGTTTCCTTGATTTTCGCGGGGGTGCTGCTGGTGCTCATAACGCCGCATCCTAGCCATCGATGCGGGCGGGTGACAAGGCCATTGCTTGGGCCTATAACGCCCTCAAAAGCACTCCATTTTTAAAGGGTAGACCCTCCAATGACGACCTTGATTTTCGGCCACAAATCCCCCGACACAGACAGCACCGGCGCTCCGCTGATCTGGGAATGGTTCATCAACCACACCGGCGGCGATGCGCGCGCCGTTCTTCTGGGCGAGCCGAACACAGAGGCCGCATTTGTCCTAACCCGTTGGAATGCAACCAAACCCCAGATCGTCGACGCTTTTGAAGACGGTCAGGACTGCATTGTTGTGGACACCAACAACCCCGCCGAGTTGCCCGCCAACATCAACGCGCTCAACATCACGGCCATCATCGATCACCACAAACTTGTGGGTGGTCTGGAAACTGCAGGCCCCATCGACATCACCATCCGCCCGCTGGCGTGCACCGCCACGATCATGCACGATCTGATGGGCGCACACGCCGCCGAAATGCCCGAGCAGATCAAAGGCCTGATGCTGTCGTGTATCTTGTCAGACACGCTGGCGTTCCGCTCGCCAACAACCACACAGACGGACACGGATCTGGCCCGCGCTTTGGCCGCCGATCTGGGCCTTGATCTTGACGCCTACGCCGATGAAATGTTCGCCGCCAAATCAGACGTCAGCGCCTTTAGCGACGCCGAGTTGTTGCGCATGGACAGCAAAGAATACGCCGTGGACGGCACTAAATTCCGCGTGTCTGTTCTGGAAACCACAAAGCCCGCCATCGTGCTGGACCGTGCGGCGTCTTTGATGGACAGCATGACAACTGTGGCAAGCGAAGACGGTGTGGATCAGGTGCTGCTCTTTGTGGTCGACATCCTGAACGAAGAAGCCACCATGCTGGTGCCCAACGCGCTGACAAAATCTGTGGCAGAGGCATCATTCGGCGCAACGGTCACTGGTGACAGCGTGGTTCTGCCGGGCGTGATGAGCCGCAAAAAGCAGATCATCCCGAACCTCAAGCTGGCTTAATCCCCCACCTTGGCGCGCAGGGAACCGACCTTGCGCGCCAGCACATGTTCCCGCTCCACACCTCACTACCCGTCCCCTCTCCAGCCCCCCGTCACGGCCACACCGCCAGAAAGACATCCCATGTCCCAGATCGTTACGCAGTTGTCCGAAATTTCCGATCAGTATTCAGCGGTGTTTTGCGATCTCTGGGGCTGTGTGCACAACGGCATCACCCCTTTCCCCGAAGCGGTCGCCGCCCTTCAGGCGTTCAAGGCGCAAGGCGGCACGGTAATCATGGTCACCAACTCTCCGCGCCCGCGCGCCTCTGTGGCGGATCAACTTGATGGCATGGGCCTGCCGCGGGATTGTTGGGACGATATCGCCACCTCAGGCGACAGTGCGCGCGCCGCAATGTTCCGCGGTGTTGTGGGCGAAAAAGTCTATTTCATCGGCGAAGATCACGACCAGTCGTTCTTCAGACCGCTCAACGTCATCGACGCGCCCGTCACCATCACCCAAGTCCCGCTGGATCAAGCCGATGGCATCGTGTGCTGTGGCCCCATGGACCCCACGGCTGATCCGTCCGTGATGCGCCCCGAATTTCTCTACGCCAAACAAAAGGGCATGAAGCTGCTTTGTGCCAACCCCGATATCGTGGTGGACCGCGGCGAACGTCGCGAGTGGTGCGCCGGTGCGCTGGCTGCTCTTTACACGGAAATGGGCGGCGAGAGCCTCTATTTCGGCAAACCGCACCCGCCCATCTACGATCTTGCGCGCCGCCGCCTTGCGGCCCTGCGTCCCAACGTGTCCGACAGCAGTATTCTGGCCATTGGCGATGGAATCATCACCGACGTTACCGGTGCCATGGGCGAAGATCTTGACTGTTTGTTCATCAGCGGTGGCTTGGCCAAAGCCGAGACCAAAACAGACACTCAGCCAGACGCGACCGCCCTTGAAGCCTATTTACAAGGCGAAATGGTCAATCCCAGCTACACCATCGGATACCTGCGATAAATTGCATATAAATTATTCTGCAGTTGCAAAGTAATTTTATTGCGTGTATTTATCTCGAATAGCGCAATTGTTACTTTGGGATACTCGCAATGTTGGATAACGCACCCCGCGGCACGATCTGTATCGAAGACATCGAAATCGGCATGAGCCGCAATTTGCGCAAAGTCATTACTGACCGCGATATTGAGATGTTTGCCGAAGTCTCGACGGATCATAATCCGGTCCACCTCGATGACGACTATGCCAACGACACCATTTTTGAGGGGCGCATTGCCCACGGGATGCTGACTGCGGGCCTTATCAGTGCGGTCATCGGCGAACAGCTTCCGGGCCACGGCACGGTCTATCTTGGCCAGACACTTAAGTTTTTGGCCCCCGTTCGCCCGGGCGATATGGTCAACGCTGTGGTTACTGTGACCGACATGGACATCCCCAAACGCCGCGTCACCATGGAGACCCACTGCGAAATCAACGGCAAGAAAGTCCTCAAAGGCGAAGCCGTTGTCATGGCCCCAAGCCGCAAGTTCGACTAGCGCTTGCGCAGCGCGCGCACGGGCGCTACGCCTTGGCTCATGCGCATCATCCGAGACACTCATTTCATTGATCCCGACAACCGTGGCGGCGTGGCTGCCATCGGTAATTTCGACGGGGTGCACCTTGGCCACCAAGCGGTGATCGACATTGCCCGCGCCGAGGCCACACGCCGCGGCGTGCCCCTTGGGATCATGACGTTTGAGCCGCATCCACGCAATTTCTTTGCCCCCACAACGCCCGCGTTCCGCCTAATGAACGCCGAGGCCAAGGCAAACCGCTTGGATAAACTGGGGGTCGAACGTCTGTTCGAAGTGCCATTCAACAAAGCCTTGGCCGAGCTGGACGCCCGGGCTTTTGCACAGACGGTGATCTGCGATCAGCTTGGCCTTGATCATGTGGTCGTGGGGCAGGATTTTTGCTTTGGCAAAGGCCGCAGCGGCAACGCAGAAACCCTCAAGGCGTTTGGCGCGGAAATGGGTTTTGGTGTGACAATCGCACAGATGGTGGCACTTGATGCAGGCGAAGTTTCAAGCACAAACATCCGCGCCGCCCTTGCCGATGGCCGCCCGCGCGTGGCCGCTGAAATGTTGGGGCACTGGCACCGGATCGTGGGCGAGGTAATCCGCGGCGATCAGCGTGGCCGCGACCTTGGCTACCCTACCGCAAACATGTCCATCGACGGCCGCCACCCGCCCAAATTTGGGGTCTACGCTGTCAAGGCAGACGTTCTGAACGGTCCGCACGCGGGCAGCTACACAGGGGCCGCCAGCATCGGCGTGCGCCCCATGTTTGGCGAGAACGTGCCAAATTGCGAGACATTCATTTTTGACTTTAAGGGTGATTTATACGGCGCGGAAATTTCCGTGGCCTTGGTGGATTTCTTGCGCCCCGAATTGAAGTTCGACAGCCTTGAGGCGTTGATCACCCAAATGGACGCAGATTGCGCCAAAGCCCGCGAAATTCTGGCCGATGTCTAAGCCGTTTTGGGAAAAGCCGCTGACCGCGCTCAGCCCCAAAGAATGGGAAGCGCTGTGTGACGGTTGCGGTAAATGCTGTCTGAACAAACTTGAAGACGAAGACACCGGCCAAGTGGTGACCACCCGCGTGGCGTGCCGCTTGCTTGACGGGGAAACCTGCCAATGCAGCCAGTACGACATCCGCCACCAGTTTGTGCCCGAATGCATCGTGCTGACGCCCAAAACCATCGAAGACCACATGTATTGGTTGCCGCGCACCTGCGCCTATAAGCTGCGCGCCCAAGGGGCCCCACTCTATGACTGGCACCCGTTGATCAGCGGCAGCGCGCAAACCGTGCATGACGCAGGCGTGTCCGTGCAGGGGTGGACCGTGCCTGAAAACGAGGTCCACGAGGACGAGTGGGAAGACCACATCATTGACCCCGAGTAGATTTGCCGCTCAGGTAGCACTTAACGCAATATGTATGGCGGAGACGTAGCGGCCAAAGCGCGCCGCTTCACAAAACCGCCCCGCAACACCGCATCACAGCCAGAAAGGTAATGCTTTCATGTATTTCGCATCAGACAACTCAAGCGGCGCGCACCCCAAGATCATGGAAGCCGTCCAAAAGGCCAATGCCGATTACGCGATGCCCTATGGCTCGGACCCGATCATGGAAGAAGTGCGCCAACAAATCCGCGACATCTTTGAGGCCCCTGAGGCTGCCGTTTATTTGGTGGCCACGGGATCTGCGGCAAATGCGCTGGCGCTGGCGTGTATGTGCCAGCCGTGGCAAACTATTTTTGCCCACCGCGAAGCCCACATCGAAGTCGATGAATGCGGCGCGCCGATGTTTTACACAGGCGGTGCCAAGATTGAATTGATCGACGGGAATGACGCCAAACTGAGCCCCGCCGCGTTGCACGCCGCCATTGAGAAAACCGGCCAACTTGGGGTGCACAACCCACAGCGCGGCCCCCTGAGCCTGACGAACCTGACCGAAGCGGGCGCGGCCTACACCCCCGCCGAAGTGCGCGCCCTTGCAGATGTGGCCCACAGCTTTGGCGTTGGGGTGCATATGGACGGCGCACGCTTTACCAACGCGCTTGTGGCCACCGGTGCGAGCGCGGCTGAAATGACGTGGAAAGCAGGCGTGGATGCAGTGTCTTTTGGCGGCACCAAGAACGGCTGTTTGGGCGTGGAAGCGGTTATCCTGTTTGACCCCAAAGTGGCGTGGGAATTCGAGTTGCGGCGCAAACGGGGCGGGCATCTTTTCTCCAAACACCGCTATCTGAGCGCGCAGATGAATGCCTATCTGAAAGACGATCTATGGCTTGAAATGGCGCGTCACGCGAACGCCATGGGCAAGCGGCTCAGTGATGGTATTTTGAACATTGAAGGTGGTGAGTTACTGCACCCCACGGACGCCAACCAAGTGTTTGCCCGCTGGCCGCGCAAGGGACACCAAAAGGCCCATGAGGCAGGTGCTGCGTATTATTTCTGGCCATTTGATCACGATCTTGCAGGCGACCCCGATGCGCTGTTGGGCGCGCGGGCTGTGGCGTCATGGTCCACCACCGAGCGCGACGTTGATACGTTTCTTGAACTGATCAGCGGCGGCTAACAGCAAGCAGATCGCAATCAGTCTTCTCAAACAAAAGCCCCCCGCCTGATATCCAAGGCGGGGGGCTTTCTTTATTAATTGGGCCGCCTCAAGGACAACCACGTCACAGCCAATGGCCGATCAGAGTTTGCCTGCAAGAAATGCGTCCAGATCATCAAGACGATCTTGGCCCCAGAAACGCTCGGTGCCGTCGACAATAAAGAACGGCGCGCCAAAGACGCCAGCTGCCACGCCCTCTTCGAGGTTGCGCGCGTATGTGTCGGCACTGTTCACCATGTCTGCTTCTGCCAGACCTGCGTCAAAGCCCGCTTCGGTCAGGCACGCAGCAATAACGTCTGTTTGCGAAATATCTTTTTCATCGGCCCAGCAAGAGCGTGTCAGCGCGTGAACGAATGCACCCAGATCGCCGCCGCCTGCGTTTTGTGCTGCGATGATCGCATAAGAACTTGGCGCCATGTTTGTGGGCCAATGGGCAGGCTTAAGGTTCAGCGGCAGACCCGCCAGCTTAGCGCGGCGCGCCATGTCTTGCAGGCGGTATTCCTGACGGTTGATGTGGCGGTCTTTGGGCGGCGTGCCACCGGTGGCGCCGAAAAGACCCATGATATCAAGCGGCTTATATGTCAGCGTCGCACCATGTGCTTTTGCAATCTGCTCGACGCGGGTGCCATTCATGTATGTGAAAGGAGAAATCGTCGCCAGATAGTAGTCAATATGAGCCATAGGATATCCTGTTGTTTGACGTATGAAACTATGCGCGACCGTAGTGACATGTTAGGAGGTGCGCAATGTCACGATTCTGTCATAAAGCTGCTCCACAGGACCAAACACCATGCCCAATATTACTGAACCCAAACTGATCTCGGGGAACGCCAACAAACCGCTGGCCGACGCGGTTGCGCGCCGAATGTCGATGCACCGCGGAATGAACGTAAAGCCCGTAGATGCACGGGTAGAACGCTTTAACGATGGTGAGGTTTTTGTAGAAGTTTTCGAGAACGTGCGCGGCGAGGATATGTTCATCCTGCAAAGCACATCCCGTCCGGCCAATGACAACCTGATGGAGCTGCTGATCATCGCCGACGCGCTGCGCCGTTCATCTGCGCAACGCATCACTGCCGTGATCCCCTACTTCGGCTATGCGCGCCAAGACCGCCGCATGAAAGCCCGCACGCCGATCTCGGCCAAACTGGTTGCGAATATGCTGACCGGCGCGGGGATTGAGCGCATTCTGACCCTTGATCTGCACGCCACACAAATTCAGGGCTTTTTCGATATTCCCGTGGACAACCTTTATGCCAGCCCTGTTTTTGCGCTGGACGTGAAATCGCAATTTGGCGATTTGAGCGACGTGATGGTGATCTCGCCTGACGTGGGCGGTGTGTCCCGTGCGCGCGAATTGGCAAAACGCATCGGCGCGCCCATGGCGATTGTGGATAAGCGCCGCGAGAAAGCCGGTGAAGTGGCTGAGATGACAGTGATCGGGGATGTAACCGGTAAACGCTGTATCATCGTGGACGACATCTGTGACACGGCCGGAACTTTGTGCAAAGCGGCGGAAGTGCTGCTTGAGCACGGTGCCACAGAAGTACACAGCTATATCACCCACGGTGTGTTGAGCGGCCCTGCGATTGAGCGGGTCAGCAACTCGGTCATGAAATCATTGGTGATCACGGATTCAATTCAGCCGACAGAAGCGGTCAAGAATTGCCCCAACATCCGGATCGTGCCGACAGCGCCAATTTTCGCGCAGGCGATCTTGAACATCTGGAGCGGTACAAGCGTGAGTTCTTTGTTCGAAACCAATACCTTGGGCCCAATCTACGAAGGTCTATACTCAACAGACTAAGCCCAAAGACGCCGCGCACACACGCCGGTATTTTGGTAGCACAAGAAGCGCCCCAGCCAATTTGGCGGGGCGTTTTTTCATGTCTGGTGGTAGCTAAGTGCGAGATATCTGGCTCGCATCTACGCTTGAAAAGCCGGAAATGATGGCGCCATCAAGGATGGTTTGGATAACGACCTTTGGCCCAATATGCCCGAGCGGGGGCTGTCTTCTTGGTCTGACCTCACACGCGCAAGAGTAAAGCGGCGCGAGGATCCGATCCGTTATGTGCTAGCGTCCTAAGGTATATCACGGGCTATCGGGGTGTTGCCCCAAATAATTTTGGGCGCACGGTAGGGTTAATAAAGTTCCCAATCGTCGTCTTCGTGAAGCATGCCCATGGCGGTCCAGCCCACGCGGATACGAGCAACGCGCGTGTCGCCCCATGTTTGGAACACCACGTCAAAGCCACGTTCGGTTATATCATCAGCGCGTAGGTCCATGCGGGTGTTCGTGGCATGATCCGTGTCCCACATGCTGAGGTTAACCATGACGCTTGGGGCTTTGCGGAAGGCCTCCGAGAACTCCACGCGGCGGCGCACGATACGGTCGCCCTTGCCCGTCCACATATCACCACCGGCCTGAAAGTCAGAGAACAAGACAAGCTCGCCCTGTTCTATCCCAAGTGTATGGCTGTCGAGGCGTTTCATGGGCTGCTTTCGTTAACGGGTTCGGCTGGTCCGCCGAAAATACGGGCTATGGGTAAACAATAGGAAAACGAAAAAGGCCCCGCAACCAAATGCGAGGCCTTTGATCATTTTGTCGTCGCTGTGATCAGCTTGCTGTGATGCCGATCTCGCCACCCATTGCGATGATGTCTGCCAGTGTTTTGGCAGCGGCATCAGTTGCATCCGGGCCAGCAGCATCGCGGGCCGCGGTTGCGTCTGCAACCATGCCGTCGATGTCTGCTTGTGTGACGTCCTCACGCAAGATCGCACGTTCCGCCAGCACGGATGTGCCGTTGGGTGAAATCTCGGCGAAACCGCCAGTCACGAGGTATTGGCGTGTCCCTTCGGGACCCGTGGCTGTCAGAACACCGGGGCGCAGAGAGGTGATGGTTGAGGCGTGATCGGCCATAACCGTCATGTCCCCATCCGCACCTGGGATCTGGACCTCGGTCACACCGAACGACGCGAGGCGACGTTCGGGGCTGACCAGGTCGAATTGCATGGTGTCTGCCATATCTTAGGCCGCCTCTGCTGCCATTTTTTCGGCTTTTGCGATCACTTCGTCGATGCCGCCAACCATGTAGAAGGCGCCTTCTGGCAAGTGGTCGTATTCACCGGCAACAACCGCTTTGAACGACGAGATTGTGTCTTCGAGCGGCACCTGAACACCGGGTGAACCGGTGAACACTTCCGCAACGTCGAATGGCTGTGACAAGAAGCGCTCGATCTTACGGGCACGTGCAACAGTCAGTTTGTCGTCTTCGGAAAGCTCGTCCATGCCGAGAATCGCGATGATGTCTTGCAGCGCTTTGTAGCGTTGTAGGGTTTGCTGCACTTCGGCTGCAACCGCGTAGTGCTCTTCGCCTACAACAGCAGGGTCAAGGATACGTGATGTGGAGTCGAGCGGGTCAACCGCAGGATAGATGCCTTTTTCCGAGATCGCGCGGTTAAGAACCGTAGTCGCGTCAAGGTGAGCAAATGACGTCGCCGGCGCAGGGTCGGTAAGGTCATCCGCAGGCACGTAAATCGCTTGCACAGACGTAATTGAGCCTGATTTGGTTGACGTAATGCGTTCCTGCATCTGACCCATGTCAGTTGCGAGTGTTGGCTGGTAGCCCACCGCGGAAGGAATACGGCCCAGAAGCGCAGACACCTCGGAACCCGCTTGTGTAAAGCGGAAGATGTTGTCGACGAAGAACAGAACGTCTGTACCGGATTGGTCACGGAACTGCTCGGCCATTGTCAAACCTGACAGGGCAACACGCATACGCGCACCGGGAGGCTCGTTCATTTGACCGTAAACGAGGGCCACTTTGGACTTCGTCAGATCGTCTGCGTTGATAACGCCGGATTCGATGAATTCGTAGTAAAGGTCGTTACCTTCACGAGTACGCTCGCCCACACCCGCAAACACGGAGTAGCCAGAGTGCACTTTCGCGATGTTGTTGATGAGCTCTTGGATGAGAACTGTTTTACCAACACCCGCACCGCCGAACAGACCAATTTTACCACCCTTGGAGTATGGCGCCAGAAGGTCGATGACCTTGATGCCTGTCACAAGAATTTCCGACGCTGTTGACTGCTCGGAGAACTCGGGCGCTTCAGCGTGGATGGAACGTGTTTCAGAGGCACCAATTGGGCCTTTTTCGTCGATTGGCTCGCCCACAACGTTCATGATGCGGCCAAGTGTTGCGTCGCCTACGGGCACAACAATGGACGCACCTGAGTCGGTAACGGCCTGGCCACGAACGAGGCCTTCTGTTGCGTCCATCGCGATGGTGCGCACTGTGTTTTCACCAAGGTGCTGAGCCACTTCGAGGACCAGCGTCTTGCCGTTGTTGTCTGTTTCCAGCGCGTTGAGGATCTGGGGAAGAGCGTCCTCAAACTGCACGTCGACAACGGCGCCAATCACCTGCGTGATTTTGCCTTTTGCATTTGCCATGTGTCTATTCTCCGGTTCTTAGAGCGCTTCCGCGCCCGAAATAATTTCGATCAATTCATTGGTAATCACAGCTTGGCGTGATCGGTTGAACTGAATGGTCAGTTTGTCGATCATCTCGCCGGCGTTGCGGGTTGCGTTGTCCATTGCGGACATCCGCGCACCTTGCTCTGACGCGCCATTTTCCAGCAAAGCGCTGAAGATAGCAGTTGCCACACCACGAGGCAGAAGGTCGGCCAAGATGGCTTCTTCTGAGGGTTCGTAGTCATAGAGCGTTGCATCGCCGCCCGCCTCATCCGCTGCGTCAAAAGAAGCGGGGATGATTTGTTGCGCCGTAGGGATTTGTGTGACGACGTTTTGGAATTCCGCGAAGAAGATCGTTGCAACGTCAAACTCACCCGCGTCAAAGCGTGTCAGAATGTCTTGTGCAACGCCTTGAGCATCGCCGTAGCCCACGCGTTTGACTTCAGACAAGTCAACGTGGCCCACGAAATGATCACCCAAATCACGTTTCAGAGCGTCACGCCCTTTTTTACCAACGGTCAGGATTTTAACGGTTTTGCCCTCAGCAACCAGCTTTTGTGCGTGACCGCGCGCCAGTTTTGAGATGTTCCCGTTAAATCCACCGCACAGGCCACGTTCAGCCGTCATCACCACCAACAGGTGGGTTTGATCGCTTCCGGTGCCAGACAGCAGCTTGGGCGCACTATCAGAGCCACCCACGGATGCCGCGAGCCCTGCCATCACGGCGTTAAACCGTTCTGTGTAGGGGCGCGAGGCTTCGGCTGCTTCTTGGGCCCGCCGCAGTTTTGCGGCGGCCACCATTTGCATAGCCTTTGTGATCTTGCGGGTCGATTTGACCGACTCGATCCTGTTTTTAAGGTCCTTAAGACTTGGCATTGCCTTGTCTCTCCTTAAGCGAAGTCAGCGGCGTAAGCGTCGAGTGCGGCGCTGATTTTGTCCGCAGCTTCACCTTTGATTTTTGGATCTTCTTTTGTGATCCAGTCTAGCAAGTCAGCTTTTTCGCTGCGCAGGTAAGCCAAAAGGCCTGCCTCGTAACGACCAACATCTTTGACAGCAACTTTATCGAGGTAGCCTTTGGTACCTGCGAAGATGACGCAGACGATTTCGGCGTTCGTCAAAGGTGCGTACTGCGGTTGCTTCATCAGCTCGGTCAGGCGTGCACCACGGTTCAGCAACTGCTGTGTGGCCGCATCCAGATCGGAACCGAACTGTGCGAAGGCTGCCATTTCACGGTACTGAGCAAGCTCGAGTTTAACCGGACCAGCAACTGATTTCATTGCGTTTGTTTGCGCAGATGAACCAACACGAGACACGGAAAGACCGGTATTAACCGCAGGGCGAATACCTTGGAAGAACAAGTCTGTTTCAAGGAAGATCTGACCGTCGGTGATGGAAATCACGTTGGTTGGAATAAACGCAGAAACGTCACCACCTTGGGTTTCAATGATCGGCAGCGCCGTCAAAGAACCTGAACCGTTGTCTTCGTTCAATTTGCATGAACGCTCGAGCAGACGGGAGTGAAGGTAGAAAACGTCACCTGGGTACGCTTCACGTCCTGGTGGACGGCGAAGAAGAAGTGACATTTGACGGTATGACACAGCTTGCTTGGACAAATCATCATAGATGATCAGCGCGTGCTTGCCGTTATCACGGAAGTATTCTGCCATCGCAGTCGCAGCATACGGTGCAAGGAACTGCATTGGAGCAGGCTCGGACGCAGTTGACGCAACAACGATAGAATATTCGATCGCACCAGTTTCTTCGAGCTTCTTAACAAGCTGAGCAACTGTTGAACGCTTTTGACCAACAGCAACGTAGATGCAGAAGAGCTTCTCGCTGTCGTCTTTTGCGGCGTCGTTGTAAACTTTTTGGTTCAGAACAGCGTCGAGAGCGACAGCTGTTTTACCTGTCTGACGGTCACCAATGATCAGCTCGCGCTGGCCACGGCCGATCGGGATCATCGCATCCACAGATTTCAGACCAGTCGCCATTGGCTCGTGAACTGATTTACGTGGGATAATGCCAGGCGCTTTTACGTCCGCAACGCGGCGCTCAGAGCCTTTGATCGGGCCTTTGCCGTCAAGTGGGTTGCCAAGCGCGTCAACAACGCGGCCAAGCAGTGCGTCACCGGCAGGCACGTCCACGATGGACTTTGTGCGCTTAACAGTGTCGCCTTCTTTAATGTCACGGTCAGAACCGAAGATAACAACACCAACATTGTCTGCTTCAAGGTTCAGAGCCATCCCCATGATGTTACCTGGGAATTCAACCATCTCACCGGATTGAACGTTGTCCAGACCATAGACGCGGGCAATACCGTCACCTACGGAAAGAACACGGCCAACTTCGGCCACTTCTGCTTCTTGACCAAAGTTCTTGATCTGGTCCTTCAGGATCGCAGAGATTTCTGCAGCTTGGATACCCATTTATCCGACCTCTTTCATGGAGTTTTGGAGTGCATCGAGCTTGGATTTGACCGACGTGTCGATCATCTTCGAGCCCACTTTAACGACAAGACCGCCGATGAGGCTTTCATCAACGGTCGCATTGAGTGTGACAGTCTTACCAACGCTGGCTTTCAGCGTTTTCGCAAGTTTGTCCGCTTGGGTTTTTGTCAAAGCTTTCGCTGTAACAACCTCGGCGGTCACTTCGCCTTTGTCTTGCGCGATGATTTCGCGCAGGCGGGTCACCAATTGTGGCAACACGAACAAACGGCGCTTAGTGGCCATCAAGTTCAACGTGTTGGACACTGTTGGAGACAATTTCATTTTCTTGGCAAGGGCAACAATGGCGCCTGCCTGCTCTTCGCGGCTGATCATGGGCGAGGAGATAAGGTTGCTAAAGTCGTCTACCGCCAGCGCATCTGTCAGCGATGCAAGGTCGGTTTCGAGTGCTTTAACTTTCTTACCCTCTTTGGCAATTTCAAAAACTGCCGTGGCATAGCGGTCTGCAATACCCATTGAGATCGAAGCTGGTTCTGACACGTCCACCCTTCCGATGTCTTAGGCCGCCTATTCGGTGGAAGCTCCACACCCCAGGCAGCGATTGATGGCGCACCATGTGGCACACCCAGAAATCAAGCGGGGGGATAGCAGAGCCTCTCACACCTCGCAACACCTCTCGGCGATCAATGAAAAACAAGCATATCTATATATTTCAACGACTTAGCCAAAGACGGCACCCCTGCGGCGAATGTTCGCGTTAACATTTTAGCGGATTTATCGGTGTTTTTGGGTAGTTCGGGCCGGAATTTGTCGGCATCCGACGCCGCAAAGTCGTTTATACGGGCTTCGGGACGGGTCGAGCGATTCCATCTAACGCCTTGAGACGCGATTTCACTTTGTCTTTTGTGGCCGTGCCGCGCGGTGCATAAACCTGCTTTGATACCTCCAACATGATCGCCCCGCCTGCCATGCCCACGGGCATCTGACTTCCGATGCGCTCAAACACGGGCGCGGTCTTGCGCCAGACCCGTTTGGCCGACGGCGGTTGGTAAAGAGTAGTCAGGTGACGCTCTGGTACAAAGCCGTGCTGTTTGACCTGCGCCTCAAGCTGACCAAGCGTGTAGGGCCGCCCATAGCCGAACGGTGTGCGGTCACGGCGCGACCAAAGCCCCGCACGATTGGGCACCACCAAGATCATCCGCCCCCCCGGCCCCAACACGCGGTGCGCTTCTTGGAGCAATTCTGACGGACGTTCGGATGTTTCAAGCCCGTGCATCATCACCAGCTTATCAGCAACGCCGGTATCCAAGGGCCAAGCCGTTTCGTCACACAGCACAGACACGTTGGGCATGCCGGCCGGCCACGCCATCACCCCCTGCGGACCGGGCATCAGGCCAATCACGCGGCGCGCATCCGCTAGATACGGACGCAACAAAGGCACCGCAAAGCCAAAGCCCACAACAGTTTGACGTTCGGCCTCGGGCCACATTTGGAGCAGCTTGCCCCGCACAGCGGCCTGCGCCGCGCGCCCCAACTGGCTGCGGTAATAAAAGGTTTTCAGATCAAGCACGTCTAAATGCATTGCAGCGCGGCCTCTGAAAGATACGTTAGGCAGACCAGCGGCCCTGCCCTCACGAATAAGCTACCTGCGAGAGTTACAGATATTATGACCAAAAACCAGCCATCCAACGAAATCGCTTTTCATGTCACCACACGCGGCGCGTTGGAAGTTGTGATGATCCACACGCGGGTCGACCCAAGCGTGTTTCGCGTCAATGATAACTATGCGTTTTTGATCCATAACGCCGTCACCGGCAGCACCACGCTTATTGATGCGCCCGAAGCCGCGCCCATTATGACTGTTTTGAACGACCGTGGGTGGGGGCTTGAGCATATTGTGATCACACACCACCACAACGATCATGTGGACGGGCTGGCCGAACTCGTAGCCGCCTTTGGCAGTAAAGTAGTGGGCAACGCCGATGATGCGTACCGCCTGCCACCCCTTGATATTGCCGTTAACGCGGGCGCAGAGATCATGTTGTCTGACACGCCGTGTCACATCATTAATGTCCCCGGTCACACCGTGGGGCACATCGCCATTCACGCACCGGACGCTGAATGCGTCTTTACTGCCGATAGTTTAATGACGTTGGGCTGTGGACGTCTGTTTGAAGGAACGCCCGCGCAGATGTGGGACAGCATGCAACGCCTGCGCACACTTCCAGATCACACGTGGGTTTGTTCAGGCCATGAATATACGCAAGCCAATCTGGCTTTTGCCCTGACCATTGAGCCCGAAAACGAAGCGCTTCACGCCCTTGCCGAGCGGGTCGGTGCAAAGCGTGCAAAGGGACTGCCCACCGTACCATCACGTTTAAGTGAGGAAAAAGAGACCAATCCATATCTACGCGCGGACTTGCAAGTCTTGGCCCGCGCCATAAATATGACTGGAGCAGCAGCGGCGGACGTCTTCGCAGAAGTGCGCCAACGCAAAGATAACTTTTAACCACCCCACCCCGTTAACCCACTTGGTTTTTCGCGGAGCACTGCGTTGGGCTGTGCCCGACTGACGAATTGCCGCCAAATCGTGCCGATTTCAGTAAATTTCGTGAAATCTGAGCAAAAAGTGAAAGAAACTCCTTGAAGGTTCGTAAAATCAAGCGAACTTTAACAGTATTAGGCCACGGCAAGATGTGGGTGCGCGTATTCCCGACGTATCCAGTCTGACCCTAGAAGACCGAAAGGACACGAACGTGCCATCATTTTCGACCTCTCTTGAGCAAGCAATCCATCAGGCGCTGGCCACGGCCAACGCGAACAACCACGAGTTGGCCACCCTTGAGCACTTGTTGTTGGCACTTGTGGACGAGCCGGACGCCGCGAAGGTCATGAAGGCGTGCAGTGTGGACCTCGAAGCGCTCAGCAAAACGCTCACTGATTTTATTGACGACGACCTGTCGACCCTTGTCACAGATGTTGAAGGTTCCGAGGCCGTGCCGACAGCCGCGTTTCAGCGGGTGATCCAGCGCGCGGCGATCCATGTGCAATCATCGGGCCGGACCGAAGTGACAGGTGCCAATGTTTTGGTGGCGATTTTTGCAGAACGCGAAAGCAACGCCGCCTACTTCCTGCAGGCCCAGGACATGACACGCTACGACGCGGTGAACTTCATCGCACACGGTGTTGCAAAAGACCCTGCCTACGGCGAGGACCGCGGTCCCAAAGGCTCGACCGATTTGGAAGAAGAAGCCCAGGGCGTCACAGATGGCGACACCAAAGAAAGTGCGCTTGATAAATACTGCGTGGATTTGAACGTGAAGTCGCGCAAAGGCGATGTTGATCCGCTGATCGGACGCGCCCACGAAGTTGAGCGCTGCATTCAGGTGTTGTGCCGCCGCCGCAAGAACAACCCTTTGTTGGTGGGCGATCCGGGCGTTGGTAAAACGGCCATTGCAGAAGGCTTGGCCTATAAGATTGTCAGCGGTGAGACACCGGATGTGTTGTCGAACACGATTATCTATTCGCTTGATATGGGCGCGCTGCTTGCGGGCACACGCTACCGTGGCGACTTTGAAGAGCGTCTGAAGGCCGTGATGAGCGAGCTGGAAGATCACGATGATGCAGTGCTGTTTATCGATGAAATCCACACAATTATCGGCGCGGGCGCGACTTCGGGCGGTGCGATGGATGCGTCAAACTTGCTTAAACCTGCGCTTGCAGGCGGCAAATTGCGCTGCATGGGATCAACGACCTACAAAGAATTCCGTCAGCACTTTGAAAAGGACCGCGCTTTGTCGCGCCGGTTCCAGAAAATCGATGTGAACGAGCCGAGCGTGGAAGATGCGATCAAAATCCTGAAGGGCATCAAGCCATACTTCGAGGATCACCACGCCATCAAATACACATCCGAGGCGATCAAATCAGCGGTTGAGCTGTCTGCGCGCTATATAAATGACCGCAAACTACCCGATAAAGCGATTGATGTGATTGATGAAGCGGGTGCGGCACAGCACTTGTTGGCGGAAAGCAAAAAGCGCAAAACAATTGGCGCCAAAGAGATTGAGGCCGTTGTGGCCAAGATCGCGCGCATCCCGCCAAAGAACGTCAGCAAGGACGACGCAGAAGTGCTGAAAGATCTCGAGACATCGCTGAAACGCGTTGTCTTCGGCCAAGATACCGCCATCGAGGCGCTTTCGTCGGCTATCAAACTGGCCCGTGCGGGTCTGCGCGAGCCTGAAAAACCTATTGGTAACTATCTCTTTGCGGGTCCAACAGGCGTTGGTAAAACCGAAGTTGCACGCCAATTGGCGGATACCTTAGGCGTTGAGATGCTGCGCTTTGACATGTCTGAGTACATGGAGAAACACGCGATTTCCCGCCTTATCGGCGCGCCTCCAGGATACGTGGGCTTCGATCAGGGCGGCATGCTGACAGATGGCGTGGATCAAAACCCGCACTGCGTGTTGCTGCTTGATGAGATCGAAAAAGCGCACCCCGATGTGTTCAACATTTTGCTACAGGTCATGGACCACGGCAAATTGACGGACCACAACGGCCGCGCGACAGACTTCCGCAACGTGATCTTGATCATGACATCCAACGCGGGTGCGTCAGATCAGGCGCGCGCGCCGATGGGCTTTGGTCGTGATCGCCGCGAGGGCGAGGACACCGCAGCAATCGAACGGATGTTCACGCCTGAATTCCGCAACCGCCTTGACGCGGTAGTGGCCTTCGCGCCACTTGGCAAAGAAGTGATTAGCCAAGTGGTTGAGAAGTTTGTGCTGCAACTTGAGGCTCAGCTGATGGACCGCAACGTGACGATTGAGCTGACCCCCGCGGCGGCTGAATGGTTGGGCGACAAAGGCTATGATGAGAAGATGGGCGCGCGTCCGCTTGGCCGTGTGATCCAAGAGCACATCAAAAAGCCCCTCGCCGAGGAGTTGCTGTTTGGCAAGCTGCTGAAAGGCGGCGTCGTGAAAGTTGGCGTCAAGAAAGGCGAGTTGGACATTCGCATCGAAGAGCCCGCAAAAGCGCAGATTGGCAGTAAAAAGCCGCCTCTTCTGACCGCAGACTAAGCGCGCCACATTTGCGCACACGACCAGATTGAGGGCCACATGACGCCATCTATGATACGTTACCTGAAAGGGGCTGCACACGCGGCCCCTTTCGTTTGCGCCGCATCACTTGCCATAGCAAGCGACGCCGCAGGTGAGTTCATGATCGATTTACCGATCGCCTGCACCTTGGGTGAGGACTGTTATATCCAACAATTCGTTGACCGCGACCCAAGCGACGAAGTCATGGATTTCACCTGTGGTAGCCTGAGTTATGACACACACAAAGGTACGGATTTCGCACTGCCCACATTGCGCGACATGGCAGGCGGCGTAGATGTTTTGGCCGCTGCTGCCGGCCGTGTCCAAGGTGTGCGTGACGGGATGCCAGATCAGATTGCCACGGCAGAAAACAGCGCCGCGTTTGCGGACCGTGAATGCGGCAACGGCGTGGTTATTCAGCATCAAAACGGGTGGAGCACGCAGTATTGTCACCTAAAACGTGGCTCGCTTGACGTGCGCGAAGGCGACGCCGTTGATGCAGGTACCGTCGTTGGGCAAGTGGGGCTAAGCGGCAACACGCAATTCCCGCACCTGCATTTCTCGGTTCGCAAAGATGGGCAGGTTATTGATCCGTTTGATGCACAAACTGCAAACACACTCGACACGGCATGCACACAGACACCCGCAAAAACCCTGTGGCGCGACGCCCCCACCTATGAACCCGCCGGTTTGATCAACGCGGGTTTTTTGGGCGGGTTACCCGACTATGACGCCGTCAAAGCGGGGAATGCCGCACAAACAGACTTCAGCATCACCCAAGAGGCCATCGTGCTTTGGGGGTTTGCTTTTGGGGTTAAGCGCGGCGATGTGATGGCCCTGAATATCACTGGCCCCGCAGGTGAAATCTTGGACCACACCACGCTGTTCAAACGCGCCCAAGCCCAAGCGATGCGCGCGGCTGGCAAACCGCTGCGCGGTGTTGGCTGGCCACGTGGCAGCTATGAAGGGACCGTGACACTTACCCGCGCTGGCCGCGTCATTCAGGAAACCGTTACGCAAATGCGCGTCGAATAGACGGTTATTTTTCAGTAAGCTTCAGTTCAATCCGGCGGTTCTGCGCGCGCGCCGCATCTGTGTCAGCGGGGTTCACGGGCTGGTATTGTCCAAAGCCATTGGCCGCCAAACGGTCCGGTGGCAGGCCCAGAAAGTTCACCATATAAAGCACCACGGACAAGGCGCGTGCTTGACTGAGTTCCCAGTTGTTGCGGAATTCGCCCAGCCCAGAAAGTGGGGTGTCATCTGTGTGCCCATCGACGCGGATCACCCAATCAATCCCATCAGGGATGTCGCCCGCAATGTCACGAAGGATGCGCGCAACTTTGGCTATCTCGGCCTCGCCGTCCGCTGACAAATCCGCTTGGCCTTGGGCGAACAGCACCTCAGACGAAAACACAAAACGGTCCCCTTCGATGCGCACGCCATCCTGACCGTCAAGAAGGTCGCGAAGCTGCGCAAAAAAGTCCGACCGGTATTTGGCAAGATCAACGGCCTCGGCCTCAAGACGTTTGCGTTCAGCCTCTTCAAGACGGCGGCGCTTGCGCTCCTCAGTGGCGGCGCGGGCGAGTGCTGCGTTCAGGTTTTGGCCCAACGTTTGAATTTGAATATCGGCCTGCGCATCGGCTTCTGCGGCCGCATCAAGAATACCCTGCAACGAAGAAAGCTGACTGCGCAGCTCACCAATTTGCTGGTTGAGTAGCGTAATTTTGCGTTGGTCTTCAGCAGACTGCGCCTCAACAACTGAAAGCTCCTCGTTGGCTTCGGCCAAAAGAGCGGCGCGTTGTTGCGCCTCCGTCAGGCGAAGGGCTGCTTGGTTTTCAGCCGCAAGTTTGGCCGCCAAAAGCGCGCTTAGCTCTGCTTGCACAGAAGCAGTATCCGCGTCCACACGGTCCTGCAGCGCACCCAGTTCTGCATCCGTTTGTTCCAGATCAAGCAAAGCTTGGGCCAAGCGCGCGTTCAGATCGTCGCGGGTCTCTTGCGTCGCGGCCAGCACTGTCAGGGTGTCTTCGGCCTCTTGGCGCTTGGCCTCAAGGGCCAATGTGGTTGCGGTTAACTCGTCTCGTGCCGCTTCAAGCCGTGCACGCAGCGCCGCTGCCGCCTGCGCATCTGCGATACGGGCAATTTCGGCATCGCTTAATTCCTGCTGTGCATCCGTTAGGGCCTGTTCGGTCTGGCTGAGCAGGGCTGTCGTTTCGGTGTTTTCGGCGCGCAAATCGGCGATTAACGCTTCGAGAGCTTCACGGCGCGCAGCGGCCAAACGGGCGGCCTGCTCACCTGCGCTGATTTCATCACGCGCCGCAGCCAATGCCAGATCAAGCGCTTCTTTATCTGACAGAATTTGCGCGTTTTCGCCCTGAAGTGCGGTAATTTGCGCCTGTGTCTGAGACTGCTGCACCAAAAGGGCGGCAACTTGGGCCTCAAAATCACGGATGCGCGCATCGCGGGCGTCGATGTCATCTTCAGCTTGGGAAAGTGTGGCGCGCAAGCTCCCCAACTCAACACGCAGATCATCGCGCTGACTGGTCGCCAGACCCAAAGCCGCCGACAACGCGCCAACTTCTGCGCCCAATTCATTAAGTTCGTTTTCTTGGCCTGTAATCGTTTCGCGCAGGACCGCTTGGACCACCATAAAAATGGTCAGCACGAACATCAACACAAGCAGCAGCGCCGTCATCGCATCAACGAACCCCGGCCAGATCGAGGCTTGGATACCGTTTCTGCGTTGCGCCAGCGCCATATTTACGCGCCGTCCTCAGCAGCGATGGCACGCGCGATAGTGTTGGTCAAACGCGCCAGATCACCACGAATTTCAGCTGTTGTTTCAAGACGACCCGCGGCCATTTCTTCAACCAACCGCAACAGTTGTACATCAATCGAGCGCAAGCGCATCCGTGCCTCAGCATCAAGGCCGTCACCACCGCCGCCCCCTTGGGCAAGTTGCGCCAGAAGGCGATCTTGGCCATCCGCCACACGCAAAAGAGCATCACGGGTATCGTCGCCGGTTTCCATGCGGGTAGCGAGGTTCGTCATTGTTGTGGCCAGATCGCCGATCTGTCCTTCAAGCGTTTTGCGGCTGGCCTCAGAGCCTGCCATCAACTCTCGCAAACCGTCCATCTGATCAGACATGTGTTCAAGCACACCGGCCATGAAGTTTTGCTCGGCGCTGCTGTCACCGTCTGCGGCGGAAAACGACAGACGTGTGATCGATGACAGCCATTCCTCAAGCTCGCGGTAAAAGCGGTTCTGACCGTGACTGGCAAAAAGCTCCAGCAGCCCCACAATCAGGGATCCGCCCAGGCCCAAAAGCGAAGACGCAAACGCCACGCCCATGCCGGACAATTGACTATCAAGGCCTGACATCAAGCGGTTGAACATATCAACGCCTGCCTCGCCCTCGGTCGGTTGCAGACCGCGAATTGTCTCAACCAACGCAGGTACGGTGGTCGCGAGACCGTAAAACGTCCCCAAAAGACCAAGGAAAATCAATGTGTTGGTGATGTAGCGGGTCATCTCCCGCTCTTCGCCAATGCGGCTTTCGACGGAATCCAAAATAGAGCGCGCAGACGTGGTTGAAATGCTCGTTTCCGCTTTGCGCGAGCCCAACAGAGCCGCCAAAGGGGCCATCAGCAAAGGCGGCTTGGCGATGTTTGCGCCAGGGAGGTTCTGCGCAAAACCTTCGATAAACCGCACGGAGGCGGCCAGTTGGTAGACTTGATAAAAACAGGCAAACACACCCACAACAAAGACCAACAGGATGAAGCCGTTAAGGTAGAGGTTCGATAAGAACACCGGCAAAATGCGCGGCAGTGCCAGATAAAGACCAACGCCCACCAGACCCAGTGCAATCAGCATCATCATGACCTGCCGGAACGGCTGGCTGAAATACGGCGTTACTTGGCGGGTTGAGATATCCATGTGCCTGTCCCTGACCATTTGCGGCTCTTGAGCCTGATCATAGACCTGCCAAAAGGGTAAAGCAAAGTGTTAACCCTTAATCTCGCGGACACGTGCAGAAAGCCATTTTAGGTCCTCATCACGCAAACCAAGGCTTTCGAGATGACTGTAGGTGTTATGCAAATACTCACAATTCGGGCCACGACCGCCCGTGCTGCGAGCGATGATCTGCGCTTGGGTCTCAAGGCTTAGATCGGCACAATATTGTACGTGGGTCGGATCGATGATGTAGCTAACCGCCTTGACCGTGCGCCCGTCCCGCAGCGTGACTTCGATCCAGTCCTCATAATAGGCCGAACTGACCAACTCGCGTTCGCGCAGCATGTCCAAAACCACATCACTTGGGTCCGCCGAGCGCAGCGCAACGCCTTCGCAGCTTGCCCCGTCCTTTGCATCAAGTGCCAAGACAAGACCTGGCTGTTCAACGGTGCCACGGTGATGAATTGACGACATACAAAACGACCGCGCAAACCCCGCCACCTGTCCGATGTGTTGTTCAGCCACGTTAAAGCCCGGGTTCCACACAAGTGACCCGTATGCAAAAACCCAAAGCGCGTCGTCGTTCATCATGCCTAGCCCTTTTCGTGTTGGCTCTGTAAACACTGGCACAGCACAAGATGCAACGAAGGGAACATAAGATGCGTTGGATTATTGGGGCCTGTCTTGCGGCGGCCATATTGTGGGCAGGCTATTGGTTTGTTGGATCAACCGCGGCAGAACGCGGCGCCAAAGCATGGTTCGCAGATCGCAGTGCCCAAGGTTGGGTGGCCGACTATGACAGCATCGAAACCCGCGGGTTTCCGTCTCGCTTTGACACAACGATCAATGCACTTGAACTAGCTGATCCGCGCACCGGCTGGGCATGGAGTGCCCCGTTCTTTCAGGTGTTTGCCCTGTCCTACAAACCCAACCACATCATCGCCGTTTGGCCGAATGAGCAAACCATCGCAACGCCGTTGGCGCGCGCAAACATCACCGCCGAGGACATGCGCGCAAGTGCCGTCTTTTTGCCTGATACAGCCCTTACGCTCGACAGTGCGACTTTCACCTTTGAAGGACTTGAAGCAACGGGCAACGGCGGTGCCGTAACGCAGATCACCAACGGCACCGTATCTGTGCGGCGCGCGGCGAACGCGGAACTTACCCGTGATTTTTATGCGCAACTCAAGGGCGTCACCCTGCCTGATGCCCTGCGGGCACAATTGGACCCTGCGGATGTTTTACCGCAAATCATCGAAGGGCTAACCATCGATGTGACTGCCAGTTTTGACGCCGAATGGAACCGCTTTGCAATTGAACAAGCGCGTCCACAGCCGACCTCAATTGACCTGAACCTGTTGGCGGCAAGTTGGGGCGGGCTTGATCTGCGGGCGGCGGGTGATGTGACCCTTGATGGTAACGGCGTTCCGACCGGTGAGATACAGCTGAAGGCGACCAACTGGCGCGAAATGCTGAAAGTGGCCGAGAACTCTGACATGGTGCCACAAGGTGTGTTGCCGTTTATCGAGCGGGGTCTTGAGATGCTTGCGGGGCTGTCAGGTAATACCGCAACGCTCGATGTACCCGTGACATTCCGTAACGGAAACATGGCCATCGGCCCCTTCCCCATCGGACCTGCCCCGCGCATCAGGCTGCGCTAGACGGCCCATGAAACGGGTGCAAAACAAACGCAGCGCGGCTTAATCCTTAGTCGCGTTGCGTCCAAAGTTCGGGACATCCACGTCTTGGCCCGCTTCCAAAATACCACGGCGGATCGCACGCGTACGCGTGAAATAGTCGTGCAAATGATCGCCGTCACCCGTACGAATTGCGCGCTGAAGGGCGAAAAGCTCTTCGGTAAAGCGGCCCAAAATCTCTAGTGTGGCTTCTTTGTTGTTCAAAAAAACGTCCCGCCACATGGTCGGATCAGAGGCCGCGATCCGTGTGAAATCCCGAAAACCCGTGGCTGAGTAATTGATCACTTCCTGTTCGGACACGCGTTGCAAATCATCGGCCACGCCGACCATCGTGTAAGCAATCAAGTGCGGCGCATGGGACGTGACGCAGAGAACCAAATCATGGTGATCTGCATCCATCGTGTCGACTTTACTACCCATCTTTTCCCAAAGCTCAGACAGCTTTGCCACCGCATCTGCATCGGTATTTTCATCCGCGGGCACAATCAAACACCAACGGTTGTCAAAAAGTTCGGCAAACCCTGATGTAGGGCCAGACCGCTCCGTTCCAGCCAACGGGTGGGCAGGCACAAAGTGGACATTGCTTGGCAAGTGCGGACCAACTGCATCAATAACCGCGCGCTTGACTGAACCCACGTCACTGACTGTTGCGCCAGCCATCAAATGGGGGGCGATGTCTTTGGTCACCTGCTCCATCGCGCCGACTGGAACACATAAAACAACCAGATCCGCGTCCTTAACGGCCTCGGCTGCGCTGTCGCACACGCGGTCACACAGACCAATCTCGCGGGCCGTATCACGGGTCTTGGCTGAGCGCGCGTAGCCCGTTACCTCACCGGCAAGTCCACTGCGTTTCATCGCCCAAAACATAGACGATGCGATCAGGCCCAAGCCGATCAGCGCCACACGGTTGTAGACGGGGCCGCTCATTGGGAAGCGTCCTTGAATGCGCGCACCGCATGGACAACACGGCGGCACGAAGCCTCATCACCTACGGTAATGCGCAAACAGTTGGGCAGCTTGTACCCTGCTACGCGACGCACCAACAAACCTTGGGATTTCAGATAATCATCACACGCGTTCGCCTCGGCCTCCGAAGCAAAGCGCGCCAGCACGAAGTTCGCAGTCGATGTATCAGAGGGCACGCCCAACTCGGCCAAACCTTCAGCCAACCAAGCACGCCACTTGGTATTTTCGGTGCGGCATTTCTCAACATATTCCACATCACGCACAGCAGCCTCGGCGGCGGCAAGCGCAGGGTTAGACAAATTGAAAGGGCCACGCACACGGTTCAGTACATCAATAATTTCTTTCGGGCCGTACCCCCAACCCACACGCAATCCACCCAGGCCATAAAGCTTTGAAAAAGTGCGAGTCATGAAGACATTTGTCCGCGTCGCCGCAAGCGCGGCACCGCCGTCATAGCCCTCAACATATTCGGCATAGGCTCCGTCAAGCACCAGCAAACAATTCGACGGGATGCCATCTGCAAGCCGGCGGACTTCCGCCTCGGAAATCATTGTGCCGGTGGGGTTGTTCGGATTTGCGATAAATACAAGCCGCGTGCGCGGGGTGATCCCCGCCAAAAGCGCATCCACATCTGTAACACGCTCACGCTCGGCCACTTCCACGGGGGTCGCGCCGGCAGCAAGTGCGCTGATGCGGTACATGGAAAAGCCGTGCTCCGTATACAGCACCTCGTCGCCGGGACCGGCGTAGGCGTTGCACAAAAAGCTGATAATCTCGTCACTGCCCACACCACAAATGATCTGCTCTGCCTCAAGCTGATGCACTTCGGCGATGGCGTTGCGCAGGCTGGCGTGATCCGTAGACGGGTAGCGGTGCAGATTGCCTGCCTCGCGGACCAATGCCTCGCGGGCGCTGTCGGGCGGACCAAAGGGATTTTCGTTTGATGACAGCTTTACCACATTGCTAAGCCCTTCAACATGTGAAGCGCCGCCTTGATACAAAGCGATGTCCATAATCCCTTGTTGTGGCGTCAAATCTGTCATGGCCGTGTCTCCTTCGAGGCAGTGATAGCGGGGCTAAGTCGACTGTGCAAAAACAAAAAGGCCGCGGAGGATGTCCCCCGCGGCCTTTCGAATGAATATGCGTCAGAATTAGTTCTGTGCGTAGTATTCGATAACGAGGTTTGGTTCCATTTGCACTGGATATGGCACGTCAGACAGGCCAGGTGTGCGCACGAATGTTGCAGTCATTTTTGTATGATCAACGTCCATGTAGTCAGGAACATCACGCTCGGTCAAAGCAACAGCTTCGAGCAAGGCAACCATTTGCTTGGAACGATCACGCACTTCGATCACGTCACCTTCTTTAACGCGGTAGGAAGGGATGTTCACTTTTTTGCCGTTCACACGGACGTGGCCGTGGTTCACGAACTGGCGTGCAGCAAAAACGGTCGCTACGAATTTCGCGCGATACACAACTGCATCCAAGCGGCGCTCGAGAAGGCCGATCAGGTTTTCGCCTGTGTCGCCTTTTACACGTGCAGCTTCAACGTAGATGCGTTTGAATTGCTTTTCTGTCAGGTCGCCGTAGTAACCTTTCAGTTTTTGCTTGGCGCGCAACTGAAGACCGAAGTCAGACAGTTTACCCTTACGGCGTTGACCGTGCTGGCCAGGGCCATATTCACGACGGTTAACGGGGGATTTTGCGCGGCCCCAGATGTTTTCGCCCATGCGGCGATCGATTTTGTACTTGGCAGACGTGCGTTTGGTCACGGCTGTTCTCCTTCGGTTGTAGCGCTTGCGCGCGTGAAGGGCGTTGTCCTTTGGTCACCCATTTGGGCTTCCCGACAGGCATCCCCTTGCGAGGGCCACCAACACCAATGAAGCCGCGCTTATACGGCAGTGAACGGAGCTGTCAACACCTTCGCACGGGCCTGTGTGCTATGCGCGTTTGGCGATGTCGTGGCTTAACACCGCAACGTCAGAGCGGCTTAAACAACGGCGCGCTGATGGGCCATAATTTTCGGGGGTATCACGCAGTTCAGCAAAGCGGTCAAAAAGCACGTCACGCTGGTCTTGCGCGATCTCGTTGAGGTCTGTTTGCGCAGGGTGAAAGCTTTCCACCTCAAGCCCGTTTGCCCAAATGATCTGATGCTGCTCAAACATCAGGTGATTATAAAAAACCTCGCGCACGGTATGATCTATGAAAATCTTGCGCCCGTTGAGCAGTTCTTTGGCGGGCACCAGCACCTCGGGCGTGTTGAAAAGACGGCGCGCGGCGGCCCCACGCAAAACCAGTTGATGATCTGGCGAGACAAGCAAATCGCAATCCGGAACATCATCGAACACGGCATACGCGCGTATCCTGACTGGCCGCAGATGGGGCATGGCAAACATTCGTGCCCCTGAAATGCGCCGCCCCCCACGCCACACAATAGGTTGCGGGCCATTGTCTTTGGTCTGCACCCAATCCCCCTCGCCCAGATGTTCAACCGGTACGGGACCAGTTGGCGTGTCGATCAATGTGCCGTTGGTAAAGCAAATGACCGCATCGGCTGTGTCACTCACACGGTTGAAACTGCGCGATGGGGTATGACGCGCCACAACCCAAAGTTCTGCGCGCGGCGGGGGCAGTTCATTCACAAACAGCAATAATGGCGCACGCGGCGTGCCATCATCTTTGTGACCGGTGGGGATTTCAATTGCCGTGTATCTGTGTGTGCCATTGGTCAGGATAAAATGAGCATCCCGCGCCCTGTCATCGACCCCACTCAAAGGGAGCCGCGCATTGCTGCCGATCGTAGAAGACCCCAACGCAGCACCGACTAGTTTGCGCGCCATTTTGGACGCACGCGCGTGTAAATCCGCCTGCCCTTCGGCCTCGTTCAAAAGTAGGACATCACGGGGGCCGTCCACGCGCACTGCCTCGCCAGACCACGCCCATGCGGACCCCACATGCAATTCGGCCGCAGGTGCGTCCGGCAATCCATCTACTTCTGTCTGAGCCCAAGAGATTACGAACGCGCCTCGAAAGCTCGTTCCCATAACTCGTTACTCTGCCTCAACTCGTTTTTTATTATTTATTAAGATTACCACAAGCCGCGTGTGCACGGAAGATAAATCAGATACCAAAGACACCTGACAATCAAAGCTGTCCTAGACGGAAAAAGGCACAATTTTTTCTGCTGACAGCGCATAGGCAATATCGGCCAGTTGGGTCGACATAGAGGCCGTTCCAAACATACCGATCACGTTGACTGCCTCATACAGCCCCGAGCTTTCGTAAGGTTCAGGCGTGGTCACAAAAACCAGTTGATTGGCAGGGGGCGGCGGCACATGGATGCAAGCGCCCACGAAAGGCACCAGAATAAATGCAGACACCCCACTGCCCGAATATTCAATCGGCACGATGAAGCCCGGAATGCGCACGATCTGGCCGTTCCAATCCGTGCGCACACCGCTGGATTTTGGTTGCATGGCGCTTGTGGCCATCTCGTCATGATCGATCAGGTTTTGCACCACTGGCGGAATGGCCATTTGGCCTTTGGGCAACAGATCGCGCCATTCCAGATCGATATACTCGGCCGCCAGAGCCGCACGCGCCCCAAGTGGCAAACTGGCAAGTGCTGCGATCACAGCGCGCCGGTTCGTGCGGCCATTTACCATTGGTACACCTCCATCGCATCAGCCAATAGCGCGTAGCCCGTTTGCGCCACTTCGGTCTGTTGAATGGCGTGGCTGATCTCGCCGGTGACCCAAACGGCTTCCCACAAATCATCGTTGGGCCAAGGGTCCTGCGCTGTCACAAACACCAACTGGTTAGGCGGCGGCGGCGGCACGTGGATGCACGCGCCCACATAAGGAACAAGAACAAATTCACGCACCCCACCGGTGCCAAATTCCAACGGGATAATATAGCCGGGCATACGGATATAGGCGCCATCAAGGGCGGGGTTTAGCTTGGTTGCGTTGCCATCAAAAACCGGCTGCCATGTGTCGTTTACCGGATCAATGTCGCCTTCCCCGATGATCTCCGAATAAGGCACCCCGGGCGGGATAAGTTCTTCCCACATGATTTCACGGGCCGCTGCCGCACGCACCGCGCTTGGCATCACCGCACTGGCGGCGACCATGCCTAACATCTGACGGCGAGACGGGGTTTTCATCAAACAGTGCTCCTAAATCTTCACTATCATACCGTCCGCAACAGACGCGCGATAGGCCCTGATCGCGGGAACGGCGCTCACAATTGCGCCAGCAATTACGACACACAGCACCACAATTCCCTCACGAAACGTGGGCGGCTCAATTGCCAACCAAAGGCCAAAGGCCGCGTCAATCATCGGTTGCGCCACCACAAGCCCGCCGTACAGCATCACCACCCCAAGCGCCGCGCCCACAGCGGACATCAACGAAGCTTCCAACACCAACAGCCCCACGATGACCCGTGGCCGCGCGCCCATTGCCCGGAAAATTGCCATTTCGCGTCGCCTTTCTGACAGGCTTGAAAAAAGCGTTGCCATCATCCCGATCAACGCGGTGACAATGACCATCGCTGAAACTGCCAGTAGCGCCGTTTCCGCGATGCCCACGATTTGCCAAAGTTCCTGAAGTGCCACGCCCGGCAAAATCGCCAGAAGCGGTTCTTGGGGATATTCATTAATGGCGCGCTGCAGGCCAAAAACCTGAAGACGGCTGTTGGTGCCGATAAGTGCCGCGGTGATTGCCTTGGGTTCCAGCTCCATCTGGCGGATCACTGCCTCGGGCGTGGTGGCCAAAGACGTACGCGCGCCGCTTTGCCAGTCAACATGAATGGCCTCAATCGCGCGCAGTCCAACGATGACAGTCCGGTCAACAGGGGTGCCTGTTTTCTGCAAAATGCCCGACACACGAAACGGCAGATCATCATGATCGCTAAACGATGCCAGCCCATGTGACACGACAATCGGGTCGCCTATGTCATAGCCTAATGCGTCAGCAACATCCGCGCCAAGAACCGTATCAAACAGATCCCCCATCAACGTACCTTTTGCCAACTCAAGCCCCCTGCCCGAGCGATATTTGTAACGCTGAAAAAACGCATCCGTGGTGCCCATCACACGAAACTGTCGGTGACTATCACCCAAAGAGATGGGCACGATCCAATCAACTTCGGGGCGGGCCAAAATGTCTTGGTAGCTTTGCCACGTCATATTGTTGGTGGCGTTCCCAATCCTAAAAACCGAATAAAGCAAAAGCTGAACCGATCCGGAACGTGCACCCACGATCAAGTCCGTCCCCGATATGGTGTCGGCAAAGCTGGCCTTGGCGCCGGTGCGCACTTTCTCAACACCCAAGAACAACATGACCGACAGCGCGATGGCCAAGACAGTCATAACCACCGTGACTGCACGGGCGCGCAATGATCCCAAGGCCAGTCGGATAATCATGCGCTGTGCTCCGTTTTGGTGGCAGACCGCATTTTTTGCGGTGGCGGAGGCAACGTTTGAGCAATGTCGTCCATCTGCAGAACCCGATCAAACATCGGCGCAAGGCGCGCGTCATGGCTAACCATCATCACGGCAGAATTATGCGTGCGGGCCTGATCGAATAACAGGCTAAGAAAAGTCTCTTGGGTGGCGGCATCAAGCGCAGAGGTTGGCTCGTCTGCGATGATTAGCGGCGGGAACCCGATAAGCGCACGGGCAGCGGCGACGCGCTGTTGTTGGCCCACACTCAAACTTCCCGCCCGCGCAGCCAGTAGCGCCTCATCAATCCCAAGCGCTGCACACAGCCGTGCGGCCTCATGCAGCGGCCCCGAAACGCGGCCACGTCGCTTGGGCGCAAACCGCAATGGTAGCAAAATGTTGTCCGTGACACTTGCGTAGGGCAGCAAATTGAATTGTTGGAAAATGAGGCCAATATGTTCGGCCCTGTGTCGATCCCGCCGCGCCGCAGATAGGGTGCAAAGATCAGCACCACCGACATCGATGCGCCCCTGATCTGGCATAACGGTGCCGCAGATCAGCGACAGCAACGTGGATTTACCTGACCCGCTTCGCCCTAACAAAAGCACTGTTTCGCCTGCCGCGACCTGTAGCTGTGGCACCGCAAGGCCAAACCCCGCACGCCCCCAACGGTACGACACATCCGTCATGGACAAAACCTGATCTGGGCGCGTCACGGGCTGCGGCTTTCTCAGAACATGCCGCGCAAGTCGAGAACAGGCTCGCTGCGGGTAACTTTGAAGCGGATCGCGCCTGCATCGCTTAGGATTTGCACATCGACTTCGCGGGCATTTTCGAAGTGGCCAAAATAAGCAAACTCAACAGTGCTGAGCGCGTCAGGTGATGCGCACTCCAACAGATACTCTGCGTGAAACTCTGCGTGACTGTCCCCGTCCGCGTGCGCGTCATGGGCGTGCTCATCGTGATTGTGTTCATCGTGATTGTGGGTATCGTGATCATGCGCATCTTGGCCTTGAACGTGCCCCTCATCCGCTTCAAGCTCTGCCGCGGCGCGCACGACATTGCAGCCAGCCTCGGCAGACAACACGAACAAATCTAGCGGACGCGCAAGCGCTGCGACCCCGTCAGCAATAGCCGCTCGATCCACATCACTGCTTGCCACATACTCAAAGCCCACAATATCAGCACCCGGCGCATGAAATTCCATCGCAACCTGCCCACCATCGACGGCAATGTTTAACTGCCCCACCCCGTGTTCGTGGGCGCCAAGCTGGCGGGTGTCAGAGGCATGAAGAGCCGTGGTGCATGCCAAAGTGAAAGCGGCAAAACTCAAAAATCTCATAAGCTGATCCAATCAAAATTACCTTAGCGCAACGGTTCAATTTACACGCTATTTTGTCAACGGCGTTGACGCAAACGGGCAAAGAGCCGCCCATCGGTAACCGCAAAACCAATGGCGATCACAGCAAAGCCCGCAAACGCCTGAATTCCGATCCGTTCAGACAAGAACAACGCCCCAAGCGTGATGGCAAACGGCGGGATCAACAACGTGACCAGCATCAAGTTGGCCGCCCCTGCGCGCGCCAAAATCGCAAAGTAGAGCAAATAGGCGAGCGCCGTTGACAGCACCGCCAGCCCCAAAAGCGCGCCCCATGTTGCAGGCTGAAATGCGAATGACGGGGCACCGTGGGCAAACCATACGATGGGCAGCATTAACACGCTGCTGCACACCACCATACCAAGCGCATTCATCAAAGGTGGCTGACCGGCAAGCGTGGTTTTGCCCCATACACTCGCAAAGGCATACGACAACGTCGCGCCCAGAATGGCCAGTTGTGCCAGATTGGTTAGGTTGAAATCCTGCAACGCATCAGGCCCCATGATGAAAGCAACCCCCGCAAGACCCAGGGCCGCGCCGATCAATTTGTTGGCGCGCAGCGGCTCATCGGGCAGCAAAAGCCCAGCAATCAGCGCGCCAAACATCGCTGTCGTCCCGTTCAAGATTGAGGCAAGCCCGCTCTCGATTTGGGTCTGGCCCCAGAATATGAGCGAAAACGGTATCGCATTGTTGAGCGCGCCCATCACCAGATAAGCGCGCCAAACCCGCAAGCTGCGCGTGATGGGGACACCGCGCAAAACCACAACCATAAGCAAAACCGGAACCGCCAGCGATACCCTGAACAACGTGATGACAAGCGGCGGCAACTCACGCAAAGCAACCTCGGCGAAAAAGAAAGACCCACCCCAAACAGCCGCCAACAAAAGCAGCAAAAGTGCGGCATTCAGGTCCACAACGGGAGAAGTCGGTTTGCCCATCAAAGCACCTGTAATAAGTATTTACATTGCTATCTAACTGCACAGGGTAGCAGAAGGCGACCCAGTTCTTGCGGGATGTGGGTGACTATCAAACGTCTATCTTCAACAGCAAATCCGGTGCCAAAATAAAAAACACCCGCAGCATCACCGCGGGTGTTTCGCAATACACAAAAAATGCACCTCTAGACTAGGCTAGCCGCACTTTGAGTGACCACAGTCCGAGCATGTCATGCAGCCTTCACGCATTTGCAGGCTATATTGACCACAGCTTGGGCAAGCTTTTCCACGGCTTTCGTGAAGGTTCACGACTTGTTGCTGCGGATCGCTTTTGAGGCCCATGCCTTCACCTTCGATCATGCCGATAGAGATCATGTGCTTTTCGATCACTTGACCGATCGCCGCCAAAATCGACGGAACATAACGGCCTTGAATCCATGCACCACCGCGCGGATCAAAGACCGCTTTCAGTTCTTCAACAACAAACGACACATCTCCACCACGACGGAAGACCGCCGAGATCATGCGTGTAAGTGCCACTGTCCATGCGAAATGCTCCATATTTTTAGAGTTGATAAACACTTCAAACGGACGACGCTGTTGGCCAACCATCACATCATTGACGGTGATGTAGATCGCGTGCTCGCTGTCGGGCCATTTCAACTTATAAGTTGTGCCTTCAAGCTCTTGTGGGCGGTCAAGCGGCTCTGACAAGTAAACAACATCTGCACCGGTATCCGCCTCAGGTGCGCTTTCGCTGCTTTCCGAAACAGACAGAACAGAACCCGTCACATCATTTGGACGGTAGGTTGTGCAGCCCTTACAGCCCGTGTCCCACGCTTCCATGTAGACTTCTTTAAATGCCTCAAAGCTGATGTCTTCTGGGCAGTTGATGGTTTTGGAAATGGAGCTGTCGATCCACTTTTGAGCCGCAGATTGCATCCGAACGTGATCAAGCGGCGCAAGTGTCTGTGCGTTGACGAAATAGTCAGGCAGCTCAGCATCGCCGAACTTTTCGCGCCACATCTGTACTGCGTAATCTACGACTTCTTCTTCAGTACGGCTGCCGTCTTTCTGCAAAACCTTACGTTTGTAAGCATATGCAAATACCGGCTCGATGCCTGATGACACGTTACCCGCGTAAAGGCTGATGGTGCCTGTTGGCGCGATGGATGTCAGAAGCGCGTTACGAATACCGTGCTTGCGAATGGCATCTGTGACTTCTTTGTCCATGGTCGCCATTGCACCGCTGGCCAAGTATTTTTCTGCATCAAAGAGCGGGAACGCACCCTTCTCCTTGGCCAGATCGACAGATGCCATATAGGACGCGTTTGCGATGGCTTTCATCCATGCGTCTGTTTGCTCAGCCGCCTCAACGGAGCCGTAACGCAGACCAACCATCAACAGCGCATCCGCAAGACCTGTCACACCAAGGCCGATGCGGCGCTTAGCTTGGGCCTCTTGCGCCTGTGCCTCAAGCGGGAAGCGTGATGCGTCCACGACGTTGTCCATCATGCGCACAGCGGTCGCGACCAGCTCTGTCATTTTGGCAACATCAAGATGCGCGCCCTCTTCAAAAGCGTTCTCAACCAATTTGGCCATGTTGATCGAGCCAAGCAGACACGCGCCATAGGGTGGCAGTGGCTGCTCACCACATGGGTTGGTGGCCGCGATGCTTTCACAATAGTTGAGGTTATTCATCGCATTGATGCGGTCGATAAAGATGACACCGGGCTCTGCGTAATCATACGTGGACTGCATGATCTGGTCCCACAACTCGCGGGCGTTAACCGTTTTATGCGTCACGCCATCGAACTTCAGATCCCAAGTTGAGCCTGCCTTCACTGCCTCCATAAAGGGGTCAGTGATCAAAACGGAAACGTTAAACATCCGCAAACGCGCCGCGTCAGATTTTGCCGTAATGAAGTCTTCGATGTCAGGGTGGTCACAGCGCATTGTCGCCATCATCGCACCACGGCGCGAGCCCGCGGACATAATTGTGCGGCACATCGCATCCCACACATCCATGAACGACAGAGGACCTGAGGCATCTGCCGCCACCCCCTTTACACCAGCACCTTTGGGGCGAATGGTGGAAAAGTCGTACCCGATGCCACCGCCTTGCTGCATCGTAAGCGCTGCTTCTTTGAGCATCTCAAAAATGCCGCCCATGCTGTCAGGGATCGTGCCCATAACAAAGCAGTTGAACAACGTAACAGACCGCTCGGTTCCGGCACCCGCAGTAATGCGGCCCGCTGGCAGATATTTGAAATCCTCAAGCGCGCTGTAGAACCGCTCCTCCCAATGGGCGGGGTCCTTTTCTACCGACGCGAGCGAGCGCGCAATCCGGCGCCACGTGTCCTCGACAGTGGTATCGATGGGTGTTCCATCAGCTTCCTTGAAACGGTATTTCATGTCCCAGATTTGCTCAGCAATGGGGGCAGTGAATCGGCTCATAGCGGGTTTCCTATTTCGATGTTCAATGGCAGACCCACACAATAGCTTGATGGTGCACTGATTTCTACTACCATTGATTGATAATTTTGAGGGTCGGCCTGTGGAAAAGATAATTAATTTAATCAAACTATCAGTTGGAACTGAAAACGTTGAACAATTACTGGCTTGGCAGGCCCTGCCTCGCGCGCGCACCCGCGATAATAAACCGCAGCACATTACCCGTATGTGGCCGAAACGTGAGGAGGAAATCCTCAATGGCGGCTCAATCTTTTGGGTGATCAAAGGCGTTATCCAGTGCCGGCAACGTATTTTGCGCCTTGATGAATACATCGCCGGTGATGGCATTCGCCGCTGCGCCATTGTTGTCGATCCTGAAATGCACCGGACGGAAACCGCCCTCAAGCGGCCATTCCAAGGCTGGCGATACCTTAAACCAGAAGATAGTCCGGCTGACCTGTCGGATGCCCGCGCAAATGAAGAGGCGCTGCCAGCGGACCTAAGCGCTGCATTGGCCGACATTGGCGTGCGTTAGGCGTGCGTTGACTCGCAACTAAATGGACGGCCTAGCGCGCGTCCTGCAGCCTCAGCACATCCACAAGCTGAGCAAGATTTGTGCGGTCCGCTTTGGTCATCGGCGCACTTAGGGATCTAAAGAGCGTGGCCTGAGACCGGTGCACCGGCTCACCCGACAACACCCGCAAGTGGTTGGCTCGAAGTGTTTCACCCGTTGAAGTAATGTCGGCAACAGCCTCGGCCGTCTCGTTCTTGACCGTACCTTCTGTGGCGCCTTGGCTATCTACCAGTTGGTAGTCCGCAACACCGGTGTCGCGAAGGTGTTCGCGCACAAGCCGGTGGTATTTGGTCGCAATCCGCAAACGATGGCCGTGATCAGCCCGAAACTGCGCCGCAACTGCATCCAGATCATCAAGCGTTTCAACATCGACCCACACGTCTGGCACCGCAATAATCAGATCGGCGTGGCCAAAACCAAGCAGAGCTAACTCGCTGACGTGGGTATCCCAATTCGCCAGCTTTTCGCGCACCAGATCACTGCCCGTAACCCCAAGGTTGATGCGGCCAGCGGCCAGCTCACGCGGGATTTCACCTGCGGACAAAAGAACCAACTCAAGTCCCTCAACGCCCTCAACCTGGCCCGCGTACTCCCGCTCAGCGCCAGAGCGCGACAGCGTCACACCCCGCTGTCCAAACCAATCAAACGTCTTTTCCATCAAGCGCCCTTTGGACGGCACACCCAACTTGATCATTGCGCCACCTCCAACAAAAGCCCCGGACGGATGACACCGCCGACTGCAGGAATAGTTCGTCCGTTGCCCAACCGTTCCGTCAGCGCATCATAGCGACCACCTGTTGCTATAGGCGGCAAATCCGGACGTGACGTTGAGCGGAACCCGAAGACAAAACCATCATAGTATTCCATCGATGTGCGTCCGAAACTTGCCTCGAACGGTAAGTCATCGACACCAACACCTGCGGTAGACAAAGCATCAAGGCGGGCATCAAATTGCTGAACAGCCGGTGCAAGAAGCGGGAAATCAACGGCAAAATCACGCAGCGCGGAAAGTGCATTAGGGCATGTCTCACGCAAATTAAGCAACGCGTTGAGCAACTCAACCTCACCGGCACCAATGGGCGCCGTAGCCGCATCTTGGCGCAGCACATCAAGGCGTGCCTCGATCTGTGCAGCCGAACGTTTGCCGATCAACGGCCCTGCATTTTTGAACGGCTGGTCAGAGGCAAGTAATTTCGCGCGCGCATCGCTTACAGGAAGTGCGCCGCTGTAGCGTTCAAGAAGCTGTCTAAAACGGCGTGGCCGCCATACGTGACGCATCAGCGCCGCTTTGCGCCGCGCGCTTGTGTTAAGGGACTGCACCGCGGCCGTCACCAGACCAATGTCGCCTGTTACTGCGGCCAACCCGTAAGGGGTAAGCACACGGCTGAATAGGCCGAAAACCTCTGCATCGGCTGCGGCGCCGTCGCGGTCAAAAGCCTCGTAGCCCACTTGCATATACTCGCAGGCACGTTCCGCATCCGTGTCTTGACGGCGAAAAACTTCACCCATGTAGGCATAACGCGCAGGCTCTGCCCCGCCGTCCATGTGCATCTGGACAACAGGCACAGTGAAATCGGGACGCAGCATTTGCTCACCGCGCAGCGGGTCTGATGTGGTGTAGGCTCGCGCGCGAATATCTTCGCCGTAAAGGTCCAACAACAAATCCGCAGGTTGCAAAATATCAGCTTCGACAAGCTGTGCGCCCGCCCCTTCGAATTGGGCCAAAAGCCCCTGAGCCAGCGCGCGTGAAGCTGCTTTTTCAACCATTATGAATAGCTTTCGATGATCTCGCGCACTTTGGCGACCAGCTGATCGCGCGGCACTTCGAATTGTTGCGGCCGGTCTCGCCATTCATCCAACGTCGCGTTTTCAGCAAGCTTGGCTCCAAGGATCAGGTCTTTGATTTGAACGATGCCGTTGTCTGCCTCATCGCTGCCTTGGATCACTGCACATGGGCTGGCGCGCTTGTCTGCGTATTTCAGCTGGTTACCAAAGTTCTTGGGGTTGCCCATGAACATCTCGGCGCGAATGCCAGCATTGCGCAGTTCGGTCACCATAGATTGGTAATCCGCAAGACGGTCACGGTCCATCACGGTCACAACAACCGGACCTGCGTGTGTTGCTGTCATGCGTCCCTTTTCGCGCAGCGCCGCCAACAGACGGTCAACGCCAATTGAAACACCCACAGCCGGCACTTCTTGGCCCGTAAAGCGCTTGACCAGATCGTCGTATCGACCACCACCTGCCACAGAGCCGAATTGGCGGGGACGGCCTTTTTCATCAAGAATTTCAAATGTCAGCTCAGCTTCAAAAACGGGGCCGGTGTAATAACCCAGACCGCGCACAACCGCCGGATCAAGTTCAATGCGATCTGCGCCGTATCCGCCCGCTTCGAGCAGATCCGCAATCGTGTCAAGCTCGTCCACGCCTTGTAGCCCCACCTCAGAGCCCGCAACCAACTCGCGCAGCCGCGCAGTTGTCTCACGGCCCGTGGCACGTTTGGCATCCATGAAGCCCATCACCACATCGGCTGCGGCGTCATCAAGCCCCGCACCTTTGGTGAAATCACCTGACGCATCTTCGCGCCCTGCCCCAAGCAAAGCGCGCACGCCTTCAACGCCAAGCCGATCCAATTTATCGATGGCGCGCAAAACAATGCCGCGTTCAGAGGTTTTGTCGTCACCGGCAAGACCAGCAACTTCCATCACACCGTTCAAAACTTTGCGGTTGTTCACGCGCAGAATGTAGTCGCCGCGCGGGATACCCACGGCCTCAAGCGTATCTGACAGCAGCGCGCAAATCTCTGCATCAGCGGCCATTGACGCCGTTCCAACTGTGTCCGCATCACATTGATAAAACTGACGGTAGCGGCCAGGGCCCGGCTTTTCATTGCGCCACACAGGTCCCATCGCATAGCGGCGGTAAGGCGTCGGCAAATCGTTGCGGTGTTGGGCGTAAACCCGTGCAAGTGGTGCAGTCAGATCATAGCGCAGCGCCAGCCAATTTGCGTCCTCATCTTCTTGCCAAGCAAACACACCTTCGTTGGGGCGGTCCACGTCTGGCAAAAACTTTCCTAGGGCTTCCACAGTTTCCACCGCAGAGCTTTCCAACGCATCAAAGCCATAGCGATGATACACCCCAGCGATTTGCTCCAACATATGTGCGCGGTCTGTGACCTCAGCGCCGAAGTAATCGCGGAAACCTTTGGGCGGGAGCGCCTTTGGTTTGGGTTGTTTTTTCACTTTGGCCATGACAGCGGGCCTCCAAAAGAAATGCACGGCCCACTTACCCCGATGCATTGCCGTGGGCAACCATGCGCGCAGTAGCAATTCCCGAATGAGTGGCGTATGTCACCCCTATGACCCAACCAACCCTGACCCAGCTTGAAGAAAAGATCGCGCATTTGACGAAAACCGTCGATGAGCTTTCGGATATTGTGGCCAAGCAATCACGCGACATTGATGTGTTGCAGCGGCGCGCGCAGATGCTGATGGAACGCGAAGCGGCCCGTGAATTTGATCAAGGCGGCTCAGTCCCCCTTGCGGATCAACGCCCCCCCCACTGGTAAATTTGAGTTGGTAAATGGTTGGGCGTTGACCCCTAAAAATCTTCAACCGTCAAAACACCCGGTAGCGACTTAATCGCCCCTTTGATTTGGGGTGACACAGGGAAATCACGGTTCAGATCAATCTCGACCTCGCCAGGCAAGCCCTCTGCCATCAAACAAAACACAATCGGTCCTTTGCCAGCGCCCGCTTTCGGCGCGTCTCTCAGCACCGTTGCAACAGTCGGAATGGCAGACTGGTCCTCAACAAATACCTTAAGGCCCGCCCCTCCAACATCCGCCACCACGCTATCAATGGGCACGACCGAGCGGGCCAAAAGCTTGAGCTGTTCGCTCTCCATTGTGGCCTCAACGGTAACAACAACTTTGGCGCCGGTTGAAAGCTGATCACGGCATTTATCAAGCGTGTCGCTGAACATTGTGGTCTCATAAGCACCCGTTGGGTCAGACAGCTGCACAAAAGCAAAGCGGTTGCCCTTGGCTGACTTACGCTCCTGAACGCCACTGATGCGGCCTGCAAGTTTGGCGATACACGCCCCTGATGATGCTTTCTCAGTCACCTCATCAAGGGTCAGAACGCCTTTGCGTTTAAGGGCAGCGGCGTAATCTTCAAGCGGGTGACCAGACAAATAAAAGCCAATCGCCTTGGCTTCTTCATCCAGTTTTTCGGCTGGCAACCAATCAGACACGGGACTAAGGCGCGGTTCTGGCAAATCGTCTCCAGCCTCCCCGAACAAGCTAACCTGATTTGATGCGCGCTGCTCATGAATGGCGGCGGAGTAGCCCACAAGCGCATCAAGGCTGTCGAACATTTTGCGACGGTTGGCATCCAATTGATCAAACGCACCGGCGCGGGCCAGCATCTCCATCGGGCGCTTACCAATCCGCTTCAGATCAACACGGCGGGCAAAATCAAAGACCGTCACAAACGGCTTATCAACTCCGTCTACTTTGCGACCCTGCTCAATCAGACGCATCGCCTCAACGCCGACATTCTTGAGCCCGCCAAGCGCATAAACCAACGCTTGATCCTGCACATCGAACGTCGCCAAAGAGCGGTTGATGCAAGGCGGGACATAATCCAGCTTAAGGCCTTTTTTGACCTCCTCGAAATACACCGCCAGCTTATCCGTCAAATGGATATCGCAGTTCATAACACCGGCCATAAACTCAACCGGATGGTTCGCCTTCAGCCATGCGGTTTGATAACTGACCACCGCGTAGGCCGCCGCGTGGGATTTGTTAAAACCGTAGTTGGCAAATTTATCCAGAAGATTCCAAACCTCTGTGGCTTTCTTTGCGCCGACACCGTTTTTCTTTGAACCCTCAAGGAATTTCGGGCGCTCTGCATCCATCGCTTCTTGAATTTTCTTACCCATCGCACGGCGCAGCAAATCCGCACCACCAAGCGAATAGTTCGCCATCTCTTGGGCGATCTGCATAACCTGCTCTTGGTAAACGATAATGCCTTGGGTCTCATCGAGAATGTGGTCAATCGTGGGGTGCAGCTTCTCACGCTCAGCACGGCCGTTTTTCACGTCACAATACTGCGGGATATTTTCCATCGGGCCAGGACGGTACAGCGCCACAAGCGCAACAATATCTTCAATACACGTGGGCTTCATGCGCTTGAGCGCGTCCATCATGCCCGAGCTTTCCACCTGAAACACCGCTACAGTTTTAGCGGCGGCATACAGATCATAGCTTGCCGGATCATCGAGCGGGATCGCGTTGATATCGTTCAGCGTGCCTTCAGCGGGTTCATAAAGCTGTGTGCCGTCTGCCGCGATGTGCAAATCACGTCCTGACTTCAAAATCAGGTCTACGGCGTTTTGCACAACCGTCAGGGTTTTCAGCCCCAAAAAGTCAAACTTGACCAAGCCCGCCTGCTCTACCCATTTCATATTGAACTGAGTGGCCGGCATGTCCGATCGCGGGTCTTGATAGAGCGGGACAAGCGCATCAAGAGGCCTGTCACCAATAACTACGCCCGCCGCGTGTGTAGATGCGTTACGCAGCAAACCTTCGACCTGTTGGCCATAAGTCAAAAGACGCTCAACGACCTCTTCGTTCTTGGCCTCTTCCCGCAAACGCGGCTCATCAGCCAGTGCTTTTTCGATGCTGACGGGCTTTACACCTTCAACGGGAATCATCTTGGACAGCCGATCTACCTGCCCGTATGGCATTTGCAAAACACGACCGATATCGCGCACCGCGGCCTTGGACAAAAGCGCACCAAACGTGATGATCTGGCCTACTTTGTCGCGGCCATATTTCTCTTGGACATAACGGATGACTTCCTCGCGGCGGTCCATGCAAAAGTCGATATCAAAGTCAGGCATGCTGACACGTTCGGGGTTCAAGAACCGCTCAAACAGCAAGCTATAGCGCAGCGGATCAAGATCCGTGATGGTTAGCGCATAGGCCACCAGACTGCCCGCACCAGAACCACGCCCCGGCCCCACGGGAATATTGTGATCTTTCGCCCATTTGATGAAATCCGCGACAATCAAGAAATAGCCCGGGAACCCCATACCCTCAATAATGCCCAACTCAAAATCGAGACGTTCTTGATAGGCCTCAACGGTATCTGCATGCTCAATCACTTTTAGACGCTGCTGCAAACCTTCGTTGGATTGACGGCGCAATTCTTCAATCTCGTCATCCGCAAACTTCGGCAAAATCGGATCGCGCTTGTAGGCGCGAAACGCACAGCGGCGGGCGATCTCAACGGTGTTCTCAAGTGCTTCTGGCAGGTCGGCAAACAGGGTTGCCATCTCGGCTTGGGACTTGAAATAATGCTCGGGCGTTAAACGGCGGCGCGGCTCTTGCTGATCCACATAAGCGCCATCAGCAATACACAGAAGCGCGTCATGGGCTTCATACATTGACGCCTTGGGAAAGTAGCAATCGTTCGTGGCCACCAGCGGAATATCCATCCCGTAGGCCATTTCGATCAAGCCGCGTTCTGTCTGTCGCTCGGCGTCGGGCAAACCGCCATCTTCTGGATGGCGCTGCAATTCCACATAAAGACGATCGGCGAAAATGGCGCTTAACCGTTCCATCAAAGCCTGCGCTTTGGGCTGCTGACCTGCGCGCAACAAACGCCCAACCGGCCCATCAGGCCCGCCTGTGAGACAAATCACATCAGCGCTGTTTTTCTCCAATTCATCCAGCGTGACGTGTGGGACCTGATCCGAATGTGCAATATAAAGGCACGTATTGAGACGCATCAAATTTTCATAGCCGCGCTCGGTTTGCGCCAACAACACCAACGGCGCAGGGGGGCGGGGCCGCTCGCCCAAGGGAGCGGGATCAAATTCCAGATCAACCTGACAGCCGATGATGGGTTGCACCCCTGCCTTGATCGCACCTTCGGAAAACTCCAGCGCGTTAAACATGTTGTTGGTATCAGTCACCGCCACTGCAGGCATACCAAGGTCTGCGCACATCTGCGGCAGTTTCTTGGTCGCCAAAGCCCCCTCCAAAAGAGAGTACTCGGTGTGGGTGCGAAGGTGGATGAATCGGGGCTGTGTGCTCATTGGGACAGCATATGTGGGGGCGCGAGGCGGATAAAGGGGCAAATATGCTAGAATTCCATGCAAAAACTACGCCCGGCCATTGCCTTTCAGCGCTTAATCGCCATTGTGTCGCGCCATAACCGCGATTCCCTCACCGAGACATTATTGCCCTTATGACACCCCCTTTGCTGACACTCACCGGGTTAACCAAATCCTATCCCGGCGTGGTCGCTAACGAAGACGTGAGCCTGACAATCGCCCGAGGCGAAGTGCATGCTTTGCTCGGTGAAAATGGGGCGGGGAAATCTACACTGGTCAAAATGATCTACGGCCTTGTCACGCCGGATGCGGGCCAAATGGTGTTGAACGGCAAGGCGTTTTCGCCAGACAAACCAAGCACAGCACGCACCGCAGGCATCGCGATGGTGTTTCAGCACTTTAGTCTTTTTGGCGCCCTGAGCGTTGCGGAAAACATCGCACTTGGCATGGAAAATCCGCCAAAAATGCGCGCGCTTGCCCAGCAGATCAGTAAGGTGTCCGATCAATTTGGCCTGCCGCTTGATCCATCCCGAATTGTTGGGGATCTGTCCGCCGGTGAGCGCCAGCGCGTTGAGATCATCCGGTGTCTTTTGCAGGACCCTAAGCTACTGATCATGGATGAGCCGACATCAGTTCTAACGCCGCAAGAGGTCGATGTTCTATTTGAGACCCTTCGCAAGCTGCGTGATGCAGGGACCTCTATACTTTATATTTCCCACAAACTCGAAGAAATCCGCGCGCTTTGTGATACGGCAACTGTCCTACGCCGCGGCAAGAACGTGGGCACATGTGTGCCGCGCGACACCTCGGCCCGCGATATGGCAGAGCTGATGGTCGGCAGCCGCCTTCATGATCCCGAACGGCGCGACCGGCCCAAAGGCGCCACCGTGTTAGACGTCACAAACCTAAGTGCCGCGTCGCACAGTGCGTTCGGCACCAGCCTCAAAGATGTCTCACTGAGCGTTTGCAAAGGTGAAATTCTGGGTATCGGCGGTGTCGCAGGCAACGGTCAGGACGAGCTGTTGGCCGCCCTATCTGGTGAAATTCGCACAAAGCGCGGGATGATCAGCCTTGATGGTCGCGATGTCGGGCATCTACCGCCGACCTCACGGCGCGCTCTTGGCACCCTTTCCGCCCCCGAGGAACGTTTGGGCCACGCCGCTGCGCCAGATATGTCGCTGATGGAAAATGCGTTTCTGTCCGCCGCAACACGCAAGGCACTGACCTCGCTTGGGTTCGCCAATTGGGGCAAGACCCGTGGCTATGCGGATGAGATCATTGCCCGTTTTGATGTGCGCACTCCGAACAACCAAGTGGCCGCGCGTGCGTTATCTGGCGGCAACCTGCAAAAATTCGTAGTAGGCCGCGAAATTCTACAAGACCCCGATGTGTTGGTGGTCAACCAGCCCACGTGGGGCGTTGATGCAAGTGCCGCCGCCGCCATCCGCCAGGCGCTTCTGGATATGGCCGATGCGGGTAAAGCGGTTGTTGTGATCAGCCAAGACCTTGATGAGCTTCTTGAAATCACCGACCGCTTTTGTGCGCTGAACGAAGGACGTCTGTCCGCGTCAGTGCCCACGACCGAATTGAGCGTGGAGAAAATTGGCCTGATGTTGGGCGGCGCGCATGACTTGGAGACGGCCAATGTATAAGCTTGAAAAGCGCCCGAACCCTTCGAACCTTTGGGCTTATCTCACGCCGTTTCTAGCACTTATTGCCACCATGATTGCCGGTGGCATTATGTTTTGGATGCTAGGCAAGCCCCCCGTTGATGCGATCCGTACGATCTTCTGGGACCCGCTCTTTAACGAGCAATTCGCGGCCTACTCACGCCCGCAGTTGTTGGTGAAAGCAGCGCCCCTGATCTTGATCGCGATTGGTCTGTCCATCGGCTTTAAGGCAGGCGTTTGGAACATTGGCGCAGAAGGGCAATATGTCATTGGCGCGTTGTGTGGTGCGGCGGTAGCACTGGCTGCTTATCCGCTTGAGGCATGGTGGATTTTCCCCGCTATGGTCATTGCTGGGGCAGTTGGCGGGTTTATTTGGGCCATGATCCCCGCCATGCTAAAAATCAAGCTGGGCACCAATGAAATCCTGGTCTCGCTGATGCTGGTCTATGTTGCGCTTGAACTGCTGTCTTCGATGTCCGTTGGCGTACTCCGCAACCCTGATGGCAACGGTTTTCCGGGATCACGCAACCTGCAACAATATGCTTCCGCTCATAACGCAGAAATTTGGCAAGGCAGTTCTGTCCACTGGGGCGTTGTCGCAGCGTTCAGCGCAGTTGTGCTGGCCTATGTGTTGATGTCCAAGCACCGTCTGGGCTTTCAGATCAAGCTTGCGGGTGCTGCGCCCAAAGCTGCGCGGTTTGCAGGTGTGAACCCCCACGTAATCACGGCGGTGTGCCTTGGTATTTCCGGCGCGTTGGCGGGCATGGCCGGTATGTTTGAGGTGGCAGGCCCAGCAGGACAAGTCAGCATTGATTTCGCATCAGGCTACGGGTTCACCGCGATCATCGTCGCCTTCTTGGGGCGTCTGAACCCGTGGGGTATTTTGGCCGCAGGCTTGTTAATGTCGCTGACCTACATCGGCGGTGAGCTTGCACAATTCATCATTGGCCTGCCGGCTTCGGCAATCTCAGCTTTCCAAGGGATGCTGCTCTTTTTCTTGCTGGCAGGTGAACTGCTGGTGAATTACCGCATTCGCCGCGCCGCACCGCGCACCGTAAAGGAAGCCGCATAATGGATTGGTCAGCGATTAACCCTGCGTTTTATGTGGCCTCGGTCATGGTTGCTGCAACCCCGCTTTTACTTGCAGCAATCGGTGAGTTGGTCGTTGAGAAAACCGGCGTTCTGAACCTTGGCGTCGAAGGCATGATGATCATTGGCGCAGTCTGTGGGTTCATCACAGCAGTTGAAACCGGATCGCCTTCATTGGGGTTTGTTGGTGGCGCACTTGGTGGTGCAGCCCTGTCCGTAGTCTTTGCTGTTTTAACCCAGTTCTTTTTGACCAGCCAAGTGCCCACGGGCCTTGCGCTTACCCTATTCGGCTTAGGCGCTTCCGCCATGGTCGGGCAAAGCTACGTGGGAATCGTCCCGCCAAAGATGCCACAACTGATGAGCGGCGCTGAGCTGAATGCGTTTGAGCGTATCGTTCTGGGCCATGACGCGATGCTTTACATCGGACTGGCGATCCCCGTGGCTGTATGGGCGGTTTTACGTTTTAGCCGATTGGGCCTAATTTTACGCGCGGTCGGCGAAGATCATAACGCTGCACATGCATTGGGTTATAAAGTGATGTGGATCCGCTTTGGTGCCATCGTGTTTGGTGGCGCATGTGCGGGTCTTGGTGGGGCGTATCTGTCGCTGGTACGCGTACCGCAGTGGACCGAAGGCATGACCACGGGTGCCGGTTGGATCGCGCTGGCACTTGTGGTTTTTGCAAGCTGGCGCCCGCTGTTGGTTATTCTAGGTGCCTATATTTTCGGCGGCATTGCCATTTTACAACTCAACCTACAGGCGGCGGGCAGTACAATTCCGGTGGAATACTTGTCTATGTCGCCGTATGTGATCACCATCTTCGTGCTGGTCTTGCTATCGGCGCTCCACAAATACGGCATCAGCCGTGCACAGGCACCTGCCATGCTCGGCCGTTCGTTTCACGCCTCTAATTAGAGGCAGCTTCACCCGCCTTCACAGCCGTGGGGGCTTTCACGCGTTAACCAATGGGGGGACCATCATGATCCTACGACGCACACTCCTGGCAGCAGCTGCCACTGCACTAGCACTCACCTCAGGCGCATTCGCCGACGGCCATGAAAAGCTCAAAGTGGGCTTTGTTTACGTGGGCTCCATCGGTGACGGTGGCTGGACATATGAGCACAACCAAAGCCGCCTCGCCGTTGACGAAGCATTCGGCGACAAAGTTGAAACTATCTACCAAGAAAGCGTTCCAGAAGGTGCGGACGCCGAGCGCGTGATGACACAGATGGCGCTTTCCGGTGCCAAGCTTATCTTCACGACCTCTTTTGGTTACATGGACCCAACGATCAATGTTGCGGCCAAATTCCCGGACGTGAAATTTGAGCACGCAACTGGCTACAAAACAGCCGATAACGTGTCGACCTACTCTGCGCGTTTCTACGAAGGCCGCGCCGTCCAAGGTCACATCGCAGGCAAGATGACCAAAACCAACAAAATTGGGTACATCGCATCTTTCCCAATCCCGGAAGTTATCCGTGGCATCAACTCAGCCTACCTGCACGCCAAGCGCGTTAACCCCGATGTAGAATTCAACATCATCTGGGCTTTCACATGGGAAGACCCTGCGAAAGAAGCAGACGCTGCAAAAACACTGATCGAGCAAGGCGCAGACGTGATCTTGCAACACACAGACACGACTGCACCTTTGACAGTTGCTGCTGAAAACGAAGGCGTCATCGGATTCGGCCAAGCCTCAGACATGGCTCAGTTCAAAGACGGACCGCGCGTTTCGTCCATCATCGACAACTGGGCGCCCTACTACATCGACCGCGTGAAAGCAGTCATGGACGGCACATGGGAAACTGTCCAAACTTGGGACGGCATCGACACAGGTATGGTTGAAATCGGTGAGATCACCGACCGCGTACCAGCCGACATCAAAGCAGAAGCCGAAGCGATGATCGAAGCGATGCGCACAGGCGCCTACCACCCGTTCACAGGCCCCATCAACAAGCAAGATGGAACACCTTGGTTGGCTGACGGCGAAGTAGCGGATGACGGCACATTGGCTGGCATGAGCTTCTACATTGAAGGTCTGACAGGCGACATCCCGCAATAAGCGGCACGTTCTTTCAAGACGAAGAAACCCGGCCTTTGAGCCGGGTTTTTTTATGGCCAGTTTGCCCCGCCCGAAGCGGCATTTTCTTTCGAATCATTTTCATGAACACAATTTAAACGGGAATTACACCTTTCGTAATTTGTCAAATGTGTAAACCATACATGAACTCATACCTTTGAATGTGACCCGGTTATCCACAGCATATAATGTGTGAATTCCCCCGCGTACACCACATGTAGTAAATATGGCACCTCCTCACTTTTAGCTTTTGACACGCATAGATTGTTCAGCAAGCGTCAGGTCACAGTCATCAACCAGTTCAGGAGTTACCCACATGACACGTTCCACAGCAGACAATGGCCTCGTTCACTTCGCAAACAAAGCACCTGCATTTGCACCAGATTTCGACCACGTAACCGACGCAGGCCGCGTTCACATCGCCAACAAATCACCGTCCTTCAAAACAGATTTTGCTGATACGCGTGATGCCGGAAATGTACCAATCGCTAATAAGTCACCTGCCTTCGCAACGGACGTTGCCGACACCGGAACTGTGCACATCGCCAACAAATCACCAGCGTTCAAAACGGCTGTCGCGTAGGTCGGCAGATGCTTGATTTCCAATCCCCACTTCAAGCCGACGCATCCGCCCTTGGTGCGTTGGCGAAGTTCTACCGAATGATCCCCGAGGTCAGCCTGCCCGTCCCCGCCGACGCCGCAGCAGGCGGCACCCTGCCACTGCGCGCCTACAGATATTGCGAGCCGATCCGCGTCGCATCGCAATTGGGGTGGTACGTGTTCGCACCCATGGATTTTTCTCTGATGTGGGACGGCACCCGTGTGCTTTGGCGCTATCCGGAGGCACCGGATTGGATGCCACTGGATGCAGCTCAATTCCCAAATTACGCGGCACAATTTGATGCGGATGCGCCGGATGATGTGAAGGGCTACTCACCCCCTTTTCTCGCCTCCGTTTTGCAACCGGGTGTCGTACAAATCTGGTCGGGGCTTATTGCAAAGACCGCCGCGGATTGGTGTGTTCTGGTCCGCGAACCTGCCAACCTGCCGCGCACGCAGCACATGGAAAGCTATGAAGGCGTGATCGAAACGGACCGCTGGTTTGGTCCCCTGTTTACCAATATTCGGATCACCAAGACCGATTGCCCTGTGGAGTTTAAGCGCGACCACCCCATGTTCACAATCCAACCGATCCATCGCACCATGCTTAGCGCACAAGTCCAAAAATCGACAATTAAGGTTGCGGCAATGGCTGATATGACCGACGATGATTGGGCAGAGTACCGCGCCACAATCGTAGAGCGCGTTGGTGAAAAGCGTGTTGTTGGTGAGTATGCAACCCAATCGCGCAAACGTAGGAAAAGTGACGATCGTGCACCTTCGTAATGCAAACACGTTTGCGATTTACGCGGCCAGCGTTGCCTATGTTATTGAAATTTCAACATTTCCGATCATCGTCAAAGCCCTAAGAATCGACTTAGAATTGGGCACAGACCAAGCGCTTTGGTTGATATCAGGATACAAAATCACGCTCATCATCGCCCTATTTGTCAGCGGTGCAGCGGGTGACAAAATTGGCAAAGAACGCGTCTTCACCTCAGGCGCGTTTCTCTTTTGTGCAGCTTCGGTTCTACTGCTTTTCGCCAGAACCGGCGAACAGATGATTATTCTAAGACTATTCCAAGGTGCAGGTGCCGGACTATTTTCACCGATGATCCCCGCACTTTTGGCAGCGAACCGCCCGCGTAACACGCTCAGGGCGCTAAGCTATTGGGGGATGATTACCGGAGCCGTCGCAGCCCTTTATCCATTTGGGGCGGCGTTTTTGACGGAAACATTCAGTTGGCGATATGGCTGGATGATCGTCCCTATTGTGACTGCAATCGCGGTCCTGCGCCCGCCAAAACCCCGAGGTCGCGCGCATCTTAAAACCAAAGCCAGCGCACCTTCGATCCGCCGCATATTAACTTTACCAGTGCTGTCCGTGCTGGGTTTCATCCTCATCAGCTACGGCATCTCCACATGGTTCATCGTGACGATTGCGCTATCTGACAAGATCGCGGCCCCTACCACAACAGTAGGTCTTTATATGTTTGTTATCTGGTCCGTTTTTGCGATCGGAAATTTCGGCGTGGCAAAGCTGAACAAACGCCTCCCGCCACAACTCCTACTCTACGCATCCGTTGTCTTAAACGGGGTGATGGCACTTTTATGGTTTAGCCAAAGCGACGCCCCACTAGTGATTTCATGCGTGGCTGTTGGGTTGTCGATGGCACTGTGCAACGCACCTACAACAGATCTAGCTTTCCGCCTGACTCCCAAAACCGCCCATGGCACAATCGCAAGTGCCGATATTATTGCGGCACGTCTTGGCGGGGCAATAGCCATCATGATACTGCCGCTTTCGCTGTGGCAGGCAGCACCTTTTGTGTTGGCAGCCGCCCTTGTCTCGCTTGTTACGGTTGCATACGCGACGGCCGCTGTTTCTTCAGCGCCCGCCGCAGCCTAGTGACTTAACCGTCCACCCGAATAGTTGCGTTTTTCGGATCATAGGGGCTGTCTTCAACGATGGTCGCGTCCCAAAGCTGATCAAACATTTTGACCTTCAGAACAGTACCAACTTCAGCGTGCTCTGGCTTGACGTAGCCCATGCCGATCGACTTGCCGAAGTGAACGGAATATCCGCCCGAGGTCAAACGCCCGACCCGCAGATCACCGGCATAAAGCGCCTCGCGGCCCCACGGGTCAGCGTCGTCTGGCCCATCGATAAGGAAGGTAACGCATTTGCTGCGCACACCAGTTTTCACCAAGGCGTCTTTGCCAAAGAAATCTTTCTCAAGGTCAATGAAACGCGGCAAGTCAGCCTCAAGTGGGGTCGCATCACGACCAAGCTCATTACCAAAGGCCCGGTAAGATTTCTCCTGACGAAGCCAGTTTTGGGCGCGTCCGCCGACCATCTTGAGGCCGTGCTTTTCGCCGGCTTTCTCAAGCAGATCAAACAAGTGGTTTTGCATTTCAATCGGGTGGTGCAATTCCCAACCCAGCTCACCTGTGTAAGCCACACGGATTGCCATCACCGGCACCATGCCAAGCTCAATATGCTTCATGCTAAGCCACGGAAAGCGCTTGTTGCACAGTGCTGTTTCAGGGTCAGCATCCTTGATGATCTCTTTCAAAAGATCACGGGACTTCGGGCCTGCCAAAGCGAAAACACCGTATTTCGTGGTGACATCATTAATCGCCACATAACCAACCTCAGGGATTTTATCCTCTGCGGCTTTGCGCAAATAATCACTATCGTAATCTGTCCAGGCACCCGCACTGACCAAATAGTAGTGATCCTCAGCCATACGAACGATGGTGTATTCAGTCCGCGTCGTTCCATGACTTGTCAGGGCATAGGTCAGATTGATCCGACCAACGCGCGGCAGCTTGTTACAAGTGAACCAATCAAGGAAAGCAGTCGCACCGGGGCCCTTAACTTCGTGCTTGGTAAACGCCGATGCATCCAAAAGACCGACGTCATTGCGCACGGCATTCGCTTCTTCAACTGCGTATTTCCACCAACCACCGCGGCGGAAGCTGCGCGATGCATGATCGTCAAAGCCGCCTTCCTCAGGTGTGGGGCCAAAGTAGTTCGGACGCTCAAAGCCATTCACAACACCAAACTGTGCGCCGCGCGCCGCCATCCGGTCATAACACGGAGCAGTACGCAGCGGACGGGCCACTTCGCGTTCTTCGTCCGGGTGGTGCAGAATGTAGACGTGCTCATAGCTTTCTTCATTCTTGCGCGCCGCATATTCTGTGGTCATCCAGCTGCCGTAGCGCTTGGGATCAAGTGAGGCCATGTCAATCTCGGCCTCGCCCTCAACCATCATCTGCGCCATGTAATGACCCGTGCCACCAGCAGCAGTAATGCCAAAGCTGAACCCTTCCGCCAGCCACATGTTACGCAGCCCTGGAGCAGGACCAACCAGCGGGTTGCCATCTGGTGTATAGCAAATCGGGCCGTTGAAATCATCCTTTAGGCCGACTTCTTCGCTGGACGGAATACGGTGGATGAAGCTCATATATTCTTCTTCGATCCGCTCAAGATCAAGCGGGAATAGATCGGCGCGGAAGCTATCAGGCACGCCAAACTCGAAACGTGCTGGGGCGTTGCGCTCATATGGCCCCAAAATCCAACCACCACGCTCTTCGCGCACATACCATTTGGCGTCTGCGTCGCGCAAAACAGGGTGTTCTGGGTTGTTTTTGCGCCACTCCACCAACATCGGGTCGGGCTCGGTTACAATAAACTGGTGCTCGACAGGGATCGCCGGAATTTTGATACCCAACAGCTTTGCGGTGCGTTGCGCGTGATTGCCAGTGGCCGTCACAACGTGCTCGGCGTGGATGACCATTGTCTCATCCGTTGAGATCAAATTGCCACCTTTGTCAGCCGTGCGCGTGCAGGTCACTTCCCACTCGTGGCCGTTCCAATGATAGCTGTCGACCTGCCATTTTCGTTCAATCGTCACGCCGTGTTGCCGCGCGCCTTTGGCCATCGCCATAGTGACGTCCGCGGGGTTAATATAACCATCGGTCGGGTGATAAATCGCACCAACAAGGTCCTCGGTGCGCACCAGCGGAAAACGCTCTTTGATCTGATCGGGGCTCATCCATTCGTAAGGCACACCGCAGGTCTCAGCGGTGCTGGCGTACAGCATATACTCGTCCATACGCTCTTTGGATTGCGCCATCCGCAAGTTACCGCACACCGAGAAACCCGCATTCAGGCCAGTCTCTTCCTCAAGGGTTTTGTAGAACTTGATGGAATAGTCGTGAATATGCGTGGTGGCATATGACATGTTGAAATACGGCAACAAGCCCGCTGCGTGCCAAGTTGAGCCGGATGTCAGCTCGTCCCGCTCAAGCAGAAGCGTGTCCCACCCCGCCTTACCCAAATGATAAGCGATAGACGTGCCAACGGCGCCGCCTCCAACAACAAGTGCTTTGACGTGGGTTTTCATATGTCCGACCTCCTTGGACGTGTCTTGGGATTACCTTCGCTCATCTGATGCGAACGCGGCGCAATCCAGCCGACCGAACACGCGCCAAAACCGACCTGCCCAACATCAGCAAGACACATCAGACGCAGCAAAACGGCCACTACAAGCTGGACGGAATCACCATATCCGGGGGGCGGAACCCATCCGCATGGGTGGAAATATTAAGCATGACACGCGCGCCCATTTCCTCACGGCCTTCCACTGTGGCAGAGGCCATATGGGGCAGCAAAACAACGTTCTTAAGCGCGCGAAGGCGTGGGTTTGGCTCTGCGCCACCCTCGTAAACATCAAGGCCCGCACCCGCAATCTCACCCGACCGAAGCATCCGCGTAAGGGCGTTCTCGTCGATCACATCACCGCGTGAGGTGTTTACAATAACCGCACTGGGTTTCATCAACGCCAAACGCCGCGCATTCATAATGTGGTAGGTGCTTGGGGTATGCGGACAGTGAATGGTCAAAATATCGACCTGCGCCAACATCTGGTTGAGACTGCTCCAGTACTTTGCGCCAAGATCGGCTTCAGTCTCGGGGCGCAGGCGATTACGGTTGTGATAGTGCACCTGCATCCCAAACGCGCGGGCGCGTCGCGCAACAGCCTGCCCAATACGGCCCATGCCCAAAATACCAAGAGAACGCCCGCCAATTTTGCCGCCTAACAGTGCAGTCGGCGACCAACCGTCCCAATCACCCGTTTGCATGACTGACAAACCCTCGGGGATGCGGCGCGTCACAGATAACATCAGCGCCAGCGTCATGTCCGCAGTATCTTCCGCCCCCACGCCTGGGGTATTGCTGACCATAATCCCGTTTGCGTGGGCCGCATTTACGTCAATGTGATCCGTCCCTGCGCCGTAATTTGCCACCAGTTTCAAACGCTCGCCGGCCTGTTCAAAAACAGCAGCATCAAGACGGTCGTTCACCGTGGGAACCAAAACATCAACGTCTTGCATCGCTGCAATCAGTTCATCGCGGCTCATAGGTGCATCGCTGTCGCGCACTGTTACGTCGAACAACTCTGACATGCGGTGCTCCACGGCTGCGGGCAACCGTCGCGTAACGACAACACTCAACCGTTTTCGTGACATCGACCAAATCTCCCACTTTGCCCAGACACCGCTTTCACCCTAGAGTGCAGTCAGAGCAAGCAAGGCACAAGACCTTGAATTTCACCATTCCATTTTCAGCGATCACCGCGCTGAAACGGATAACCACGCAGGCCGTAGATAATGAAGTCAGTTTTGCTGATCACAGCACTTCTTTTGTCCATTCAACTGGCAGGTCAAACTGCGAGTGCAGACGTGGGCCCTGTCACGGGCCTTCCAATGCCGCGCTTTGTGTCACTGAAAGCGAGTGAAGCAAATGTGCGCCGTGGTCCGTCCAAAACACATCGCATTGATTGGATTTTCAAACGCCGCGATATGCCGCTTCGTGTCATCGCGGAACATGGCCATTGGCGCCGTGTAGAAGACCGCGACGGCGTCGGCGGTTGGCTGCACTACTCACTTATTTCCGGCGTCAGAACAGTGATCATTGACGAAGACGCTGTTGAGCTGCGTCGCAAGCCAATGACCGATGCCCCCATTGCCGCGATGCTTGAGCGCGGCGTCGTAGCACGTCTTAATGAATGCACCGCAGACTGGTGCTCGATGCGGGCAGATGGCTACCGTGGTTGGGCACCGAAATCATCGTTCTGGGGTGTCGAGCGCGCCGAGATCATAGACTAACGCGTCCCGCTTAAATCACCTCACCACGGTCCAGCTTTGCCAATACCTCTGCGGCATCTGACAGCACAGTGTCGCGCCGTTCTTCGTCCATCCGCTCCCACACACGGTACATTTGGCCCATCCGCGGATTACCGCGAAACCGTTCTTCGTGACGGATCAAAAAGTCCCAGTAAAGAACGTTAAACGGACAGGCTGTCTCACCAGTTTTGGCTGTGACTTTATAATGACAGCCTTTACAGTAATCACTCATTTTGTTGATGTAGGAACCGCTTGAAACATAGGGCTTACTTGCGATGATCCCGCCGTCCGCAAATTGCGACATCCCGATCACATTGGGCGCTTCAACCCATTCATAAGCGTCGGCGTAAACAGCAAGATACCATTCATGGACCTGATGGGGATCGATGCCCGCGAGCAAGGCGAAATTCCCCGTGACCATAAGGCGTTGAATATGGTGCGCATAGGCGTCCCGCCCCGTTTGCTCGACCGCTTTTGACACGCACCGCATGCGGGTTTCACCGCCCCAATAAAACTCAGGCAGCACGCGCGAGTGTTCAAGGTAATTGCGCGAGGTGTACGAAGGGCCTTCCAGAAAATAGATGCCGCGCACATATTCGCGCCACCCCAGAATCTGGCGAATGAACCCTTCAACCGCGTTGATTGGCGCATCACCATCCGTAAATGCCTGCTCAGCCGCACGACAGATTTCAAGCGGGGTCAGCAAGCCAGCGTTCAAATAAAACGAGATCAGCCCGTGATACAAAAATGGCTCATCGCTCATCATCGCGTCTTGAAAATCACCGAACTTTGGCAAACCGAGCGCTACGAAGTGATGAAGCTGCTGCAATGCCTGATCACGGGTGACCGCAAACCAAAATGGCTCAAGATCGCCGAAATGATTATCAAAGCGCGACTTCACCAACGCTAAAACATCCTCCGTGATTTCATCGGGCTCAAACCGTAACGGCCCATCAAACGTCACCTCATCAGGGGCTGGCTTGCGGTTGTCATGATCGAAATTCCACTTGCCGCCGACAGGTTTGTCACCTTCCATCAACAGCCCCGTGTCACGGCGCATTTCGCGGTAGAAATATTCCATCCGCAGCTGCTTGCGTCCCTCGGCCCAATCCTCGAAGCGCTTGTGCGATGCGATGAAACGCGTGTCAGGTAAAACCGTCACTTCAAGCGGTGCGTCCTCAAGAGCGCTGATCAATCGCCACTCGCCACACTCAGTGCTAAGAACGCGGCTCGCGCCGGTATCAGAGGCCGCACGTAGCAACTCCCCTACGATCGAACCGGTGTTTTCAGCATCATCAAGCGCAGCGTAACGAACAGTCCAACCCGCCTCGCGCAACTCATGGGCGAAATGGCGCATCGCACTAAACAAAAATGCGATTTTCTTGGGGTGGTGGCGCACATAACTCGCCTCGTCAGCCACCTCGGCCATCACGATCACATCATCTGCTTTATCCGCGTGTTCAAGGGCGGAAAGCGTGTGCGTCAACTGATCTGCCAGAACAAGAACGAGATTTACCATGGCACTGTTTCTCCGGCCCAATCGAAAAATTCGCCCGTCTGTGCGGGGCTAAGCGCATCCAGAACGGCGGCAATGTTTGATGCGGCCTCGGCTGGCGGTACTGTTGCGTGACGGCCTGCGTATTTGGCGGTAAACGGCGTGGCCACGGTGCCCGGATGCAAAGCCACGACGATTGCGTCCTTGCGTTTGCGTGCAATTTCGATGGCGGCAGTATGCACAATCTGGTTGGCCGCTGCTTTGGCAGCGCGGTAGCTGTACCAGCCACCCATCCGGTTATCACCAATTGAGCCCACCCGCGCGGTAAGAACCGCAAAGACAGACCGGCCAGTTTTGGGCAGAAGGTGACTGGCGTATTTCAAGCACAGCGCAGGCCCGATGGCGTTAACCGCAAATTGATCCGCCATGGCCGAGGCCTCAATCGCCGCTAACTGCTTTTCCGGCTCAGCGCCGTCGATGTTCAGCGCGCCTGTTGCCACAATGATTGTATCAAACGTCCCCTCAAGGGCACCCAAAACGCGGGCCACACTTGGCTCATCACGCAAATCCAAGCCATCAGCACTGCGCGACAGTCCCGTAACCTGCACGCCTTGCGCTTCAAAATGTTTCGTCAGCGCGCGGCCAATGCCGCCAGACGCCCCAATGATCAATGCTTTTTTCATGAGCCATCACCTAGGGCCAATCCAAAATCTGCCCATCGCCTTTTTGACAATTTTGATGATTTTCCAAAACACACTTCACAATCGCGCGTCCCCGTTTATAACGATGACCATGATGACACGATCGAACATCCTTCTAGACCTACTACGTCTTAGCCTGCGCTGAGCGTGCCTGTCGGTGCGCCCGCTCAGCAGGGTTCGTCACCGACACTTTTCCAAAACACCAAATAGGACCAAGACGATGGCACAAGACCGCGTAGTAATTTTTGACACAACTTTGCGCGACGGAGAACAGTCTCCTGGCGCGACCATGACCCATGAAGAAAAGCTCGAGATTGCAGGCTTGCTCGATGATATGGGCGTCGACATCATTGAGGCGGGTTTTCCAATCGCTTCTGAGGGTGATTTCGCCGCTGTCAGCGAGATTGCCAAGAATTCTAAAAACTCTGTAATTTGCGGATTGGCACGCGCCAATTTCAAAGATATCGACCGCTGCCATGAGGCTGTGAAACATGCCGCACAACCGCGCATCCACACGTTCATTGGCACCTCACCTTTGCACAGGGCCATTCCAAACCTGACCAAAGACGAAATGGCCGAGCGTATCCACGATACCGTGACACACGCGCGCAATCTCACCGACAATGTGCAATGGTCGCCTATGGATGCCACACGTACCGAGTGGGATTACCTGTGCCGCGTTGTTGAGATCGCAATCAAGGCGGGTGCCACAACAATCAACATCCCCGATACCGTTGGCTACACCGCACCACGCGAAAGTGCTGATTTGATTACGCGCTTGATCGCCACGGTGCCCGGCGCCGACGAGGTTATCTTTGCGACCCACTGCCACAATGATTTGGGCATGGCGACCGCGAACGCGTTAGCAGCCGTTGAAGGCGGTGCGCGTCAGATCGAATGTACAATCAACGGTCTGGGCGAGCGTGCGGGCAACACGGCCCTCGAAGAAGTTGTGATGGCCATGAAAGTCCGCAACGACATCATGCCCTACACCACAGGGATCGACAGCACCAAGATCATGAACTTGTCGCGCCGCGTCTCCGCGGTATCGGGCTTTATGGTGCAGCCTAACAAAGCAATCGTTGGCAAAAACGCGTTTGCGCATGAATCTGGCATCCACCAAGATGGCATGCTGAAAAACGCTGAGACTTTTGAGATCATGCGCCCCGCGGATGTGGGTTTGGCCGAGACAAACATCGTCATGGGCAAACACTCTGGCCGCGCTGCGTTGCGCTCCAAACTTGCGGATTTGGGATTTGAGTTGGCCGATAACGAGCTGAAGGACGTGTTCGTACGGTTCAAAGCGCTCGCTGATCGCAAGAAAGAAATCTACGACGAAGACCTGATTGCGTTGATGCAGACCAGCGCCACTGCGGGAAATAACGCGCTTGAATTGGTCTCGCTCAAGGTTGTTTGCGGCACAGACGGTCCGCAAGAAGCCACGATGGTCCTGAATGTTGAAGGCACCGACAAAGAGGTAACAGCCACAGGTGACGGCCCAGTTGACGCTACATTCAACGCGGTCAAAGAACTGTCCCCGCACCGCGCGCGCTTGCAGCTTTACCAAGTCCAAGCGGTGACCGAAGGCACTGACGCACAGGCAACAGTCTCTGTACGGATGGAAGAAGAAGGCCGGATCGCCACGGGCCAATCCGCAGACACGGACACCGTCGTAGCCTCTGCAAAAGCCTATATCATGGCACTGAACCGCTTGATTGCACGGCGTGGCCAAGACGAGCCGGGCTATGACACCAAGGGCGTCAGCTACAAAGACCAATCCTAAGCGGCGGCTTCCTGCTTAGGCACATCATCACACGCTTGAGAGTGGGCCCACGACAGGGCACACACAGAGGGGACGGCGCAGGCCTTCCCCTCTTTATCCTGCGAGGGGACGCGCATATAACTGTCAAAAGTGGATGATGAGGCCGAGTCGCACCGCGTGCAGCGAGCCGCGACATAAGGGAAGTCGATATATGTTTGGATTAAGTGTGTTTTCGTCGGATATGGCGATCGATTTGGGCACTGCTAACACGCTGGTCTATGTCAAAGGCAAGGGTGTTATCTTGTCTGAGCCTTCTGTTGTGGCCTACCAAGTCAAAGACGGTGTTAAGAAAGTGTTGGCAGTTGGCGAAGACGCCAAACTTATGCTGGGTCGTACGCCCGGCTCGATTGAGGCCATTCGCCCCATGCGGGACGGTGTAATTGCCGATTTTGATGTGGCCGAGGAAATGATTAAGCACTTCATTCGCAAAGTTCACAAACGCTCGACCCTTTCCAAACCAAAGATTATTGTCTGCGTTCCGCATGGCGCTACGCCTGTTGAGAAACGTGCAATTCGCCAGTCAGTTTTGTCTGCAGGCGCACGCCGCGCAGGTCTGATTGCCGAGCCTATCGCCGCCGCTATCGGTGCAGGCATGCCCATTACGGACCCGACAGGCAACATGGTTGTCGACATCGGTGGTGGAACGACCGAGGTTGCGGTTCTGTCGCTGGGTGACATCGTTTACGCCCGCTCTGTGCGCGTTGGCGGTGACCGTATGGACGAGGCAATCATCAACTACCTGCGCCGACAGCAAAACCTTTTGATCGGTGAGGCAACTGCTGAGCGCATCAAAACAACCATTGGTACCGCGCGGATGCCTGATGACGGGCGCGGCCAGTCGATCCCAATTCGCGGACGCGACTTGCTGAACGGTGTGCCCAAAGAAATTGAGATTTCTCAGGCACAAGTCGCCGAAGCGCTGGCTGAGCCCGTGCAACAAATCTGCGACAGCGTCATGACCGCCCTTGAAGCAACCCCCCCCGATCTGGCAGCAGACATTGTCGACCGCGGCGTGATGCTGACTGGAGGTGGTGCCCTTTTGGGTGAGCTGGATCTTGCACTGCGTGAGCAAACGGGACTGGCTATTTCTGTCGCCGATGAAAGTCTGAACTGTGTGGCGCTAGGCACTGGTAAGGCGCTTGAATATGAGCACAAGCTACGCCACGTCATTGATTACGATAGCTAATTCTTCATCACCAAAGGGGTGACCCTTGGCACGAGACCGCACCACGGCTGACGATTATTCCCGCCCCCTCCGGCGTATGCTTGTGGGGATTTTGGTGGTGTTGTTGCTTGGGATGTATTTGCTGTGGCGCATTGATAGTCCGCGTGTTGAACGGCTGCGCATCGCGATGATCGACCGTTTTGTACCATCGATGGATTGGGCCATGGCACCGGTGACGGGGCTTACCAATATTGCGCGGGATTTTCAAAGCTACACCCGTATCTATGAGCAAAACCAAGACCTGCGCCGTGAATTGCAGCAGATGAAAGCGTGGCGTGAGGCCGCGTTGCAGCTTGAGCAAGAAAACGCCCGCCTGCTTGATCTGAACAAAGTCCGTATTGATGCAAAGCTGACCCATGTGACAGGAGTTGTCACCGCCGATAGCGGCTCGCCGTTTCGCCAATCCGTGCTGCTGAACGTTGGGGCGCGCGATGGCATTATGGACGGCTGGGCCACGATGGACGGCATTGGCCTTGTTGGGCGGATCAACGGCGTTGGCCAAAACACGTCGCGGGTGATTTTGTTGACAGACACCAACAGCCGCATTCCCGTGACAGTCCAGCCGTCAGGACAACGCGCCATTCTGGTGGGCGATAATGAGGCAGCGCCAACTCTTGAGTTGATCGAAAACCGCGATCTGGTGCGCCCAGGTGATCGCGTTGTAACAAGCGGCGACGGCAAAGTTTTCCCTGCCGGCTTGCTGGTAGGTCAAGTTGCTCAAAGCCCCGACCGCCGTTTACGGGCGCGGCTTGCAGCAGATTATGAACGGCTGAAGTTTCTACGCGTCTTGCGCAGTCATGACGGGGAACTGATCGAGGACCAAGGCACCCTGTTGGCTGGCCCCCAAATGCAGCAGAGCGATGAAAAGGCAGATGCACAAACGGGGGCCACAGATGGCTGATGTTTTGCTCAATCCTAAATGGGGCTATCGGTTTTTGCTTTTACTGTTGTGCGCAGTCATTCTGTTTTTGAACCTTTTGCCAATCAACACAGCGCCACGGGCATGGGGTGCGCCTGATTTAATCGCGTGCCTGATATTTGCGTGGACCCTGCGCCGCCCAAGTTATGCCCCAACGATCTTGGTCGCTTTGATCGCATTCAGCGCGGACATGATCCTGCAACGCCCACCGGGTCTTTTTGCAGCAGCTTTTCTGATCGCCAATGAGTTTTTGCGCAGTCGTGCCGCAGACATCAGCACAGGCACATTTACCGTTGAATGGGCATATGTTGCGCTTGCGCTTACCGCCGCTGTGCTTTTTGAGCGCGTGCTGCTCAACATCACTTTGGTCGACACCAATCCGCTCCGCCTTACGCTGACCCAGCTTGTGATCACTTTGCTGGCCTACCCCGCCGTTGCTGCGTTTTGCCACTTTGCCCTGAAACTGCGGTTTCAATCACCCTCTGATGTGCGGATGGAGGGGGCGACCCAATGAAGAAGCCCCGTAAAGATCCGTCCGAGAATACCGGTCTCACCACCCGGCGGGCCGTCATCATGGGTGGCGCGCAACTGGCCGTTATGGGCGTTTTGGGCCTGAGGATGCGAGAGTTACAGGTCAAACAGGCGGATCAATATCGTCTTTTGGCCGAAGAAAACCGCATCAATATTCGGCTTTTGCCCCCCGCACGCGGCCAGATATTTGACCGCACGGGCTTTCCGATCGCAGTGAATGAGCCGAACTACCGCATCACGATCGTGCGCGAAGATGCAGGCGACATCGACGAAGTGCTGTATCGGCTTTCACGGATCGTATCACTCAGCCCCGAGAAAATTGATGAGACCAAAGCCGAGCTAAAGCGCCGCTCTCCGTTTGTGCCGGTGACAATTCTGGACCGGCTAAGCTGGGATGACGTGGCCGAGGTTTCCGCAAACGCGCCTGCTTTGCCCGGTGTTACCGCTGATTTGGGCCTTTCGCGTGCATACCCTATGGGGGCCGATTTTGCCCATGTGATTGGCTACGTTGGTCCTGTGTCGGACGTTGACCTTAACCGCATTGAGGACCCTGATCCGCTGTTGCAGATCCCGCGTTTCCAGATTGGCAAAACGGGTGTTGAGTTAAAAGAAGAGCGTGAGCTGCGCGGTAAAGCCGGCACCAAACGCATCGAAGTTAACGCCGTGGGCCGTGTGATCCGTGAGTTGGACCGCGAAGAAGCGCTTGCGGGACAAGACATACAGCTGACCATCGACACAGAGCTTCAAAATTGGGTGCAAGCGCGCCTCGCCGGAGAGGCCGCATCCGCAGTCATTATGGATGTGCAGACCGGCGATTTATTGGCAATTGGCTCTGCGCCCACGTTTGACCCCAACTTGTTTGTTCGCGGGATTTCCACCACCGACTACAATGCCCTGCTGAATGATCCCTACCGCCCGTTCAGATCGAAAGCGGTTCAAGACATTTACCCACCAGGGTCCACGTTCAAAATGATCACTGCCCTTGCCGCTTTTGAAGCGGGGCTCGTGGATGCCAATGAAACTGTGCGCTGCGTCGGGCATAAAGAAGTTGCGGATACACGGTTTCATTGCTGGAAGCGCGCGGGCCATGGCAATGTGGATTTGTTCAAATCAATCACCGAAAGCTGTGACGTCTACTACTACGATCTGGCTCTTCGGGTGGGCATCGACAACATCGCCGAGATGGCGCGCAAACTTGGGGTTGGTGTCCGTCATGATATCCCGATGTCTGCGGTTGCCAGCGGGCTGGCACCTGACAAAGCGTGGAAGCGAGAAGTGCGCGATCAAGATTGGCGCATCGGCGACACGGTCAACGCCTCAATCGGGCAAGGGTATGTCTTGTCTTCCCCGCTGCAATTGGCAGTTATGACAGCGCGCCTTGCAACGGGCAAAAGTGTTGAGCCACGATTGATCAAATCCCGTGACGGCGTTGAGACAGATATCTCAGGCGGGCAGGACCTTGGCATCACGGGCAGTACCCTCGATACAATTCGCCGGTCCATGTATGCTGTTTCAAACGAGCGCCGTGGGACCGGATACCGCTCAAGAACTGTCAATGCTGCGTTCAAAATGGCTGGAAAAACCGGCACAAGTCAGGTCCGGCGGATCACTGCGGCGGAACGGGCACGGGGCGTCACGCGTAACCAAGACTTGCCATGGGAACGGCGTGACCACGCGCTTTGGGTCAATTATGCGCCTTTTGATAACCCTCGGATCGCTGTCAGCGTGATCGTGGAACACGGCGGTGGCGGGTCAACTGCGGCCGCACCAATTGGCCGCGATATCACTCTGCGTGCGCTTTACGGAGACACACCGCCGCTCAGCGCCTACCCTAATGCGGCCCGCGCAGATGTGCGCAACACGTTCCGTCAGATGGAGGCGCTTTTGCGCAGCCTTGATAGCGACCGCAATCAGGGGACAAAAGCATGAGCTATCTTGAGTACTCCGTGCGCCAAATTCCCACAGGTCCGCGCAAATTGCTGTATCTGAACTGGCCTTTGGTTCTGATGATCACAGCCGTCGCGAGCATCGGTTTCTTGATGCTTTATTCGGTGGCTGGTGGGTCGTGGACACCTTGGGCAATGGCCCAAGTTCAGCGCTTCGCCTTGGGCATGACCTTGATGTTCATTGTCGCCATGGTTCCCATTTGGTTTTGGCGCAATACCGCAGGATTGGCATTTGCGGGAACGCTAGTGTTGCTCTTGATCGTCGAGTTTTTGGGCGACGTCGGTGGCGGATCACAACGCTGGATCGATCTTGGCTTTATGCGGCTGCAACCCTCGGAACTTGCCAAAATCACCCTCGTGATGTTGCTTGCCGCCTACTATGACTGGCTACCGCGAGAAAAAACCTCACGGCCATTTTGGATTGTCGTACCCCTCTTTTTCATAATGCTACCGGTCTTTTTGGTGTTGCGACAACCCGACCTCGGAACATCGCTTTTGTTGATCATGGGCGGCGGTATGATGATGTGGTTTGCTGGTGTGCACTGGGGATATTTTGCAGCTGTGATCAGCAGCTCAGTTGGGGTCGTATTTGCTGTTTTCCAATCACGCGGCACTGATTGGCAGCTTTTGAAAAACTACCAATATGACCGTATTGATACATTTCTGGACCCTTCATCTAACCCACTTGGCACCGGATACCACATCACCCAGTCCAAAATTGCTCTTGGGTCTGGCGGCTGGACCGGACGGGGCTTTATGCAAGGCACCCAATCGCGGCTTAACTTTTTGCCTGAAAAACACACAGACTTTATTTTCACGACACTGGCCGAAGAGTTCGGCTTTGTAGGCGCGTTTTCATTGCTACTGCTCTACGGGCTGATTGTTATTTTTTGTGTGGTCTCAGCAGCCAAAACAAAAGACCGTTTTGCACAGTTGGTCAGCCTTGGAATTGCCGGTACGTTCTTTTTGTTTTTCGCCGTTAACATGGCGATGGTGATGGGGCTTGCACCAGTGGTCGGCGTCCCGTTACCGTTGGTAAGCTACGGCGGATCAGCCATGTTAGTGCTGCTCGTCGCATTCGGAATTGTGCAATCCGCACACGTACACAGGGCACGATAAATGAAGATCATCTTTGCAGGTACTGACGACCATTGGAGCCACTATCAAACCACCCTACCGGCGGCCTTCAAACGCGCAGAAATTGATGCGTCAATCACCCGTGATCTTGAAACCCATAACGCAGACTACATCATTTTCGCACCCAATGGGCCATTAAGTGACTTCACACCCTACACGAAAACTAAGGCCGTCCTGAACCTTTGGGCCGGTGTCGAAACGATTGTTGGCAATGCAACTCTGACCCAACCGCTGGTGCGGATGATTGATCACGGTCTAACCCAAGGCATGGTAGAATGGGTCAGCGCCCATAGCCTGCGTTATCACGTAGGAATGGACGCTCATATTCACGGCCAAGACGGGACATGGCGCAACACAAGTTGGCCGCCCTTGGTTGAGACACGCCGCGTCACAGTTCTTGGCATGGGGGCGTTGGGAACGGCCTGTGCCCAAGCTTTACGGTCAATTGGGTTTCCCGTCACCGGTTGGAGCCGTACACAAAAAACCATCGATGGTATAAATTGCCTTTCAGGTGATGCGGGACTGGATCAAGCACTTCGCACCGCTGATATTCTTGTCCTCCTTCTGCCCCTCACAAATGAAACGAACAATCTTCTGGACGCAGAAAAACTAGCTCTGCTGCCAGACGGTGCGTTCCTGCTGAACCCCGGCCGCGGGCCCTTGATCGATGACGAGGCGCTGCTCGCTGCACTGGACAAAAATATCGCGCATGCGACCCTTGATGTGTTCAACACAGAACCGTTGCCAACGGATCACCCATATTGGGCCCACCGCCAAGTAACTGTCACGCCTCATATCGCCAGCGTCACACGCGCGGCCACGGCTGCGGATGCGATCGCACGCAATATCGTTCGTATCGAAAATGGCCAAACGCCTATCGGCCTTGTGGACAGAACAGCAGGGTACTAACGAAGCCCGCTCTTCTTTTGTTCAAAAATACCCAAACGGCACGGTGTTAAGCCAAAGCATCACTCATTAGCTGGGCGAGACGCCGTGCAACTTGCGTCTTATCCATCCGCGGCCAGCTATCTGCACCATTCTCAGAAATCACGGTCACAGCGTTTTCACCGCCTCCCATGATGCCTGTCTCCGGTGACACATCATTGGCGATGATCCAGTCGCACATTTTGCGCGCCCGTTTTGCCGTTGCATTGGCAATCACATCATCTGTTTCCGCCGCGAACCCCACAACAAGGGCTGGCCGCCCCTCAGTCATCTGTGAAACACGTGCCAGAATGTCTGTGTTCTCTGCAAACTCCAATACCGGAAGACCACCAGCATTTTTCTTAATTTTCCTGTTGCTCGCGGAAGCGACCCTCCAATCCGCGACGGCTGCGGCAAACACCGCTGCCTGTGCTGGCAACGCTGCATCCACCGCATCTACCATTTCGCTTGCAGTGGTGACCGCAACTACACGGACACCTTCCGGTGCCGGTACATCTGCGGGCCCTGTGATAAATGTCACATCCGCGCCAAGGGCTGCCAAGGCGCGCGCAATCGCTGTGCCCTGCGCACCGCTTGAACGGTTGGCAATATAGCGGACAGGATCAATCGGCTCGTTGGTCGGACCCGAAGTGACAATGACGTGTTTTCCCGACATTGGTCCATCTGCAAACGCGCTGGCCGTGGCCTCAATAATCTGCGGCACCTCTGCCATGCGGCCCGCGCCAAATTCGCCACATGCCATGCCACCTTCCTCAGGCCCCACAAACAGAATGCCGTCAGTTTTCAACGTCGACAAATTTCGCTTCGTGGCCGGGTGCTCCCACATTTTCACGTTCATTGCAGGGGCAAGGAGCACGGGCTTGTCCGTAGCCATCAACAAAGTTGAGGCCAAATCATTGGCCAATCCCGCCGCCATTTTGCCCATCAAATCAGCTGTCGCCGGTGCAACCACCACCAAATCCGCAGCCCGTGACAACTCAATATGACCCATCTCGGCTTCGGCCGTCAGATCAAATAAGTCTTGGTGCACTTTGCGCCCTGCAAGCGCTGACACGCTTAGAGGCGTTACAAATTCGCTACCTGCGCGTGTCAAAACAGGCGTGACCTGCGCACCCGCATCTTGGTAACGCCGGATCAACTCAAGCGATTTATAGGCGGCAATCCCACCACCGATGATCAACAGAATATGACGTCCAGACAGCATAGGCGGCCTCCCTTTGGCAACAGATGTAGCCATAGCGCCACAAAGTGACAAACCCAAAACAGCAAAAGCGCCCAGTCACCGCGTGACTGAGCGCTCTTGCTTTAGCCTTAAAGACGGGACCCTGACATCACATCAAAAAGGCAGCAACCTCTCCGCTTTTTGCTTCAAGCGACTTGCGCATCTTACCAAATGCCGCCGCTTCAAGCTGCCGTACGCGTTCTTTTGACAGGCTCAGCTCGGTGCCGAGGCTTTCCAACGTGCGCGGATCATCACGCAACTTGCGTTCACGCACGATGAACTGCTCGCGCTCATTCAGCGCGCTCATGGCCTCCATAAGCCACGTGCGCATGCAGCTCATATCGTGCTCATATTCCACCCGCTCAGCCGCTTGAGGGCTGTCGTCTTCAAGCGCATCAATCCACTCGCGTCCCTCATCTTCTGTAGATTGCGTAGCGTTGAGCGAAAAATCAGAACCGGACAAGCGTCCCTGCATCATCTCTACGTCGTGGAGTGGCACTCCAACTTCGGTCGCAATCATGGCACGCAATGTGTGCCCTTCAAGCTTTTCACCGACCGCAGCCGCTTCACGCTCAAGACGGGCTTGCACACGGCGCATGTTGAAAAACAGTGACTTTTGACTGCTTGTTGACCCCGTCCGCACCATGGACCAGTTCCGCATCACATGATCCTGAATAGACGCCTTGATCCACCAAACAGCATAGGTTGAAAAGCGCACGCCGCGGTCAGGATCGAATTTATCTGCAGCCTTCATCAAACCAAGAGACGCTTCTTGGATCAGATCATTCATCGGCGCGCCGTAGCGCTTGAACTTTGACGCCATCGAAATGGCCAGCCGCATATAAGCAGTAATCAAACGGTGAAGAGACTTTTCGCAGCGCTGATCGCGCCATGCATATGCCAGACGCAATTCCGTCTCAGCATCGAGTAGTTCTGCTTTCATCGCACGGCGAGAAAAGGATTGATCCGCGTAGCCATCAAATGCCATGTCTTAACCCCTGTTTTGCAGTCTGTGCGGCGGCTTGATCCGCTGCTATTGTACTGATTACGCGGGGCATTCAGGGTTGGATCACTAATGGTGCAGAAAAACTTGTCAAAAATAACTTTTGTCCTAGGCGGAGCAGCTTCAGGAAAATCTATCTTTGCAGAAACCCTATTTGTTAACAGTGGGTTAACGCGGATTTATCTGGCGACATCCCTGATTTGGGATGATGAAATGCGTGCAAAAATGGAAGCACACAAAATCCAGCGCGGTGCTGATTGGCAAACCATCGAAGAGCCGCGCGATATTGCAAAGGCGCTGCTGGCAGCACCTGCGGGCAGTGTTGTGTTGGTTGATTGCCTGACCATGTGGCTCAACAACATCATGATGGACGACGATAGTCCCGACAGTTGGCGCGCACCCTGGGCCCAAGTTGAAACGGCGCTGGCTGACTGTGCTGCACATATTGTGTTTGTCAGTAATGAAGTCGGCCAAGGCATTGTCCCCGAAAACGCGCTGTCCCGCCGGTTTCGCAACGCGCAAGGCAAGCTCAACCAAGCAGTCGCAGCACGCGCAGACACCGTGGTGAACGTGATCGCAGGTTTGCCGCAAATTCTGAAAGGCGCCCTATGACCCTTTATATGGTGCGGCACGGTCCTACCCACGCAAAAACCATGGTTGGCCACGCGGATATTCCCGCTGATCTGAGCGATACCGCCGCCCTCAAGCGGTTGTCCGATTATTTGCCAGACGTGCCTGTCATTTCATCGGACCTAGTGCGCGCAAGTGCAACTGCGGATGCCATTCAAGCCAGCCGCACACGTCTTCCCCATGACCAAGGATTACGCGAGATTGACTTTGGCGATTGGGATATGAAGCGCTTTGACGAGATAGAAGACCAAGATCACATCCGTCAGTATTGGGAAAACCCCGGCAGCATCGCGCCACCAAACGGTGAAAGCTGGAACGCGGTTTACCGCCGTGTCACGGCCTCAATCGACGCACTTCGCCCGCACGGCGATTTGATTGTGGTGTGCCACTTTGGGGTGATCCTGACCCAAGTTCAGCGGGCTCTTGGAATCTCCGCCTACGAGGCGTTCGGGCACAGGATAGACAACCTGTCTGTGACCCACATCGACGATGAAGCTGCACCCGTTATCAATTTCTGTCCCTAAGTTATCCCAGCTGAAATTGCGTCTATGAGCGGAATAATTGCCACTGGCATAACCATGCAAACCCCGTAGAGTTATGGGATGAAATATCAGCTCACCATCGGCAATCGCCTGTATTTTAGCTGGTCCATCGCGGCCGTAATGATGATCGAACACGCGGGATTGATGGAGTTGGTCGACATAACCACTGTCTACCCCGACCATGAAGCAGACGTGAGACCACGCATCCCACATCTGGCGCCTGCGCGCACTTTGCCGACTTTGACACTTCCCTGCGGAACGCAGCTTGGGGACTCGATGGCCATAGCAGAAGAGCTGGCCAGCCGTCATCCAGACCGCAACATGTGGCCCCACGACCCCAAGGCCCGCGCGATTGCGCGCTACTTGGCAAACGAGATGCACTCCAGCTTTGGGGCATTGCGAAGCAGCTGGCCTGTGAACCTGCGGCATAGTTACAAAGGGTTAACCGCCCCTGAGGATGTCCAAGCCGAACTGGACCGGCTTGAGCTGATCTGGACACACGCGCGTCAAACAACGGGCAGCCAGACGCCGTGGTTGTGTGGTAAATATAGTATCGCAGATGCGATCTATGCGCCGATGGCAACGCGGCTCACCACTTATGGTTTTGGGCTTGGCCCAACATCACAGGCGTATGTCAGTGCACATTTGAGCGACCCTGCCCTGCGCCGGTTACGGGCGGCGGGTCTTGCGAAAGGTGCAGTGGTTCAGGACTGTGAACGGGACTTTGAAAGGGCACCTTGGCCTTTCGTGCCCCCACAGATCGGAACCGCGACACAAGACGGTTCGCAAACTGTGAATACGCATTGCCCCTATTCTGGCAGGCCCGTTGAACACTTTATGCGGCTTGGTGATCATACATACGGATTTTGCAATGCAATGTGCCGCGACAAAACCATGTATGATCCCGAAGCGTGGCCAGAGTTCATGGGAATTTACCAATCGTAAACTATTAACCGCACATACCTAAACATAAGCGCGCTGCCGGTACGTGGTGCGCATTTGGTTAACAAGTATAACGGTAACGAAATGGTTGCGCGCACTTACACGGTTGCATTTGAAGGTGTCGAAGGGCGACTCGTTGAGGTGCAATGCGCTGTGACGGCAGGCATGCCATCGTTCTCCGTTGTTGGACTGCCAGACAAAGCCGTTTCCGAAGCCAAAGAACGCGTCCGTTCCGCGCTTGCTGAACTCGCCATTGCACTGCCATCGCGCAAGATCACCATCAACTTATCACCGGCTGACCTTCCTAAGGAAGGCTCTCATTTAGACCTACCCATCGCCATCGCGCTACTAACCGCCATTGGAATTATTCCCGACGATACAGCTGAAGCAATCGTTTCCATTGGCGAATTATCCCTCGACGGTAGCTTAATTGCCGTATCGGGGGCCTTACCCGCGGCGATGACAGCTGCAGAGAACGAACGCACATTCATCTGCCCCTCACCATGCGGAGCGGAAGCGGCTTGGGTTGGAGGCGCAAAAGTCATTGCCCCATCTTCGCTAAACGAAACACTGCGGCATCTAAGCGGGCAAAGCATCATCGAACCCGCCCAACCCGGTGAGGTCTCCAGCCCAGCGCACCAAAAAGACCTGGCCGAAGTCAAAGGACAGGAACACGCTAAACGCGCGCTCGAAATCGCGGCAGCAGGACGTCACAATTTATTAATGGTCGGCACACCGGGGTCTGGAAAATCTATGCTGGCCGCACGCATGCCATCCATTCTGCCGCTACTTTCACCCACAGAGGCCCTTGAGACATCAATGATCCAGTCGCTTGCAGGATTATTACGCGAGGGCGGAATTTCGCGGCAAGGACCCTTTTGGGACCCGCATCATACGGCTTCAAAACCGGCAATCGTTGGAGGCGGACGCGGCGCAAAACCTGGCCAAATCTCTTTGGCCCACAACGGCGTTTTGTTCTTGGATGAGTTGCCAGAGTTTTCACGATCTGTACTGGAAACACTACGGCAGCCCTTGGAGACAGGCGAGGTGATGGTCGCACGCGCAAACGCTCATGTGCGCTATCCCTGCAAGTTCATATTGCTCGCTGCTGCAAACCCCTGTCGATGTGGCTATCTCTCAGATGCCGCACGCGCATGCGCCAAAGCGCCAAAATGCGGAGACGATTATTTGGGCAAACTATCGGGCCCCCTGTTGGACAGATTTGACTTACGCGTTGATTTGCCACCGGTCCGATTTCAAGATCTTGATGCGCCATCCGCCGGCGAAAGTTCGGCTGTCGTTGCGGCACGTGTAAAGGCCGCGCGCGACATTCAAATCGCGCGCTTTGCAGGATCCGAATTTCGCGTAAATGCTGATGTAGACGGCGCTACATTGGAGCGAATAGCTGCACCTTGTCCCGACGGACGCACGTTGTTGTTGCGCGCCGCAGATCGGTTTGGACTTAGCGCCCGCGGGTACCACCGCGTCCTGCGCGTGGCGCGAACAATTGCGGATCTTGATGGCTGTGAAAACATTGCCCGCCATCACATCGCCGAGGCACTTGGCTTTCGGATGGCAGGCTTCACGCCGTGAAGCGGAAGGCTATTCAGGCGCGCTTAGCTTCAATTGCTTGCCAAATTTTCTCTGCAACGTTAGTTCCGTCAAACCGTTCCAATTCCTGAATGCCCGTCGGAGACGTCACGTTGATTTCGGTCAAATAGTCACCAATCACATCGATACCTACAAAAACCTGCCCCTTTTCGCGCAAAAGCGACCCAATACGCTCACAAATCTCAATATCCCGCGCGGTCAGCGCTACTTTTTCAGGTCGGCCGCCTACGTGCATGTTGCTGCGTGTTTCGCCTTTAGCAGGTACGCGGTTAATCGCACCTACGGGCTCACCATCCACAAGGATCACGCGTTTATCGCCATTGGAAACGTCAGGTAAAAATTTCTGCACAATGAGCGGCTCGCGATTAATGCCGCTGAAAAGTTCGTGCAAAGAAGTGATGTTGTTGTCTGCTTCGGTCAGCTTGAACACACCCGCGCCACCATTTCCGTAAAGAGGCTTGAGGATAACGGTGCCATGTTTCGCTTTGAACGATTTAATCGTCTCCAAGTCACGAGCAACAGTGGTTGGGGGCGTGAGATCGGGGAAATCCAAAACCAACAGCTTTTCGGGATAATTTCTCACCCAGAAAGGATCGTTAACCACAAGCGTGTCCGGATGAATGCGGTCTAGCAGGTGGGTCGTTGTGATATACCCCATATCAAAAGGCGGATCTTGGCGCAGCCAAACCACATCCATCTCTGCAAGATTAACTTCGGTTTTTTCACCTAAGCTGAAGTGATTTCCTTTTTCACGTTTTACTGTGAGCGGCCAACCGGTGGCGGTGATCCGGCCCTCTTGGTACGCAAGCATATCGGGCGTGTAATAAAACAGCTCATGCCCGCGCAATTGCGCCTCTTCGGCGATGCGAAACGTGCTGTCAGCATCAATATCGATTGGGCCAATTGGGTCCATCTGAAAAGCAATTTTCAAGCTCATGGCGCATTCCTTTACTCACTGCGTCATACATGGGGCACAGATGCTGGTAAGGCAATGGGCACAAGAACGGAGCCGATCAATACCCGCCAAAAGCATTTTCGATCACATCGATTGCGCCGTATTGATCCACCAATGCCACGTCAAAGCGCATTGGGGTCAACAGACCCATCGGCTCAGAGCCCACATATTCCAGCGCTGTTCTGCAGATGCGGTCCATTTGACGGCGCGAGAGGCGCTGTGCTGCTTGGGCATGTGTCTTGCTTTTCTTAACCTCGACAAAAACCAACTCATCCGCGTCGCGCACAACCAAATCGATTTCACCTGCACGGCCACGATATCTTTGCTGCAATATCATTTTGCCAGCGCGTTGATAATGTCGTGCAGCGGCACCTTCTGCAGCAAGACCTGCGTGGTAAGATGTTTGGCCCCTGTGCTGCTTGGCAGTAACAGCCGTAGGACGTTCAAGAACCAGTTCTAACATTTAACAATCCCTTCTCTCTAACACAGCTATAACAACGTTTGGTTTCACTCAGCCCGTAGCCTTATGCAAAGCTAACGCTTGTTGGTAAATTTCACGCTTTGGCCTGCCATACATATCCGCAACGATTGCTGCGGCGTCTTTCACCGAATGTTCTGTCAAAGCATCCTTCAAAGCTGCCTCAACATCTTCATCTGTTGCCGAGCCGACGGGCGCTTTGTCTAGCATAACCACCATCTCACCCTTGAACGTGCGCCCTTCTGCCAGGGCTTGTACCTCAGATACAGTCCCGCGCAAAACCTCTTCGAACCTTTTGGTTAACTCTCTTGCAACCGCTATCTGGCGTTCTGGTTCAACGATATCGCTTAAATCTTCTAACATTGCCTTAATGCGTTTGGGGCTTTCGAAAACGATCATTGTTCCATCACTTTTCGCAATGCCCGACAAGAAAGCGCGCCGCGCCCCCTTCGCGTTCGGCACAAAACCCGCAAATGTGAAACGGTCATTCGGCAAACCTGCAACCGTAACCGCCGCAAGCACCGCAGACGGTCCGGGCGCAGAGGTAACCAAAACATCGGCCTCAATCGCACCGCGCATCAATCCATAACCCGGATCGGCCACCAAAGGCGTTCCCGCATCAGACGCATAGGCCACAGATTTGCCCGCCTCTATCGCAGCAATCAATTTCGGGCGGACTTTTTCACCGTTATGATCGTGATAGGACACAAGCTGGCGATCCCCGAGCGCGATCCCGTGAATATCCATCAATTTACGTGTGTTTCGCGTGTCTTCCGCTGCAATCACATCCGCAGAGGCCAATATATCGAGCGCCCGCAACGTAATATCACGCGCTGTACCAATTGGGGTCGCCACAAAATAAAGGCCCGCTGCCAAACGCTCAACACGGTGAACTTGGGAATGATTCATGCCTAGACCCGCCTAGTGATATATCTATGATACGCAGCAAGGGTCCAAAGGTTGGCCCACCACGAGGGAGTTTTGGTTTACCATGGTTACGCGTACACGCAATCGTATCACTTTCAACCCGCGCCGTGCAGCACTGCGCCTTGTGGGGGCAGCTGCGTTGCTTGCCCTTGCCGCTTGCAACCCAACTTCCGTGGGCGGCCTGTCAGGGCAAAGCGTGAACCCAAACAAAACGGTCCAAATCGCGCTGTTGGTGCCAAACGGGTCAGGCCGCGAAAGCGATGCACTTTTGGCACGCAACCTTGAAAACGCTGCGCGTCTTGCCATTGCGGATCAGACGAATGCCAAGATTGACCTACGCGTTTACGACACGGCAGGAACCCCGCAGCAGGCTTCAAACGCCGCAATCGCCGCCGTAAATGACGGCGCCAAAATTATCCTTGGGCCACTTTATGCAGAGGCTGCAAACGCAGCGGCAGTGGCCATCGCTGGCACAAACACAAATGTCTTGGCCTTCTCCAACAACGCATCTATCGCCGGTGGTAACCTTTTCATTCTGGGGCCAACATTTGAGAATACAGCAAACCGTTTGGTGAATTATGGCCGTCAAATTGGCAAAACCAACATTTTGATCGCCCATGCAGACGAACTCGCAGGGCAAGTTGGCCGAGACGCCATCATCAGTGCAGCAAATCGCAATGGGGCTACGATTACGGGCGTTGAAAGCTATCCGTTCAGCCAAGACGGCATCAACAACGCCGCCCGCCGCATCAGCGCGACAGTCAAGGAAACCGGTGCCGATACCTTGTTTGTGACAGCGGGCCCTGAGTCCGACTTGCCGTTTTTGATGACAGCCCTGCCCGAGCGTGGCCTTGGGATGGATATTCAGCTGATGGGACTGACACGGTGGAGCTCACAGCCACAGTCACTTGTCCTGCCAGGCCTGCAAGGTGGTGTGTTCACACTACCCGACCAAGCACTTGAGCGTAACTTCGCCGCCCGCTACCAAGCGGAATATTCCGAACGCCCGCACCCCATCGCAGGTCTTTCCTATGACGGCATCGCTGCAATCGGCGCACTTTTGGCCCAAGGCCGTTCTGACGCCCTGACTTCACCAAGCCTTACCCGCCAATCGGGATTTGTCGGCACCCAAGGCATCTTCCGCCTTCTGCCCGACGGCACAAACGAGCGCGGCCTTGCTGTCGCGAAAATTGAAAACAATCAGGTGGCAATCCTTGACCCAGCTCCCAAAAACTTCAGCGGCGCTGGTTTCTGACGCCGACGATTTTGAACACGAAGGTCCGGAGCCCCTTGTGGCGCCGGCCTTTGTCGTTTTCGATCAAGCCGCAGCCCAAGACGACCTGACGCGCATCCTTGATGACTGTGCGGACGCAAAAGCCATCCGTGCCGCAACCGTAGACTATCTTAAAGACGCAAATGCCAAGGGCCGCGCCGTCATCAAAGAGGCGTTTCTGGCCGAACCAACCCACGCGCGCCCTACAACATCAGCCTATGCATTTTTGACGGACGGACTTGTGCGCACAGTGCATTGGGTTGCCGAGACGTATCTACACCGCAACAGCAATCCCACCAAAGGTGAGCGACTTGCCGTTATTGCCGTGGGTGGCTATGGCCGCGCAGAAATGGCGCCACATTCAGACGTGGACTTGCTGTTTCTCACCCCCACCAAAATCACAGCTTGGGCCGAGAGCACGATTGAATCGATGCTCTACATGCTGTGGGATTTGCGTCTGAAAGTTGGCCAAGCCAGCCGGACCATCGCGGATTGTATCAGACTTGGCCGCGAAGATTTCACCATCCGTACCTCGCTTGTTGAGCAACGCTATATCTGCGGAGATCAGACGTTGGGCGATGAATTACGCGACCAACTTTGGACCGACCTCTTTCAGTCCACGGCGTCCGAATTCATTGAGGCCAAACTTGAGGAACGCGCCGAGCGGCACCGCAAGCAAGGCGGACAGCGCTACATGGTTGAGCCAAATGTAAAAGAAGGCAAAGGCGGTCTGCGCGATCTGCAGTCACTCTTTTGGATGAACAAATACCTGCACGGCGTTGATGACCCCGGCAATCTTGTTGAGCTTGGCGTTTTCACCGATGACGAGTTCGAGACTTTTCTGCGTGCAGAAGACTTTTTGTGGGCAACGCGGTGCCATCTGCATTTGGTAGCTTCACGCCCCGTGGATCAGCTGACGTTTGATATGCAAGTCGAGGTGGCTGATGCGATGGGCTACACCGATCATTCGGGGCGTCGCGGCGTTGAACATTTCATGCAGGCCTACTTCCGTCACGCCACTTCTGTTGGTGAGCTAACCCGCATATTCTTGACGGCCCTTGAGAACGACCACCTCAAATCTGAGCCTATGTTGATGCGTATTTTCAAACGCAAACCACGGGTACGTGCGCCCTTTGCCATTGAGCAAAACCGCATCACGGTGCCTGACCCAGAGGTGTTCGTTGAAACGCCCGTGAATATGCTGCGCATCTTTGAAGAAGCACTGCGCACAGGTACTTTGATCCATCCCAACGCGATGCGGCTTTTGGCCGCCAACATTCCACTGGTCGATAATAACTTGCGCAGCACCCCCGAGGCCAAGCGCATCTTTCTCGACTTGCTTCTCAAACACGACAATCCCGAACGCTCGCTGCGTCGAATGAACGAGCTTGGGGTGCTTTCCGCATTCATTCCCGAATTTGAGCCGATCGTCGCAATGATGCAGTTCAACATGTATCACAGCTACACTGTTGATGAGCACACCATCCAAACGATCAGCCATCTGCACCGCATTGAAAAAGGTGAGCTGCTTGAAGACCTACCCGTGGCGTCTGACATCATTCAAAGCGGCATCAACCGCAAGGTACTTTACGTAGCACTATTGCTGCACGACATCGGCAAAGGACGACCCGAGGACCACTCAATCCTTGGTGCACAAATCGCGCGAAAAGTTTGCCCACGTTTGGGGCTGAGCAAATCAGAATGTGAAACCGTCGAGTGGCTGGTGCGCTACCACTTGCTGATGTCAGACACGGCACAAAAACGCGATATTGCTGATCCGCGCACGGTGCGCGACTTTGCCAAGGCAGTGAAATCTGTTGGGCGGCTGGATTTGTTGTTGCTTGTCACTGTGTGTGACATTCGCGGCGTGGGTCCTGACACGTGGAACAACTGGAAAGCCTCGCTGTTGCGCGCGCTTTACCGCCAGACCCGCCGCGCCCTTGAAGGCGGCATGGAGGCGCTGAACCGTGAAACCCGCGGTGCAGAGGCGAAAAAGGCGTTGCGCGCGGCACTTCCGGATTGGGGCACAAAGGATCTTCGGGTTGAGACAAACCGGCATTACCCTCCGTATTGGCAAGGCTTGCACGTAACAGCCCACGTTGATGTTGCGCATCTGTTGCGCGGCATTGGCGATACGGACATTCGCGTCAAACTGACCATGGATGAAGACCGCGACGCCACCCGCGCGGTTTGTGTCATGGCCGATCACCCAGGCATTTTCAGCCGCATCGCAGGCGCATTGGCCTTGGTCGGCGCAAACATTGTGGATGCACGGACGTTCACCACCAAAGACGGCTACGCAACAGCCGCGTTTTGGGTGCAAGACGCCAATGAGACCCCCTTTGAGGCCAGCCGCCTGCCCCGTCTTGAACAAATGATCGGCAAGACCCTGCGCGGTGAAGTCATCACCCGCGACGCGCTTGCGCCAAAAGACAAAATCAAGAAGCGCGAAAAAGCGTTCCGCGTGCCGACAACAATCACTTTCGATAACGACGGCTCGGATATTTACACAATCATTGAGGTCGACACCCGTGACCGCCCAGGCCTGCTTCATGATCTGACCCGCGCGCTGGCAGCCGCCAATATCAACATCGGCAGCGCGATCATCGCCACCTACGGCGAACAGGTCGTGGATGCCTTCTACGTCAAAGATATGTTCGGCCTTAAGTTCTACTCCGAGAGCAAACAAAAAAGCCTTGAGCGGAATTTGCGCGACGCCATTGAGCGCGGCGTGGAGCGTGCAGCCGAGGCATGAAACGCATACGTCTCATCTCAGGCATGCTCACTGTGGGGGGCTGGACGTTGCTCAGCCGCATTTTGGGGTTTGTGCGCGACATTACCATTGCGGCATTTTTGGGTGCGGGCCCTGTGGCCGAAGCGTTCCTGATCGCATTTTCACTGCCCAATATGTTCCGCCGTTTCTTTGCCGAAGGGGCGTTTAACATGGCCTTCGTGCCCATGTTCTCCAAAAAGCTCGAAGCAAATGACGGCGCCCTGCCTTTCGCCCGTGATGCGTTCACGGGGCTGGCTGCGGTATTGATCGGACTGACCCTGATAGCCCTGTTTGCAATGCCCGCGCTTGTTTACGCCATGGCCGCGGGGTTCGCAGGCGACGCCCGCTTCGATCTTGCGGTAAACTTCGGACGTATTGCTTTTGCCTATATCATCTTCATTTCGCTGGCCGCTCTTTTGTCAGGGGTGCTTAACGCCACAGGCCGTTTTGTAGCGGCAGCCGCAGCACCTGCGTTGTTAAACGTTGTCTTCATCGCGGCACTGATGCTGGCCTATCAAATGGGCTGGGACATGGGGCTTACATTGGCGTGGGCCGTGCCCACTGCGGGCATTGCACAATTCGCTTTGGTCTGGAGTGCCGCTGCGCGGGCTGGCTTTAGGATCACACCCGCCAGATCGCGCATGACGCCCGAACTAAAGCGGCTGATGCTGGTCATGGGGCCCGCGATGCTTGCAGGCGGTGTGGTTCAGATCAACCTTTTGATCGGGCGGCAGATCGCCAGCCAATTTGACGGTGCAATCGCGTGGCTAAATTACGCAGACCGCCTTTATCAGCTGCCCCTTGGTGTTGTCGCCATTGCCATCGGTGTGGTGCTTTTGCCGGACCTCAGTCGCAAGCTGGAGGCCAATGATACCGTTGGTGGCCGTGATGCGTTCAACCGCGCAACAGAACTAAGCCTTGCGCTGACGGTTCCCGCATCCGTCGCCCTTATCGTCATCCCACTGCCACTGATCAGTGTGCTCTTTCAACGCGGCGCATTTGCTTTCACTGATGCCCAAGCAACCGCGTGGGCTGTGGCAATCTACGGGCTTGGGCTTCCTGCGTTTGTGCTTCAAAAAACGCTGCAGCCGCTTTTCTTTGCCCGTCACGACACAAAGCGACCTTTCTATTTTGCGCTGGTCTCCCTGTTCATCAATGCCGTGGTGGCGGTGGGGCTTTCGCCGCTTATCGGATTTACAGCCGCCGCGTGGGGCACGTCTCTGGCGGGATGGGGCATGGCGGCACTACTATGGATCAAAACCAAACCTATGGGCGATGCGGCCGGTTTTGACGCCCGCTTCAAAATACGCCTGCCGCGGATCATTGCAGCCTCAGGTATTATGGGTGCCAGCCTATGGGGCGTTGCAAGCACGCTGACACCAGTCCTTTATGACAGCCCGTGGCGCGGGCTTGGGCTGCTTGCGCTTTGCGCCACAGGGATCGTTGTGTACGGCGTTGCAGGGCAAATTTTAGGCGCCTTCAAAATGCAGGATTTCCGGCAGGCACTGCGCAGATAAATCAGTTGCGGCGAATGCGTGCCAAAATGCCAGCCCAACCACCGGGGCGCACAATTCCGCTAAGCAAAAAACCTGCTCCAAAGCCAACTGCATCCGCAATCCATGTGCTGTTAGATCCGAACAACAAGGCAAAAAGCAGCTGAATGCCCAGCAAGAACCCGATCAACATGAACGCGCGCACTTGTGGCTCGCCGCGCGCCGCAAGCTGTGCCGCCAATAAATACGTGAACGCGCCAATAAGACCGTACGCACCGGGATAGCCTCCCACCAGTGGCGACGGATCATCAAATGCCAGCCCAAAAGCCAAAGCACCCACGATGGATGAGACGAAGAACACCAAAAACGCCGCAACACCGCCAAACGCATCGGACACAGATTTGCCAAGCGCCAACACGAACACCCCCGCAAAGAGGGCCTGCGTCAGGGAAAGGTGCACGAAGGGGTAAGTAAGAAACCGCTTCAATCGGTCCAGCGTCCAAATTCCGCGCTCAAGACCATCATCTATGATCTGGCCGTAAAAGCCGTAGTCTTGGATCGCAGCCAGCCGCCAACCTGACGCCTCAGGGCCACCTACGAAACCAGTCCCCCCAAGCGCAAACATCAACTCGGGGATCACAAATCCCGCAGTAAGCAAAAGCACAACGGGGTGCAGAGGGTGGACAACAGGTTGTTGGTTCATCTTGTCGGCTCCTTGACGGATTGCTGTGTCATAGGTAATCGCTGCGACAGTTTTGCACCAGATGGAATGTCAGTCATGAGCACGTCACAGTTCACCCCACGCGTCTTTTCCGGCATCCAGCCATCTGGTGGGTTGACCCTTGGCAACTACCTTGGCGCGATGAAACGCTTTGTGGACATGCAAGACGCCGGCACCCACGAAACGATTTACTGCATGGTGGATTTGCACGCGATCACTGTCGCCCAAGACCCCAAAGATCTTGCTCATAACACACGCGAGCTTTGCGCAGGCTTCATCGCCAGCGGCATTGATCCCGAGAAATCCGTTTTGTTCAACCAATCCCAAGTCCCCGAGCACGCGCAACTGGGATGGATTTTCAACTGCGTGGCGCGCATGGGCTGGATGGGCCGCATGACCCAGTGGAAAGACAAAGCGGGCAAAAACGCAGAACAAGCCTCGCTTGGGTTGTTTGCCTACCCTGCCCTGATGGCCGCAGATATTCTGGTTTATCACGCCACGCACGTGCCTGTGGGCGAAGATCAAAAACAACACCTTGAGCTGACCCGCGACATTGCCGCCAAATTTAACCACGACTACGGCGTCGACTTTTTCCCAATCACCGAACCGGTGATTGAAGGGGCCGCCACCCGTGTGATGTCATTGCGCGATGGCACCAAGAAAATGTCAAAGTCTGACCCGTCTGACCTGAGCCGGATCAACATGACAGATACCGCCGACGCGATTGCCAAAAAGATCCGCAAGGCCAAAACAGATCCCGAACCGCTTCCCGAAGCGCTTGATGGGTTGGACGAGCGCCCAGATGCGCGCAATCTTGTGAACATCTATGCCGCTTTGGCCGAAATCACCCCACAGCAGGTGCTGGACCAGCATGCTGGCTCTCAGTTTGGCACGTTCAAGCCTGTGCTGGCCGATCTGGCTGTTGAAAAGCTTGCCCCCATCGGCACTGAAATGTCACGATTGATGGAAGACCAAGCCGAGATCGACCGCATTCTGGCCCGCGGTGCAGAACGGGGCCGTGAGATTGCAGCGCCAATTCTTGCAAAAACACTCGAAATTGTGGGGATGGTCCGCTAACGCACACCACCCCCTTGGCACATGGAACAGGCGCCTTATGTCTGGCTTCATGACAGACCTTTCCGAAGCCGACATCAGCGCCATCATTGAAATGGCCCTCTCCGATCACACTGCATTTGCCGATATCGAACGCGAATACGGTCTGAAGGACAAAGAGGTCAAAGCGTTGATGCGCTCAAACCTCAAAACATCAAGCTACCGCACGTGGCGAAAAAGGGTACGCACCTTTGGTGATCGGCGCGCGCATTACAAATAGTCACATCTTTCGATTGCCAGCGACGTGCACTGCGGTCATGATCGCATCGGTTAGCATCCCGAGGGAGGGGAAAGATTATGCGTAAGTTCCTTGTTGTCTTGGACGACAGTCGCGAATGCCTCAACGCAATGCGGTTTGCGGCCATGCGTGCGTCCAAAACTGGTGGCGGCGTGGAAATCCTCTCGGTCATTCCACCAGAGGAGTTCAACCACTGGATCGGTGTTGCCGACATCATGCGCGCCGAAGCCCGCGAGCGGATCGAAGTGCATTTTGAGGTCTACGCCAAATGGATGCGCGACAAACTCTCGATTGAGCCAGAATTGGTGATCCGTGAAGGCCGCCCGTCCGAAGAAATCGTCCAGCAGATTATGGATGATCCAGAAGTCGGTATTTTGGTGTTGGGCGCAGCGACAGACAAAAAAGGCCCTGGCCCGCTTGTCACGCAAATGACCAAAAACGCAGGCGCGCTTCCCGTGCCAATGACGATTGTTCCCGGCGACATCAGCAAAGAAAAGCTGGAAGCGATCACTTAAATTACGTTTTAGAACCATTCTAAACTATTGACTAAATGGCGCAGCGATCGCATATCTGATGCAAAGGAGACCTTTCCGATGTTCATTCAAACCGAGTCTACGCCAAACCCTGCCACGTTGAAGTTCCTCCCGGGACAAGAAGTGCTCGATATGGGTACGGCAGATTTCACGACCCCAGAAGCCGCGGCCTCATCGCCGCTGGCCACGCGTCTTTTCGCGGTGCAAGGTGTAACGGCTGTGTTCTTCGGTCTGGACTTTGTGACAGTGACCAAAGCTGATGACGCCGAGTGGGATCACCTGAAGCCAGCCCTTCTTGGCGCGATCATGGAGCATTTCCAGTCCGGTCAACCTGTTATGGAAGGCGAAAACACCTCGTCTGGTCACGCTGAACATACTGGCGAAGACGGCGAGATTGTTGGCCAGATTAAGGAACTTCTCGACACGCGCGTGCGTCCGGCAGTTGCCCAAGATGGTGGTGATATTACGTTCCACGGCTTTGATCGCGGCATCGTATATCTGCACATGCAAGGTGCTTGCGCGGGATGCCCATCATCTACGCTGACCCTTAAAATGGGCATTGAGAACTTGTTGCGCCACTATATCCCCGAGGTGATAGAAGTGCGCCCAGTCGCCGCGTGATCCTCGCCTTCGACACCTCTGGCCCACATATCGCCGTCTGCCTTTTGGACGGCGATACCGTTTGTGCCGCCTCGTTCGACGAAATGGCAAAAGGCCAAGCCGAACAGCTATTTCCCAAGATTGAGGACGCGCTTGCAGAGGCCGGCGCGACCTATGCCGACATCACACGTATAGGCGTGGGCACGGGGCCCGGAAATTTCACGGGCATTCGCATTTCCGTTTCTGCAGCGCGCGGTTTGGCGTTGTCGCTTGGGGTTCCAGCAATTGGCGTGACCGCGCTTGAAGCCTACGCGCTTGATGCCCCGCAGCCATTTGTGTCGCTTGTGGATGCAAAGCGCGGCAACGTCTACGCCCAGCGCTTTGACACAGATCCAACAGAACCAGTTTTCACGGATGCCCAAGGCGCGAACCCAGATGGAATCGCAACTGTTACGGCGCAGACTGCAGCGCATCAAATTGCTGTGGCAATCGCAAAGCTTACCGCTGCGAAATCGCCCCAAGACGCCCCGCCGAAGCCATTTTATATGCGCCCAGCTGATGCCGCCCCCTCACGAGACACGCCCCCGCGCATTTTGGCATAGGCAATGACGACGCCTGTATCCCCCAAAACCCAACTTACGCCAGAGGCCATGGCCCAAACGCACGCCGCGGCTTTTGAGTTAACCCGTCCGTGGTCGGCACATGAGTTTTCTGACCTGATTGAAAGCCCCACTTGTTTTGTGGTCGGCGACGCGCAGTGTTTTGCCCTTTCTCGGATCATCGCAGATGAGGCGGAACTTTTGACCATCGCGACCCATCCGGATCACCTACGACAAGGCCACGCCAAAGCCGTGATGGACAGCCTTCATTCTCAATTGCAAACGCGCGGCGCAGTGCAGATATTTCTTGAAGTGGCTGCACCGAATCTAGGCGCGTTGGCGCTGTATGAAAGCCTCGGCTACCTGCATGTTGGTCGCCGCAAAGCCTACTACACCCCAACATCTGGTGGTGAGGCTCTCGATGCTATCGTAATGCAGCGTAAATTGCCTATTTAACGCACATTTTTATGCGCTAGCTGCGGCTACACGTTACGGAAATATGAATCGCACTTGACCCCCCGCGCGCCCTGCCGCTTACTGTCGCTCATAAGGGTGTGGGTTGCCAATTTGGCATGGCCTGCGCTCTGCGAGGGCGACAATGAAATCTGCGATTTGGCGTGCCTCGTCTCGATTTAGAAATCCTTGGGGAGATACTCATGACAATCATGACGAAACTGATGAGCGCCGCAACTGGTCTTGCTCTGACCGCAACTGCTGCTGTTGCTGATCCTGCGATCATTTTCGATTTGGGCGGCAAGTTCGACAAATCGTTCAACGAAGCTGCGTTCAATGGCGCATCACGTTGGGCCGAAGAAACTGGTGGCACATTCAAAGAGATCGAATTGCAGTCAGACGCACAGCGCGAGCAAGCTCTGCGCCGCTTTGCGGAATCCGGTGCTAACCCAATCGTCATGGCAGGTTTCGCGTTCGGCTCAGCACTAAGCGAAGTTGCACCTGACTACCCTGACACAAAATTTGCGATCATCGACATGGTTGTAGACCAGCCAAACGTTCGCTCTGTTGTATTCAACGAGCACGAAGGTTCATACCTTGCGGGCATCATGGCGGCGAACGCATCTGAAACTGGCACAGTTTCATTCATCGGTGGCATGGACATTCCGCTGATCCGCCGCTTTGCGTGTGGCTATGCGCAAGGCGCAAAAGCAGCAAACGCTGACATCACAGTGATCTCCAACATGACCGGCACAACTGGTGCGGCGTGGAACGATCCGGTAAAAGGTTCCGAGCTGACCAAAGCGCAAATCAGCCAAGGTTCTGACGTTGTTTATGCAGCGGCAGGCGGCACCGGTCTGGGTGTTCTGCAGACCGCAGCTGACGAAGGCATTTTGTCTATCGGCGTGGACAGCAACCAAAACTACCTGCACCCAGGAAAAGTTCTTACATCAATGCTCAAGCGCGTGGACAATGCTGTCTACAACGCGATGCTTGACGGCACAGACATGGAAACAGGCTTCAATGTCATGGACCTGTCAAACCGTGGTGTTGGCGTTGCGCTCGATGAGAACAACGAAGGCCTCGTAACTTACGCGATGCTGTCTGAGACATATGCAGCGGCTGACAAAATCATAAGCGGCGACATCAAAGTGCATGACTACATGTCAGACGAATCCTGCCCTGCGCTGGACTTCTAAGACGTAATACCTATCGGGCCGCGCGGAAGACAATCTGCGCGGCCCTTTCCTATTCAGACAACGCAGGCGTTCATTTCTGATGACTGATATTGCTCCCGCCATCGAACTTAAGGGCATCTCAAAAGCCTTTGGACCGGTGCAAGCCAACAAAGACATTTCAATTCGCGTAATGCCCGGCACAATCCACGGGATTATCGGTGAAAATGGCGCAGGCAAATCAACTCTGATGAGCATCCTTTACGGCTTTTACAAAGCCGACAAAGGCGAGGTTTTCATCAGCGGCCGAAAAACAGAAATTCCTGACAGCCAAGCCGCGATTGCCGCAGGCATTGGGATGGTGTTCCAGCACTTTAAACTCGTTGAAAATTTTACAGTTCTTGAGAATGTTGTATTGGGCGCAGAAGATGGCTGGAGCCTTGGCCCGTCACTGCGCAAAGCGCGCAAAGAGCTGATTAACCTTGCGGATGAATACGGCTTGAACGTGGATCCTGATGCCTTGATTGAAGAAATCGGCGTGGGGATGCAGCAGCGCGTGGAAATCCTTAAGGCGCTTTACCGGCAAGCGGACATTTTGATCCTTGATGAGCCAACGGGTGTGCTAACCCCCGCAGAGGCAGATCAGCTTTTCCGCATTCTGCAGCGCCTGAAGGCCGAAGGAAAAACGATTATCCTCATCACACACAAGCTGCGTGAAATTATGGATGTCACCGATACCGTCAGCGTGATGCGGCGCGGTGAAATGACCGCCACGGTCAAGACATCTGAGACAAGCCCGCAACAACTGGCCGAGCTGATGGTAGGCCGCAAAGTGTTGCTGCGCGTTGATAAAACACCCGCAAAACCGCGCGAGGCTGTCCTTGAAGTAAAAGGCCTTAACGTCACAGATGACAAAGGCGTTCATCGCCTCAAGGGCATTGATTTGACTGTGCGCGCAGGCGAGGTATTGGGCATTGCTGGCGTGGCTGGCAACGGACAGTCAGAGTTGCTTGAAGTCTTGGGCGGCATCCAATCCGGCGAAGGTTCAGTCAAACTGAACGGCGCTGAAATTGATCTGACGGGACGCCATTCAGACGGACAGTCACGGCGCGCACGGGGCATTGCGCACGTTCCCGAAGACAGGCAACGCGAAGGCCTAATTATGAATTTTGCCGCGTGGGAAAACACCGGCTTCGGGTATCATCACGATGACCGCTACAACCGCAGCCGCCTGATGATGGACAACGCCGCACTACGCCAAGACACTGAAGAAAAGATGGACCGCTTCGACGTGCGCCCGCCCAATCCAAAGCTGGCGGCCAAATCCTTTTCGGGAGGCAACCAACAAAAAATCGTTCTGGCCCGCGAGATTGAGCGCAACCCGGACTTGTTGCTGATCGGTCAACCCACCCGCGGTGTGGACATTGGTGCAATCGAATTCATCCACCAACAAATCGTCGCCCTGCGCGATCAAGGCAAAGCGATCTTGCTGGTCTCGGTCGAGTTGGAGGAAATCCTCGCGCTATCTGACCGGATTGCTGTCATGTTTGACGGCCAAATAATGGGCGAACGTTTGCCCGATGAGACAGACGAAAAAGAGCTGGGCCTGATGATGGCTGGCATGACTCGTGAGGCAGCCGCCATGCAGCCTCAAAACGCAGCACAGGAGGGCTAGAGCATGGATGTGATCCCAAAGTGGGCCGACGCGGTTTTGGTCCCTCTTATTTCACTTATTCTTGCCGCAGTACTTTCGGCGCTTGTGATCCTTGCCATCGGTGAGGACCCTGTTGCGGCTGCAAAGCTCATGGTCGAAGGCGCTATTGGTTCGACCTACGGCTGGGGCTACACGCTTTATTACGCGACCAACTTTATTTTCACAGGCCTTGCCGTATCGGTCGCGTTTCATGCGCGCATGTTCAACATTGGCGGCGAGGGACAGGCCATGCTTGGCGGTTTGGGCGTGGCATTGGTATGTCTTTATATTCCGTTCCCGCACTGGGCACTGGCTTTGCCCGTAGCGATTATCGGCGCTGCTGCCTTTGCCGCAATTTGGGCCGCGATCCCAGCATATTTACAGGCCAAACGGGGCAGCCACATTGTTATCACCACAATCATGTTCAACTTCATTGCAGCAGCGCTTTTGAACTACCTGTTGGTGGGTATGCTCAAACCCTCAGGTGCGATGGATCCGGCAACCGCAAAGTTTGCAGCCACTACGCACCTTCCGACCTTCCAAGATTTGTTCAGCTGGGGTGAAAAGCCAGTGTTCCGTGGCGCACCCGCAAACGTCAGCTTTTTCGTCAGTTTGCTGGCCTGCGTCGCCGTTTGGTTCTTGATCTGGCGGACCCGTCTGGGCTTTGAAATTCGCGCCTACGGCGAAAGCGAAAGCGCTGCGAAATACGCGGGTATCAGCCCCACCAAAATTATCATGATCTCAATGATCATCTCGGGCGCATTGGCGGGCTGCATGGCGATCAACAACGTCATGGGCGAGGCAGAGCGTCTGGTGTTAGGCAGTGTCGAGGGCGCAGGTTTCATCGGCATCGCGGTGGCATTGATGGGCCGCAGCCACCCGCTTGGGGTGCTTCTTGCCGCGATCTTGTTTGGCTTTTTGTATCAGGGGGGTGCAGAACTGGCGCTTTGGACGAACATCCCCCGTGAGTTGATCATCGTCATTCAGGCCCTAGTCATCATGTTCACAGGGGCGCTCGACAACATGATCCGCATGCCCCTTGAGAAAATATTCTTGATGATGCGCAAAGAGGGAGCAGCATAATGTGGGATTTTCTGAACCTCTTTTCCGTCCCCGTTCTTGAGACATCAATCCGCTTGGCCACACCCTTGTTGTTGGCGTGCCTTGCAGGACTGTTCAGCGAACGTGCGGGTATTTTTGACATCGGCCTTGAAGGCAAAATGTTGATTGCCGCGTTCTTTTCTGCCGCGATCAGCTTCAACACAGGCTCTGTGTGGCTTGGGCTTGGGGCCGGTATTTTGGCCTCAGTCACCTTGTCGATCATCCACGGGCTGGCCTCGATCACATTCCGTGGCAACCAACTGATCTCTGGCGTGGCAATCAATTTTCTCGCTGCAGGCATGACCGTTTTAATTGCGCAAAGCTGGTTCAAACAAGGCGGGCGTACGCCCCAGCTTGAGGGCGCTGCGCGGTTCAACCCAATTGAATTTCCATTCGCCGAAACCTTCATGCCCGTGCCCGTTGCAGGACCGGTCTACGCTAGCCTAATCGGCGGGCACGCTCTGTTGGTTTATGTGGCAATCGCAATGGTGCCCCTGACCTGGTGGGTCCTGTTTCGCACACGCTTCGGCCTGCGCCTACGCGCCGTCGGCGAGAACCCCGCCGCGGTCGATACTGCAGGCGTTTCCGTGGTTGGTCTGCGCTATGCGGCAGTCCTGATTTGCGGTGTCTTGTGCGGGCTTGCGGGTGCCTATTTGGCGACAGCGCTGCAGGCAGGTTTCGTCAAAGATATGACCGCAGGTCGTGGCTACATCGCCCTTGCCGCGCTGATCTTTGCCAAGTGGCGGCCGTGGTACGCATTGGCCGCGTGTCTGCTGTTTGGCTATCTACAAGCGATCGCCTTGCGTCCTGATCTTTTGACCGCTGCGTTTGGGTTCAAAGTGCAAATCCAATTGCTTGACGCATTACCGTACATTTTGACAGTCGTGATCTTGGCCGGATTTGTGGGCAAAGCCATTCCCCCACGGGCTGGCGGCGCGCCATATGTGAAAGAGCGGTAAGACAACTGGACTCATAGTGCCTTTCAATTTGGCGGTTGAAGTCAGGCCAGAATAGGTTGAAGGGAAGCCATGCAAATCTACCTGCCCATCGCGGAAGTTTCCGTTAACGCATTTCTGTTGTTAGGTCTCGGCGGCATCGTCGGTATCTTGTCAGGGATGTTTGGCGTGGGTGGTGGTTTTCTGATGACCCCCTTGCTGTTCTTTATCGGCATCCCGCCCGCAGTTGCTGTGGCCACTGAAGCAAACCAGATTGTAGCCTCGTCGTTCTCTGGTGTGCTTGCGCATTTCAAACGAAAAACCGTTGATTTCAGGATGGGCACCGTACTGCTTGTGGGTGGCCTGATCGGCGCTGCACTGGGTGTGGTTGTTTTCAACTACCTGAAGTCCTTGGGACAAGTCGATCTGCTGGTAAAGCTTTGCTACGTCGTCTTTTTGGGCGTTGTTGGCGGCTTGATGTTTATCGAAAGCCTCAACGCAATCCGCCGCACCAACGCCCCTGCGGGTACGGCACCGCGCAAACGTAAGAACCACACGTGGATTCACGCGCTGCCGTTCAAGATGAAGTTCCGCGTCTCGGGCCTCTATATTAGTGTGATCCCGCCTGTGATCGTTGGTGTTGTCGTGGGTATTCTGGCAGCAATCATGGGTGTTGGCGGTGGCTTTATCATGGTGCCTGCGATGATTTATCTGCTTGGCATGCCTACCAAAGTCGTTGTGGGTACATCCCTTTTTCAGATTATCTTTGTAACCGCGTTCACCACAATGTTGCACGCCACAACAAACTATACCGTGGATATGATGCTGGCGGTTTTGCTGTTGGTCGGCGGCGTTATCGGCGCACAGATCGGCACGCGGATCGGCGCCAAGATGAAGGCAGAGCAGCTGCGTATTTTGCTAGCACTGATGGTGCTTGGCGTCTGTTCCAAGCTTGCACTGGATCTTCTGCTGACCCCGTCGGAACTGTATTCTATCGGCTTGGGAGGGCACTAGATGCTACGTGCTTTTCTCATCGCGCTTTTGCTGGCGACACCGGCCGCTGCGCAGAACTTAGTACTTGGCCTGTCCGAGAGCGAAGTGGCCATTACAACAACCTTCGATGGCTCAGACATTTTGGTTTTTGGTGCAATCAAGCACGAAAGTGCGGTGACGCAAGAAGCCAAGCTTGACTTGATCGTCACCGTAAAGGGCCCCGATCAAGCAACCACAGTTTACCGCAAAGACCGCCGCTTTGGCATATGGGTGAACGCCGCAACCGTTGAGGTCGACGCAGCGCCATCGTTTTACGCGATCGAAACAACGCGCCCCATCGCAGATATCTTGGGTGAAGAGGCCGATCGCTATTACGAGATCACCCTACCCCGCGTCATCAAGCCAAGCGCAGAGGGCCATGGCGAAAACGATGTGGCGCTATTCACCGAAGCTTTGATGCGCATCCGCCAAGACGCCAACAAATACCAATTGCGCGAATGGGATGCCGCACTAATCGACAATACGTTGTTCCGCACAGACGTTGAGTTGCCCGCCAACCTTGTTGAAGGTGCCTACGAAGTCAGCGTTTTTCTGTTGAAAGACAAAAAAGTCATCTCAACCTACAGCACTGTTCTTGATGTGCGCAAAGCGGGGCTTGAACGTTGGATGTACAACCTGTCACGCCAACAACCGTTCTACTACGGCATCTTGTCGCTGATCATTGCAATCAGTGCCGGCTGGGGTGCATCAGCAATTTTCCGTGTGTTCCAACGATAAGAAAACGGTATCCAATATCGTCAGCCGCGCCCGATATGAGGCATTGCGCTGGCCATCACCATCATGGTTTGGACGTTGGCTTCCTCTGGCAAACTGGCCATGTGAAAGACGGACTTCGCCACATCTTCAACTGCCATTGTCGGCAATGGTGGCAAGCCTTCGGCCGCGCGCTTTACTTCAAGGTTCGCCACTAAATCTGTACGGGCATTACCAATATCAATTTGACCGCAAGCAATGCCAAACGGACGCCCATCAAGCGTGATCGTCTTGGTCAGACCAGAAACGCCGTGTTTTGTTGTCGTGTAACACGTCGACCCTTCGCGCGGGGTATGCGCACTGATCGAGCCGTTGTTGATGATCCGACCGCCCTGATCGGATTGGTGCCGCATGGTTCGAAACGCAGCACGGGCACACAAAAACATCCCCGTTAAGTTCACATCAACGGTCGCCTGCCAATCGGCCAGCTGGATTTCATCAATGCTCATTTGCGGCCCAAACTGGCCCGCGTTATTGAACAAAACATCTAAACGGTGATTGCCTAAAAAGGTTTCAAACGCAGCATCAACCGCTGCTTCATCAGTCACGCTACACGGTAGACAAACGGCGTTCTCATGGCCATCTGCTATGCCTTCCAATGCAGATACCGTACGCGCCATCAGACCAACGCGCCAACCGTTCTGCAAGAAATAGCGTGCTGTTACTGCGCCAATGCCGCTGCTCGCACCAGTAATGATAATCGACTTCATGAGTTTGCCTCCAAAGGTTCAGCTTCAAGGGTAAGCGGTGCGGGCTTGCTCGGCAAATCATCAATGATCAGCGGCCCCTTGGGACGGGCCAACGCAGCACGTACACACCAATGGAGGCGAGTCTCTGCACGCGTGATTGCAACATATGCCAAGCGCTTCCACAGCGGCTGCCCCGCCTCAGAACGGCCCATGCGCGCGGCAACAAAAATATCTGGCGCAAACACCTGCACTTCATCCCATTGCGAGCCCTGCGCCTTGTGAATTGTCACCGCAGCACCGTGGAGAAAAGTAGCGCCCATGCGGGCAGCAAACGGAATGACAGGTTCTTCCTCGCCGGGCTTTTCTAACTTCATAATTGACGCGGCACTCACCTGCGGGTCCTCTGCCCCCATGACGTGCAGGCGTGAAAAGCCAGGCTTGCGGCCAAGGCCCATATAGATGACCTGCGCGCCCTTAATCAGACCTCGCGCCTCAAGATCGAGCCGCTTTTTGCGGTGCTTCATGGGCAATTCAATACCATCACAAATAAGCGGCTCACCTTCCAGCAGCTCTTCTTCGGGCGCGCTGTAAGCGCCGCGAAACGCATTGATCAGTTTGATCCGCGTCGCGTTACGCCACACAAGACACGGCGAGCGAGCCATCAAATCGCAATTCACCCGCTCGGCCCATACGACCCGATCATCTTTTTGGGAGGCGTCTTTCACCATCTGTTCAAAGTGATGAAACTCAAGCGACGGGTCCGCCAGCGCATGGGCCAAATCAAGAATGGGATTGTCTTTAGTTTGCCGGTGGACACGGCTCAGCTCAAGCTTGCGTGGCCCCTTAAGACCATCAAACACCATCCCACCAGACTGATTAACGGGTGCAAGCTGTGCGGGATCGCCAAACAACACAAGCGTTGGGAAAATTTCCTGAAGGTCTTCGTACTGCTTAGCGTCCAACATCGAAGATTCATCGATGAACCCAATATCAAGGGGGTTCTCACGCCGTTTCCAGCCCGTAATAAAATCAGATCCGCGCAAGCCCGCCGCAGCAAGCGCACCCGGTATTGATTTGTTGGTCTGATAATATGCCCACGCGCGATCAAGCGCCAAATCCGTCAGGTCTTCTACGTCAGGCCGCTCAAGCGTGTTGCCTGCCAACCATTCAGCAATTTTTTCATACTCCGGATCATACATGGGCGTGTACAAGATCCGGTGGATCGTCGTTGCGGGAACACCGCGGTTACGTAGCACACTTGCAGCTTTGTTGGTGGGGGCAAGAATGGCCAGCGTGCGTTTGTCTTTTGATTTACGGGACTCGTAATCGCCTGAAACAACCTCAACACCGGCGGCTTCAATGGCACGGTACAATTCGGCCAGCAGCAGTGTTTTACCGCTGCCAGCCTTGCCGATCACGGCCATCACGCTGGATTTACTGTCTTGTGGCGGCAGCACCACATCGTTTTCAATATCGACGCCCACGCGCTTCAACAGATCAGAAATGCTGTCAAATGCGTGGGCTTGGTCTTCAGAAAACTGGATGCTGGGTGTGCTCATGCCGCGACACTATATCGGCGCACCAGTCGCTGCCAGTGGCTGTCTCAGCTTGGGCTGGAGTTTTTGCATTTAACGTTTGCAAAGACGCCTTGAACCACTGAGCCGACGTTGCTGCCTCAATGCCCAAGCGTGCATACGTCTTTGCCCAGGCCTCATCTTGCATCTGCCAAAGGCCTACGCAAATTTCGCCCGCACCCGAGCCCGCCTGCCCGATGATATCAGGGCTTACACCGTATAAACGATAAATCCGCGCCATCCGCGGGTCAAAAACACCAATGTAGTGGCGCAAAGAAAAGCGTTGCATGACCTCGCCTGCCCCAAGCACCAATGCCGCCGCACAGGAACGCGTGTCATCTGCGCGCGGGCTGATGCAGAACCGCGTACATTCCCAAATAAGCGGGCTTTCGATATGCACTCCACCGGTAAGGTGGGCAAAATGGTCATGCACCATGGTCCGGCCTGTTGTCGGCAAGAACCGCATTGAGCCCCCGTGGGTGCCATCGGGCAGTTCCCAAATGACATAGAGCGGGCACATGTCGTCGTACTCGTCACGCTCATGCCCGTTATGATCGACGCTTACTTCCCATCCAAGACGGTCTTTGAACTGAACCGCCCTATCCCGGAACATGGTCTGTGCAAGGCGTGGAAATTGGTCGAGCTGATCTGCGTAGATGTAGCGAAGCATGCGGGCGTCCTATCAATGATGAAGGTGGCTCCTGTCGCAAACCGGACAGGAAGATCGCCTCATCATGTGTTTAGGCCTGTTAAAGGCTGCTTACGCCAACGCGCGGCGGCAGAGCGCCGAACGCAACACCAAAGGGCGTGTTTGCGCTATACGACGATCAATCCTTTGGTCAGCGCACGAGCAACCGCATGGGTGGTGTTAAGCGCCCCCAGTTTATGACGCGCGCCCTCAACATAGACCCGAAGCGTGTGCTCTGAAATCTGCAAATCATGAGCCGCCTGAGAGCGTGAGTATCCCCTTGCAAGCAGCGCCATCGCTGAAAGTTCACGGGGCGAAAGATTTACGATTGTGTTATCAAAGCCTGTGTCAAAATCGAGGGCACGCTCATTAAACTTATGGGCGATAATGATCAGAGACTGCTGATTTAAATCAATAAATTCTGCCCATGCCTCATCGTTGGTGTTCGCGTTGCACGACAATAAAGCAAACTGACCAGACGGCCCACGCACCGGAACGGACAGCCCTTGATTGCCTACACCGTATTCAATGGCCTCGCGCAAAAACGCTTTGGCCCCCTTACTGGACCAATCAAGGTCTTTCCAATTTAGCGGATGAAATCGCTGTAGCGCGCCAAGGATAACGGGGTCCATCCGCAGGTAGTCCTTTTCGACGTACCGATCGACCCACTCGGTACTGTAGGTGCCTGCTCCAAAGCGCTCACCAACCGAATTAACCCAATGGTAAATAAAATGATCTAATTTGTAATAATCCCGAAGGTTCTCGGTAATCCGTTGAAAATCCTCAAGCGTGTTCGCTTGCTCGAGGTCGTTCACGATACTCTCCAGTGCCCCACTCATTGAGTGCGTCTCCCCTGGCGGCCAAGATGTCACTTGCCGCAATCAAAGCGACGTCATCAAGATGCTCAGCCAAGCGCCCCAAACCATTGGAACGGGCGAAAACACGAAGATCTACGAGGACGTCTAATATCCATTCATTCTGCATCTACACTCATCCTAAAATAGTTAATCTCACATAAACACAACTTTAACTTGTATTTATTTTATATGAAATTCGCGCATCCTAGCTCCCCAGATATAGTGAGGCAGTTAAATCTAAGTCGTTCAAAACGAAAGAAGCCCAACACCTTCATGGCATTGGGCTTCGATTCGGCGCGCAGGGGGAGCCTGCAAACCGCTATAAAGGTTACTTTCCGGCCTCAACCGTATCGATCAGCGTCCGCAGACCGGTCTTTGGCGCTTGAACCAATACGGACATATTGCCCGGCTTATGCTCGTTCCGGAGCATTTTCATGTGCGCCTCTGGCAGGTCGTTCCATTCAAAAACTTCCGACATGCAAGGGTCAAGACGTTCCTCTACCATCAATTGGTTCGCTGCAGCCGCTTGCTTGAGGTGCGCAAAGTGCGAGCCCTGAAGACGCTTTTGGTGCATCCACATATAACGGACGTCAAAGGTCATGTTGAAGCCAGTCGTGCCAGCACAAATCACGACCATACCACCTTTCTTGCACACGAAGGTCGAGACCGGGAAGGTGGACTCACCAGGGTGCTCGAACACCATATCTACGTTGTTACCTTTGCCGGTAATCTGCCAAATCGCAGCACCAAACTTACGCGCGGCACGGAACCACTCGGCATATTCAGGTGTGTTAACTGTTGGCATCTGGCCCCAGCAATCAAAGTCATTGCGATTCAAAACGCCCTTGGCACCCAGTGACATCACGAAATCGCGTTTACTTTCGTCCGAGATAACGCCGATTGCGTTGGCACCAGCAGTCTTAATTAGTTGGATCGCGTAGGATCCAAGCCCACCAGATGCGCCCCAAACAAGAACGTTCTGACCCGGCTTAAGATCATGAGGCGCGTGGCCAAACAGCATCCGGTACGCAGTGGCAAGCGTAAGAGTGTAGCAAGCGCTTTCCTCCCACGTCAGATGCTTTGGACGCGGCATCAATTGTTGCGATTGCACCCGCGTGAACTGGCTGAACGAGCCGTCAGGTGTCTCATATCCCCAAATCCGTTGGCTTTGCGAGTACATCGGATCACCGCCGTTACACTCCTCATCATCGCCATCATCTTGGTTGCAATGGATCACAACTTCGTCGCCAACTTTCCAGCGCGTCACTTTATCACCCACAGCCCAAACAATGCCCGACGCATCAGAACCCGCAATATGATAGGGCTGGTTGTGACCATCAAACGGGCTGATTGGCACGCCGAGGGCGGCCCAGACACCGTTGTAGTTAATGCCGGCAGCCATCACGAGAACCAACACTTCGTTGCTATCCAGCGTGGGGACATCGACCACTTCCTGAAGCATCGCGCTATCAGGGTTGCCGTGACGTTCGCGACGAATAGCCCATGAGTACATCTTTGGCGGAACAAAGCCCATCGGGGGGATTTCACCCACTTCGTAGAGCTCTTTCTCGACCGCATCATATGAAATCAAGTTGCTGTTAGTATCCAAAGCCATTGCGCGGTCTCCGTTCCAAATGTCAGGTGCCGCAGCGCAGAATCACTGTCGACACCCCTTTGAATATGATCGCAAAGGTAATATAGCAACTATTTTTTATATATATTGGTAATTTTATAACCCAGCAGTCGCAGCATTTCCTACATTTCTACGCTGCACATGCACGATAGAGTTCGCATAATACTCAAGAATATGGCGTTGATCGTCTTTCACTCGGACGATTGTACCAGTCTGTGTAATCAAGCGGCGGGCCGTCATGACCTTCAAGCCTTCAGCAACAATTGACGCTGCATCACCACAGGACACGTTGTGCGCGGTGTCAGCATCAAGGCCTGCAAAGTATTTGGTGACGGCCAGCTCAAGTTCAGCACGGGTTGCACCATCCGTGACCTCCAGCAAGACAGTGCTCAAGACAGGGATCGGAAGGACAGGCATTACGTTTTCAATCCGCGTCATCAGTTCGCGGCCCAATGTACGCGGCAACTCCGCATGATGTGTTGCAAATTCACGCAAAGACAGCGGCTTGCCAAAGCTGACGCTCGCAACACCAAATTTATACGCGCGCCGACAAATACGAAGCCATACGTGCTTTAAAATGAAGCCACCCACTACGGACATGCGGGCGTTAAACTTACGGTCACCCCGTTGGCCCGCTGAAATAAGAATGCGGTCCTCAAGTATCCGGTCGTAATTCAACGCAACCGGTACAAAAACCACATCACGGCTTTCGGGGGTCCACCCTTCAATAATGTAGTTCAACAGCCCCAGCTTGGGCGCCGCCACTTTCCCATCAAGGCTTAGACCGCCCTCAGGAAACACTGCCTGCGTCACACCATTCTCCGTAGCCATTTGCACATACCGCGCAAGAACGCGCCGGTAGAGCGCATTACGTGAACGGCGCCGGATAAAATACGCACCCATTGAACGGATTAGTCGTGACAGGGGCCAGACGCGCGCCCACTCACCGACCGCATAAGACAACGCAGAAGCATCAGCCGCCAAGTAAGTGACCAGCATGTAATCCATGTTGGAGCGGTGGTTCATGATGAACACGACCGTAGCGTCCTGATCAATCTCAGCGCGCTCAACATGGCCAAGACGTACGTGATACAGCGTATTGCCAAGCCAACGTGCCACCCGAATGCCCACACCAAAATACGCTGTCGCACTGAATGAGGGAACAATTTCGCGGGCGTATCTGCGGGCCATTTCTAAGGCCACCTCATCAGGCATCCCTTCCTCAGAGGCATATTCTGACACAGCCGCCAATACATCACGATCATACGTCAGCCGTTGGATCATATCAGCGCGGCGCGCCAGCTTGAAAGGTTGGATAGGGCGGGTCAGCCGCTCGTTTACTTTCGCTACAACCCGCTCTGCACGTTTGCGCAAAAACCACCGAACAGAAGGAAACAGGAGCCGCTCTCCGATAGAGATAGCAGCTGCGATGCCGATCAGAACGAGAACCCAAGCGGGCAGAGCAACTGTTTCAAACATATCTATAACTCGCATGTTGCTGCGGCGGGGTAAATGCCCACATGCTGCGGCGCAGCGGATTGACAGAAGTATATTGTGTCCGATAAACCCCACATGTGTGTAATTTTATTGCGCAACTAGATTCGGCCCCTTTGGGCCAACAGCCAACTGTGGAGCCTGCCATGACCAACGCCACTCAAGACAGAACCAAAGATCGCCCTTGGCTGTTCAGGACATATGCAGGCCACTCAACGGCAAAAGCATCTAATGCGCTGTACCGTGGGAACTTGGCAAAAGGACAGACGGGGCTTTCTGTTGCTTTCGATCTGCCGACACAAACAGGGTATGATAGTGACCACGAACTGTCCCGGGGCGAAGTTGGCAAAGTTGGCGTGCCAGTGGCCCATCTTGGGGACATGCGTGCCCTGTTTGATGATATCCCGCTAGATCAGATGAACACATCGATGACGATCAACGCCACGGCACCGTGGTTGTTGGCGCTCTATATCGCGGTTGCGGAAGAACAAGGCGCGGACATCTCCGCGCTGCAAGGCACAGTACAAAACGATATCATCAAAGAGTATCTGTCACGCGGCACATACGTCTGCCCACCCAAACCCTCCATGCGTATGATTACAGATGTTGCCGCCTATACCCGCGAGCATCTGCCAAAATGGAACCCAATGAACATTTGCTCATACCACCTCCAAGAGGCTGGTGCGACACCAGAGCAAGAACTCGCCTTTGCGCTTGCTACGGCAACCGCTGTACTTGACGATCTCAAAGGTAAAGTCCCCGCCGAACACTTCCCCGCCATGGTTGGCCGGATCAGCTTTTTCGTAAACGCAGGCATCCGATTTGTAACCGAGATGTGCAAGATGCGCGCGTTTGTAGACCTGTGGGACGAAATTTGCCGCGAGCGTTACGGCGTGGAGGACCCAAAGTTCCGCCGTTTCCGGTACGGCGTTCAGGTGAATTCTCTCGGTCTGACCGAGCAACAGCCCGAAAACAACGTCTACCGTATCTTGGTAGAAATGCTTGCGGTGACCCTTTCCAAGAAAGCACGCGCCCGCGCGGTTCAACTGCCCGCTTGGAACGAAGCATTGGGCCTGCCACGCCCTTGGGACCAACAATGGTCTTTGCGCATGCAGCAGATCATGGCCTTTGAAACGGACCTTCTGGAATACGACGATCTGTTTGACGGTAACCCAGCAGTTGACCGGAAGGTGGAAAGCCTGAAAGAGGGCGCCCGCGCAGAACTTGCGACGATTGACGGCATGGGCGGGGCTGTTGAAGCGATCGAATACATGAAGTCACGTCTTGTCGAAGCCAACGCAGAACGGATTGGCGATATTGAGCAAGGCGAAACCACTGTGGTTGGCGTCAACAGATTCACAACCGGAGAGCCCTCGCCCCTGACCGCCGGCGATGAGGCAATTATGGTGGCGGATGCGGACGCAGAGCGGGATCAGATTGAACGGCTGAATACATGGCGCAGCGAGCGTGACGAGAGCGCCGTTAAAGAAGCACTTGATGAGCTGCGCCAAGCGGCCGCGACAGGTATCAACGTGATGCCTGCCTCGATCAAAGCGGCCAAAGCCGGTGCAACCACAGGCGAATGGGGCAATGTTGTCCGCACCGCCTTTGGGCAGTACCGCGGGCCCACTGGTGTGTCCAAAAACCCCTCCAACCGGACCGAAGGCCTTGAGAATATCCGTGCCGCCGTTGACGCGGTCAGTGACAAACTGGGCCGCCGCCTTAAGTTTCTTGTGGGCAAGCCTGGTCTTGATGGACATTCAAACGGCGCCGAACAAATCGCAGCACGCGCCCGTGATTGCGGAATGGACATTAGCTATGAAGGGATCCGCCTCACCCCTGATGAGATTGTGTCAGCCGCTTTGGAAGATGACGCCCATGTGATTGGTCTGTCGATCCTGTCTGGTAGTCACATTCCGCTTATGGGTGACTTGATGGAGAAGCTACGCACCGCCGGACTTGCGCACATCCCCGTCGTCGTTGGCGGCATTATTCCAGAGGATGACGCAGACCGCTTACGCGCAATGGGTGTTGCTAAAGTCTACACACCAAAAGACTTCGAGCTGAACCGCATTATGACGGATTTGGTAGAGTTGGTTGAGCCACAAGACGTCGCGGCACAATAACCGCACAATAGAGGGGCTTGTAGAGCAGCGCGTGCAAAGGCAGTTTAACGCCAAATACCCAAACGCGGAGCACGACCATGACCCACCATATTGGCGCACAAAAAGGCGACATTGCTGAAACTGTTTTGATGCCCGGTGATCCACTGCGCGCCAAATGGGCCGCTGAGACGTTTCTTGATGACGTGAAGTGCATCAACGAAATCCGCGGCATGCTTGGCTTTACAGGCATGTGGAAAGGCAACCGTGTTACGATCCACGGCTCGGGGATGGGCATGCCATCCCTATCGATCTATGCCCATGAATTGATTAACGAATATAATGTGCAAAACCTGATCCGCATCGGTTCAACCGGATCAATGCAGCATCACGTTGGTATCCGTGACGTTGTGATAGCGATGACCGCCTCATCCATTTCCACCCCGTCCACAGGCGTCTTCAAAGAGGTGAACTTTGCCCCCTGCGCAGACTATGGGCTGTTGTCACAGGCGGTTACAGCCGCGCAGGCCAAAGGCTCTAACGTGCATGTAGGCAATATCTACTCGTCGGATGTCTTCTACGACGAGCGCCCTGATCTGAATGAAATGCTGACACGCCACGGTATTCTGGCAGTCGAAATGGAAGCGGCCGAGCTTTACAACTTGGCAGCGCGGTTTGGCCGTAAGGCACTGGCCGTTATGACTGTGTCAGACCACCTGCTAACAGGCGATGCTATTCCTGCTGATGAACGTCAAAGCAGCTTTGGGGAAATGGTGGAAATCGCGCTTGAGGCTGCATTTCCCAACTAACGCGTTAGCTTAGCCACCACATAGAAAAAGCCCCACCAATTGGCGGGGCTTTTTGATTATTTGCCTCAGTCTGAACGGACACCCTAGACGGTGCGCTCCACCATCATTTGCTTAATAGACGCAATGGCCTTCGCTGGGTTCAACCCCTTCGGGCAGGTCTTTGCACAGTTCATAATGGTGTGGCAGCGGTACAGCTTGAACGGATCCTCAAGATCATCCAAGCGCTCGCCCGTCGCTTCATCGCGGCTATCAATGATCCAGCGATACGCGTGCAACAATGCTGCTGGCCCAAGGTATTTGTCGCCGTTCCACCAGTAAGATGGGCACGAGGTTGAACATGACGCGCACATTACGCATTCATACAAACCATCCAACTTCTTGCGGTCTTCAATCGACTGGCGCCACTCTTTTGCAGGGCGGTTCGTCTTTGTTTCGAGCCACGGCATGATGCTTGCGTGCTGCGCATAAAAGTGCGTCAGGTCAGGGATCAAATCGCGGATAACAGGCATGTGCGGCAGAGGGTAAATCTTAATGTCACCCTTCACTTCATCGGCACCGTAGATACACGCAAGTGTGTTGATGCCATCAATGTTCATGGCGCACGATCCACAGATGCCCTCGCGGCATGACCGGCGGAACGCTAGTGTCGGGTCAATCTCGTTTTTGATTTTGATCAGAACATCCAGAACCATCGGTCCACAGGTGTCCATATCAACCCAATACGTATCAAGTGCGGGGTTTTTATCGTCATCAGGCGACCAACGGTACACTTGAACTTTGCGCAGGTTGGTCACGCCTTCAGGCTTGGGCCAAGTCTTGCCTGCGGTCATGCGGCTGTTTTTAGGGAGGCGTAGTTGAACCATGGAATTTCTCCTTAGCCTTGAGTTGTCAGACCCGCTTCGGCGATACACTTAATCGCTTCGGGTCGTGTGAGGATGGTTTGAACCGTGTTCAAAGTGCTCTGACTGATTTGACCAATCGCGTCGCGGGTCAGTGACAGAATTTCACCAGATGATGCACTATCGATCACACAGTCAGAATAGGGGGTGATCTGGTTCTTCGGGATAAACAGAAACTGCGTGACGAGGACCTCATCCACAGCGGCTTTGGCCGTTGTGCGCGCCGCTTTATCGACGGCCTGCTCGGCTTTGTCACAGGCACCAAGGGCCAGCACCGCAGAAAGGCAAAGCGCAGCACGGATCATGCTGACCCTCCTGCCAATGAAGTTATCGCAAAGCTGCGCACCATTAGTAGACACGTGCCTTTGGCGCGATTTTCTTCAGGTCGATGCCGCCGTCGTTGTGGCTGGTCAATGGGTTCAGGTGAACACCGCGATAACCCAAGCCCGCCTTCATACCCTCGAACCAAACGAGGCTGTGCTTGCGCCAGTTCTCGTCATCACGATCTGGATAATCTTCGTGGGCGTGTGCACCGCGTGATTCCTTGCGCGCCTCAGCGGCCACAACAGTAGCAACTGCGTTTGGCAGAAGGTTACCAAGCTCAAGCGTTTCCATCAGGTCTGAGTTCCAAACCATTGATGTATCGGTCACCTGAACATCGCTCATGCGTGCGGCGACGTCGTTCATCTTCTCAACACCCTCCGCCAGAGTTTTGTCTGTACGGAACACGGCTGCGTCTGACTGCATTGTCTTTTGCATATCAAGACGAAGCTCAGCAGTTGGCACGTGACCTTTGGCATAACGCAACCCGTCAAAGCGGCTGATCGCAGCTTCTACAGAACGTTGGTTCGGCGTTGGGACAGGCGTTTTCGGGTCAACAACTTCCGCCGCGCGGATCGCAGCGGCACGACCGAACACAACCAAGTCGATCAGTGAGTTTGACCCCAAACGGTTTGCACCGTGAACACTCGCACAACCTGCTTCACCAACGGCCATAAGGCCCGGTGCCACGTTGTCAGGATTATCTTTGGTCGGGGCAAGAACTTCACCCCAATAGTTCGTTGGAATACCGCCCATATTATAGTGCACAGTTGGAAGCACTGGGATCGGCTCTTTGGTCAGGTCAACGCCTGCAAAAATCCGCGCCGATTCCGAAATACCGGGCAAGCGCAGATCAAGCGTTTCTTTTGGCAAGTGGTTCAGGTGAAGGTGGATGTGATCGCCTTCTGCCCCAACACCGCGGCCTTCACGAATTTCCATCGTCATGCAGCGCGAAACAACATCACGGCTGGCAAGGTCTTTGTAAGTTGGCGCGTAACGCTCCATAAAGCGCTCGCCCTCGGAGTTGGTCAAATAACCACCCTCGCCGCGCGCACCTTCTGTGATGAGGCAACCTGCACCGTAGATACCAGTTGGGTGGAATTGAACAAATTCCATGTCCTGTAGAGGCAGACCAGCACGAGCAACCATACCGCCACCATCACCAGTGCAAGTGTGGGCAGACGTTGCGCTGAAGTATGCACGGCCATAACCGCCAGTGGCCAGAACGACCATCTTCGCGCTGAACAGGTGCAGTGTTCCGTCGTCAAGCTTCCAGCACAGAACACCCTGACACTGACCGTCATCGGACATGATCAAGTCAATTGCGAAATACTCAATGTAGAACTCGGCGTTGTTCTTCAGACTTTGACCGTAAAGCGTGTGCAAGATCGCGTGACCAGTACGGTCGGCGGCCGCACAGGTACGCTGCACGGGCGGGCCTTCACCGAATTCGGTTGTGTGACCACCAAAGGGGCGTTGGTAAATTTTACCTTCTTCGGTCCGTGAGAAAGGCACACCGTAGTGCTCAAGCTCATAAACGGCCTTGGGTGCTTCGCGCGCCAGATACTCCATCGCATCCGTATCACCCAGCCAGTCAGATCCTTTGACGGTGTCATACATATGCCACTGCCAGTTATCAGGACCCATGTTAGACAAAGAGGCCGCAATGCCACCCTGCGCTGCAACTGTGTGCGAGCGGGTTGGGAAAACCTTGGTTACACAGGCCGTACGCAGGCCCTGCTCGGCCATACCAAGCGTTGCACGCAGGCCGGCGCCACCGGCGCCAACGACAACTACGTCATATTCGTGTGTTTCGTAATCGTATGCAGTCATGAGTGTGCTCCGATATTACAGCGCGATGCGCGCGATTGAGAAAAGGGCAGTTCCGGCGGCCGCGTAGCTGAGACAAATCACACCAATGATTGTCAGCTTCTTAGCGGGGCCGTGTACGTAGTCTTCGATAAGGGTCTGTGCGCCATTCTTAAAGTGCATCAAACCCACGGTTAGTGTGAGTGCTGCTACAATAGCAGGGAAAGGTTTTGCAAAATATGCGACCATTTCGCCGTGGCTACTGCCGATTACGGGACCAACGGTGAAAACGAATAGTGGGACCAGCAAAAGCAGCGCCACAGAGGACACCATCATGGACCAATGATGTTCTGTGCCTGTCTTCGCAGCCCCAAGTCCAGCGGCGCGTTTACGATCTGTCAAATAAGCCATGTCTGTGCGCTCCGATTAAACAACGAGGACGGTGATAAGGGTCAGAACAACTGATCCAACGAGGCAGACGATGCCCATTTTTTCAGCCTGCTCCACCTCAAGGCCGTATCCCATATCCCAGATAAGATGACGCAGGCCGGCCAGCGTGTGGTACCAAAGACCCAACACAGAAAGCGTCAACACAATGTCGCCAAACCAGCTGGTCAGAACACCGTCAGCGTACGCAAAGTACTCTGGGGAAATAGCAGCAGACAAAAACCACCACACGACAAGCAAAGTTGAGATCAAAAGTGCATTGCCAGTAATCCGCGTCAGGATCGACGTCATTGACGTCAACTGAGGACGGTAAATTGCCAAATGCGGCGAAAGCGGGCGATTGCCACGGTTTACATCGGCCATAGGTGTTCCCTTCGTTGGCTTGCAATGCGCACCTTAAAAAAGGTCGCACGGCTGGGCTAACCCCTTTGTATCTCTTTTTGAATGTGAGTCACGCGCGCAGATGGAGAAAAACTGCTTCGAATTGTCCTAATTCGCATCTTTTTCGAAAAATGTGATCACACACGAAAAATCTGTGATCACATTTAGGGGCTTCTGGTTTCATAGACGCCTAAGTCGGCATCAGCGCCCAATAATCCAGATCAAGCAGCACGTCTGGTGCATATTTCCCGTCGTCGCCACGTAGAATTCCTGCATCACCCTTTGTAGCCACAAGCCTTAACCGGATCGCACCAACACCCTGCACGGCGGTTTGTGCGATGTCCAAGACTTCTGACCACGCACGTATTGTATCGCCTGCAAAACACGGATTCGCATGGGCACCAGAGTTGATGCCCGCTATGATTTGCGCATTTGCTAGTCCGTTAAATGACAAAGCGCGCGCCATTGAGATGACGTGACCGCCGTAAATCAACCGCTTACCATCTGGCCGGTTGGTGGCGTCAAAATGAACCTTTGCGGTGTTTTGCCAAAGACGCGTCGCAAGCATATGCTCGGCTTCTTCAACAGTGACCCCATCAACGTGATCAATGATCTCACCGACGGCATAATCACCAAGCCGGTGCGCTTCACCAGCCAGTTCCGTATCATAGGCGTTGAAATCAAGCCCTGCTGGTACGTTCAACTCGCTTGCTGGGACGACATCACTCAGTTCGGGTATCACTGCCTGCGGTGCGGGTGCATCAAGGTTATTTTTGCGCACCATGACCCAACGCACGTATTCCAGCACAACATCATCATGCTGGTTCAAGCCGCGTGTACGGACCCAGACCACACCAGTTTTGCCATTGGAATTTTGCTTAACGCCGATCACCTCTGATGTAGACCGCAGCGTATCACCAGCCCAAACAGGCTTCAAAAAACATGCCTCAGCATACCCCAAATTTGCGACTGCATTCAAAGAGATATCAGGTACGGTTTTGCCAAAGACCGTATGAAAAACGATCATGTCATCGATGGGGCTACCGCGCAGCCCACACGATTGTGCAAACTGGTCAGAAGAATAAAGCGCGTGACGCGCAGGATAGAGCGCGTGGTAAACTGCGCGCTCCCCCCCGGATAGCGTTCGAGGCACCGCATGACGGATCACATCACCGACCGCATAGTCTTCAAAAAAGCGGCCTGTGTTTGTTTTGTTTGAGGTCATGTAAGTGCCTTTCTGGTCTTAATGTTCGCCAAGCTTTGTGTCGCGCGTATATGTGCCCTCAACCTCTTTGGTGACGGCCTGACCACAGCGCATCACTCCGTTTGCGGCATCCCATGCTTGGGTCGGGCCGTCGTAAAGCTCCCATCCTTTATTCAAGGCATCTGTCACCTTGTGGCAGAAGTCAGACGTGTCATCTTCGGACAAAAATCGATACAGTTTCATAGCTTTCACCTTCAATTAAACGAACGGGTTCACACCCAGCCAGATGTGAATAGCCGCAACAAGACTATAAAGAACCACCGTAATCACGATGAGGGTGATTTCCTTTTTCACTGGTGCCTGAGCAGGCACGTCCCACGGCCCTTCTGCGCGATTGATCAAAGCCATGGCGCCAAGGGCCCATGCCAGCAGTCCGCCGAACAACACCAAAGAAGCCGCATCACCATTGACCAGTAAATGTGCCACCGCCCAAATCGCCACTGCAGCAAGTTGTGGGTGGCGAAGTTTCGTACCAAGCCAGACTTTCGCGGGCTTTGCGGCAGACGCCCCAAAAACATAAAATGCTGCAATCATGGCGAGGTTGTTCACACCGCGCGCCCACTCCGGTGGCGTATAAACAGGGATGAAGTCCGCCATTCGGTAGCCGAAAATCATCATGAGCAAGCTTGCGCCCAAAGCCGCAGTCACCAAAAGGCGTCCTTTATCGCCCAGCGCTGCCCGCGCTGCGGGCGCTAACCGTTTAAAGAAGTGCGCAGCACTCCACAAAATAACACCTGCGATTAGAAGACCCATTATTTAATCCTTCATTGCCTCAATGGCGTGCGCTTTTGCAAGTGTCGCGCGCGCCGTTACGATATGAAGGTTTTCTACGATCTTTCCGTCCACAACAGCAACACCCTGCCCGTCGCGCTCTGCCTGTTCAAACGCTTCGATTTGACGCTTCGACAGATCAATGTCGGCCTCTGACGGCGCAAAGGCGGCATTAGCAACCTCCAGCTGGGCAGGATGAATCAAGGTTTTGCCCTCAAATCCCATGTCACGACCTTGGTCACATTCTATCTTCAGGCCCGCATCATCCTTAAAGGCATTGTAAACCCCATCGACAATAGTGACCCCGTGGGCACGCGCTGCAAGCAGGCACATCTGCAGCGACGTAAGCAGCGGTTCACGATCCGGCCGGTGACGCGTATTGAGATCTTTTGCCAAATCGTTGGTGCCCATAACCATCCCCTCAAGGCGGGGGTGAGCGGCAATTTCAGCGGCGTTAAGAATACCCAAAGGTGTTTCCATCATCGCCCAAATCGGCAAGGTCGTTAATGCCGCAATGGCATCTACATCTGCGGCGGAGTTCACTTTGGGAAGCAGAACCGCATCTGCATCTAAAACACTCAAAACATCGTCACGGCCCCAAGTCGTATCAAGCCCGTTCACACGTACAATCCGCAAACGCGCACCATAATCGGCTGTCGGAAGTGTTTCGGCCAGCAAAGTACGCGCAGGCACTTTTTCGTCGATGGCAACTGCGTCCTCAAGATCGAAAATGATCGCGTCGCACGCCAAACCTTTGGCCTTTTCAAGGGCACGCTCTTTTGAAGCCGGAATATAAAGGACGGAACGGACGGGGCGCTGAGACATCTTCTTACCTCGGTTGAGTAATTATCTTGCGCAGACATCGCATTATTCATGCGATGATTACAAGTACGAATTGCTGCGATGCAGCGCTTGACCCAAGTTAACCAAATGAAAAGGTTAGTATGGGATATATGGCGCGTGTTTGTTTACGAGGAATTTTGGTATGAATTTATTGCTAGCCGCAATGACGTTAACTGCGTCCAGTCAGCATTTGGCCCAATGCGGAAACCGAGCGACGATTGTGGATAACCTTTCCACGAAATATGGTGAGACACGACAATCTGTTGGCCTTGGCGCTGATAACGCTTTGGTCGAGATATTCGCCTCAAACGCTACGGGCAGCTGGACAATTACCGTAACTAAAGCAGGCGGCCCCACCTGCCTTGTTGCTTCGGGCCGTGCATTTGAAAAGACAGGTCAGCTAAGCGTGACCGGCAAAAGCATTTAAGTTAGTGCATCCCAGATCAGCTTGCTGCCAGTAATGACCAACAAAACATAGGTCAGCATGAAGAATGCGCGCTCGGAGATGATGCGATGCGCCCGAACACCAAGCCACGCCCCGATCAACGCAAACGGCGCGAGCAGCAGGTCAATATAAAGGGTTTGCCACGTAAAAACGCCCAAAATGGCGTAAGGAAGCGATTTGAGCGCATTGATCGCCCAGAATGTAAGAACCGTGGTCGCTTGATAGGTCATTTTATCGAGCCGTTGCGCAAGCAAATACACAGCCACGGGAGGCCCGCCTGCGTGACTAACAAAGCTTGTGAAGCCTGCGACACAGCCAGATAAAACTCCGGCCCACCCCGGATATGCCTTCTCACGGCTCGTGATTAGGTTGCGCGCCTTGGCCAACTGAAACGCAACAAACAACAAAGAAACCGCGCCGATCAAAAAGCGAAACACATCAGCGTCTGCCACCTGATACAACCAAATCGCCACAGCGATCCCCGGTAAACTACCGATAATAAGACGGCGGGCTTCTTGCCAATCCCATTTCCCCCAATAAGCCCGAAGTGCCGCGACATCGATGAGCATTAACAACGGCAACATGATTCCAAGCGCCATCGCCGGATCAAGCACAAGCGCGAGAATCGATGCAGCCGCAAAGGCCGCACCCGAGCCAAATCCGGCTTTTGAAATCCCCGCAAAGATCACTGCAGGCACCGCGAGAGCGAAAAACGAAAATGTCAGATCCATCGCGGCTAAGCCTTTGAAAATTGTCGCATTGCCATTTCTTTACGTCAGCGCAGGTTAGCTCAGCAAGGGTGCGCATCCATTCAAAACCTTGCAAGCAACATACTTTGGGTCTAGGCACCGCCCTTGAAACACGACCCCCACAACTCACCTGACCGGAGATACTCACATGGCCAGACCTAAAATTGCCCTTATCGGCGCTGGACAAATTGGCGGCACGCTCGCTCACCTCGTAGCGCTGAAAGAGCTTGGCGACGTTGTTCTGTTCGACATTGCTGATGGTACACCACAAGGCAAAGCACTCGATATTGCTGAAGCTGGTCCGTCCGAAGGTTTCGACGCCACAATGAAGGGCACGACTGACTATGCCGACATCGCAGGCGCTGATGTTTGCATCGTAACAGCTGGTGTACCGCGCAAGCCTGGTATGAGCCGTGATGATCTTTTGGGTATCAACTTGAAAGTAATGAAGTCTGTTGGTGAAGGCATTGCAGCCCACGCACCAAATGCCTTTGTTATCTGCATCACTAACCCGCTTGATGCGATGGTTTGGGCGCTTCGTGAATTCTCTGGTCTGCCCCACAACAAAGTATGCGGCATGGCTGGTGTTCTGGACAGCGCGCGGTTCCGTCACTTCCTGAGCCTCGAGTTCAACGTCTCTATGAAAGACGTCACAGCGTTCGTTCTGGGCGGTCACGGCGACACAATGGTTCCGCTGGTACGCTATTCAACTGTTGCAGGCGTTCCTCTCCCCGATTTGATCGACATGGGCTGGACGACACAAGAAAAGATGGACGCGATCGTTCAACGCACACGTGATGGTGGCGCAGAGATCGTTGGCTTGCTTGGCAATGGTTCTGCTTTCTATGCACCGGCCACATCAGCGATTGAAATGGCCGAAGCTTACCTCAAAGACCAAAAGCGCGTTCTGCCATGTGCAGCGTACGTTGATGGCAACTACGGCCTTAATGGGTTCTACGTCGGTGTTCCAACAGTAATCGGCGCCGAAGGTGTTGAGCGCGTCGTCGAGATCAAGATGAACAAAGACGAGCAAGATATGTTCGACAAGTCGATCAACGCAGTGAAGGGCCTCGTGTCTGCCTGTAAAGAGATCGACAACTCACTGGCTTAAACTACCAATTAGACAGTCTTTAAGGCGCTCCGTTTCGGGGCGCCTTTTTATATTCAAGATTCGCTGATGTGTGAAACTAGTCACAGAAATCACTTCGGCCCCCAAATTTGTGATCACACTTTTTTCAGCTGTGATCACAAATGTCGCTTTTTTCCCAATCTGCGCAAAAAGTTACTCTTATTTAAGCGCGCTTCGTGCTTAGGGTGCTCTAATTGCAGCCAAACGGGACATATTTTCCATGAATATCCACGAATATCAGGCCAAAGCCTTGTTGCGCACTTACGGTGCCCCAGTGAGCGATGGCCGTGCCGTTCTCAAAGCCGAAGACGCAAAGACAGCCGCAGGTGAAATGGACGGCCCGCTTTGGGTTGTAAAAGCACAAATTCACGCAGGCGGACGCGGCAAAGGTAAATTTGTCGAAGCCGACGCTGGCGAAGCTGGCGGTGTACGTTTGGCCAAATCTGCTGAAGAAGCAGCACAAGAAGCAAAACGCATGTTGGGCCGCACATTGGTGACACACCAAACAGGCCCCGCAGGTAAGCAAGTAAACCGCATCTACATCGAAGATGGTTCCGGCATTGAAACAGAAATGTATCTTGCCCTGCTCGTTGACCGCCAAACAAGCCGCGTATCATTCGTGTGCTCAACCGAAGGTGGTATGGACATTGAGGAAGTAGCAGCAGCGACCCCTGAAAAAATCCTGTCGTTCAGCGTTGATCCTGCAACAGGTTTCCAAGCGTATCACGGCCGCCGTATCGCATTCACACTCGGCCTTACAGGTCAGCAGGTTAAGCAGTGCGTCAAATTGATGGGCCAGCTTTACACAGCCTTCATGGAAAAAGACATGGAGATGCTTGAGATCAACCCGCTGATCGTAACTGATGCCGGTGACCTCAAAGTGCTTGATGCCAAGGTAAGCTTTGACGGCAACGCGATCTATCGCCACGCTGATATCGCGGCCCTTCGTGATGAAACTGAAGAAGACCCCAAAGAGCTGGCCGCGTCCAAGTTTGACCTCAACTACATCGCACTCGACGGTGAAATCGGTTGTATGGTTAACGGCGCTGGTCTTGCCATGGCAACGATGGACATCATCAAGCTTTACGGCGCAGAGCCTGCAAACTTCCTTGACGTAGGTGGCGGCGCTACCCAAGAGAAAGTTACCGAAGCGTTCAAGATCATCACATCTGACCCGAACGTCAAAGGCATCTTGGTCAACATCTTTGGCGGCATCATGCGCTGCGATGTTATCGCGGAAGGCGTTGTTGCAGCCGTGAAAGAGGTTGGCCTGAAAGTACCGCTGGTTGTGCGTCTTGAAGGAACCAACGTTGAGCAAGGCAAGGCGATCATCAACAACTCAGACGTTGATGTGATTGCTGCTGACGACCTCAAAGATGGTGCTCAGAAAATCGTTAAGGCGGTGAAGGGCTAAGGCCCTCGCCCATTCGCAACCTCTTCGCGCCCGAGGCGACACCGCCCGCGCACAACATTTAAGGAGACGCAAAATGGCCGTCCTTATTAACGAAAACACAAAAGTCATCTGTCAGGGTTTGACCGGCAGCCAAGGTACTTTCCACTCCGAGCAGGCAATTGCTTACGGCACCAAAATGGTTGGTGGCGTAACACCCGGCAAAGGTGGTCAGTCGCATCTTGACCTGCCGATCTTCAACTCTGTGCACGAAGCAATGCACGTCACAGAAGCAAACGCATCCGTGATCTATGTGCCGCCCCCCTTTGCGGCAGACAGTATTTTGGAAGCAATTGACGCAAATATGCCGCTGATCGTTTGCATCACCGAAGGCATTCCTGTGCTTGATATGATGCGCGTCAAGCGTGCCCTTGAGGGATCAACATCACGTCTTGTTGGCCCCAACTGCCCTGGTGTGATCACTCCGGACGCTTGCAAAATCGGCATCATGCCCGGCCATATCCACCGTCGCGGCAGCGTGGGTGTTGTGTCACGCTCTGGCACGCTCACATATGAAGCCGTGAAGCAAACAACCGATATGGGCCTCGGCCAATCTACGGCTGTTGGCATCGGTGGTGACCCCATCAAAGGCACCGAGCACATCGACGTACTGGACATGTTCCTTGATGACGATGAGACGCACTCAATCATCATGATCGGTGAAATCGGCGGTACAGCCGAAGAAGAAGCAGCCGAGTTCCTTGCAGAGCAACGCAAGAAAGGCCGCTGGAAACCAACCGCTGGCTTTATTGCTGGCCGCACGGCACCTCCCGGCCGTCGCATGGGCCACGCTGGCGCGATTGTTGCTGGTGGCCAAGGTGATGCGGAAAGCAAAATCGAAGCCATGAAATCTGCGGGTATCATCGTTGCGGACAGCCCCGCGACTTTGGGCGAAGCCGTTAAAGAAGCCATCGGCTAACACCTAAAGGGCGCGGCACCTCCCTGCCGCGCCCCATCCTTATTTTTCGCTCGTCCTTCCTTGCCATGAGGCCAAACACATGACCGACCACCCCGCGAATGATCAATTCCATGCATCCTCGTTTATGCAGGGGCACAATGCGGAATATCTCGAGCAGCTCTACGCTCAATATGCCAACGATCCCAACGCAGTGGACGAAGCGTGGCAGGAATTCTTTCGCGCACTTGGCGATGCGGAACTTGATGTAAAAGCCGAAGCAAGCGGACCATCATGGGCGCGTGCAGACTGGCCCCCCATGCCGCACGATGATCTGACTTCTGCGATCACCGGCGAGTATCCAGCGCCTGCCGAAGCGAAAACAGCAGCTAAAAAAATCACAGACAAGGCCGCCGACGCGGGTGTTGAAGTCAGCAATGACGCCATCCAGCGCGCAGTTTTAGACAGCATTCGCGCGCTAATGCTGATCCGTGCCTACCGTATCCGCGGCCACCTTGCCGCTGATCTTGATCCGCTCGGCATGCGCGAGACAACCGCGCACCCAGAGCTTGACCCGAAATCCTACGGCTTCACTGACGCCGATATGGACCGCCCGATTTTCATCGACAACGTTCTTGGTCTGCAAATCGCAACCATGCGTCAGATCGTTGATATCGTGAAGCGGACCTACTGTGGCACTTTTGCGCTGCAGTATATGCACATTTCAAACCCCGAAGAGTCGAGCTGGCTAAAAGAGCGCATCGAGGGTCTGGGCAAAGAAATCCAGTTCACCCGCGAAGGCCGTAAAGCGATCCTTAACAAGTTGGTTGAGGCCGAGGGTTTTGAGAAATTCCTGCATGTGAAATACATGGGCACCAAGCGTTTTGGCCTTGATGGCGGTGAAAGCTTGATCCCCGCGATGGAGCAAATCATCAAGCGCGGCGGCCAACTGGGCCTGCGCGAAATCATTGTTGGCATGCCACACCGTGGCCGTTTGTCTGTTTTGGCAAATGTCATGAGCAAACCTTACCGCGCCATTTTCAACGAATTCCAAGGCGGCAGCTTCAAGCCCGAGGACGTGGACGGTTCAGGTGACGTTAAGTATCACCTTGGTGCATCATCCGACCGGTCCTTTGACGGCAATGATGTGCACTTGTCACTGACCGCAAACCCCTCGCACCTTGAAGCCGTGAACCCCGTTGTTTTGGGCAAAGTGCGTGCCAAGCAGGACCAACTGAACGACACAGACCGCACAGCCGTCATGGGCATCTTGCTGCACGGTGATGCGGCATTTGCCGGTCAGGGTGTTGTAGCCGAAGGATTTGGCCTTTCTGGTCTGCGCGGCCACCGCACAGGCGGCACGATGCACATCGTTGTGAATAACCAGATTGGTTTCACAACTGCGCCGCACTTTAGCCGCTCATCGCCGTACCCCACCGACATTGCGTTGATGGTTGAAGCGCCGATTTTCCACGTGAACGGCGACGACCCAGAGGCAGTGGTCCACGCCGCGAAAGTGGCAACAGAGTTCCGCCAGAAGTTCCACAAGGACGTGGTTCTCGACATTATTTGCTATCGCCGGTTCGGACATAACGAGGGCGACGAGCCCATGTTCACAAACCCGCTGATGTACAAAAAGATCAAAAAGCAGAAGACAACTCTGACGCTTTATACGGACCGTTTGGTAAAAGACGGCCTCATCCCCGAAGGCGAAATCGAGGATATGAAAGCCGCGTTCCAGTCCATGCTCAACACCGAGTTTGAGGCCGGAAAAGACTTTAAACCGAACAAAGCAGATTGGCTTGATGGCCGCTGGTCGCACCTCGATCGTCGCGATGGTGATGACTATCAGCGCGGCACTACAGGCATCGCGGATGAGACTTTTGATGAAGTAGCAAACGCGCTGACACACGCGCCCGAGGGCTATCCGCTTCATAAGACTGTGCAACGTATGCTGGATGCCAAAAAGAAGGCACTTGGTGCAGGCAAAGGCATTGATTGGGCAACCGGTGAAGCGCTTGCGTTTGGTTCTTTGCTTACCGAAGGCTTCCCTGTTCGTTTATCTGGCCAAGACAGTACACGTGGGACATTTAGCCACCGCCACTCTGGCCTGATCAACCAAGACACCGAGGATCGCTACTACCCGCTGAACAACATTCGCGAGGGCCAATCACAGTACGAAGTGATCGACTCGATGCTGTCTGAATACGCGGTGCTTGGCTTTGAATACGGCTACTCTTTGGCGGAGCCTAACGCGCTGACACTTTGGGAAGCACAATTTGGCGATTTCGCCAACGGCGCCCAGATCATGTTCGATCAGTTTATCAGCTCTGGCGAAAGCAAGTGGCTGCGGATGTCCGGCCTCGTTATGTTGTTGCCACACGGCTATGAAGGCCAAGGCCCCGAGCACTCCTCGGCGCGTCTTGAGCGGTTCTTGCAGATGTGCGGCGGTGACAACTGGATCGTGGCAAACTGTACCACACCGGCCAACTATTTCCACATCCTGCGCCGTCAGCTGCACCGTGACTTCCGCAAGCCGCTGGTGATGATGACGCCGAAATCGCTGTTGCGCCACAAAATGGCTGTCAGCACACGCGAGGACTTTACGACCGGCTCGTCCTTCCACCGCGTACTTTGGGATGATGCGCAACAAGGCAACTCTGAGCTGACACTGGCCGCTGATGATAAGATCAAGCGCGTGGTGATGTGTTCAGGCAAAGTCTACTTTGACCTGCTTGAGGAACGCGACGCGCGCGGTCTTGATGATGTGTATCTATTGCGCATTGAGCAGTTCTATCCGTTCCCCGCGATGTCGCTGGTCAAAGAACTGGAGCGCTTCAAAGGCGCTGACATGGTTTGGTGTCAGGAAGAGCCCAAGAACCAAGGCGCATGGTCATTCATCGAGCCCAACATTGAGTGGGTCCTTGACCGGATTGGCGCAAAATCGAAACGTCCGGCCTATGTTGGCCGCGCAACATCCGCATCGCCAGCCACAGGTTTGGCAAGCGCGCACAAAGCACAACAGGCCGCCCTTGTGGACGAAGCCCTGACGATCAAAGGAAAGAAATAATGACCGAAGTTCGTGTTCCTACACTGGGTGAATCAGTCACCGAAGCAACTGTTGCGACCTGGTTCAAAAAGCCGGGCGACGCGGTGGCCGTTGACGAAATGCTGTGCGAGCTGGAAACAGACAAAGTGACCGTCGAAGTACCAAGCCCCGCTGCAGGCACATTGTCCGAGATTGTGGCATCTGAAGGTGAAACAGTTGGTGTCGATGCGCTGCTCGCACAGATCAGCGCGGACGATGCCAAGCCATCGGGCGATACGGACGCCCCAAAGGCGGACGCTGCACCCAAGGCCGACGCAGGTGACGCAGCACAAGCCGTTGACGTCATGGTGCCCACATTGGGCGAAAGCGTGACCGAGGCGACTGTGTCGACATGGTTCAAAAAAGTGGGCGACACTGTCGCGCAAGACGAGATGCTTTGTGAGCTGGAAACAGACAAAGTCAGCGTCGAAGTTCCAAGCCCTGCCGCGGGTGTGTTGTCAGAAATCGTCGCAACCGAAGGCACAACTGTGGATGCAACGGCGAAACTGGCCGTGATCGGTGGCGCCTCAGGTGCTGCTTCATCTGCGCCCGCAGCCAAAACCGAAGCATCTCCTGCGCCAGCCGCATCTGACAAAGACGTTGAAGACGCGCCCTCTGCCAAAAAACTGATGGCCGAAAAAGGCATGTCTGCAGACCAAGTGACCGGCTCAGGCCGCGACGGACGGATTATGAAAGAAGATGTTATGAAAGCAATCGCATCTGCACCAGCCGCCACTGCGGCCGCCCCATCCGCGCCACGCGCACCGGTTTCAGCGGACGACGCATCCCGCGAAGAACGCGTGAAGATGACACGCCTGCGTCAGACCATCGCAAAGCGTTTGAAAGACAGCCAGAACACCGCCGCGATGCTGACCACCTATAACGAGGTCGACATGACCGAGGTGATGGCGCTGCGCAACGAATACAAAGACCTGTTCTTGAAAAAGCACGGTGTAAAACTTGGCTTTATGTCGTTCTTTACCAAAGCCTGTATCCACGCCCTGCGCGAAGTGCCTGAAGTGAACGCAGAAATTGACGGCACAGACATCGTCTACAAAAACTTCGTCCACATGGGCATTGCTGCAGGTACGCCAACTGGTTTGGTTGTACCCGTTATCCGCGATGCAGACGCCATGAGCTTTGCAGGCATCGAGAAAGCGATTGCTGAAAAAGGGGCGCGCGCCCGTGACGGCAAGCTGAGCATGGCCGAAATGCAAGGCGGCACGTTCACCATCTCGAACGGTGGTGTCTACGGCTCGCTGATGTCTTCGCCCATCTTGAACCCCCCACAATCAGGCATCTTGGGCATGCACAAAATCCAAGACCGTCCAATGGCGATCAATGGTCAAGTGGTGATCCGTCCGATGATGTATCTGGCGTTGTCCTACGATCACCGTATCGTTGACGGCAAAGGTGCGGTGACGTTCCTTGTGCGCGTCAAAGAAGCGCTGGAAGACCCACGTCGCCTACTGATGGATCTGTAATCCATGACGTGGCCCGCAGGTCACTTTTGACCGCGCGGGCCGCTTCGACACTTGCTGCAATTAAAGGCACGCTAAAATGACTACAGAGATTTACGTCCTCACCCTCGCGGCCCTTTTGCAGGTTGTTCAGTTCACGCTCTATTCAATCACAGCGCAAATGCAGGTCGGCACAAAAGCCGCCATGTCACCGCGCGACAAGAAAGTTGAACTGCAAGGCACCGCAGGGCGTCTGCAACGCGCCATGAACAACCACTTCGAAGGGTTGATCATGTTCACCATCGCTGTGGTTGTGGTGACGCTCTCGGATCAATCTAGCCCATTCACAGAAGCCTGCGCGCACATCTATCTGATCGCTCGCCTGCTCTATGTGCCTGCCTATGTTCAGGGCCTTGTGCCGTGGCGCAGCTACATCTGGGTGGTTGGTTTTGGCGCAACTGTTGCGATGCTAATCGCTGCCCTCATTTAATACCAAGGAGACCCCCATGGCCAACTATGACGTCATCGTAATCGGCAGCGGCCCCGGCGGCTATGTCTGTGCAATCCGCTGTGCCCAATTGGGCCTCAAAACTGCTGTTGTTGAAGGCCGCGATACGCTTGGCGGCACGTGCCTCAACGTTGGCTGCATCCCGTCAAAGGCCCTGCTGCACGCGTCACATATGCTGCACGAAGCAGAGCACAACTTTGCGGCTATGGGCCTTAAGGGCAAAGCACCTTCCGTTGATTGGAAGCAGATGCAGTCCTACAAAAGCGACACAATCGAAACCAACACCAAAGGCATCGAGTTCTTGTTCAAAAAGAACAAAATCGATTGGCTCAAAGGCTGGGGCAGCATTCCTGCAGCCGGTCAGGTAAAAGTTGGTGACGAGGTGCATAGCGCCAAAAATATCATCATCGCGTCAGGCTCCGTACCATCGGCCCTGCCCGGTATCGAAGTTGACCAAAAGATCGTTGTCGACAGCACTGGCGCGCTTGAACTGCCCAAAATCCCGAAAAAGCTTGTTGTGATTGGCGCAGGTGTCATCGGGCTTGAGCTGGGCTCTGTCTACGCCCGCCTTGGCGCAGAAGTTGAAGTTGTTGAGTTCCTTGACGTCATCACACCCGGCATGGACGCCGAGGTCCAGCGCACCTTCCAAAAACTGCTGACCAAGCAGGGCATCTCCTTCACACTGGGTGCTGCCGTTCAAGGTGTTGAGGTCAAAGGCAACAAGGCGAAAGTCACCTACAAATCCCGCAAAGACGACAGCGAAACAACGATCGACGCGGATACGGTACTTGTGGCAACGGGCCGTAAGCCGTTCACCGATGGTTTGGGGCTGGAAGCGCTCGGCGTTGAAATGAGTGACCGTGGCCAGATCAAAACGAACGCTAACTACGCCACCAATGTCGCAGGCATCTATGCAATTGGTGACGCCATCGAAGGCCCGATGCTTGCGCACAAAGCGGAAGATGAAGGCATGGCAGTCGCAGAAGGGCTTGCCGGTCAGCACCCGCACGTGAACTACAACGTCATCCCAGGTGTGATTTACACTCACCCTGAAGTGGCTTCAGTCGGCGAAACCGAAGAGAGCCTGAAGGAGCAAGGTCGCAGCTACAAAGCGGGCAAGTTCAGCTTCATGGGCAACGGTCGTGCAAAAGCAAACTTTGCAGCCGATGGCTTTGTGAAAATTCTGGCTGATGCACAAACAGATCGCATTTTGGGCGCGCACATCATTGGGCCAATGGCTGGTGATTTGTTGCACGAAATTTGCGTAGCCATGGAATTTGGTGCGGCTGCAGAAGACCTTGCACGTACCTGCCACGCACACCCCACCTACTCTGAAGCTGTGCGCGAAGCGGCACTAGCTTGTGGTGACGGCGCAATCCACGCCTAATCCTGCGGCATATATTAGTTTGGAAAAGCGGGCGTCTTCTGGGGCCCGCTTTTTTGTTCTTAGACCTATTGCTTGAGCATCCGCAAACCGCTTGTAACATCCGAGCGAAGCGCAATACGCAGGCCCGGGTCATCACCGGCTTTTAGGGCTGCCAGAATAAGCCTGTGATTGCGCGGGCTTTCTGTACGGCGCAACCGGCCATAAAGCTTGCGCATTGTCGGCCCTAATTGCAGCCAAACCGTTTCAGCCAATGCGAGCATCGCAGGGGCTTGGGCGCGCAGGTAAAGCGTGCGATGAAATTCAAGGTTGTGCTTGAGATACCCCACCGCATCCGAACGAGCGATCACCTGATCAATCTGTCCATTGATCGCCTCAAGCCGCTCAATAAGCGCCATATGCGCCCGCGGCAGTGCACGGCTGGCTAACTCTGGCTCCAACAGTGCACGAATGGCTGCAAGCTCCTCAATCCGCTCATTGCTTAACTCTGGCGTGGTGATCCGACCTGACGATGACAAAGACAACGCGCCTTCCGCTACCAAACGGCGCATTGCCTCACGCACGGGCGTCATCGACATCTCGTATTCCTTGCCAACCCCGCGCAGGGTCAACGCTTGGCCTGGCAACAACTCACCATGCATGATGCGCGTTCTCAGCGAGCGGTAGAGACGGTCATGGGCCGCAGTGGGGGAGGCATCTTGCCGGGTTTGTATCAACATGTGTTATTTGTGATCACAAAGTCAGCCTTCGTCAATCATCCAAATCGGTATCGGTGCAATGCGGACCCCTCGGTCCGCAACCATGCGCGTTCAGCCTTGTAGGGACCGAAGAGTTCTTCGCAAACCCGCCAGAAACGCTCGGAATGGTTCATCTGTGCAAGATGCGCCACTTCATGGGCTGCCACGTATGACAACACATTCGGCGGTGCCATAACCAAGCGCCAACTGAAATTCAAATTCCCAGTGGACGAGCATGATCCCCAACGTGATCTGGTATCGCGCAACGTGATGCGGCCAAACGGCTTACCTAAGGCGGTCGCAAATTGCTCAACTTCGCGGTGCAGGACCAGCCGCGCCTGCGCCTTGAGATACCCCTGCACACGCGCACCGGCCGTTTCGGCGCGTCCAGGCACCTGCAATTGGGTACCCTGAATACTAATCCTACGGCCCTGCCCCTGAACGATCTCAAATAGTTGACCGCCAAGCGGGACTTGCGCACCCATCCCAACAATTTGCTCAACCGGTTGGTCCGCCAATTGATGCCGCAACCAGCGTTCTTTTTCGCGCAGAAAGGCCAGTGCTTCACGCTCAGGCGCGCGTGTCGGCACTGTCAGGCTTACCTTACCATCCAATCGAGAGACCCGAAGTGACAGCCGCCGTGCCTGCGCAGAGCGCCGCAAATGGACCCGCACAACAGGATCACCTTCCAAAACAAGTGTCGTCATTGCCTGAATTCTGCCCATCCTAGCTACATTGCGACGGAATCACTTTGACAGAGCCGCCTGAGTGTGGCACCTGCCAGCGATACACATCGCAAGCGATGCCATTAGGGCGTGCCTGTGAGATAGTTTCAACCCTCGATTACCCAAGGGATCCGATATGCCTAAGGACGAATGGGGCGTCAAACGCCTTTGCCCAACCACCGGTAAACGCTTCTACGATCTTGGCCGTACGCCAATCGTGAGCCCATACACGGGTGAAGAAGTTACCGTTGATGTCAACAAGAACCGCACAATGGTCGCCGACAAAGCTGATCCAGCAGCCGCAAAAGCTGAAGATACAGAAGCAGACGGCGAAGAGCTCGTACTCGATGATGAGGATGATCTCGAAGTCGATCTGGGTGATGATGTGCTCGACGATGATGACGACGAAGATAACGTTTCTTTGGACGAAATCGCCGATGTTGCTGCCGAAGGCGACGACGACAATTAATTAGCGAATGTGGGGGGTGTTTTTCTCTTGAACTCCCCTCACCACGCGGCTACTTAGCCGCACCAAAGGGCCCTTAGCTCAGCTGGGAGAGCGCCTGCATGGCATGCAGGAGGTCAGCGGTTCGATCCCGCTAGGGTCCACCATTTCCTTTTTATGATACTGCGCGCGGCTTTTGAGCCGACCATAAACTAGTCTAGCTTCAGCCTAGTAACTAATGAGGTCGGCAATCAACGTGTTGACCAAACATGTCGTGGCAGGCCAACTTATACCCCGCCAGCTTCCCCTCTGTACCCCACTGACCAAAGCGCATTATATGCCCTGAACGATAGACACTGCTGCCATAGGAGCCCCACCATGATTGAACGCATTGAAACAGGCGAACGCTCGTCCAAAATCGTGAAGCACAACGGCGTGGCGTATCTAACCGGTCAGGTTGCCGAGGGTGACACAATCCAAGAGCAAGTACGCGCGTGCCTAGAGAAAATCGACGCGCTGTTGATCAAGGCGGGTTCATCGCGCAACGACATGCTGCGTGTCACGATCTGGCTGGCCGACATGAGTGATTTCGCAGGCCTCAACGAAGTATGGAACGCTTGGGTCCCCGCCGGCCATGCACCTACACGCGCGTGCGGGGAAGCCAAGCTTGCGCGTCCTGAGCTAAAGGTCGAGTTCATCGTTGACGCGGCCTACGCCTAGGGCCGCATTTCGACCATTAAATCCAGCCTTGGCGTAAATGTGCCAAGGTTCCCGCACTTATGCGAAATACTCCGCCAGTGCCTCGATATGCTTTGGCCCTACTTCACAACAACCGCCGATGATTGATGCGCCGGTTGCGGCCCAACCTTTTGCAAACGTCAAATACGCATCTGGCCCCAGATCCGTGCGCGCTTCCAACAAATCAACTGTTGCGTTGATCGAATTGAAGTCTGCATGAATTTTGGTGAACCCATTTGCGTAGGCTCCAACTTTGAAATCATGACCTACCAAACTGCTCAGACCGTCTGAAACCGCCTCGGGTGATGAGCAATTGATCAAGACCGCGTCGGGGCGATACTCTTTGAGAAGTGGCAACACATCTGCCAAAGGCTCTCCAGAGCGCAGCAAACGGCCGTCATCGTCACTGACTGAGAACGCGACCCAAACAGGCAGCCCAGTGACCTGTGCCCCCATCAACCCGCCGCGTGCCTGATCGACAGAGGACATCGTTTCCAGCAAATGAAAGTCCACATAATTTGCGTGCAATCTCGCAAGGTCCGCATAAACCTCGGCCGCCTGTTCCGCAGGTGGGCATTGGTCCGGTTGGTATGAAAACCCTTGCGGCCCCAACGACCCCGCAACCAGTCCCGATCCGTGCGCATCACGTGCAGCCACAGCCATTTCGCAGGCCGTTTTGGTCATAGGGGTCAATTGATCCCCCAACCCTTTGGACAACAACCGATCTGGCAGTATTGAATAGGTATTCGTCGTAGCAATTGACGCTCCGGCAGCAAAATACTCGTCATGCACCTCACGAACCGTCTGCGGCGCATCCAACAGCGCCTGCATCGACCACAGGTCTGTTGCCCGCCCGGCACGTTTGACAAGTTCCTGCCCCATGCCGCCATCAAGAATAATCATGTTTTCTTACTCCAGCGGCCATGAGCCGGTGATACAATTTGGATCGTGTCGACCGTAGGTAGCCTGCGCCGCGCGCCCTGCAAGTGTGAGAAAAATGGCTTAGCTTGGCACAGCGCTGGTTGCAGGTGTTCTAATTTGAGAAAATGCGACCAAACGTTTTCTTTCCTCATCCCACAGATGCAGCCGCGCTTGGGCAAAGCTCTCGCGTATGGTCAGCCGGTTCATAGTCCCAAGAGCAGGGCAGTCGACCAACACTTGCGGCAACCGGTAGAATGGAATGCGGCTGTAAAGATGGTGAATGTGATGAATCCCGATATTTGCGGTGAGCCATTGCAGCACAGGCGGCAGCACATAGTGCGAGCTTCCATGAAAAGCTGCGTCATGCAAATCCCAGTCGGGTGTTTCTTCCCAATACGTGTTCTCAAATTGATGCTGCACGTAAAACAACCAAACACCAATGGTCGCCGCCACCAATGTGGTTGGCATAAAGATCAACAAAATTGGCTGCAGACCCTTGAAGTAAACGATCGCGCCAAGCGCACAGAGAATAACAACATTTGTCAGCATGGCGCTTACCCAAAAGCGCGCTTGTGACATAAAGCCCAAAGGCAGACGGTTTTGGAGCAAAAACAAATAGCCAGGCCCCAAACCAAACATCACGATCGGATTTCGGTAGGCCCGATACTTTAACCGCCCACCCCACGACAAAGCGCGATATTCTGACACGGTCAGCGTTTGCACATCACCAATACCGCGCCGGCCCAAGTCACCAGCAGCGCCGTGATGAATTGCATGCGAGCGACGCCAGACATCGTAGGGTGTAAGGGTCAAAACACCCAAACCGCGTCCGACCCAATCACTGACCGCGCGGTTTTTGAAAAACGCACCGTGGCCACAATCATGCTGGATACAAAAAAGGCGCAAAAGGAACGCGGCATTGATGACCGAAAGGAAAAGCGCCAAGATCCAAGACACCGACAACGCCCACCACGCACAGGCCCACAGGACCACAAACGGGCAAAGCGTCACAGCAATTTCAAAGCTGCTGCGCCACGTATCCGGTTCGCGGTATTTGCCCAAGGTTTTAAGCCAATCTCTGGCGGGTCCCACCATTTGTGTCGGCAGGCTTTCGTCGGCGTTTTGGCTCATGCGGTCTACTCGATTGTTTCGTGCATACCTGATACTGCTATTTCCGTCAAACGCAATACAATCAGGCATATCGGAAGAGAGCCTGCCGCTCACAGCGAAGGGTGTTGGGACATACCCCTAGACAATCTGTCGGACCAGCCGCTATCCCTTACGTCAACGACATGAACAGGCGGATAGCGCATGAAACTCGGCTGTATTGGTGATGATTTTACTGGATCAAGTGACCTCGCAAACACGCTGGCCAAAGGCGGGATGCGCGTTACGCAATACACTGGGGTTCCATCTGGCCCTGCATCTGTTGATGTTGAGGCCGGTGTGGTTGCGCTTAAGTCACGATCCGTTCTCGTGGCCCAAGCTGTTGAGCAGTCTCTTGCGGCGCTTGATTGGTTGTTGGCCCAAGGTTGCACGCAGATATTTTTCAAATATTGCTCAACGTTTGACAGCACGCCCGACGGTAACATTGGTCCTGTCATGGATGCACTAGCCGCGCGGCTTAACGCCACACGCGTGATCGCCTGCCCTGCTTTTCCAACAACGGGCCGCTCAGTTTATCAGGGGCATCTGTTTGTCCAAGATCAGCTACTAAGTGATAGTGGCATGCGCCATCACCCTCTCACGCCAATGACTGACCCTGATCTGCGCCGTTGGTTGGGCTTGCAAACTCACCATTCGGTCGGGCATGTTGTAGCGCCAACAGTGTTCGCGGGCGCTGACGCGATTTCAGCCGAGCTTGACGCGCAGCACGCCCTTGGGAAAACCCACATCATTGTTGATGCAATCCGCGACGAAGATCTAATGGCCATCGGCAAAGCTGCCGCCGATCTGCCGCTAGTTACGGGTGGGTCTGGCGTGGCGCTTGGTCTACCTGCGAATTTTGGCTGCAGCCCAAGCCGCCCCAACTGGGCCGGTCAGGACGGCAAATGTGTGGCCCTGTCTGGATCATGCTCGGTCGCGACCCGCGAGCAAGTGGCACGCCACAAAGAAAAACACCCCAGCCTTGAGATTATTGCTGCCGATGTGATCGAGGGCCGCCAAACCGCCCAAGACATCACGTCATGGGCGCTGCAGGCTGATGGCATCCCGCTCGCGTACAGTTCGGCTGATCCTGAGGTCATTAAGTCGGTCCAAAGTGAATATGGCCTTGAGCAGTCATCGCAGGCCATTGAAACGCTCTTTTCTGATGTTGCGGCCATGCTGGTTGCGGGCGGTGTGACCCGCTTGTTAACCGCGGGCGGTGAGACATCAGGCGCGGTTGTAGAAGGCCTAAAGCTTGCCCAGCTTGAAATCGGCCCTGAAATTGACCCCGGTGTACCCGCATTGCGCACCAGCAAAGACCTGACGCTCGCGCTTAAGTCCGGCAATTTTGGTGCACCTGATTTCTTTGAAAAAGCGGCGGGCGTCTTGGGTGGCTCGGCATGAGTGACACCCACCTCAGAGAGCAAATCTGCATGCTCGCTAAATCGCTCTTTGATCGCGGTCTGACGCATGGCAGCACCGGCAATATTTCTGCGCGTACCGAAGACGGTGGCCTTTTGGTGTCTCCCACGGGTACAAGTTTTGGTCGCCTTGATCCCGCACGGCTTAGCCGTTTCGACGTGAACGGGCACCATGTTGGCGGTGACAGCCCCACCAAAGAAATGCCTTTGCATACTGCATTTTATGACACGCGCAGCACTGCAGGCGCCGTGGTGCATTTGCATTCATGCCATTCCGTCGCCCTTTCGATGATGCCTGACGCAGACACAGATAATTTCATCCCACCACTGACGCCCTACGGTATTATGAAACTGGGCCGCGTCAAACTTTTACCATTTTTCCTTCCCGGCGATCCCGCCATGGGCGAAGCGGTGCGCAGCTTAGCAGGCAAGCGAAGTGCAGTCATGCTGGCCAATCACGGCCCTGTGGTGGCTGGCAAAGACGTTGAAGCGGCCTGCAACGCGATCGAAGAATTGGAAGACGGCGCGCGGCTTGCGATGATGACGCGCGGCATGCACCCAAACGGCCTTACGACTGATCAAATTGCACAAGTCGTCACAAAGTTTGACATCAGCTGGGACGACTAAGTCCCCCGCACGCCCCATGCCAAACGGGTCATCGCCGACACGCTAAAGAAGACCGCAGCAAGGCTGACGATGGTTGGACCCGTTGGTGTATCAAAAGCGAACGCAGCCCCCAAACCACCAAGCGCGCTTGCCGCCCCAATTAAGGCCGCCAAAACGGCCATGGTTTCCGGACTACGGGCAAGTGCACGTGCGGTTGCCGCCGGAATGATGAGCAAGGCCGCAATCAACAGCGCGCCGACAACTTTGATTGCCACCGCTACAACTAATGCCAAGGCGACCGTCAAAACAAACTGCTCGCGGCGCGGATTGATACCCGCCGCAAACGCCAAATCTTCGCTCATGGTTGATGTCAGCAGCGCGGACCAGCGCCACCAGAGCAGTCCCAAGATGATAAGCACGCCACCCCAAATCACTCCAAGATCAGTTGGGCTGACAGCAAGAATATCACCGAAAAGATAGCTGTTCAGATCAATGCGATTACCTTGCAGGAACGACACCCCAACCAACCCGAACGCCAAAGTGCCGTGGGCCATCACGCCAAGAAGCGCATCCCCAGACAGCCCTCTGCCGCTCATCCCTGAAACAGCTGTGGCCATGAGAAGGCAAACCACCATGATCCCAGCAGAGACCGAAATACTCAACGCAAGTGCAAGCGCCACCCCAAGGATGGCTGCATGCGCTGTCGCGTCACCAATGTAGGCCATGCGGCGCCATACGACAAAACATCCAAGCGGCCCTGCCGCCAGCGCAACACCAATCCCAGCAAGTGCTGCGCGAACCAAAAAGTCATCTAGGTAGCTCATCCCTGGGCCTCGTGATGGTCGTGAACACAGTTTCCGGCCTCATCATGCGCGTGGTCATGATCGTGGCGATAAAGAGCCAGTGCACCTTGGGTGCCTGTGCCGAAAAGTGCGCGGTATTCTGGCGCTGAGGCCACGTGTTCTGGTGCGCCTTCGCAACACACATGGCCATTCAGGCAAATCACGCGGTCCGAGGCGGCCATGACAACATGCAACTCATGGCTGACCATCAACACAGCGCATCCGAGGGTTTGACGCACCTCTTCAATCTGGCGGTAGAATGACGCCGACCCCGTTTGATCAAGCCCCTGAGTTGCCTCATCAAGGACCAACACGTCAGGTGACGCCAAAAGCGCACGCGCCAACAAGACCCGTTGAAACTGACCGCCGGACAAACCCACCATCGGCCGTTGTGCCAAATCGCTCACACCCGCCTGAGCCAGTGCTTCACGCACTTTGGTGGCCCCAACCCGCGAAGGCAGGTTCAAGAATCGCGCAACGGTGATGGGCAGCGTGCTGTCGATCTGTAGTTTTTGCGGGATATAGCCGATGCGCAAGCCATCAGCGCGGGTAACTGTGCCAGACGTCGGCTGATGCGCCCCAATCAGTGTGCGCAGAAATGTCGACTTGCCAGAGCCGTTGGGTCCTACAATTGTGACGATTTCGCCCGCCTCAAGACGAAAGTTCACACGGTCCAGAACGCGTAATGCGCCGATGCGAACATCTACATCGCGGGCTTCAAGCAAAGTCTTCACGGTTGCGCTCCGTCACAGTTTGGGCAAACGCCTTCGGCCTCGACTACTGCGCGTTCAATGATAAATCCAGCATCTCTTGCAGATGCCGCAACGGTATCCTCGGACAAGTTCGCAATTCCTTCGGCGACGTTTTCGCAAACACGGCAAATCAAAAATGCCGGAACATGTTCGGACGACGGGTGCGAACAGGCGACAAACGCGTTTAATCGTTCGATCTTATGAGCAAAGCCATTGCCTACAAGAAAGTCGAGCGCGCGATACGCAACTGGTGGCTGCGCACTAAAACCTTCAGCTTTGAGAACGGCGAGAATATCATATGCGCCCATGGCTTGATGTTTTGCCAACAAGATTTCCAGCACACGTTGACGTACGGGCGTGAGTTGAAGGCCCCGCTCAGCGCATTGCTTTTGCACAGATGTCACGCTGTGCGCGATGCACGTTCCGTGATCATGGGATTTAAATCCGATTGGCTGCATCAGCGCACCTCCTGCAACACGCCGCAAAGTCCGACGCATTTTGGACTTGTTATGATATACTATAACATATATCAACCCGCGTGATATTATAACACTCCCAAGGTCCTTCTCATGTTTTCTTCCCGTTTCACAGCCCTGCTGACAACCACCACACTGGCAGCGCTTCCTGCTGCTGCACAAACGCCAAACGTGGTCACCGACATCGCCCCTGTCGCAAGCCTTGCCGCACATGTGATGGGTGATTTGGGCACACCGCGCAACTTGATCAAACCCGGCGCATCGCCACATGATTACGCCCTGCGCCCGTCCGATGCCCGCGCATTACGCGATGCGGATGTAGTGTTCTGGATCGGCGGTGCACTTACCCCGTGGCTAGAGGCACCCCTTGAGACACTCAGCAAAAACGCAGAGCATGTATCCCTTTTGAATGCGGAAGCGACAAAACTGATCGAGCCGCGTGATCTTGGGCACGAGCATCATGATCACGGCGCGGACAAACACGACGAACATGATGATCATGAGCACGAAAAAGAGCATGCCCATGACGAGCACGATCATGAGGAAGAACATGACGACCATGGCCATGATGAACATAAAGACCACGATCACGACGAGCATGAGCACGAAAAAGAACAAGACGACCATGGCCATGACGAGCACAATCACACAGATGCACAGGGCAATCTTGTTGACCCACACGCGTGGCTTGACCCAAGCAATGCCATTGCGTGGTTAGATGTAATTGCGGCGGCTCTGTCGAAGGTGGATCCCGAAAACCAAGCAACTTACGAGCAAAACGCGGCAACGACGGCGGCTGAAATAGTGCAAACCATGTCAGCAATTGACTTCAGAATGGCCCCGCACAAAGACGCACCTTACGCTGTTTTGCACGACGCATTTGCGTATTTTGAAACTCGGTTTGGCCTTGAACCCGCCGGAGCAATCACCCTGACCGATGCGCAAAGCCCAAGTCCCGCACATATTGCGAGCCTGCGTGCAACACTCACCGAAGCAAACGTCACATGCACCTTCGCGGAACCCGCAGCAGATACGCGTTTGCTTGGCGTGGCCACGGAAGGGCTTGAGGTACGCTTTGCTACAGCTGATCCGCTCGGCACACCTGAAATGGCCTATACGGACCTTATCGCCAACATCGCGGATGCAATGGCGAGCTGCTTTGAAGGCACTTCAAATTAGCGAAGGGCTCTAAGGCATTTGCCCCGTGACCCTATGCCAATGAAGGCAGCCACAGCACAATCCACGGGAAGGTGACCAGCAAGCCAATTGTGATGGCATCAGCGATGAAGAACGGGGTAACGCCCTTGAAAACATCTTGCACGCTGATGTCGTCACGCACTCCCGCAACCACAAAGCAGTTCAAACCAATGGGCGGCGTGATCAGGCAAAATTCGGCCATTTTCACCACCAAAATTCCGAACCAAATCGCGCACATCGGCCCAGACATGCCAAACGCACTGTCAGCTGCAGAAACCGCTTCGCCGCCGTTCAGGGCCATCACAGCTGGATAAACAACGGGCAGCGTCAACAAAAGCATCCCGATCGCATCCATGAACATGCCCAACACCGCATAGGCCAGCAAAATACAGATCAAAATCGCCATCGGCTCGTAAGGCAAACTGGTAATCCAGTCCGCAAACGCGCCGGGCAAATCCGCAAACCCAAGAAAGCGGACATAGATCAAAACGCCCCAAATAATGGTAAAGATCATCACGCTCAGCTTTGCCGTTTCCAACAGCGCCGCCTTCAACTCGGGCCAGCGCATCCCGCGATAAACGGCCATGAGGAACACAACAAACGCGCCAATTGCACCGCCTTCGGTTGGCGTCCCCCAAGCATCGCCGCCGAACGGGTTGTAGACGAACATAATGATGATCACGACGACGAAGATAATCGGCAAGGCCGGTGGCAATGACGCAAAACGCTGGCCCCACGTAAAGCCGCGTACTGGCGGGCCGAACCCTTTGATCGTTAGCGCCATACCGATGATCAAAATAGCATATACAATCGCGCTAAAGACGCCGGGGATAAAGCCTGCAAGTAACAACTTACCTACGTCCTGTTCAACAATAATCGCGTAAATCACCAAAATGGCGGAAGGCGGAATGAGGCTGGCCAACGTGCCACCCGCAGCCACCACACCAGCAGCAAAACGTTTGTCATAACCGATTTTGAGCATTTCTGGGATGGCGATCCGCGCAAAAACCGCCGCAGTCGCAACCGACGCACCAGATACGGCAGCAAAGCCAGCTGTGGCAAAGATGGTGGACACGGCTAGGCCACCGGGCACCCATGCGATCCACCGCTTGGCTGCCTCAAAAAGCGCCTTGGTAAGGCCTGCGTGATACGCCAAATAGCCAATCATGATGAATGTAGGAATGAGGCTAAGCGCCTGCGAGCTGACTTTTGAATGCGGCACTTGACCCGCAGTTTTGGCAGCAACCTGCAACGCCCACATGAATTGATCTGGCGCCATGCCTTTCTTGGCCCAGAATATCCAAACAAGCCCAACCATGCCCGCCATGGCAGCAGCAAACGCAACCCGCATGCCAAGCAGTACCACCACCAGCATTGCACCCGTGACCCAAAGGCCGATCTCAATCGATTCCATGTGCGGCCTCCTTACGGTCGTTCGCCTCAACGGCTTTTGCTTCAAGTGCGGCAGCCGTCGCCGCATCAATCGGAAGTGGCACCGCCACCGCGTGCCCTGTCACAACCGCGCGGCCATACCCCCACACCTGAAGCGCCAAACGCACTGACAGAACCGAAAAGGCAACCGGCGCCAAAAGTTTCGCAGGCCAAATAGGGAGCGCAATATCCATTGAGCTGTCGCGGCTCCACATCGGGGATCCGAAATCAAAACTGCGTTGGAAGTGCGCCCAAGTGCCCCAAACCAACAGGACCATCAGGATAAAAATCAGTAGCGTCGTGATTAACTCAACCGCATAAAGAAGCCGCCCCTTCAACGCGCCGACCAACATATCCATCCGGATGTGGCCGCCGTCGCGCTGTGTGTAGGCGACCCCCATGAACGCGATTAGCGGCATGGCTTGCTCAATATAATCAACGTAGCCCGGTACGGGCGCATTGAAGAAATTCCGTCCGCTGACCGAAACAACAGCCAGCACCATAAGGCCAAATACGGCCAGACCGCTGCACAAGGCCAAGACCCGCTCAACTTTCAAAAGCTGCTGATCAAGGCGGCTCAAAACGGAAGTGTCGGTTGTCACATTTGCTGCGCCAGCCATCGGTATCTCCCTCAGCGGATAAAATTCTTGAAATAACTGCCAGCTGTAATGTCCGGCAAAAATGCACCCCGCGCGGGTATTCTGCGCGAGGTGCTTAGCTCATACTTCGCGCTTAGCTACCGCTTGAAATCATGCCTGACACAAAGTCGAGCAACTCCTGCGCGGGCAAGCCTTTGGCGGTGTTATCCGCAACCCAAGCTGCCGCCGCGGGGCCTGCCACTTTGTCTTTGAACGCCGCCAATTCGCTGTCGGAATAGGTCACGCGCTCGATGCCGCGCTCATCCAAGGCAGGACCCCAAGCGTCCATTGTCGCACCGTTGTATGTGGCGATGTAGTGATCAAGCGCCTCGTCGATCGAGCCCAAAAGTGCCGCGCGGTGCGCATCAGACAAATCATTCAGCGCATCGGTATTTGCAACCACTGGGCAGTTAACTGTGCCGGGGTTCAGGTTTGTGGTCCACCACTTGGCGTTTTCAATGGTGCCAAATGACATATGCGCGTGGGGCGCAAAGCTGACCGCCTTGACGACGCCGCTGTCCATGGCCTGACGCACTTCGGTCGCTGACATAGATGTGGGCACAGCACCAACGGCTTCCATGGCTTTGCCGATCCCGCCCGTGGCGCGAACACTCAGACCTTCATAGGCCGCAAGTGTTGTTGGCGCATCACCGACACCCACAATGTTGTACTGTGGCAGTGGCGAGGGCATCAAAAGGGTCGCATTCCAACGGGCCAAATCCTCTTGGACCGCAGGCTGTTGATAGAGCGCTTGCGAAATTTCGCGCTCTTGCTCAAGGCTACTTACGCCCAGAAACGGCAATTCCAAAACAGTGATCGATGGGTTTTTATCGCGGTGATAGCCGGCACAGAATTGCGCCATTTCGAATGCACCGATGCTGATGCCGTCAAGGTTTTCGCGGTTCTTAGACAAGCCACCGTAGCTGATGTTGAGTGTAAACTCACCGCCGGTTTTCTCGCTTACTAATTCAGCAAGCTTTTCGACATGCTCGGTAAAGGCGCGGCGTTTACCCCACAGCGAGACATTCCATTCAGTCGCAAGAGCCTCACCAGCAAATGCCAGTGACAGGGCTGCGATCGCGGTACGTTGTAGTAATTTATTCATCTTGTTTCCTCCCAAAAACGGTCATGTCAATGACGACGAAGTAAGAGTGAAACTTGTTTGCCCGCATTTGGCAACAGGCAAGCTTACGATAGGTCCAAGCTTTTTGGACCAAAGCGTAAAGCAGGATTATTTGCCTTGTTTTTGGGCAGTCAGCTGCGCTTCGGCCTTTGCAAGCGCGCGGCGAAACTTGGGGCCTCTGCGGGTATTAAGCACTGCACGGGTGTAATTTGCGATGAGCCAAGGCCGGTCAAGCTTTTGCAAACGCCGCAGCATCTCTTGTTGGTACCGCACAGTCAGCAGGCGGGCGCGCATCAATTTATAAAACATTTGCCGGTTCATCGTGCCGTCTACACAGCCCATCACAACCTGCTTCAAAACACCCATCCGCATCCAAAGTGACGCGATACGATGACCCATGAACCGACAGTGGTACTTGGTGATGTTGCGCCCCTGAAAAAGTGCCGCATGCATCGCATCAAGCGGTTCTCGGGGGTCATAAAAAAGATGCACACGGTTCGCATTTTCTACTTGATCCGGACCATAGGCGTACCGCCCGGAATAGCTGCGTGCCCATGCTTTACGGTACCGCGTTTCCCACGGCGCAACATCGCGCGACAGCGTTGCTTGTGGGCTGAGCAAAATCGCTGTTGAGCCCGGCGCGGCCGCGCAAAACACCGATGCAGCATAGGCCCCCATGGATGCGCCGTAAAACACGACATTATCGAACTGTTCGAAAAAGCCTTCGGCCTGAAGTCGGTCAAAGAAGTCAAACACATGCTCATCGCGGTACCATGTCCAACTATGGGCCATCATCCCAAGCATCGACCACCCCCGTGATGTCACAAAATCATAGCCCCATGGCATGCGGTCATCGGCGCCTTCAAATACATGGTCAAGGTTTTCGAAAGTAACGATTAACGTCTTGGCCCCTGCACCTTCGCCACGAACAAACAGGCTGGTATGCTCAGCACCGATCTCTTCGTAAAAACCACGTTGCTCACCCACACGCGCCAGCTCTGCGCGCCAATCACCTTTGCTTACTTCAGGTTCTTGCGGCGGCTTCAAATCATCCGCCATTATCACGATCCCGTTTTGAAAAGTGATGGCGCGCCGCGCACAAGCGTGTCTCGGCATTCTTTGATGAAGGACTTTTCAACGCGGTATTTACGACTTAGCGCATCGATTGAGGCATCTTTGGCAAGTGCAGCCAAAGCAATCTGTGCACATCCATCAGGGTCGCTCGCGATGGCCGGTGCAGTCACAATCTTCGTTGGGATTGGCGCGTCATCCGGTTTGATCGCATGCTTGTCGATCAAACCCGCCATAAAGCTTCCCCTGCGGGGAATGCCACCCTCTTTTTCCTCAAGCCGTGGCTTCATACGGCGGGCCCAAAAGTGCACCCCGTAAGTACCTTCTGTGAGACGCTCTTCAATATTGAACCGCGACATGATCATATGATTTCGATCCGGAAAACTGATTGGATAAAAGCCTGTCTCAGGCTGGGCTTTGTCAATTTCACCGGTCTGGTTGAGGAAATATGTCACTGCCGCAGGTCCGGTAAAGCCCCAATTTTGTTCTGTCATATGAACAGGTCGGCCCGCATCTTTTTCTGCCTGCAACTCTTTTTGCTGCCACGGCTTAAGCCACGGACCAATCGCATATTCATCTTTGAAAAACGCCAACATCAGATCAAGCGCGGGGCTGTCTTGCGGCAGGCCCAACACCGCGTTGCACACAAGATTGGGCTTCTCCCAGCCAAAAATATGCCCGCCCGCAATGTCAAAAGGACGCCAGCAATACATATCCGCGTCAACCCACACTTGACCGGTTTGCTTAATCATATTCAGCCGCCACAAATCCGCATGGATCGCGGGGGATCCTGTGCGCGCATGGCGGTACATCGGCTCAGCCGGGAAAATTTCTTCCGCATCGGCAGCCTTCACACCGTCGGGCACGTTCTCAATGGGGCTGTAACTATATAAAGTAGTCTCATGCCCCGCATCTGCAAAGCTTTTCAGGCACAGCTGTTCAAGCCATGAAAGACGGCCGCCAATCCACAGGCTGGCTATTTTAGGAAGTTTGGACATCACACCACCTCGCCCACTGAAGCCAGCGCCCCTGTGGCGCTTTTCATACGTGGGTACTCATCAACTACCGCCACTTCACCAACTGTTTGTTACCAAAGCAAGGCATTTAGCTGGCATTTTAAGGAACAAAGGTTGTCGTTTTGCAGCAAGGTTCGCTATCATCATGGCAGTAACGAGCAGCAAGCCACGAAGGCATTCTATGAACATACTCGCAATTACATGCGTCAAGAACGAGGGGCCGTACCTTGTTGACTGGCTGGCACATCTGCGCGCCATTGGGATTGACCACGTTCTGGCGTTCTCAAACGATTGCGACGATGGCACGGATCAGCTTCTTGATGCATGTGCCACTCAGGATTGGCTGACCCATCACCGACAAACACACGAGGGCGTGCGAACACTTCAATGGCAAGCGCTGAAAACCGCCGCACAGGACCCTGCGTATCATGCTGCCGACTGGATCATGTTCATCGACGTTGATGAGTATGTCTGCCTTTCCAAAGGGGTCACAAACCTGCGGGATTTGATCCAACGCGCAGACGGTGCGGACGCAATCGCCATGCCTTGGCGCCTGTTTGGAAACGCAGGGCGGCACGACATATCGTTTGAACCGGTAACGACCCGCTTTACGCAATCCGCACCGCGCGACATCGCGCTACCTCTTGCACATTTTTTCAAAACTCTCTTCCGGCGCAGTGCTTTTCGTGAGGCGGGCATCCACCGGCCCAAACCGATCAAAAACAAGACTGCGACATGGGTAGACAACGGCCTAAACCCGTTGCCCAATCAATTCGTAACATCAAACGGAAGGATCAATTTATTCGGCAACGATTGCCCGCGCCCGCTTGTGCAACTGAACCATTATTCAATTCGCTCAACCGCAGAGTTCATGCTCAAGGCGCAACGCGGCCTGCCAAACAAGATGGAGCGTGATATTGATGTTGGTTATTGGGTCAGCCGCAATTGGAACGACGAAACCCATGATCCACTTCCGCCTCCAGACAGAAGCGCAATTGAGACCCCAGAGATTTCGAACATAGAGACGCGTGCACAAAATTGGCACCGGCGTACTTTTGAGAAATTGATGCAGGACGCGGACGCAGTGCAACGATATTGGCAGTTGATGCTTGCGGGCAGTTCATCAGCACCGACGGCCGAAATGGCACAAGCCCATTTACACCGTTTACAGCAGGCCTATCAAAATGACTGACCTTCTGTTTCGCACCCTACCCGTGACGGATGTTCCTATACCAAGCGGGACTGTTCGCGTGTTGGATCAAGTGATCGACGATGGTGTTTCTCGCACGTATCTCGCCCGCGGCACCAACGTGGAAACCGTGATTTCAACGCCTGAGTATCCTATCGACGAAGTGCGCAGCATAGGCGAAGGGCTGTTGGTGCGCGGCACCAGCTATAGCAACACCCTACCCCTGTTGGGCTCACCACGTTTCACGCCATCTAAAGTTGAAACTGATCTCTTTGATGGCCTCAATACATTGCTTTCAGTACGCAACGGCGAAAGCCCGCAAGACGTAGTCGACTGGCTTACCTATCACCATGAACACCACGGCGCACAAGCGGCCCTGATCGTTGACCGCGCGCCCAATGACCCACTTCTTGATGACGCTTTGCGCTCAGTAGTGGGTTTGATCCGCATTGTGATCCTACGCAGCCCGCTGCCTTTGGGTGACGCGACCCTGCCGTCAGAAACTCACCCTTATTGCGCGCCAACGGCCCCTGGCAAAGACCGGATGAAAGTTCCGCCGCCGTCGCCTTGGGATAGCCCACTTGGAGAGCTGTTGATCTATGAAATAGCCAAGATACGCTTTCTGGCCAATGCACGGGCTGTCGCAAACATTGAAGTTTGCGATCTGCTAGCGCCCGTTGATGGCAAGAACATTTTCGACGCGACCGTATCAGCGCAAGGTGGTGTCATTACCTTGGCGGGGCGGCGATGTTTTCCGTGGCGGGTTCGCCAGGGCAACGCCCCCCATTTTAGCGATCATACCTGCGTGCAATTTGATACCAACAAAGCCAAGAAACGCTGGTGTGTCGCGCCATCAATAACCGGTCCCGATACAGTCTGGCGGATGATCCGCGTTGTCGGCGCAGATGCAGACCCCGCGCAGGCGATGCTCTATTACAATTGCATGAATATGCGCCATCGTCACCAAAACATCAGCGCGATCGTGCCCAAAACCTCGCTGGTTGAAGACCCACATTTATTGGCTTTATCACGGCAGGCTTGGGGGGCGTCCCCTGTCCGCGTCCCTGCCGAAAAACTGCGTAAGAGGGATCCGAACGATCGATCTACGGTGATCGTAACCTGCATGAAAAACGAAGGGCCATTTATTCTTGAATGGATCGCTTATCACCGCGCAATCGGCGTTGAGAATTTCATTGTCTACACCAACAATTGTGATGATGGAACGGACACATTTCTGGATCTGCTCCAAGCAAAGGGCTATCTGCAGCACCGCGAAAATCCGTTCAAGGGCACTGATCTAAAGCCACAGCACGCGGCCCTTGCTGCATCGGAAAAAGAAGCGATTGTTCAAAACTCTGCGTGGGCCGTATCAATGGATGTGGACGAGTTCATTTGTGTTCACACCGGTGACGGCACACTTGGCGCGTTGTTTGACGCGGTGCCTGATGCGAACATGATCAGCATGACATGGCGCTTGTTTGGCAACGCTGAAATCCATGAATTTGAGGATCATCTACTTACCGAAAACTACACCAGATGTGCGCGCGAATTTGCCAATAAACCGCACCAAGCGTGGGGATTCAAAACCCTTTTTCGCCAAGACGGTATTTTCAAAAAGCTTGGTGTTCACCGCCCCAAAGGATTGCGGCCACAACTCAAAGACAATTTGCGGTGGGTGAACGGCTCGGGCCGCCCGATGCCACAGGACAGTTTTCGCAACGCATGGCGCTCAACGTCCGATACCTATGGGTATGATCTGGTATCCTTGAACCACTATGCGGTGCGATCCGCTGAAAGCTTTTTGGTCAAACGCGACCGCGGCCGCGTCAATCATGTCGATCGCGATCAGGGCCTCGCCTATTGGTTCCGAATGAATAACAACGAAGAGGAAGACACCTCAATCCTGCGCATGGTGCCCCGCCTCAAAGCGGAGCTTGCGCAGATGCTGTCGGACCCCGAAATTTCGGCGCAGCACGTCGCATGCGTTCATGCGCACCGCGACAAAATTAAAGCGCTCCGAAAGTCGGATACTTTCGAAAAGTTCTACACCGAAATCACCAGCCCACGCATGGAACGTCTGGGCCGGCTGCACAGACACTTCGGGGCCAACGTGTTTCTAGGCGGCCCTGAAACCGTGCCTAATGACGTGGTTTTTCAAGACCATCCAGACGACTTTTTCTTCACTGTCGAGCGTCAAGACACCCAGCACTGAGGCTTAGGCGCAGGCGTCTCGGATCGCACGAATGTTTTCGCCGTAAGGTGCGGGGTTTGAAACTGATCCACCACGGAAAACTGCAGAACCCGCCACCAACACATCAGCCCCAGCATTGGCAACCAGAGGTGCCGTAGCAGGGGTCACGCCGCCGTCGATTTCGATATGAATTGGGCGGTCACCGATCATTGCGCGCAGCTTGGCAACTTTTGCGGTCATGTCGATAAACGACTGCCCTCCAAAACCCGGGTTCACGGTCATAACACAGACCAAATCAACCATATCGAGCAACTCTTCTACCGCACTGGCAGGGGTCGCGGGGTTCAACGCAACGCCCGCTTTGGCACCCGCACCACGGATCGCCTGCAAAGTCCGGTGGATATGCGGGCCGGCCTCAACGTGGGCCGTGATGAAATCTGCGCCGCTTTCGGCAAATGCTTCGATGTAGGGATCAACCGGCGCAATCATCAAGTGTACGTCCATCACGCCTTTGATGTGCGGACGGATCGCTTTGCAGGTGCTGGGACCAAAAGTGATGTTAGGCACGAAATGACCGTCCATTACATCCACATGAACCCAATCAGCGCCTTGCGCCTCAACGGCCTCACACTCTGCACCAAAATTGGCAAAATCCGCAGACAAAATGGACGGGGCGATTTTCAGTGAGCGATCAAATGACATTGGGCAGCGTCTCCAGCTTGGGTTTGGCAAGCTCTTAGCGCCCCCGAACCCTTTTGGCTAGGATTTGTCGCACAGCCAGTAATCGCCGCGCTTTGCACCGTTTCACTTTGGGTGTATCGGTGAGGCAAATCTTGCACCAATTCGGCAAAGGCGTCATCGTAAATTTATGCAAACCTTGTCTCAACTTCCCTCTGTCACGCTGCCGCGCAACGATGGCATCCCACTTGATCTTGATTGGGTCGCAAGCGTTCAGGCCAACACCTCAGCGATTGAGCGACGCGCCAAAACGCTTCCCGCGCGGCGTTCGGTCAAGAAAGACCATCAAGCCGCTTGGTTGCTGAAAGCAGTTTCATGCATCGATCTGACCACCCTATCCGGTGATGATACGCAGGGGCGCGTTCGCAGGCTGTGCGCCAAGGCCAAACAGCCCGTTGCATCCCAAACATTAGATATTTTCGGCCTGCCAAACCTGACGACGGGCGCAGTATGTGTGTACCACGACATGATTCAAACCGCCGTGAAAGCCCTTGAAGGCACTGGCATTCCAGTGGCGGCTGTTTCAACTGGCTTTCCAGCGGGCCTATCCCCACTGCACCTAAGGCTTGAAGAAATCCGCGAAAGCGTAAAGGCGGGGGCCTGTGAAATCGATATCGTCATCTCGCGCCGTCACGCCCTTACAGGCAACTGGCAGGCGCTTTATGATGAGACAAAGGCCATGCGTGAAGCTTGTGGGCCAGCCCACATGAAAGCCATTCTTGCAACAGGCGAGTTGGGCACGTTACGCAATGTTGCCCGCGCCAGTTTGGTGTGCATGATGGCAGGCTCTGACTTCATCAAGACATCCACCGGCAAAGAGCCGGTTAATGCGACCCTACCAGTGACCCTGACGATGCTGCGGGCAATTCGGGCCTATCACGCCAGAACGGGCCTCATGGTGGGCTACAAACCTGCAGGCGGTATTTCAAAGGCCAAGGATGCAATCACCTATCTTGCGATGATCAAAGAGGAACTTGGTGACCGCTGGCTACAGCCCGATCTGTTCCGCTTTGGGGCTTCCTCTCTTCTTGGCGACATCGAGCGCCAACTCGAACATCATCTAACGGGGCGCTACTCCGCCACCCACCGCCATCCGATTGGATAACTTATGACAGTAAAAGACATTTTCGAAACGATGGATTACGGAACCGCGCCTGAAAGCACATCAGAAGCCATGGCGTGGCTGGCCAAACATAACGCGGCATTCGGACATTTCATTGACGGGGCGTTCACCACGCATAGCAATGGCTTTGTAAGCAACAACCCCGCTACCGGCGAGGCACTCGCAAAGATCAGTCAGGCTCATCAATCAGATGTAGATGCCGCCGTGAAAGCCGCCCGCAAGGCGCAACCAAAATGGGCCAAAGACGGTCACCCTCGTGCAAAAGTGCTTTATGCGATTGCACGCCTTTTACAAAAACACAGCCGTCTTTTTGCTGTTCTTGAAACGCTCGATAATGGCAAACCAATCCGCGAGAGCCGCGACATTGATGTGCCCTTGGCGCAGCGCCATTTCTATTACCACGCGGGCATGGCGCAACTGATGCGCAGCGAGTTGCCTGACGCAGAAGCACTTGGTGTTTGCGGTCAGATCATCCCGTGGAACTTTCCGCTATTGATGTTGGCCTGGAAGATCGCGCCGGCACTGGCAATGGGCAACACAGTTGTGCTGAAGCCTGCAGAATACACATCGCTCACCGCATTGTTGTTTGCCCAAATCTGTCAACAAGCCGGCGTTCCCAAGGGCGTTGTGAACATTGTGACTGGTGATGCCGCGGTAGGCGAAATGATCGTGGCGGCGGACGTAGACAAAATTGCATTCACTGGCTCAACCCAAGTTGGGCGGATCATCCGCGAGGCCACATCAGGCACCGGCAAAGCCTTGACCCTCGAGTTGGGGGGCAAGTCCCCTTACATTATTTTCGACGACGCCGATATCGACAGCGCTGTTGAAGGGCTGGTCGATGCGATTTGGTTCAACCAAGGCCAAGTGTGCTGCGCAGGCTCGCGCCTGTTGGTTCAAGAAGGCATCGCAGATGATGTTTATGCACGCCTCAAAACCCGCATGAAAGCGCTCCGCGTGGGCGATCCTCTTGATAAATCAATCGACGTGGGTGCAATCGTTGATCCAGTGCAGCTTGAGACAATCACGTCACTTGTGGCTTCCAACGAAGATGGTGAACTGTTCCAAACATCAGCCCCCGACGGGTGCTTTTACCCCCCAACACTCATCACGGGCCTGCATCCGGCAGATGATTTGATGCAGCGGGAAATTTTTGGCCCTGTGCTGTGCGCAACGACATTCCGCACCCCCGCAGAGGCTGTGGAGGTTGCTAACAATACCCGTTACGGCTTGGCCGCCTCGGTGTGGTCAGAGAACATCAACCTCGCACTAGACATCGCCCCCAAGCTTGTCAGCGGCATCGTCTGGATCAACGGCACGAACATGATGGACGCAGCCAGCGGCTTTGGCGGCGTACGCGAAAGCGGCTTTGGGCGCGAAGGCGGATGGGAAGGGCTCAGCGCTTACACAAAGCCGAAAACTGTACGCAAACCGCTTGGCACCCTGACCGCCTATACCGGTGATGCAGCCCCCGCTGACGCGATAGACCGTACGGCCAAGCTTTACATCGGCGGCAAACACGCACGTCCAGACAGCGGATATTCAAAGGCTATTTTTGGCAAAAAGGGCGACCTTTTGGGGCATGTCAGCTTGGCAAGCCGCAAAGATATTCGCAACGCCGCCGAAGCCACCCAAGCCGCAAAATCATGGTCCGCAACAACAGGCCACCTGCGCGCGCAAATTCTATACTATCTTGCCGAGAACTTGGCAGCGCGCAGCGATGAATTTGCCGCGCGCCTTGACGCCATGCAGGGCGGCAAAGGCGGAGCCACCGAAGTCGCAGCGTCCCTTGATCGCCTGTTTAGTGCGGCAGCTTGGGCAGATAAATACGACGGCAATATCCATGATGTACCCATGCGCGGCGTGGCAATGGCAATGCACGAACCAATCGGCACCATCGGGATTATCGCGCCCAATGAGGCACCTCTGTTGGGTCTGATCAGCACGCTGGCCCCTGCATTGGCGATGGGGAACCGCATTATCTTGTGCGCCTCAGAGCCTTTTCCATTGGCCGCAACAGATCTGATCCAAGTGTTGGAAACGTCAGACATCCCTGCGGGCGTCGTGAATATTTTAACCGGCTCGCATAGTGAACTGGCGCCACATCTTGCAGGTCACATGAGCATTGAGGCCTGTTGGAGTTTCGGCAGTGCAGATGTATCTAAGGCTGTCGAAATCGCGTCCGTGGGCAATCTAAAACGCACATGGGTCAACAACGGGCTAGAAACAGACTGGAGCCGTGACCAGACGAAACAAATGCTGGCGCATGCCACCCAAGTGAAAAATATCTGGGTGCCCTACGGCGAATAAAGCGGCTTGGTTTAACGACCAAGCCAGCCACGAATGCGCGTGCGTGTTCCATCAAGGCTTTCATCGACCTCGTCCCAGAGGGGATCAATCTTGGCAACGCGGAACCTACGCCACCGCACCCAAACGGCCCAAAAGACCGCTGCGAGTATGGTCAGAAAAACGATGTTGAACCACGGGATAAGCTGGACATCCGGCCCTGTGACACGCTTGATACTGATCGCGTTTGGATAGATCGAAAGAAACTCGCTGCGCAAACCGTAATGGGTAACAGCGTACCACTCATCACGTTCAACAGACTGGGCTTCAGCCTGTAGGTTTGAGCTGTCGAGTTTGAAATAAAATGGCCAGCCAAAGCCCGTATCTTCGTTACGAAATACATAAGGCCGCTCGCGGGCCGTGCGCGTGTTGATCAACCGCAAATCACGGTTTTGCAGGGTCGCGTCATTGCCGCTGTCGGATTGCGCATAGAACACGCGGTTCCAGCCGGACAAATCAGCGCGCAAAATCTCGGTCCCTTTGATCTGAACGATGTCGCGCTGTGGCAGACTGTAATACAGAACCGAGCCGACGCTCAGCCAAAATACGGTAATGATCGACCACTTAATGAAACGCATCGGACAGGCTCTTTTCTACATAAAGTTCTGGACGTAAATCAGCGTCGCACCGACACCAATTGGGACGATGTAGATCACCACGGCCAACCACAGCTTGAGCGACTTCATATAGCCGGTCATCTCTTCATTGATGAAGGCGTCGCGGTCACCTACCCGTAATTCGGAGGCCCATCTGGCGATCAGCCGTTCGCGGTGTGCTGTGCGAAAATACATCAACAGACACACATACAGCGCGCTCAGCACCAGAAGAAACAAGACTAAAATACGCCACATCGTTCAATCCGCCCTTTTTCTGTTACCGCCGTTCGCGCAGCGCGCGTCCGAGATATGCGATCACGCCTACTGGCACCCAGATAATTGCCGCAGTGGCACTCAACAAGAGGACAACTTGAAGCTCATACAAAACTGCGCCCTGCGTCCGCAATCCAAGGTAGGCCAGGGCAAGAAGGGTTTGCCACCCTGCCAGCCACAAAAGTGTGACACCTAACGTCTGCACAACACTGCGAAGTTGGGTGACATCATCCGCAAGACTTTTCCAACCGACATATGCGGCCAGCACCGCGGCACCCAGCCAATACAGCACTCCCAAACTCATTGCATGAGTACCTTGCGCACCAAGCCTGACGACCTCATCCATCTCCAAAGATATCGCGCGCTGTTTACCGTCATGTCCTTATACCTTCTTCACGCACACCCATGGTTGCTAGACAGGTTACGCGCGCCATGTCATCAAACAAGAAAAACGAACGAGGAGTTTTCCCAATGGGGACACAAGACCTGATTTCACGCCTGAATGACACCGCTTTATTGCGCACCCAAGCCTATGTTAACGGCGAATGGGTGGATGGCGATGAAGGCACGTTTGATGTGACCGACCCTGCCACGGGGGATGTGGTGGCCCAAGTCGCAGATCTGTCGCGCGCCCAAGTTGCAGCCGCAATTGAGCACGCACAAAGCGCACAAAAGGCATGGGCAAAACTGGCCGCCAAGGAACGCTCGCAGGTCCTGCGGAAATGGTTTGATTTGATGATGGCCGCGCAAGAAGACCTCGCAATCATTCTTACCGCAGAAATGGGCAAACCACTTGCCGAGGCACGCGGCGAGATCGGATATGGTGCTTCATTTGTGGAATTCTTCGCAGAGCAAGCCAAACGCATCTACGGTGAGACAATCCCCGGACACCAAGCGGACAAGCGCATCACAGTGATCAAACAACCCATCGGCGTTGCCGCATCGATCACCCCGTGGAACTTCCCCAATGCAATGATCACCCGCAAAGCAGCGCCTGCGTTGGCAGCAGGCTGCGCATTTGTAGCCCGTCCGTCCGAGCTTACACCGCTGTCTGCCTTGGCTATCGGTGAATTGGCCACCCGTGCCGGACTGCCTGCAGGCTTGTTCCAAGTGGTGACCACATCTGACGCCTCATCAACGGGCAAAGAGTTCTGCGAAAATCTGACTGTACGCAAATTGACATTCACCGGTTCAACCGCTGTGGGGCGCATTTTGCTATCTCAGGCCGCCGATCAAGTGATGAAGTGCTCTATGGAGCTGGGTGGAAACGCACCGTTCATCGTGTTTGATGACGCCGATTTGGATGAAGCTGTGATTGGCGCGATTGCGTGCAAATTCCGCAACAACGGCCAGACATGCGTCTGTGCAAATCGCATTTATGTGCAGGCCGGCGTCTATGACGCCTTTGCCCAGAAATTTGCAGCAGCAGTGGCAAAATTGAAAATCGGTAGTGGTTTTGACGGCGCAGATCTTGGCCCGTTGATTTCGCCCAAAGCCGTTGAAAAAGTTGAAGATCATATCGCAGATGCCACATCCAAAGGCGCGTCAGTGCTGATGGGCGGCTCACGTGACAACACTGGACCGCTGTTTTTTGCGCCCACCATTTTGACCGACGTGACCCAAGAGATGAAAGTCAGCCAAGAAGAAACCTTTGGGCCGATGGCACCTTTGTTCAAATTTGAGAACGAAGATGAGGTGATTGAGATGGCAAACGATACGATCTTTGGTCTTGCCTGCTACTTCTACGCCAAAGACCTGAGCCGCGTTTACAAAGTAGCAGAGGCGCTGGAATACGGCATCGTTGGCATCAACACAGGCATCATCAGCACCGAGAACGCCCCCTTTGGTGGCATCAAGCAATCCGGCCTTGGCCGCGAAGGCAGCCACCACGGCATCGAAGAATATCTTGAGCTGAAATACATGTGCATGTCCGTCTAACCGACGACATGACAGGCAAAACGAAGGCGCGGCACATATAAATGCCGCGCCTTTTTTATTGTTCAGCGGGATTGATAGCGTGGTTTAATTTACAGCCTTCGCGTCCACCACGTTAGACGTAACCGGCGGCTGGCTTTGAATGGGGATTTGGCGCGGTTTCAACGCTTCGGGCACTTCGCGCAGCAAATCAATGTGCAGCATGCCGTCCTTGTGAACCGCACCTGTTACACGGACATGATCTGCCAGATGGAACCGCCGCGAAAACGCACGGGTCGCAATCCCGCGATGCAGATAGGTGCGCTTTGCGGTTTCTTGGGGTTTGCTGGCGGTGATGTGCAGAGCATTTTCCTTTACCTCGACCTCAAGATCATCTTCAGAAAAGCCTGCAACTGCGATGGAAATCCGGTATCCATCTTCGTCGGTTTTCTCAATGTTATAGGGTGGGTAGCTTTGTGTGCCTGCGTCATTCGTCATGACACGGTCCATCAAATCAGCAATCTGATCAAAGCCAACAGTGGCGCGGTAAAGCGGTGACATATCAAGAGTTCGCATGGGTATCCTCCTAGAAGCGATAGGTGTGCGGCCATCCCGATTGGGCATGGTCCAATAGTTCGACGGCCCCAGTGTTGGCGACCGTGAAATATAGTTGGGAACGGCTTTGCAGCGTTTCAAGCCCCTCAGATCGTACGCAGTTAGGGTTTGATAAACTTCGCGCCAGTCTCGGACCGTTGGCCACTTAAAATTGTTTTGCTGCGCGCACCGGATTGCCCCTTCCATTGCCCTTCGCCTGCGTTCAGACGGCTGGCAAGACCTTCCAGGTTTTGTTGAAGGTTTGCCCCCAAAGAAACGCCCTGCCCATCCATTTCCGCCTTAGCAGACACAACAGAAACAATCTTTGCGACACCATTTTGAAACTGAAAAATCGGCGCTCCTGAACTGCCGAAATCCACCTCACAGGAAAGCACAAGCGCACCGGCTTGCTTGCCCAAAACTGCACATACCTCTTGGATTGAGGCGGCACTTGCACGGTCATGTGCGTATGAAACAACACCAACATTATCCCCCCGCTTGGGCAAACGGTCCGTCAAAAAAGGTTTCACTCTTGTGTCACGGATCGGTCGCTCAAGTTCCAACAAAGCAATGTCCATGCGGATGCGTGTCGTAGGAGTGGCGTTGGAATAATCATACCCTTCGGCGACAACAGCGCGTGTGACCTGACGGTAACTCTGCGCGCGCCCATTGCGCAGCCCTGCCAGAAACCGGATCGTACGATGATCAATCCGCGTGCCGCTGTTTTTGTCAAACAAACAATGCGCAGCGGTCAGCACCACCTGCGGCGTGATAAGCGCACCAGTGCAAAAGCCCGTCCCAGCAATATCGAGCTGACCCACACCTTCAAAACCACGGTTGTCATCACCTGTTTGAAACTGGCTAAGCCGCGTGTCTTCCGCCAACAAAAACGTCGGCGAAAGAAAAAACGACACCAAGAGAAAGGCAAAGCGCATAGATTTTTCTACCAAAGTTTGAAGCTAAACTTTGGCCGCCTTTAGCACCTAACGCAAGATAGGAACCTGCGGCGCACTCGCGTCGCGCTCAAACGCAGGAGGCAAAGGACCACCTGTTGCCCAATCCAACAGCTCAACTGTATGAACAATTGGCACACTTGCGGCAGAGCCAATTTGCATCATGCAGCCGATGTTACCAGCCGCAATCACATCTGGGTTCTTGGCCTCAAGGGTTCTTACTTTCCGGTCCTTAAGTTGCTTTGAAATGGCAGGCTGCATCAAGTTGTACGTCCCCGCAGACCCACAACACAGATGGCTATCCGCCGGTTCCACAACGTCAAAACCCGCGTTTCGCAAAAGGTCTTTGGGAAACGTCTTGATCTGTTGGCCATGCTGCAACGAGCAAGCTGCGTGATACGCCACAGTCATGTTTTGTTCAGGCAGCGGTGGCATATCAAGCTTCATCAAAACCTCAGATACATCCATCGCAAGGCCTGCGATTGTTTTGGCATCACTCGCAAGATCAGTGCCCTCAAACATATGGCCGTAATCTTTGATCGTGGTGCCGCATCCACTTGTGTTGATGACAACAGCATCAAGACCATCACCATTTACATGCTTCATCCACGCTTTGATGTTGGCACCCGCCGCCGAATGACTTTCAGACGTTTTGCCCATGTGATGGGTCAGCGCCCCACAACAACCCACACCCTCGGCCACAACCACCTCGCACCCCAGTCGGGTCAAAAGCCGGATAGTGGCGTCGTTAATGTCAGTGTTAAGCGCCTTTTGCGCACAGCCCGTCATCAATGCCACGCGCATTTTCTTTTCGGCTTTCGGCGCAAATGTTTGCGGATCATCGTTGCGGCTAACCGGCGGTATCGTTTTAGGCGCCATCTCAAGCATCGCCCGAAGCCGCGCATCAGGCATCAACTTTGCGAACGGACGCCCTAATTTTGCACCTGCAAGCGCCCACCGAAAACGCATGGGATAAGGCAATATTTTCGACAGCACCCACCGCAACACGCGATCATCCCAACGGCGTTTATAATTCTGTTCGATGTACTCGCGCGCATGGTCAACCAAATGCATGTAATGCACACCGCTAGGACAGGTCGACATACATGCCAAACATGACAAGCATCGATCAACGTGCTTGACCGTATCTGGGTCAGGCGCACGATTATTTTCCAGCATATCTTTGATCAGGTAAATCCGCCCGCGAGGGCTGTCCAATTCATCCCCCAAAACCTGATACGTAGGGCACGTCGCAGTACAAAAGCCGCAGTGCACACAAGTTCGTAGGATCTTGTTCGAGCGTGCCGTGGCCGGATCCAACAATTGTTCTTCGGTAAATTCAGTACGCATGGCCTACCCCATCAATCCTGTATTCAAAATGCCGCGTGGGTCAAATTTGGCCCGCAACGCGTCACTCAAGCGGCGCACTTCTGCAACTTCCGGATGGAACACAGGCAAGGATGCACGCGTTTGCGCAGAGGCGCGCACCAACGTGGCGTGGCCCGCAATACCCTGTAACGCGGTGCGCACGTCACGCCCCTCTGCAACGCGCAGCCAAATCAAACCGCCACCCCAATCCAACAACGCTGCATCCGCACCAGCCGCTTCCAAGACTGCAGGCGCGTCAGAAGGACGGACAGAAATACGCCAAACATCGCCTTCTTTACCGTGGAACACGGACACATCCCGAATGCCTTCCCACAAGGTCACGTCATCGGAAACGCTCATCTCACCAAAACCAGCCAGCACCTTTTTCAATTCACCAGTGCGATACGTCACGCTGTATTCAAATCCTTCGATGCGCAGGTAAGCCTCACGCAGCGCTGGATCATAGGCGGCGCCTGTAACTTCATAGGGGCTGCCCAGACCGGCGGACAGAGCCTCAACTGCGCGCACTGCATCTACATCATGCAAAATGATTGTGGCTTGGGTCTGCGCAACGGGAAGGACCTTAAGCGACACCTCCGTCAGAACACCCAAAGTTCCAAAGCTGCCGGACATCAATTTCACAAGATCGTACCCTGTGACATTCTTCATCACACGGCCACCATTTTTCAAAATGCGGCCAGCCCCATCAACCATACGCACGCCCAGCATATGATCGCGGCAGGCACCCACCGAGATGCGGCGCGGGCCACTTACGTTTGCAGCAACACAACCACCAATCGTCGATGTGCCAGATGTGCCAAGCAGGCCGCGGTGATCCATCGGTTCAAATGCAAGGCGTTGGTTTTCCACGGCAACTGCCGCCTCAATCTCTGACAAAGGCGTTCCAGCTTTGGCCACAAGCGTCAGCGCACCGGGCTCATAAAGCGTGATCCCCGACATGCCAGCTGTCTCAACCAACTCCCCCGCGACAGGGGCGCCAATATCGCGGGTGCCACCGCCAACAATACGCAATGGACCACGAGCAGCCGCAATATTTTCGGCTAACGCCGCTTCAGTTTCAGGTCTCATGATAACTTCTTTTGTTTCTAAATATCCAAAAAGAGGCGCTTATTCCGCCGCGATACTACTCACGCGGCGCGCATCAGATGAGGCAAGCGGGAACACTTTTGCAGGGTTCAAAAGCCACTTGGGGTCAAACACATCTTTGACTGACATCTGAATGTCCAGATCATCAGGGGCGTATTGATCGACCATCAAATCGCGCTTCTCAATGCCGACACCATGCTCACCCGTCAGGCACCCTCCCACTTCGACACACAAACGCAAAATATCTGCGCCCATCTGCTCGCACAGCTCCAAATCACCGTCTTTGTTCGCATTATAAAGGATCAGCGGGTGCATATTGCCGTCGCCTGCATGGAACACATTGCCAACCTGCAAGCCATATTGCTCTGACAACTCACCAATCCGACCAAGCACTTGGGGCAGCGCAGAAACAGGGATTGTTCCGTCAAGACACATGTAATCGCTAATCTGGCCAATCGCGCCAAACGCAGATTTTCTACCCAACCAAATCGCGGCACTTTCTTCGGCGCTTTTGCTTTGGCGCACTTCAATTGGATCGTGCTTGGCTGCGATCTTGGCAATCAGATCAAGCTGCATATCAATCTCGGCGTCAGACCCTTCGACCTCAATGATCAACAGCGCATTACAATCAGGGTAGCCAGCTTGGGCAAAATTTTCTGTTGTCTCGATGCAAAGCCGGTCCATAAATTCAATCGCCACGGGCAGAACGCCCGCCTTGATAATGTCTGCGACACAGGCGCCAGCGACTTCATTATCGTTAAAGGCCACCAACACCGGGCGCGCGCCTTCGGGTTTACGCAAAATCCGCAGGGTCGCTTCGGTGACAACACCAAGCTGACCTTCCGACCCACAAATAAGCCCAAGCAGATCAAGCCCTGCAGCATCCAGATGCGCACCTCCGATCTCGAGGATTTCACCCTCCATCGTGACCATCTTGACGCCCATCAAATTGTTGGTCGTCACACCATATTTCAGACAATGCGCACCGCCCGAGTTCATAGCGATGTTACCAGCAATCGCGCATGCAAGCTGGCTGGAGGGATCAGGTGCGTAAAAGAAATCGTTCTCTTCAACGGCCCCGGTCACACTCAAATTAGTTCGGCCAGATTGGACCCGCACGTAGCGGTCATCGTAGTTCGTCTCAAGAACTTCATTCATGCGCGACACCCCAAGGATCACACAATCCGCAGTGGGCAAAGCACCACCAGCAAGCGACGTGCCAGAGCCGCGCGGCACCACGGGGACGTTTTCTTCGTGGCAAATTTTCAAAACCGCCGCGACCTGTTCAGTTGTGCTTGGCAATACTGCGGCAAGCGGTGGGCACTTGTAAGCGGTGAGCGCATCGCATTCATACGCCTTCACCTCGCGCTCTTCATGGATCACCGCGTCCGAGGGCAAAACCTCGCTCAACCGACGCACAACAGCTGCTTTTTTAGACAACACAGCAGTATTCGGGACAGGCATTTCCATGATAAACGCTCCAGCTTGATACGATTGGTAAGAGAATATAACCAATTTCACGCTGAGGCAAGGATTCCCATCTTGCAAAACGCCGCAGCAAGGTTCACCCAAGGCGTATGGACTGGATCAAAATCATACATATTCTGTGCGTTATGGGCTGGATGACGTCCATCTTCGCCGTTCCCCGCGCGCTCATCTATTGGAAGCGCGACTTTGATAAACACGGTGTTAACGGTGATTTAGGCGATCTAACGTACCGACTGTATCGTTTTTCCGCAGGCCTTGCAGTGATCGCAATCTTCACTGGTATCTGGCTGGCAAGCCTTTGGGGCTTCCCGCAATGGGTTTGGTGGAAACTGGTTGTTGTGGCGTGCCTAGCTGCTCATTACGCTTACACCGGCAAGATGGTTTCAGCTGCCAAGCAAGGCCAATTCCCACGTTCTGACCGCTGGCTACGAGTTTTCAATGAAGTGAGCGTCTTCGGCGCAATTGGTGTTTTGTGGCTGGTCGTGGTCAAACCTTTCTAAGCCTTGCGGCTCTAGGCGCGCCGTCCTTCCCGCAACCAAGCTGCAACACTTAGCCCTGCCGCAAGAAGCAAAAACAGCCACGCAGGGACCAGCGACGTTAGGACCACGTCCGTCGTTTGATACACTCCTCGCGGTGTTAGACCGATCCATCCCCGACCGGATGCCGGCCGGCCCACACGCACGTCCCGCAAACGCGGCACACCATCGATTATAGGGACAATACCGCCCTGCGTTTTCTCCACGGCGGGGGCCAATGAGTCAGGGATGGCAATAGTATCAGCAAATTCTCGCGGCGCGGCGGGGCCAATCGCTTTCACAGCGTCAATTTTACCATCACTCAGGCGGTAAAGACCCATTTCATCCGCCTCAAGCACCGCCTCAAATTGCCCCGGTGCAACCTCGCTCAGGGTAATCGTTTGCTCCGCACCATCGGGCGTCGTTACAACTACATCGGACACGTCATCAGACAAAGTACGCCGAGTGATGACAAGCATATCCCCATCTTGTTCGGCGGTAAGCGTTTCTTCCTCAAGCTCGGGCTCTTTCATCATCCAGTGCGCAAGGCGTCGCAACAGTTCAAGCTGCGGACCACCACCTTCAAAACCACGATCCCACAGCCATGCCTGATCTGATGCAAGCTGCGCCACACGCCCCTCACCCGCGCGGTCCAGCACCAGAAGTGGCTGATCATCCACGCCTGTCATCACAACTTGTCCCCGCTCAGCCTCAACCTCTATTTGTCGGAACCAACGCCCCCAAGTAGGTGGCTGCTCGCCCTTATTTGCACCAGTTAACCCGCGGGTGACCGGATGCTTTGCGCCAAGCTCTGAAACCTTCGGTAAATATCCCTGTTCAATCACCCGCGCTGTGGGCCGCGCAGGCAAAACATCGGCCAGCGGAGAACGGTAAATAGAATCTGCCGAAGCAAAGTCAGGACCCGCTGCAATCAAAACCGCACCGCCCTGCTCAACGTAGGTGCGGATGCTATCGATATAGGCCGTGGGCAAAATGCCCCGCCGTTTGTATCGATCAAAGATAATCAAATCGAACTCATCGATCTTTTCCAAGAAAAGCTCGCGCGTCGGGAAAGCAATCAACGACAACTCGTCAATGGGCACGCCGTCTTGCTTTTCAAGGGGACGAAGGATTGTGAAGTGAACTAAATCCACGCTGCTGTCGGACTTCAAAAGGTTGCGCCAAGTCCGCTCGCCGGCGTGGGGTTCTCCGCTGACCAACAACACGCGCAAACGGTCCCGCACACCGTTGATCTGAACGACTGACGTGTTGTTGCGGGCTGTTAGCTCACCATCCAATTCCGGCGTTGAAAACTGCAGCACATTCATACCCCCGTGAGGCAGCGTCACCGGCAGTTGCAGGTCTTCACCCACTGGGACCTCAAAGCGACGGGGCGCGCCACCGTCAATCGAAATGTCCAAAACCGCCCTACCATTGGCCAACGTACTCGGGACAGCACCCACATCGTCCAAACGCAAACCCAGCAAAACCTCTTCGCCCAAAATCGCAAAAGCAGGGGCGTCTTGGACCGTCAGCTTCCTGTCCCAATCTTGGGCGCGTCCTGTCAAAAAGACATGAAACGGTGCCGGAAAATCTGGGGTGGCGGATAGATCATGAACCACACCATCTGTAATCGCCACAATTCCAGCAACACGTGCACGGGGCTCTTCGGCAAGGACTTGCGACAAGCTGCTCATCAATTTAGTGCCCTGATCATCGGCACTGTCTGGCACATCTATCACGCGTAAGTCCGTGTTTGGCCGCGCCTGCACAGCCGTCACAATTGCATCAAGTGCCTGCGTCGCTTGTGTGGAACGATCAGCAATATCTTGGCTGGCAGACTGATCAAGCGCGACGATCACAATGTCATTCAACGGCTCACGAGTTTCACGTTGCAGCGAAGGGTTGGTCAGTGCTGACAATACGCAAGCCGCAGCCAAGGCCCGCAACCAAACACCCGAAAGCCCGCGCCACAACGCGAACGCCAATAACAGGGCACAGATCGCACCCGCCAACAAAATGACGGGCAACGGTACCAACGGATTGATCAACACCTCATTCACCGCGTCACTGCCCCAACCGTTCAAGCAAGGCGGGAACATGCACTTGGTCCGCCTTATAATTGCCCGTCAAAACATACATGATCAGGTTCACCCCAAACCGGTAAGCAATCTCGCGTTGCCGCTCCCCTGCACGCCCACGACCGATTGGCGCCATAGGTCCACCAGACGGACTTACAGCCCACGCCGCCGCCCAGTCATTGCCGCCGATCACCACGGGGCTCACACCGTCATTGCGGTTTTGAGCGAATAAATCAGTACCGTCGCCAACATCACTGCGCGACACCTCCACCCACACATCACGACTGGTATGACGTCCGGGAAAGTCCTGCAGCAAATAAAACGACCGCGTTAGAACATGCCCGCGCGGAAGCGGCTCCAGCGCGGGAATATCAAGCGGTGCCGCAATCAACTGCAGGCGTTTTCCTTCGGGGCTGTTTGCACCGAACGAGGCTGTGCTGCCGTCCCGCGTGTCAAAAAGGATCATACCGCCAGTGCGCAAATAGTTGTTCAGCTTGGCGTAAGCATCCGCCGACGGCAGGGGCTGGTTCGCGGTAATTGGCCAGTAGAGAAACGGAAAAAACGCAAGCTCATCAGTTTCCAAATCAATGGATGTGGGCACCGTTGGCTCAACCGATGTGCGCCGAAAAAGCACATCCGAGAGCCCGCGCAGACCCGCAAGCGCCATTTCATCCACACGCGCATCACCCGTCAAAACATGAGTAAGCGAGACCTCTGCCGTCGCCTCAATCGCGCGGATATCATTGGGCTGCCCACCCTGCGCATAGGCCGGATCGATAAATAAAGTGGGCAAAAGAGCCCCGAGGAAAACTGCCGCGACGCTTGGTCCCAAAAGACGCCCCGCAAGCCAAAGGGATGCGATAATGTCGACTGACAGAAATGCCAAAGCGGCGCTCAAAAGCCAGCCTTTTAGCGGTTGTTCTGCGGGTAGGCTAAGCCCCTCAACCACGACACTGCTTGGCCAATCAGGCGCTGCAAGGCGCGCATCACTGCCTAACACATTAAGCGCCAGACTGCGCGCATCGCTGGCGTAAATCCCGGGACGCACTTGATCATTCACGCCACCATCAGTGAGGACTAATTCAACTTGCTCGCCGCTTAGGCCCGCTTGCGTGTTCACGGCTTCAAGCCGCCCATCCGCGCCGAGTTCTGCCGTTAACTGCCAAGTGGTTCCCTGCAAATCACCCGCCGCATCACCTTGTCCGCGTGCGCTGATTGAAAGCCGTTCCAGCATCTGCACAAACAAGCCAGATAACGGAAGGTTAGACCACTCGGCGTTTGCAGTGATGTGGAACAAGACAACCTGCCCCTGTCCAAGTGCCTTGCGTGTGACCAGCGGCGTACCATCGCTCAGTTCAGCCAGAACGCGCTGTGCCAAATCCGGATCAGGCTCTGCAACAAGCTGGCTGTTGATCGCAACATCCGCAGGAACATCGAGGCCATAAAACGGTGTATCAGCAGCAAATGGCGCGAGCGATTTCGGCTCGCCCCACGACATCGCACCGCCAACTGAACGCCCACCAGACCGCAAGCGTACGGGCATAAGGGGGTCTTGTGCGCCTCGCGCCACATCACTGGCCGCAAGGCGCGGCCCAGAAAATCGCAACAGCAGCCCGCCGCTTTCAACCCAATCCGTCAACCCCTGTGTCTCTGCTTGGGTTAAATTAGCCACATCAGCTAAAACAATCACATCAGGATTAGCCAACAACGCATCCGGCAATGCGCCTTGGATAAGGTCCGCAGTAGGACGCAGCGCACGTTCCAAATAATAAAGCTGAGACAGTAGTTGTGCGCCCTCACCGGCACTGCGCCCGTCAATCAGCGCAATTTCACGCCGCCGTAGCCCGTCATCAGAAAGGGTGACCGCACCAGCGGTTGCGATGCCTTCAATTTCAAAGCGGCTCACACGATTACGCAGCTCAGCCGGTAGGACTATCTCTGCCTGCGCGCTCATTTCTGAGGCCGCAAAAGAGAGAGGCACCTGCGTTAGGACGCGCGCAATGCCTGCAGGATCGCGACCAACCGCGTTTACGATTATGTCTTGTGCTGTGCCGGATCTGTTGCGCAGTGCTTCAACTATGACAACGCCATCTTGCAAAACCGCGGGCGTAAGGCCGAAAATCGGGGCGCTTTCCTCAAATATTGTGACCTTTGAATTGGCTTGAAGTGTTGCAAGTAAAGGCAAACGCCCCTCACGCGCCAAGCCGTCACTCATCCACAAAACTTGCGCACCGTCAGGCACATCCGTCACCCAATCGAGACCGCTTATGGCCGCCCAAGCTTGGGGACCAAGCCCCGCAAGACGGCTGCGCCAAACATCCGCCGCTGCAAACTCAAGACCAACCGCAGGGTCAGTTAAACGGACTACTGCAGCGCGCCGACCTTGGCGGGAAGCTGCCTCTAACGCACTGTCAATTCTGTCCAGTTGCGCTGGCCAATTTTGTGCGCTGGCCCAAGTGCCATCAATAACAATGACCAAAGGCCCCTTAGTATTTTGCGTATCCGCTGAAGGGTTCAAAACGGGGCCAGCAAAGCCGATAATTACCGCCACAACGGCCAACATTCGAAGCAACATCAGCCACCATGGCGTTTTGTCGGCCTCAACCTCTGTATCCTCAAGCCCAAGCAGGAGTGACACTGCAGGAAACCGGCGTTTGATTGGCGCAGGCGGCACGGCGCGCAGCAAAAACCATAGAACCGGCAGGACCAGCAAACCCAGCAACAACCATGGCGCACCGAATGCGATGTTGAACAGAGCCGGCATCTAAGTTCTGCCCAAGGCTTGATAAGCCCAAAGCAACGCCTGTTGCGGCGATTGATCCGTGTGGTGCGTGTGAAACTGCCAACCTGTCGCTCTTACCAATCCCGAAAGGGCCGCTTTGCGCGCGGCAAGTCGTTCCAGATAGCGGTCCCTCAGATCACCCGCGCGCTTGGTTTCGTGGCTTAGCGCACCGGTAATACTCTCAAAAATAGTGCGCCCCTTAAAGGGAAAAACTTCTTCTTGCGGGTCCAGCGTTTGGATCAAAACACCGCGCACCCCGCGCGAGGCAGCTTCCGAAACAGCGGCTTCAATCGCAGCAAGATCACCCAGAAAATCACTTATGAAAACGGCCGTTGAATGCGCTGCCAACTGATGCGCATCAGGCGCAGAAAAGTCCGCATCAATCTCGGCCTTCGACAGTGCCGCAGCAACACGCGTCAACTGCCCCATCCCGGCGCGCGGAACAGTGTCACCATCCATCAGCCCAATCCGTTCTCCGCCACGCAACATAATGACCGCCAAGGCAAGCCCCAAAAGCTGTGCACGTTCTGATTTGGTTGGATTACCTTTGCTTGCAAAGCGCATGGAGGCCGCAGGGTCGACCCACATTGAAACATTCTGCGCCGTTTGCCATTCCAACTCGCGGACAAATCGCATGTCGGGGGATTTTGCCGAACGTCGCCAGTCAATCATGCGCGGCTCATCTCCGGCGCGGTGGTGGCGATATTGCCAAAACTCTTCGCCCATGCCGGCCCTGCGCCGTCCATGCACGCCCATCATCACCGTTGAGGCCAGCTGCTCTGCTGCCACCTGCAACGCAGGCAGCTTGCTTGCCTCACTCTCGGCGCCTAGCCGTATGGAGAGAGCCGATGCCACCATTACGCAGCTTTTGATCCCGCACCCAAATCAGCAGCGACAGATGAGATCAGCGCCTCAAGATCTACGCCTTGCGCACGCGCCGCGAATGACAGCGCCATACGATGCTTAATTACCGGCACGGCCATAGCGGCCACGTCTTCAAGGGACGGCGCTAAGCGACCCTCAAGCAGTGCGCGCGCCCGAACGGTCAACATCAAGGCCTGTGCCGCACGCGGACCCGGCCCCCATGCAACGGCTTCGCGGACTTGTTCTGAGGCTGTGGCTTCGTCAGGTCGGCATGCACGCACTAAATCTAAAATCGCGTCAACCACAGCATCGCCCACAGGCATTCGGCGCACGAGCCGTTGGGCATCGCGTAACTCTGTGGCGTCAAAAACCTGCTCAGACACCGCATCTTCGGCGCCTGTTGTTGCCAACAGGATGTCACGTTCCGTGCTGCGATCCGGGTTTTTCACGTCAATTTGCACCAAAAAACGGTCCAGCTGGGCCTCTGGCAACGGGTATGTACCTTCCTGCTCAATAGGGTTTTGCGTGGCCAACACGTGGAACGGATCACCCAAAGCGCGCTGTTCACCAGCCACACTGACTTCACGTTCCTGCATGGCTTGCAGCAAGGCCGATTGAGTGCGCGGGCTGGCGCGGTTGATCTCGTCCGCCATCAAAAGCTGGCAAAAAATAGGGCCTTCGATGAATCGGAACGCGCGCTTTCCATCGACATCATCAAGAATTTCGGACCCAATAATGTCGGCGGGCATCAGATCAGGTGTAAATTGCACACGGCGCTGATCAAGCCCCATGACAGTACCGAGCGTATCAACAAGCCGCGTTTTGCCCAACCCCGGCAGACCAACCAACAGGCCATGGCCGCCAGATAATAGCGCCGCGAGACACAGCTCGACTACACGCTCTTGGCCGATAAACCGTTTGGTAATGCTCGTTTTGGCCGCCGCCAGTTTCACGCCCAGCGCATCTATTTGCGCCACCATTTCTGCTTCGGCCATGACAAATCCCCTTAACCGCATATATCGTTATCAAACCATGTAAAACGCAAAGGGCAAATGACAAAACAATGAGCGATCACATCAATGTGCCCCCGTCCGCAGAAGGCATCGCTGCATCCGCGCAAGCCGCACAAAAAGGCAAAGGTTTACCGCCGGTTCATCTGTGGAATCCGCCCTTTTGTGGCGATTTAGACATGGAAATCAAACGCGATGGCACATGGTTTTACCAAGGCACCCCCATCGGCAGGCAACCGCTCGTGCGATTGTTTTCAACGATTTTGAAACGCGAGGGCGACAAATACTTTTTGGTCACGCCAGTCGAAAAAGTAGGTCTTCGGGTGGTGGACGCGCCGTTTGTGGCAATTGATTTTGACGAAACGCAACGCGGGCTGACGTTTCACACGAACGTAGGTGATGTGGTCGTAGCTGGCCCAGATCACCCCATTCGCGTCAGTTATAGCGATGCAGGCGAACCCTCACCCTATATTTTGGTACGAAGCAATCTTGAGGCGTTGATTGATCGCAAGTCATTCTACCGGCTTGCTGATATCGGGCACCACCAAGACCACGACGGCGCAAAATGGTTTGGTGTCACCTCTCAGGGAAGTTTCTTTCCACTCATCCGCTCGGCTGATTTGGAGGCCTGAGCCGCGCTAGTGCGCCTCAGCCCAGTTTGCTCCGCGACCCGCATCAACAATCAACGGCACATCAAGGTGTACCGCTGGGTTGGCCGCGTTTTCCATCACCTCTTTGGCCACAGCCGTTAGTGCGTCAGCGGCGTCCGCATCTACTTCGAACAACAGCTCGTCATGTACCTGCAGAAGCATTTTGGCAGGCAAATCAGCAATGGCTTCCGGCATCCGGATCATCGCGCGACGAATGACATCCGCCGCAGTGCCCTGAATGGGGGCGTTGATGGCGGCTCGTTGCGCAAAGCCAGCCCGCGGACCTTTGGCGGCAATCTCTGGCGTGTTGATTTTACGTCCGAAAAGCGTCTCAACGTACAGGTGCTCTTTTGCAAAGGCTTTCGTCTCGGTCATGTAATCTTTGATGCCGGGGAACCGCTCAAAATACCGGTCAATAAAGCCCTGCGCCTCAGCACGCGGAATGCGCAGGTTGCGCGCAAGACCAAAGCCACTAATGCCGTAGATCACTCCGAAATTGATGGCCTTTGCCTGGCGGCGCACGTCAGGTGTCATCTCATCAAGGGGGACATCGAACATCTCGGATGCAGTTAGCGCGTGAATATCCAAACCGTCCTTAAATGCCTGCTTTAGCTCCGCAATATCAGCCATATGGGCCAATATCCGCAGCTCAATCTGACTGTAATCCAACGCCACAAGCACTTTACCTTCAGGGGCTACAAACGCCTCACGAATGCGGCGGCCCTCTTCAGAACGAATTGGAATGTTTTGCAAATTCGGATCTGTAGAGGCAAGGCGGCCAGTATTGGCACCAGCGATTGAATAGCTTGTGTGAACGCGGCCCGTATGTGGATTGATGTGATCTTGCAGCGCGTCTGTGTAGGTCGATTTCAGCTTGCTCAACTGCCGCCAATCCAAAACACGGGCCGGCAGGTCATGCTCTGTTGCAAGGTCCTCAAGCACTTCCGCACCCGTTGCATACGCACCAGTTTTGCCCTTCTTGCCACCCTCGATACCCATCTCATCAAATAGGATTTCCCCAAGTTGTTTAGGGGAGCCTACGTTAAAGCTACGTCCTGCCAGCTGGTGAATTTCGTCCTCAAGCCCTGCCATTTTCTGGGCAAAGGCGTTCGACATCCGGCTCAGAGTATCGCGGTCAACTTGCACACCTGTCCGCTCCATCTGGGCCAACACAGGCACCAAGGGACGCTCAAGCGTTTCATAGACTTTGGTGACTTGGCTGCGGTGCAACCGTGGCTTGAAGTACTGCCACAGGCGAAGCGTAATATCCGCATCCTCTGCCGCATAAGGCACCGCCTCCTCAACAGGGACGCGGTCAAAGGTGCGCGCTGATTTACCTGTGCCCAAAAGCGGCTTAATTGGGATTGGTGTATGGCTCAAATACCGATCCGACAGCGCATCCATACCGTGGTTATGCAAACCGGCGTTCATGGCGTAAGACATCAACATCGTGTCATCAATCGGGTGCACGGCGATGCCTTCATTAGCAAAAATCTTAGCATCGTATTTCATGTTCTGGCCGATTTTCAAGATGCTCGGGTCTTCAAGCATTGGCTTGAGCATATTCAAGCAAGTGGCAAAATCCATTTGCCCCTCGGCCAGCGTATCATCCCCAAACAAATCATCCGCATCGCCACCTTTATGGGTCAGCGGAATATAGCAGGCCTTGCCCGCATCCACGCATAAAGAAACGCCCACCAGATCGGCAATCATCTCGTTCAGGCCAGTTGTCTCCGTATCCACTGCCACATAGCCACGGGCATAAATACGGTCGATCCACAACTGAAGGGCCTCTGGGGTTTTCACCCATTCATAAGCGGCTGCATCAAAAGGCACCGCTTCGGCTTCGGGCGCATCTGCACTGGCCGCAGGCGTATCTTCAATGGTGGGAGCCTCTGCGCCCAAAGTATCAGCAATGCGCCGCGTCAGGGTGCGGAACTCCATCTCAGCCAAGAAGGCCAGAAGCTGTTCCGGATCAGGGTCGCGAACTTCCAAATCATCAAGGCCATAATCCAACGGCGTCTGATCATCGAGGGTCACAAGGCGTTTTGACAGCTCAATTTGTTCGCGGTGATTAATCAGCGTTTCACGGCGTTTGGGCTGTTTAATCTCAGACGCGCGGTCCAGCAACGTTTCAAGATCGCCATACTCATTGATCAACAACGCAGCAGTTTTCACGCCAATACCCGGCGCGCCCGGCACGTTATCAACGCTATCGCCCGCAAGCGCCTGCACATCCACAACACGCTCCGGGCCAACACCAAACTTTGCCTCAACCCCTTCGCTATCAATCAGATTGTTTTTCATGGCGTCGAACATCTCAACACCGCCACCGACAAGCTGCATCAGATCTTTATCGCTTGAAATGATCGTGCAGCGCCCACCCGCTTCACGCGCCATGCGCGCAAGCGTTGCGATGATATCATCCGCCTCATAGCCAGCCTGCTCTTTGCACGCGATGTTAAACGCTTCGGTCGCTTTGCGGGTTAGTGGAATTTGTGGACGTAGGTCCTCGGGCATCGCATCGCGATTGGCCTTGTAAAGATCATACATATCGTTGCGGAACGTATGACTGCCCTTGTCAAAGATGACGGCCAAATGGGTTACATCACTGCCCGTGTTGCCCTCAACGTACCGCTGCAACATGTTGCAAAAGCCCGATACTGCACCAATCGGCAGCCCGTCTGACTTGCGGGTCAGCGGTGGCAACGCGTGATAGGCACGGAAGATAAATGCGGATCCGTCGATAAGGTGCAGATGGCAGCCGGGTCCAAAAGTCATAGGGGTCGCTCCAGATTAAGTAAGCGCCACCAAAAGATCACAGCGCCGCAGCGGTGGTTTACGCTTTGTCTTGGTGATCCTGATGGATCATTTTGCAGTCACAGTAGGGGCATTCAACCCAACCGTGCTCTTGCGGGATTTGCAGCCAAACGCGAGGGTGGCCAAGCGCGCCCTCACCGCCATCACAGGCCACGCGGTATTGCTCGACGATACGTGTTTCAGGGGCTTGTGTTGCCATGATGCAATGTCCTTGGTTGTCGCGGGGCGTCGCCCGCTCTAAGTCTGACCCTAAGATATACATGACACGCGCAGGGGCAAGACCGACATGGACCAATCCGCCATAGAAATCACCGGACTGCGCAAGACCTATGCCAGCGGGCATGAGGCCTTGAAAGGCATCGACCTAACCATCCCTAAGGGCTCCATCTTTGGGCTTTTGGGGCCAAACGGTGCTGGCAAGTCGACTCTCATCAATATTCTAGCGGGCTTGGTGCTTAAATCATCAGGTAACGTAAAGATTTGGGGGTTTGATCAAGACATCAACCCAAGGCAATCGCGCGCCAGCATTGGTGTGATGCCCCAAGAGCTTAACCTCGATCCATTCTTTACACCTCGCGGCGCAATGGAAATGCAGGCAGGGCTTTACGGCGTCCCAAAGGCCGAGCGGCGCACGGATCAGATCCTTGATATCATCGGCCTTGCAGACAAAGGCGATGCCTACGCGCGTTCGCTTTCTGGTGGCATGCGCCGACGGCTGTTGCTTGGTAAAGCATTGGTTCACGCGCCCAACGTGCTGGTTCTGGACGAGCCAACAGCAGGCGTTGATATTGAGCTGCGTAATATGCTTTGGGAGAATGTGCGTAAGCTGAATGAACAGGGCATGACGATTATCCTGACTACGCACTACCTCGAAGAAGCTGAAGAAATGTGTGACGAAATCGCCATCATCAACCACGGCGAGAAAGTTGCGCAGGACACCACGCAAAACCTATTGGGACGGGTCGATGCAAAAACGCTTTTGATTACACCGTCTGAGGGTGATCCAAGTACGATTGATCTGCCACAGGGCGTAGAGATGAGCGTACGCGACGGCGGCCAGATCGCGTTCAGTTACAACCGCAAAATCACACCAGCCGATGCAGTCCTTGATGCGGTGCGCGCGGCGGGCGTCAAAATCGCAGACGTGCGCACCGAAGAAGCGGACTTAGAAGAAGTGTTTTTGGCCCTCACCAAAAGCGCTTAGGCCTGCGGCAAAAGCCCGCCAAGCCCGCGCCCTGCCACCACATGAACGTGCATGTGCGGGACTTCTTGATTGCCGTCCTGTCCAGCGTTTGAAACCAAACGATAGCCAGAACCAGCAGAGCCCGGGCACACACCCAATGCATTGCACACATCAGCAACTGCGCGTGTGAAATCAACAATTTCAGCATCTGACGCCTCAGAAGCAAAGTGATCGTAAGTCACATAAGCCCCTTTGGGGATAATCAGCACGTGCTCGGGGGCTTGGGGCGCAACATCCCGAAACGCCAAGGTATGTTCGGTCTCATGGACAGTTGTGTTCGGGATTTCTCCGCGCAAAATCTTGGCGAAGATATTTTGATCGTCATACACATAAGCCATCGGTGCACCTCATTGTTTGCCAGTCTAAGCCGCGACCTAATCAACGAACAAATGTTCAGTTTCGGCAATTTTCGCAGCGTCAGCCATAGGTATACCTAAGAACGCTGCAAGCGCATCCGCATTTTTCTGCGTTGAATGATCTTGGGCAAACTTGAAGTGATTGGGATAGCCGCGGTCGTTGATCTGTTCGCTTTCAAACGTCACATCATAGCGGATCGTCGGCAACAAAGTTTTCATTGTGTCATCAGACGTATCCGCACCCGCAAGCCCTACGCGCTGCGCATGACCACGCAGATAATCGTCACTAAATTCACACTCCAACTCAAGCAGCTTTGTGGTGCTTCGATCGGCATAAAAGTCGTCCAGTAACTCAATGCTCGCAGGATCAAGGCAGACAACCAGACGTTCTGTCTCGTGATGCTCAAACAGCATGCGCATCAACGCACGGCGGTGACGCATCCGCTTATCCAGCGTTTTCTGGATGCCGCCTAAATCAGGCAACGCGACATCGTTTTCGTTAAACAAATAGGCAATCGTAGGCACATCTGTCTCTGCAGCGATGCGTTTTAGTAACCTCTTGGCCACATGCCATTTCTTGCACGCGATAATCATCAACTCTCGGTTTCGACCCAAACTACTTTCAGTCTCCCAAAAGCGCGGAGCAAAACGTCGACCGATCCGGCCACGCTTGGACAGAAACTGAAACAAATTGCGCCCCTCATCCGAGACGTGAAATTCAGCGCTGTTATCAACGTAAAGCGCGCCCAGTCGGGCCTTCAACTCAGTGGCATCAGGGCTAATTTTACGGGCAAACAGAAAATCTTGGCGAAGCAACAACTCGTAATGATCATTGTAGAATGTCATCGGCATGCCGTAGTCCGTGAACAGCAAAAACGTCAAAGGACGGCATTCAATCTCTCGGTCGGGGACCACATGGCGCACGATGGTTTGGAAAAATGTCTCGTCCGGTATCCATGTCGTTTTGAAAAAGCGCATCACATCGCGCCGCTCACGGGTGAAATCCAAAACCCACTCAACGGTTCTGCGGCGCAAACACCACCATTGTGAACCGATCTGGACTTGCAAATCATCCGGCACTGAGCGCGCTAACCCAAGAGCACGCTGCGCCGCAAAACACTTATAAAACAGCCATTTTTGCTGTCGTTCGTTAAAGAAATGCCGGTAGATCAGGCGCTCTTCTTTCCAGCCTGTTTTAATCCAGTCGCTCTCAAAATAATCAAACGACTCAATGTAATCTTTGTCGTCTGCATCCAGAAAGTCATGAGCGTACCGCGCGGATTTGATCGACATACAATCACCCGAAACCATGTAAAAATGGCTCGCACGCGGAAATGCTTCAACTGCCGCCTCAAGCGCATAAAGCGTGGCCTGCACCAAAGACCACTCACCCCAACCGCACTTAATGCGGCGCTTAGAAAACGTAACATTTGGGTTGTCCTCAAGCGCCTCTTTGATCGCGTGGAAATCCGCTTTGGCCGCACGCGCATCGAAATGGATCGCAATAAAATCGCCCGCTGCCGTCAACTGCTGCGCCTGTGCGATAACGCCTGCAGGGTCTTTATGACATAAAAGGATGAACGCGATTTTAGCCATTTTGGAACCAGTAACTTAAATTCTTATACCATTATCCGGCCTAGATACCCCAAAGAGCCTGCGAATATACACAGTTTGTTTGCATTTTCGGCCTTATCATGCCCAAACAGGTGTAGAACCTGTCGATTAATAGAATGTTGAGTGAGTGACGAAATGGGTTTTCCAGGGACGTGGATGACAGAGAGCGAAAGCGTGATGTACCGTGTGGTGCCCAAATGCGCATGCTCATCGATCGGTCAAATCATGTACTACTCCGATCACGGTGTATTTTTTGACGGCGACATCCACGACAGCAAAGACAAGCTGCATAAGTGGGCCCAAGAAGACAGCCAGCCCCTGATTGAGGCGAATGCAAAGGCCCACAAAAGCTACGCGTTTACGTGCGTGCGCAATCCCTACACCCGCATATTATCCTCGTTTTTCGATAAAATCTGCGGGATACAGCGGAACGGTAAGCGATACCGCGGCAACCTTGTTCCGCTCTTGATCCAAAAATACGGCATTGAAGTGGGCTCGCCGGAAGACGGGTTTGAGTTTGATCAGATCAAGTCGTTTCGCCGCTTTTTGCTTTTTGCCCGCGACACCATCCGCTGGAAACGCCCGATGGATCCTGACATCCACTGGTCCGCGATGTCCGGGCATGTGTCGACCTTCATCATGAACGGCGGCACCTACGACAACATCTTTTTTACTGAGAAATTTAACGACGGCATGCAGTCAGTCCTCGATGCGATCGAAACGCCTCATAGGGTTGATCTTAATACCATCCCCCGCTTCAACGAGTCTGAAGGGCATGGCCCAAAACGCCTTCATCCGGTTGAAGACTACTTTGACGATATATCCATGCATCTGATGTTTGAAATCTACAAACGTGACTTCAAGCTGTTCAAATATGATTTCGAAAACCCCGCCAACAAAATGCCACTAGGGAATGTAGATTTGGCAGAAGTACACGCCAAATTGGGCGAGTAAGGCCGCCTAAAGGCTTGGTAGCACGCCGCCCAACTCATCTTCGATATGGGTCTGGATAATCTGATCAAAACTAGCTTCGGCAACAAAGCCGTGCGCCAGCGCCCGCTGTGGGTCAAACGCTTTAGGCCAGGTTGACACAATAGCATCCACAGCCGCGTCCGCTTCAAAACGCACTAGTGCCCGTGCCTTTGGACCCGCGACCCGTTCCAGCGCGTCTAACATTTCACCTACCGACGCACTTACACCCGGCAGACAAAGCGCCCGTCTTGGCCCAAGAGCAGCCGTATCAATTTCAGCGCCATGCGCCAAAAAGCCGACAGCGGCGCGGGGGCTAGCAAACCAATGGCGCAAACTCTCGGCCACAGGCAAGATCGCCTCCTGCCCCGCCAAAGGTTCGCGCAGAATGCTCGAGTAAAATCCAGATGCTGCCTTATTTGGGGCACCGGGCCGAATGCAAATCGTGGGCAACCGCAGGCTCACGCCATCAATAAAACCTTTGCGCGTGTAATCATTCACCAGCATTTCGCCCAATGATTTCTGCGCACCGTAGCTCGACAGTGGAAGCGTCGCAGTGTCGTCCAAGATAACATCAGGCAAAGGCGCGCCGTAGATCGCCAAAGACGACGCAAATACCACGCGCGGACAATACGCTTGCTGACCACGGATCGCCTCAAGTACGTTCTGTGTGCCGCCAAGATTGATCGCGTAGCCTTTGTCAAAATTGGCCTCAGCTTCACCAGAGACAATTGCCGCCAGATGAAAAATCACATCGGGGCGCTCGTTAATCAACGCACCAACTTGGACAGCATCCGTAATGTTCACCTCGACGCACCGCGCGCCGTCTTGGGAGGGCGCAATCACATCCGCAAGGACAAGTTCAGAAATGTCATGGCCCTGAATACGCCCAACACGTTGCAGATGAAGCGCCAGCTTGCGCCCCAACATACCCGCCGCCCCAAGAATGAGAACTTTCATGATTTAGATCAGCCCGTTTTGCTTAAATAGCGCCTGCAGATCGGCCTCAGGGCGCGCGCCCATGTGGCTGATGATTTCCGCAGCACAAACGTTACCCATTTTCCCACAGGTCTCAAGATCGGCGCCCGTCGCAAGCCCGTACAAAAAGCCCGCTGCAAAAAGATCACCCGCGCCAGTCGCATCCACGGGCACCACCTCTTGCACGCCCACATGAACACGCGTCTGACCTTGCACAATCGTCACGCCATCACCCGACTGGGTACAAACGACCAGAGGGCAAATATCGGCTGCTTTCCCAAGAGCCGCATCAAGATCAGCAGTCTGAAACAATGACAGCAATTCTGCACGGTTGCCGATGAAGTAATCCAACTCGTCCTTAATCAGCCCCAGAAAGTCATCGCGGTGACGTTCAACACAAAACGGATCAGAAATTGCGATGCCCGCCTTACCGCCAGCAGCCCGACAGGCACGCGCCGTTTTCAAAAACGCTTCTTTTCCTTTGTCTTTGTCGAAAAGGTAGCCTTCCAAAAACACAATCTCGGCCTGATCCGCCACACCATCCGCAAGATCATCAGGCCCCAGTTCTGCAGACACACCGAGGTAGGTATTCATCGAGCGTTCACCGTCGGGGCTCACAAAAATCATTGACCGCGACGTAGGCGCCTCTGCTCCGGCGACGGGCGCGTTTACAAAATCTGTACCACCCTGCTCCATCGCATCTGCGTAAAACGCCCCAAGAGCATCATCAGCGACCCGCCCCACAAAGCCCGTCTTCAACCCAAGGTTCCCCAACCCCGCCAGCGTATTAGCGACCGAACCGCCCGGTGCCTGAACACGGTTGTCCATCGCGCCGTAAAGTGTCTCAGCGCGCTCACGCTCGACCAGCTGCATAATGCCTTTTTCGATGCCCATATGCGCCAAAAACTGATCATCTGATTGGGTCAACACATCAACAATGGCATTACCAATGCCGACAACTTTGTACGTTTTCATAAATTCTTGTCCTCAAAGGTGCACAGGTCACGGATCAAACACGTGCTGCACATTGGTTTTCGCGCTTTGCATACGTATCGGCCATGTAAAATCAGCCAGTGATGCGCGTGATGTTGAAAGTCAGCCGGCACGTGATCTTCGATTGCGCGCTCAATCGCAACCACATCTTTGCCAACAGCAATGCCCGTGCGGTTCCCAATGCGCAAAATATGGGTGTCTACAGCCTGCGTCGGCATCCCCCACCACATATTCAGCACGACATTAGCCGTTTTGCGCCCCACACCGGGCAGGGCCTCAAGAGCAGCGCGCGAGTTAGGCACGACACCGCCATGCTCTTCGACCAGAATACGGCTCAACTTAATGACGTTCTTGGCCTTGTTGCGATAGAGCCCAATCGTTTTGATGTGCTCAATCACAGCTTCTTCACCCAAAGCCAGCATCTTTTCAGGGGTGTCAGCTATCTTGAACAGCTCACGCGTCGCGCGGTTCACGCCCACATCGGTTGACTGCGCAGAAAGCGCCACAGCCACTACCAGCGTGTAGGCATTGACGTGATCCAACTCACCCTTGGGTTCGGGGTCGGCTGCATGAAAACGCGTAAATATCTCGCGCATGGTGTGATAATCGAGCTGCTTTACCATGACAAAACCTATGCCCGCTGCAAGCAAAAGCGGCAAGGTTTTTCGCCCGCTCCGCCGCCTACATGCGGCCACCCAATTAAAATTGTCGCAAAACACCGTGAAAGCATGCGCGCGTGTTTACGCACTGTTAGCCGCTTGGCGGGTAATCACGAAGGGACATCTAACACCAAACGGGAGAAGCGATCCGTGCTATCAGGACTTGGGCCAGGCTCATATGTAATGACCTCACAAGGGGAGTTACCCGTTGAATGGCTTGCGGTGGGCGATCAACTGGTGACGCGCGATCACGGCCTGCAGCCTTTGCGTCACATTGAGCGTACCCGTGGCACTGAGGAAAACCCGCTGCCCGATCCGCTTGTCCTCCCCCTGCCCGAGGAGGGCATCTCACGGCAAAGCGACCCGCTTTATATGGCTCCGCTGCAAATGGTGATGATGCAACATCCCCTGATCGAAATTCACTTCGCCGTTCAAGAAGCCGTTTGCCCCATCATCGCACTGTCACGCCGAAAAATATCCCGCTACGTTAGCGCGCGACCCTTGGTTTATCACACTCTCGTTTTGCCTATGCATGCGTTGATCATGGTAAACGGGTTATGGATTGAAAGCTGTGGCTATGTGCAAAGCCAACGGATTAGAATTCCCGCAAGCACCAAAACCGATGTTTTAGACCCAACCCACAAAGCACCACGCCGCGTCCTAACAGCATGGGAAGCTAAGCTGATGCGCAGGCTGATCCCACAAAACCTCAATATTCGCGATATCATCTGTGCGGCCTAAAACCCGCAAGAACTGGGTCGCAAACCTTAGCGCATCTGCGTTACGCTGCATTAGGGCTTAGCAGCAAGGATCCACATAAATGGCCAAGGCAGATCAATCGGAACCCTATCACTACGGGCTGATCAAACGTGCTATTGAGGTGATTGATGCCCACGACGGCAAACAACTATCGCTTGACGATATCGCCCGCGAAATGGGCATGAGTGCGGCGCACTTTCAGCGCACATTCAGTCAATGGGCAGGTGTCTCACCCAAACGCTTTCAACAGTTTTTGACCCTCAGTCACGCAAAAAACATGCTGCACAATAACTTCACGACGCTCGATACCGCCGCTGAGGTAGGGTTATCTGGCACAGGCCGTCTTCACGATCTGTTCGTGAAATGGGAAGCCATGAGCCCCGGTGAATTTGCCTGCAAGGGAAAAGGCCTGACCATTCATTTCGGCTGGTTCGCAACCCCGTTTGGGCAAGCACTGGCCATGGGAACCGACCGCGGTCTTTGCGGCCTCGCGTTCAGCGATGATTGCGGTGCAGACCCCGCATGGCGCGATATGTCCGGCCGTTGGCCCCACGCGCATTTCGTTGAAAACCCCACCGCCCTTGAGAAATGGGTCAGTGCCGCCTTAAATCAAAGCGGTGACACGTCATTACACCTGATGGGCGCGCCATTTCAGATTAAAGTCTGGGAAGCGCTGCTCACGATCCCATCCGGCCACGTCACTACCTACTCCGAAATCGCGCACGCCGTGGGCAACCCAAAGGCAGTCCGCGCCGTTGGTACTGCAGTTGGACGCAACCCCGTCAGTTGGTTAATCCCATGTCACCGCGCGCTGCGTAAATCAGGCGGCTTGGGGGGATATCACTGGGGCCTTCCCGTCAAGCGCGCGATGCTGGCCTATGAGACTGCGCGGTTGACACCGGACGCGTAGCGCAACCTCGGCGTTTTTTGGCGCATCAATCCGTACAGATATTGGATAACACGCTGCTCTGACGCATATTGGCCTCAACCAAGTTAACCAAAAAATATGCATAATGAGGCTACCAATGTTTTTGAAGAAAACCCTACTGATCAGCACAATCGCGGCGCTGTCGCTTAGCGCCTGTACAGAGTTTGAGGGCGTCGCCAGCCCTGATGATCCCAACCGTCGCACCAAAAACGGCGCTGTCATAGGCGCGCTCGCGGGTGCAGCTACGGGCCTGATCAAGGGCGACACCAGTAGCCAGCGGCGCGAGCAAGCGGTGGTTGGTGCATTGATTGGCGCAGGTGTCGGCGGTGCCATTGGGGCCCGCCTTGATCGGCAAGCGCAAGATCTGCGGGATGACTTTTCCAGTAGCGGTATCACCATTGAAAACACGGGTTCAGAATTGATCGTGACCATGCCGCAAGATGTTTTGTTCGGAACAGACAGCGCCGATGTGCGCGCCGATCTTAAGCGAGACCTGCGTGCTTTGGCGGGCAACCTGCAAAGCTATCCCGACAGCACAATCGACATCTATGGTCATACGGATGACACGGGGTCCGAAGAATACAACGCTAATCTATCCACTCGTCGCGCCCAGGCGGTTGCGTCTATTTTGATGGATGCTGGCGTCGCGCCACGGCGTCTGCGCGCATTGGGGCAAGGCGAAACAAGCCCCATTGCCACCAACGAGACACCCCAAGGCCGCGCTAAGAACCGCCGCGTCGAATTCATTATCCGGCCCACTGACGCCTGATCTATTGGCAATTCTGCTTGGTGGTCATATTGTTTGACCAATCCAAGGAGGCCATATGCCATTCGATCCGATCAGGTCTGAAAAATTATCTGGCGCGGTTGTGCGCCAGATTGAGCTTCTTATTCTGCGCGGCGTTCTGCGACCAGGCGAGCGGTTACCTTCCGAGCGCGACCTTGCCGAACGCCTCGGCGTATCGCGCCCGTCTCTTCGTGGGGCAGTGGCCGAGTTGCAGGACAAAAAGCTATTAGAGACGCGAGCAAGCGCGGGCATATACGTAGCCGAAGTCCTTGGGTCAGCTTTTAATCAGAACTTAGTGTCCTTGTTTGCCAGCCACGATGAAGCCGTTTTTGATTATATTCGGTTTCGCCGTGACATGGAGGGCATCGCTGCGGCACGCGCCGCTGTGCATGGCTCTGACACCGACCTCAAAATTATCGACACAATTTATAAAAAAATGGAAGCTGCGCACGCCAAACGTAACTCAACTGATGAGGCGCGTTTGGATGCAGATTTTCATATGGCCATTATCGAAGCGAGCCACAACATTATCATGCTTCACATGATGCGCTCGATGTTTGATCTGTTGAAAGAAGGCGTGTTTTACAACCGTGGCATCATGTTCAAACAGCGCACAACACGTGACACTCTTTTGAAGCAGCACGGTGCGATAAATGCAGCCGTCCAAGCCCGCGACCCTGACGCCGCCCGCCGTGCAGTAACTGCTCATTTGGATTTTGTAGAAGCCGCACTTGATACCCATCAAAAGCGCGAAGCCCACGAGTTGATCGCACAAAAACGCCTCGACAACGAATTAAAGCGTTAGGCGCACAAAAAAGCCCCACGCACAAAATTGGGCGCGGGGCTTTCTGTTTATTGATTTGGTCGAACTAGTGCAGCTTGGCTGCAACTTCATCGATCCCATCATCGATAGATTTATTAAGGCTGGCAGCGGTGCTTTGCTTAGCAACAACGTCGCGTGCGGCACCGATGGCTACTTCAATCGCGCTATCACGGACGTCCTTCACAGCAGCAGCATTTGCCGATGCAATCTGGTCTTCCGCTGCCACAAGGCGGCGCGCAATTGAATCTTTCAGATCAACTTTGGCTTGCTCGGCCGCTGCCTCAGCATCGGCCTTTGCTTTTTCAACGATGCGATCTGCTTGTGCCTGCACTTCTTTTTGCTTGCGCTCGTAAGTCGCTAGCAAGGTCTGTGCTTCCTCACGCAGGGCTTTCGCCTCGTCCAGTTCAGATTTGATATCAGCAGCGCGCTTATCCAACATACCCATCAACATGGATGGAACGTTGAAATAAAACAGAATGCCCATGAACACCAAAAAACCACACAGTACAATAAAGTCTGTGTTCTTGAGAACAAAGAAAGGACCTTCGGCTGCCAATGCAGGTGTTGCCAAAAGGGCGAATGCAGGTGTCAGAAACTTGTTCATAGCTTACCCTTTCATCCGCGCAGTCACAGCAGCGGTTACACTGCGTGCATCTGCTTTTCCACCAAGTGCGACAACCAACTCTTTGGCCGTATCCTTGGCGACTTCCTTAATGCTCTCTTTAGCGCCAGCACGAATTTCAGCAATTGCCGCCTCTGATTCAGCTGTGCGCGCAGCAATCTCCGCATCTGCCTTCGCGATTGCTTTATCCAAATCTTTCTGGATTTCAGCACGCGTTGCGTTTGCAATGTTCTGCGCTTCAGCACGAGCATCTGCCAGTGCTTGGTTATATGCGTTTTCTGCATCAAGAGCCTGTTGTTTAAGGTCTTCTGCAGCAGCCAGATCGTTGGTGATGGCCCCTGAACGCTCTGCCAAAACAGCAGCAATCCGTGGCAATGCCACACGACTAAGGATCAGGTAGATCGCGATAAGTGCGATCACCAACCAGAAAATCTGGTTTGGGAATGTCGAGAACTCAAGCTGAGGCATGCCAGCGGCTTCTGCCCCATGTTCTGCGCCATATGTATCAGTTGCCATCTTGGCCTCCTTGAACCTTGAAGTTTGATGGCAGCCCGTCTGTTAGGACAGGCTGCCGTCAAGAAACGGTAGGTTCAAAGATTAGACAGCGAACATCAGAAGCAGAGCGACGAGGAACGAGAAAATCCCCAGGGCTTCTGCAAACGCGATGCCGATGAACAAAGTAGCAGTCTGGCCAGCAGCAGCAGATGGGTTACGCAGTGCGCCTGCGAGGAAGTTGCCAGCAACGTTGCCAACGCCCAGAGCTGCAATGCCTGCGCCCAACGCGCCCATGCCTGCACCGATGTATTGTCCCAAGTTTGCGATATCGCCTTCCATGTCTTTTCTCCTTACAATGGATTTTAGTCGTTTGGTCGTTGATGCGGGCAGATTGCCCGATCGTTAGTGTGACGGGTGAAGCGCGTCTTTTAAATAAACGCACGTCAGAACCGTGAAAACATAAGCCTGGATGAAGGACACCAGTACCTCGAGGGCGTAAATAGCAACTACGCCCAGAATTGGCAGAACCGCAAATGCGCCAAGCGCACCTGCAAACCCTGCGAACACTTTCAAAACTGCGTGGCCGGCCATCACGTTACCCGCAAGACGAATAGACAAGCTAACAGGACGCACGAAGTATGATGTGACTTCGATGATGGCCAGAACTGGGCGCAACGCCAGCGGCGCCGAAGACACCCAGAACAGGCCCAAGAAGCTGACGCCGTTTTTGACAAAGCCCAAGACTGTCACTGCGATGAATACTGCCAAGGCCAGTACAACGGTCACAGCAATCTGTGCTGTTGGCGTGAAAGATGTCGGGATCAGGCCCAAGAAGTTGGTCATCACAATGAAAAGGAACAGCGTGAAGATATAAGGGAAGTAGCCAAGCGCATCTTTGCCGGCCACATCTTCAACCATTTTGTGCACGAAGCCGTACGCCATTTCAGCAATTGACTGAACGCGGCTTGGGATGATTGCGCGGCCGCGCGTACCAACAACCATCAAGGCCAACACAGCAAGTACAGCGAGGAAATTCCAGACAGCGCCGTTTGTGACTGTGAAGAGTGAAATCTCTTTGCCGCCAAATGCGGGCTTGAGCTCGAACTGATCCATCGGGTGAATAGAGAGCGCCGGATCTTTCGTTCCAACAACGCCAATCACAAACAGCACGGTAGCAAGAGCGAACAACGCAATGCCAATACCTTTGGTGCTCTTTGGTGTTTGACCAGCGGTTTGCTCTGTATTCGACGCCATGCTCAGCCCTCTTTGTTCTGTTTGGTAGCCTCGTGAGCCACCGCTTCGGCCTGAATTTCCTTTGAGGTGCGTATCATGACGTTCACCCCGGCAACGAAACCCAGCAATGTAAATACGACTAGGAATATCGGCAGCGTACCAAAAAGCACGTCTAGTCCGTATCCCAAGCCAACCCCGATCAATAGACCAGAGACCAACTCTGTCACCATTCGCCAACCCTGCTGGGCCATCGAATAATGCTCTTCCACTTTCGGTTTGGGCGTTTGGGTAACCTTCAGCGCGTTGATACGCGCGTCCAGCTCTTCAAGCCGTCTTTTGTCAGGCTCAGTTACCATGCCCACACCTTTCGTGGTCTTAGCGGATAGCTATTGCCAGATCGCATCCGAGTCAATAACGCCCGACGCAACCTAACACATTGATAAATAACACAAATGATATTTCGCCGCAGACGATGCGATGGGTTTTAGCAAAATCCATTATTCAACCAAATGGTTGACGATTATCGTTTTTGCCTCCAATCACATTCACAATATGACCGATCTGGATGCAACATTTGCCGCACTCGCGGACCCCACACGCCGCGCGATCCTGTCGATGCTGCTTGAAGACGACATGGCAGTGACTGACGTGGCAGAGCCCTTTGACATGTCTTTGGCTGCCATAAGCAAGCACCTTATCATCCTGCAAAAAGCGGGACTTATCTCGCAAGAAAAGCGCGGACGGGTAAAGTGGTGCAAGCTTGAGCCGGACGCGCTACGCGGTGCCAGCACATGGATGCAAAGCTTTGGTCAGTTCGAGCCCGTGAACCTTGATGCGTTTGAAGCGTTTCTTGCCGCGCAGTTAGAAGGCGAATAACGCCGCCAGACCGCGCTTAGTCCTGCGCGAACGTCCACGTCTTAGCCACACTCTTTAGATGCTTGAGAAATGCCTGCACTTTAGCGGTGCGGTGCAAATCTACGTGGGTGACAAGCCACATCGGGACGGACCACTCATCAAGGGATGGCATCACCTCGTGCAGATCATCACGCATAGCCAATTCCCATTCAGGCACAAACCCAATGCCAGCACCCGCAGCGATCGCATCTTCCATGCTGCGATTATCAGAAGTGCGGAACACAATCTGATCTTCGGGGACTTCACGCCCCAACCATTGAATAAACGGCGCACGCGAAGAACGGCTATCGTGGCTCACAAAGCCATGCCCTGAAAGATCCCCGTTTTTAGGCAGCCCTTTACGCGCCACATATTTTTCATGCGCCACAAGGCACATGCGTTGCTTCATGAACTTCTGCACAACATTGTCAGGCTGATCCGGTGCTGCGCCTGCGCGAATGGCCACGTGGGCCTCGCCGTATTCAAGCCGGAACAACCGCTCACCCGTCAGATACCGCACACGCAAATCAGGGTGCTGAACCTGAAAATCACTAACCACACCACTCAAAAGCGGCGAAATACCCGCAAGAGATGTTACAACAAAATCACCCGATACCCCTTCGCCACGCCCCTTTAGGCGTCCAACAAGCTGGGTGAATTGTTCATCTGTAGTTGCAGCGACCTGCAACAAGTCTTGGCCAGCTTCCGTTGCAGTGTAGCCGCGTGCGTGGCGCTGAAACAACTTCACACCAAGCCTGCCCTCAAGTGCATCAATATGGCGAATTACAGTAGCATGATGCACGCCCAATACCTCGGCGGCCCCGCTTACGGTACCGTTGCGCGCCACCTGAAAGGCCGTGCGTATTTCATCCCAATCATTCATGACCCACTCCGTATCTTAACCATCCGCGAATTTCACTGTGCACAATTCAACAGAACGCACCACAACTTTGCGCAATATGTTCAGCTTTGCAGATCGAATAGAAAAAAGGCCAGAGATTTTTCAGCTAGAAAGCACAGTACATGCCCTCAAATATTCTTCGCCTCGATACATCATCCGACACTGTTTCTGCCTCAAGCCGTATGCTTGTAGACGCGGTCGTTGCAAAACTGGACGGCACTGTTGCCACCCGTGATCTGGCCGCAACACCTCCTGCACTTGTTGATTTGGGGTTTGTTACGGGGCGCGGTCTGCCAAAGGCTGACCGCTCAGCCGAGCAAGCCGCTTCACTTGAGTTGTCAGACACCTTGATCGCCGAACTGGAAGCCGCCGACGCTATCGTAATCGGCATGCCGATCTACAACTTCGCACCACCTGCCGCTCTCAAGGCATGGGCAGACCAAGTTGCCGTCCCTGGCCGAACATTTAGCTACAGCGCGGATGGCCCCAAAGGTCTGCTCGAAGGCAAGAAAGCATATGTGGTCGTGACTTCCGGCGGCACGCAAGTCGACAGCCCGATTGATTTCGCAACACCGTGGCTGCGCTTTTTTCTGGGCTTTATCGGCATTACCGATGTGACCGTGATCGCGGCAGATCGCTTGGGTGCGGATGCAGAGGCCAAATTGGCCGAAGCCCAAGAGCAAATCGCAAACCTGTCGTAAGGCTACCAAATCAAGCGGGCAGATAGGCAATCTTGCTTTCTGCCCGTTCACCACAACTGCTCATATAGAAGACGGCGGACACACATTAGTACCGCGCCGCTTCTATTGACTCATTGCGCCGCTCGGCCTAAACGCAAGTCAAATCACGGAAGTCTCAAACTTCCGGTCTTTATGGTATCTACCAAAGATCGCCCTCCGTCAGCGCGTTGCGCCCACGGGGGTATTTGGGGTTTTTCGGATTGGTCCTTATGTTTGGGCCTAATGGAACAAAGTGCAAAGGGGCACGCGTATGTTTGAAAATCTATCAGATCGCCTATCAGGTGTATTCGATCGGCTGACCAAGCAGGGTGCGCTTTCCGAAGATGACGTCAAAACAGCGCTACGCGAAGTACGGGTGGCTCTTCTTGAGGCTGACGTTTCCCTACCCGTTGCCCGTGACTTCATCAAAGCTGTGCAAGAAAAGGCCGCAGGACAATCGGTCACTAAATCGGTCACGCCCGGGCAGCAGGTCGTCAAAATCGTCCACGATGAGTTGGTCCATGTTCTGGCCGGTGATGAAGGTGAAATCGGGTCACTGAAAATCGACAACGCCCCTGCCCCCATCTTGATGGTCGGTTTGCAAGGTGGCGGTAAAACGACAACCACTGGTAAACTTGCCAAGCGGCTAAAAGAGAAAAACGGCAAACGCGTTCTGCTGGCCTCTCTCGACATTTATCGCCCTGCTGCGCAACAACAGTTGGCCATTCTCGGCACGCAGATTGGCGTGGATACTTTGCCGATCGTTGCGGGTGAAAGCGCTGTACAAATTGCAAAACGGGCCAAGCAGCAGGCAACAATGGGCGGCTATGACGTCTATATGCTTGATACGGCGGGCCGTTTGCAGATCGACGAAACCCTGATGAAAGAAGTCGAGGACGTCCGCGATGTGGTGAACCCGCGCGAGACGCTCTTGGTTGTCGATGGTCTAACAGGTCAGGTCGCTGTGGAAGTGGCCGAAGAATTTGATGCAAAGATTGGCATCTCTGGCGTTGTGCTGACCCGTATGGACGGTGACGGACGGGGCGGCGCGGCTCTTTCTATGCGCGCAGTTACAGGCAAGCCGATCAAGTTTGTGGGCCTGGGCGAGAAAATGGACGCCCTTGAGGAGTTCCACCCAGAACGTATCGCAGGCCGTATCCTTGGCATGGGCGACATCGTCAGCCTTGTTGAAAAAGCGCAAGAGACCATTGAGGCCGAACAAGCCGAGCGCATGATGAAGCGCTTCCAGAAAGGTCAGTTCAACATGAACGACCTTAAGATGCAGCTTAACCAGATGCTTCAAATGGGCGGAATGGAAGGCATCATGGGTATGATGCCCGGCATGAAAAAGATGGCCAAGCAAGTTGAGGAAAGCGGTTTCGACGACAGCATCCTGCGCCGCCAGATCGCGCTTATCAATTCAATGACCAAGAAAGAGCGCGCCAACCCGCAGCTTTTGCAAGCCAGCCGCAAAAAGCGCATCGCACAGGGTGCCGGCCTTGAGGTGAGCGAATTGAACAAGCTCATGAAAATGCACCGCCAGATGTCTGACATGATGAAGAAAATGGGCAAGATGGGCAAAGGCGGCATGATGAAACAGGCCATGAAAGGCATGTTCGGAAAAGGCGGCCCCTCACAGGCCGAGATAGAAGCAGCACAGCAACAAATGGCGGGTGGCAAAATGCCAGCGGGCCTTGGCGGTGCTGGTGGTTTAGGCGGTTTCCCAGGCCTCGGTGGTGGCGGCGGTTTGCCCCCCGGTTTGACGGGCTTTGGCAAAAAGAAATGATCCGCACCGCGATCATCAACACAGCGCGCATCATGCGCTGCTTTGCACCGGCTGTTTTTGCCGCGCCACTCTTTGACGTTGCTCAAGGTGGGGCCGCATAATGCACACGGCAAATATCCCTGTCCTCAATACAAAGCGGCTGTCTCTGCGTGGGCCAGAGGCTGAGGATTACCCCGACTTCAAAACCACCTTCAGCAGCTACCGCTCGCGGTTTATGGGCGGCCCTCTGAATGCCTATGAGGCTTGGATGCTTTATGCAGCCGAAATCGGGCATTGGAATATTCGTGGTTTTGGCATGTGGATGATCCACGACCGTATCACCGACGAGACTTATGGCATGGCCGGTGTCTGGCAGCCCGCAGGCTGGCCTACCGCGGAATTGGCTTGGATCATCTGGCCCAAAGTGGCGGGCCGCGGCATCGCGCTTGAAGCTACACATGCGGTGCGCGACTATGCCTATGAGACGCTGAACTGGGACACTGCCGTCAGCTATCTTGACCCCAAAAACCTTGAAGCAATCCGTTTGGCCGAACGCCTTGGCTGTATCAAAGATGCGGATGCACCCAGCGTTGACGACCACGATGTGGTCTACCGCCACCCGACACCAGACGCGTTGAACAACAGCCAGCTGCGTCACGGTATTGAAATGGAAATCGATCACTACCGCGATCCTGAATTCACCCCGAAAGGATGGGCTCTTGACTGATGCAGTAACTAAAGCCGCCGCCGTTTTGGCAGAGCACCGCGCGAGTATTGACCGCTTGGATGCGATCCTTGTGTACACCCTCGGAGAGCGCTTCAAGCACACACAGGCAGTGGGGAAACTCAAAGCCGAACACGACCTTCCCCCGTCCGATCCCACGCGCGAGGCGCATCAGATCGCACGGTTAGAAGATTTGGCAGGCAGGGCCGATCTGGACCCTGAATTTGCCAAGAAGTTTCTCAACTTCATCATCGCTGAAGTTATTCAGCATCACCAAAAACACCAATCATAACCCATCAAAGGAATTAATCTCATGGCTATGAAAATCCGTTTGGCCCGTGGTGGCTCTAAGAAACGCCCTTTTTACCGTGTTGTAGCAGCTGACAGCCGCATGGCACGTGACGGTCGCTTCATCGAGAAGCTCGGCACATACAACCCGCTCCTTCCTAAAGACAGCGAAGAGCGCGTGAAGCTGGACATGGAGCGCGTGCAGTACTGGTTGGGCGAAGGTGCACAGCCAACTGACCGTGTAAGCCGTTTCCTCGAAGCTGCTGGTGTTCTCGAAAAGAAAGAGCGCGCCAACATGAAGAAAGCCGTTCCAGGCAAAAAAGCGCAGGAACGTGCAGAAGAAAAAGCAGCTAAAGCCGCGGCAGCAGCTGAAGCAGCAAACGCACCGGCTGAAGAAGCACCAGTCGAAGAAGCGGCTGCAGCAGAAGAGTAAGTCTTTTGTCAGTTTTGTCCCCGCGCGGATGGCAAGGTTTTTGGGCGTATATAACCGCTTTTTAACTTTGCCCTCGCGGGGGCAGAATTACCAAAGACTTAGAATTGCAGTAAACGCTATCTGAACACCGCAATTGCACCGTCCTCCACCAATTTAGAAACGTCATAAGAAAAAGGTTGAGCCGCCATGTTCAGATTGATGCGCTTAATCATGTTTGTTGGTGCTGCTTTTCTGGCGGGGATCGTTTATCAGATGGGCAACACATCAGAAGCCTGCAAAAATGCGGGCGGGACCATACGCAACTCAATTTGTGAGATACCTCAATGACCCAGAGCTCCTCCGACAAGGTTTTGGTAGGCACAATCGCCGGTGCATTCGGAGTACAGGGTGACGTGCGCATCAAGTCGTTTTGCAGCTTTGCACCAGACATCTTTGGCTACGCGCTGACAGACGAAAGCGGCACGCGAAGCATTGAGATGGTTCTGGTTCAGCAAATCAAGAACGGCTTTGCCGCCCAAGTTGAGGGCGTTGTGACCAAAGAAGATGCGGACGCACTGCGAGGCATTGATCTGTTCGCCACCCGTGAGCAGCTTCCCCAAGCAGAGGATGACGAGTTCTACTACGCCGATCTGATCGGTCTGGCGGTGTTTGACACTGGCGGAACAGAGCTTGGCACCGTTAAGCACGTCATGGATCACGGTGCGGGCGATTTGCTTGAAGTCCAAGGCCCCAAGTTGAAAGATACAGTGTTGGTACCTTTCACCAAAGCAGCTGTTCCAACAGTAGACGTCACGGGCAGACGCGTGGTTATTGACCCACCCGAAGGTCTCTTTTGAACGCCCTACGGCATCAACGATACTCACACTCACAACGCACTGCACGACAGCGCGCTGAAAGAGGACTCCCATGACTGACGCGCCGCAAACCCCGTCTGCTGAAACGCCTACAAAGCCTGTCCGCGAAGAACGCTCCGTCGGGCGCAAGTCTATTTCCGCGTCACTCAAACCACGCGAGTTGCTAACCGACAAACCCCGCTTGGCCCGAGCATGGGATGCGCGGGTGGTGACCCTTTTACCCCAAGCTTTCCCCGGTATTTTAGGCGAAAGTCTGACCGGCAAGGCCCTCAAAGACGGCGTGTGGCAGTTAGAAACAACGGACCTACGCACGTTTGGTGAAGGCCGGCACAAGAACGTTGATGACACGCCATCGGGCGGTGGTGCGGGCATGGTGATGCGCGCGGATGTGGTGGGCAACGCCCTGGCAACTGCGCATCGCGGCGCACGGCATCCGATGATTTACCTCAGCCCCCGTGGGAAAAAGTTTGACCAAGGCATGGCCCAAGCCCTTGCGCGCGAAAGTGGTGTAACGCTGCTCTGTGGTCGGTTTGAAGGGGTGGACGAGCGCGTTCTTCAACGCTTTGACATCATGGAGGTCAGCCTTGGGGATTTCGTGCTCACAGGTGGTGAGCTGGCCGCTCAAATTCTTTTGGATGCCACGGTACGGTTATTGGCAGGTGTTCTTGGAAACGCCGAAAGCACGGTTGAGGAAAGCTTTTCAAACGGGCTTTTGGAGCACCCTCAGTACACCCGTCCGGCCGAGTGGGAGGGCATGAGCATCCCTGATGTGCTGACCAGTGGGAACCACAAAAAGATCGCGCAGTGGCGTCAGGAACAATCTGAACGCATCACCCAAGAGCGCCGGCCTGATCTTTGGCAAGCGCATCTCAAAAAGGATTAGGCCCTATTTCTTGCGGTTACCTTTTTGAAGGCCCTTGATCGTCTTTCCCAGTGATTTGTCACGGGCCTTGCGGTGGGCCGCAGTTTGAGTGGCGGCTTCTGAATTATGCGCATCTTCATCTTGTAGCTTTTGCCAGCGCTCAACACGCGCGGGATCAACACTGCCGTCTGCAATGCCTGCTTTAATGGCGCACTTCGGTTCAGACTGATGCGCACAATCAGAGAATTTACATTGTGCAGCGACCTCGATCAGATCGGCGAAAACGTCCTTGATACCGGAAGCCGCGTCCGTCAGTTGCAGCTCGCGCATGCCCGGTGTGTCCAGAACTGCGCATCCATTTGGCAGCTGGTGCAACTCGCGGTGGGTCGTGGTGTGGCGTCCCTTTGCGTCATCGTCGCGAATACCTTGGGTCGCCGCTTTTATCTGTCCCGAAAGTGCGTTTACCAGTGTGGACTTACCCACGCCGGATGACCCTAAAAATGCAATCGTTTGGCCCAGCTGCACCCACGGGGCCAACGCATCGGACGGATCTGTGTTGCGCACATCAAGCGCCAGAACAGCGACGCGCTCAGAAATGGTTTGGGCCTGCGCCACATATCCATCAGGGTCGTCGCTTAAATCCGCTTTGGTCAGGATGATGACGGGCGTTGTGTCCGCCTCAAACGCCAACGCCACGTAGCGCTCAAGACGTGCGACGTTGAAATCAGCATTGCACGAAGACACAACAAAGACCGTATCGATATTAGCCGCTATAGATTGAGTGTAGGTGATCCGTCCCGCGGCTTTGCGTTTAATCAGACTGCTGCGTTCAAGCCGTGCACAGGCTGTTTTTGTCTGTGGGTCGAGCAAGAGCCAATCACCAACCGTCGCCTCAAAAGCGTGCGGAATGGTCAGATCAACATCAACGCCAATCACCCGAAGCGTATTACGGTGCACCGCTGTGACCCGAGTGGGCTGTCCGGCGGCGGGAAAGTCGGAAATACTTGATGACAAACCCTCAAGCTGTGCCTCAAAGAAAGGGGTCCAGCCGAGACGCGCTAATGGCGCATCGACGGCGTCAGACGCGTCGACCATATTTGAGAGCTCAGACGCGGGCATGAAGGGCAAAGGTGGTGTTCAACATAGGCGGTACAAATAGGCGACATGTGCAGGGTTTACCAGTTATTTACATGAGCCGCCAAAGCACCGAACAATCCATGAAATGAATACCAAGCGTGGCACACAAGGGGTTGTCACGAACCGGCGAAAGGCCTTATACGGCGCAAGTCTGACCACGTTAGTGGATTCGGACGTCGCTTGTATTGGTGAACTTGCGCATACGACCCTTTGGTGTTTCGACAACGGGTATCGCGATGTAGGGAACTGGTGCGGCACACAAGGAATAGTGACCTAACCTCTGGCGGGCGCCACGGCGGACCCGAACGACACCCGAGAGCTCTGAGGCTGCGCCACACCATCGCGGGCAAACCGTGAGCAACATAGGAGACGATCATGAACCTGATCGCTGAACTGGAGGCCGAACAAGTTGCGGCCCTTGGGAACGAGCTTCCCGACTTTAAAGCGGGTGACACCATCCGCGTTGGTTACAAAGTAACCGAAGGCACACGCAGCCGTGTGCAAAACTACGAAGGCGTTTGCATTGCGCGCAAGAACGGTGAAGGCATTGCCGGATCGTTCACTGTTCGCAAGATCTCCTTCGGTGAAGGTGTTGAGCGCGTATTCCCGCTGCACTCCACCAACATTGACAGCATCACAGTAGTACGCCGTGGCCGTGTGCGTCGCGCGAAACTGTACTATCTTCGTGAGCGTCGCGGTAAGTCTGCTCGTATCGCCGAGCAAACAAACTACCGTCCCAAGAAATCTTAAGGAGCGGATGTCATGAGAAAAGATACCCACCCTGACTACCACATCATCAAAGTCAAAATGACAAACGGTGATATCGTTGAAATGAAATCCACTTGGGGTTCCGAAGGCGACCAGATCGCTTTGGATATCGACCCATCCGCGCACCCAGCATGGACCGGTGGTAACACAAAGCTGATGGATACCGGTGGTCGCGTATCCAAGTTCAAAAACAAATACGCTGGCTTGGGCTTCTAAACCCGCCGCACATTTGTGTGTTGAATTCAAACGCCGCTCCTTATCTGGGGCGGCGTTTTTGATTGGTTAATTGCAGTTTTACCAATGTTGCGCGGTTGTGCTTTCATTGGGTTGCAACGCCACATATAGTCGCTCAAAAGCATCTTTGCGGATGCAAGAAGACAAACCAAAGGGCCGAGTACATGGCGCATATTATCGTTGTAGGAAATGAAAAAGGCGGCGCGGGAAAATCCACGGTTTCCATGCACGTAGCCACAGCCCTGTCGCGGATGGGCCACCGTGTCGGATGCCTTGATTTGGACCTGCGCCAGAAAACGCTGGGGCGCTACATTACGAACCGCCAGACTTTTCTGAATGCCGAAGGTCTTGAACTGCCTACGCCAACTTATCTGGATTTGCCCGAGCTGGATCAATCGACGCTGGCTGAGGGTGAAAACATTTACGATGCCCGCCTGACGGCTGGTGTTGCTGCACTTGATGCGGACAATGACTTTGTATTGATCGACTGCCCCGGCTCTCACACGCGGCTAAGCCAAGTGGCGCACTCTCTTGCAGATACCCTGATCACACCCCTAAACGATAGCTTTATCGACTTTGACTTGTTGGCCCACGTAGACACAGAAGGCACTAACATCACGGGGCCTTCTGTGTATTCCGAAATGGTATGGGCCGCGCGTCAATTGCGCGCCAAAGCCGGCCTAACGCCTATTGATTGGATCGTTGTGCGCAACCGTATGGGCGCGCAGAACATGGTAAACAAAAAGAAGATGGAAGCCGCCATTGGGAAGCTCGCAAAGCGCATCGGTTTTCGGACGGCGACAGGCTTTAACGAACGGGTTATTTTCCGCGAGCTATTTCCACGGGGGCTGACCCTACTTGATCTACGCGACATTGGCGTAAAGGGGATGAATATCTCAAACGTCGCAGCCCGTAATGAGCTGCGCGAATTGATCAAAGCCCTTGATCTGCCAAACGTAAAAGTCAGCTTCTGATCAGCTTGCGCGCAGCAAGCCGCCCATCTCACGCTCTGCCACGCGCCCCGCAACGAACATGGCCAGCAGCCACCCGGTTGCTACAGCCGTGGCGATACCCAGCCAGACGCCAATCACGTCAAAGCCTGCAAGGCTTACGAAAACCCATATGAACAAACCCACACCCAAACCTTGGCGGTAGATGCTGATCCACAAAGTCCAGATTGGTTTCTTGAGTGCTTGTAGGATTGAGTTGATTGAAAAGAGCATCATGTAAACGGGGAACAGGATCGCATCGACACGCAGATAGCTTGCCCCGATCTCGATGACCGCCTCATCATCCGTAAAGAGCCCCATCGCAAAATGCCCGCCAAACCATAACGACGGCAACGCGATAGCGGCCATCACAAAGCCAACTTTCCAGCAAAAGCGCAGGGCTTCGCGAACGCGGTCATGCTCACCCGCGCCAAAATTTTGTCCTGCAATAGGTAAAAGCGCACCGGTCATACCCAGTACCGGCAACAGCAAAATTTGTTCAATCCGAAGACCGACCCCGTAGGCCGCGATAGCCTCGCCGCCAAAACCTTTAAGGGCAAATTGTACCACAAAGCCAGAGACAAACATCACCACAAGCGCCGTGGTGGTCGGTAACATTTGCGCAAAGATTTCACGGAAGCTAGCCCATGTGGGGATGAACGCATCACGGGGCACACCCTGCATCATCTCTAGCGCAAACACCCGCGAGAAGATCCAGATCATTACACCCGTCTGTGACAGGATCGTAGCCGCCGCGATACCGTTAAAACCCATGCCGCCCCACACGCCGGGAATGCCAAAAATGAACAATGGGTTCAGTCCGATGTTCGCCACGAAGGCCACCATCAAGCCACGCTGCATCGAAACCGTATCACCGTGAGATTGCAAAATACCATTCGTACCATAAGCCAGCAAAAATGCAGGCAGCGCGAACAACAGCCAATTGAAATACCCCAAGGCCGCATCGCGGTAGGCGCCTTCTTCAGAGACGAGCGCAATCAAGAACGGGCCAGAAAACGCCCCGATACACATCAGCAAAGCCGTTGCGATCAAACCAAAACTAATCCCTTGGGCCGCCAACCTGCGCGACGAGGTGCCGTCTTTGCGTCCCTTTGCGTTACTTACAAGTGCGCTGAGCGCAGACCCAAGGCCAAACCCCACGGCCATCATGATGAAAAATGCCTGATACCCAACGGCCAAACCTGCCTGCGCCTCGGTTCCCAACATGCCGGCGAAATAAACATCAACCACGTTGTAGAGAGTGGCGAACAGCATCCCGAAGGCCGCCGGAACCGCAAGCGCGCGGAAATGACCCGAGATCGGGCCGGTCGTCAGATCATCTTTTTGCATATTTAGTCCGCCGCTTTCATACGCCGTTCAAGCCAACGGACGCCTGCAGATACAATGAGGATAAGAACCAGATATTCCAACACCAAAATAGTATAAATCTCGAGGGGTCGGTATTCGGAGACCACCAGTTCGTTCGCCTTGCGGGTCAATTCTTGCATCCCGATCACCGACACCAGAGACGACATCTTGAGCATATAGACCAGCTGGTTGCCCAATGCAGGCAGGATGCGGCGGATAGCTTGGGGCAAGATGATAAAGCGCATCGTATCACGGTAGTTTAACGAAATAGACTGCGCCGCCTCATATTGACCACGATTGATTGACTGAATACCAGCGCGGAAAATCTCGGCCTGAAACGCACTATCCGACAGAGCAAGCGCCAGCACACCGGCCCAGAACACGTTCAGCGTCAGGCCTGTAAGTTGCGGCAGGCCATAGTACACCCAAAGGATCAGAACAAGGATCGGCACCGCGCGCACCACCTCAACATATGTTCGGTTAATCGCGCGGTAGCGGCGCTTGCTGGACAACCCTGGCAGCGCAATCAAAAGCCCAACCACAACCGAAATAAGAATGGCGGTCAGTGACATCAAAATGGTGTTGTAGGCACCTGTCGCCATGAATTTAAGGTTGGCGAGACCGTTGGCAGTGCGAGGATCAACTACATACCACCCCCAATTTCCAGAACAGCCCGACAACAGCAAAGCCAGTGGCGCAAGAACAATCAAACGTTTCATAATACGCCCCTAGTGGTTCAGAATTTGTTGGATAAACGCACCAAAGCGCGCAGATTTCGGGGCCGTAAAGACCTGTTCCGTGGGGCCCACCTCAACGATTTGGCCCTTATCCATGAATACCATCTTATCGGCAACGCGGCGGGCAAAACCCATTTCGTGGGTTACAACCACCATGGTCATTCCGTCACGCGCCAACTCAGACATCACATCAAGCACTTCGGCAATCATTTCAGGATCAAGCGCCGAGGTAGGCTCATCGAAAAGTAAAATGCGCGGTTCCATACAAAGAGATCGCGCAATAGCCACGCGTTGCTGCTGACCACCAGATAATTGGCGCGGCAACTTATCAGCCTGATCCGGAATTCGAACGCGATTAAGATATTTCATCGCACGTTCTTCGGCGGCTTTCGGATCCAGTCCCAAAACGCGCCGCGGACCGAGGGTCAAGTTTTCGAGCACTGTCAGATGAGGGAACAAATTGAACTGTTGAAAAACCATCCCGACGTTGCCGCGGATTTTCTCAAGGGTCGCCTTATCATCAGTTAGCGTCACACCATCTACGATAATTTCGCCCTGCTCATGCGCCTCAAGACGGTTAATACAGCGGATCAGCGTCGACTTACCGGAGCCGGATGGACCACAGATGACAACCTTCTCACCAAGGTTCACATCAAGGGACACATCCTTCAGCGCTTGAAAAGTGTCAAAAAACTTTGACACTTTTTGCATAGAAATTAAGGCAACCATAGTTTACACTTCTCCTAGAGCTGCGTGATGGCAAAAAAGGACACGCAACGCAATTTTTATCGGGATTACCAGTTTCCTGCCGCCCATTTCACCCTAACTAGCCCTAAATACACAAAGAGGAATACCCATGAAATTTTTTAAGATCGCTGCTGCGACCCTCGTTCTTGCGGCAAGTTCCGTACAGGCGACTGCACAATCTGCCCTGAGTGAAATCCTTTCAAATGGCGTGCTGAAAGTCGGCACGACTGGCGATTGGAACCCAATGACAATGCGCGATGTCGCGACAAACAGCTACACCGGATACGACATCGATGTGATGACGCAGCTGGCTGCCGATCTGGGCGTGGAAGTTGAGTTCGTTGCAACAGACTGGAAAACATTGGTGAGCGGCGTGACCTCGGGCCAGTACCACATCACAGGATCAGCCTCTGTTTCGCCAAGCCGCGCAAAAGCCGCAGGGTATTCAGACAGCTACTTCAGCCTTGCCACCGTGCCATTGACGCTGAAAGAAAATGCAGGTCGTTTCTCAAGCTGGGATGATTTGAACAACGCTGACGTTTCAGTCGCCGCAACTTTGGGCACAACTCAAGAAAAGCAAGTCAAAGAGTTCTTCCCAGACGCGCAGTACCGCATCGTTGAAGCCCCTGCCCGTGACTTCCAAGAAGTCCTCGCAGGCCGTGCTGATGCGAACATCACCTCAAACGTTGAGGCAAACAAACTGGTCGCACAATACGACCAACTGATGATTGTGCCAGTTGCCGAGGGCCGCGCACCCACACCAATCGCGATGCTTTTGCCGCAAGCAGACCAAGTGTGGATCAACTACGTCAACACGTGGATCACGCTGAAGCAAGAACAAGGCTTCTTCGACACTTTGGGCAAAAAATGGCAGCTGCTTGCTGAGTAATCAGCGCCCTTAGCCAAACCCAAGGGGTCAATTGCATCAGCGGTTGGCCCCTTTTTTGATTTAAGATTGGAAAACTATGCTGACCATTTATTCAGTACCAGTCGCGACTTATTGCGCGAAATTGCGGATCACCATGCGCCACAAAGGGCTGGCATGGGAAGAATTGCCCCCACCCGGCGGCTACGGATCTGCGGAGTATAAGGCGATTGTTCCGTCTGGGAACCTTCCCGCAATGGTTGATGAAGGCTTTATGTTGGCGGATTCCGAAGCCATCGCGGAGTACCTCAACGAGGTCTATCCAGACGTTCCGATGTTGCCCGACACAGTGCAACTTCGCGCAAAGGCCCGCGAGAAAGGCAGGCTGCACGACACGCGCCTCGAACCAGCGGTGCGGGCCATGTATCCTCAAGTAGCGCACGAAACCCGCAACGCAGACGCTGTGAAAGCCGGTGGTGCAGAGATCACAAAGCACCTTAAAGCATTAGCGCTATTGCTGCGCGACAGCCCACTTGACCCAGACACGCTTTGGCTTTGCGACTGTGGGTTTGCAGTCACGTTCGCATGGATCAGAGCGTTTGAGCAGGCACTTGGCTTGCCCGTTGAGTGGCCCCAGTCTGTTCTGGATTACGATGCGCGACTACAAAGCTTTGCACCTGTCAGTGATGAGCTTGTCCACTACAAGCCTGCAATGGATGACTATCTCAGCAAGGCCTATCCCGCATAAAAAAACGCCGCGCTAGTCAAAGCGCGGCGTTTCCAATTTCCGACTATGAAATGGCTTATGCCGCCAGATCAAAGCGGTCCAGTTCCATCACTTTGACCCAAGCCGCCACGAAGTCCGCGAGGAACTTCTGCTCTGCATCATCGGATGCATAGACTTCAGCCAGAGAGCGCAGGATTGAGTTTGAACCGAACAGAAGGTCAACCTCTGTACCCGTCCACTCACCGCCTTCAGACGTTTTATAGGTGCCGTCGCCAACATTCGTCCACGCGCCCAAAGTTGAAAGCAAGTTGCGGAAGAAGTCGTTGCTCAACGTACCCGGGCGATCCGTCAGAACACCGTGCTTTGTACCGCCTGCATTGATATCAAGCACACGCAAACCACCAATGAGCACAGTCATTTCCGGCGCGCTTAGGGCCAGCAATTGCGCACGATCCACCAAATGCTCGGCCGCAGACCGGACGTTGCCGGCAGGGAAGAAGTTACGGAACCCTTCGGCAGTGGGCTGCATTACGCTAAAGCTGTCCACGTCAGTTTGCTCTTGTGTCGCGTCTGTCCGGCCCGGAGTGAACGGCACTGATATGTCGCTACCAGCAGCTTTTGCTGCAGCCTCAAGTCCCGCAGAACCACCCAGCACGATCAGGTCAGCCAATGACACTTTCTTGTCACCAGACTGCGCGCCATTGAAGGCCGCTTGCACAGCTTCAAGTTTAGCAATCGTAGCATCAAAGCCATATGACGCGTTAACCGCCCAGTCTTTTTGTGGCGCCAAGCGAATGCGCGCGCCATTTGCACCACCGCGCTTATCTGAACCACGGAAAGTAGATGCAGAGGCCCACGCAAGGGCAACAAGCTCTTGTGGAGTTGCACCTGATGCAAGGATGTCCGCTTTCAACGCAGTCACATCAGCAGCATCGATCAATGCGTGATCTACCGCAGGCACAGGATCTTGCCACAACTCAGGCTCAGCCGGAACAAGCGGGCCGAGACCGACGTTATGTGGCCCCATGTCACGGTGTGTTAGTTTGAACCAAGCCTTTGCGAACGCCTGCTTGAACTCTTCAGGGTTTTCGTAAAAGCGACGTGAGATCTTGGCGTAGGCAGGATCTTCGCGCATGGCCAAATCAGACGTGAACATCACAGGTGCGTGGCGCTTTTCGGGGTTGTGCGCATCTGGCACGGTACCCTGAGCTTCCGCCTGAACCGGCTTCCACTGCTTGGCACCTGCAGGGCTTTCAGTCAGCTCCCAGTCGTAACCAAATAGGTTCTCAAAGTAGTTGTTGTCCCAAACCGCTGGGTTTGTTGTCCACGCACCTTCAAGGCCAGAAGTGATTGTGTGCTCACCTTTTCCGCTCTCGTATGAGTTTGCCCAACCAAAGCCCATTGCTTCAAGGCCAGCGCCCTCAGGTTCTGCATCCACATATTGCTCGGGGTCGGCGGCGCCGTGGCCTTTGCCGAATGTGTGACCACCCGCAATCAGCGCTACAGTTTCTTCATCGTTCATGGCCATGCGGCCAAAGGTTTCGCGGATGTCGCGCGCTGATGCCAACGGGTCAGGGTTGCCGTTTGGTCCTTCTGGATTGACGTAGATCAGACCCATCTGCACCGCACCCAAGACAGGCGCCAACTCACGATCGCCGCTGTAACGCTCGTCTGCGAGCCACTCGGTTTCAGGACCCCAGTAGATGTCTTCTTCAGGCTCCCAGATATCTTCGCGACCACCAGCGAAGCCGTATGGTTCGAAACCCATCGTCTCAAGGGCTTCGTTACCCGCGAGGATCATCAAGTCCGCCCACGAAATTGCAGCACCGTATTTTTGCTTGATAGGCCACAGAAGACGGCGCGCTTTGTCGAGGTTGCCGTTGTCTGGCCAGCTGTTGAGCGGCGCAAAACGTTGGCTGCCGGAACCCGCACCACCGCGACCATCATGCACACGGTATGTACCTGCAGAGTGCCACGCCATCCGAATGAAGAATGGGCCATAGTGGCCGTAGTCCGCAGGCCACCAATCTTGGCTGTCTGTCATCAACGCTTTCAAATCGGCGCGCAGGGCATCCAGATCAAGGGCCTTGAACGCTTCAGCATAATTAAAGTCAGCATCCATTGGGCTGACGCTTGGCGCGTTCTGGCTCAGCATTTTGAGGTTCAGTTGGTTCGGCCACCAATGTTGGTTCGCCTGCGTCCCCTTAGCGGAGTGCACGCCGTGCATAACAGGGCATTTGCCCGATTTTTCGTTGTTGATGTCGTCGAATGCGCCGTCCATGAGAATCTCCAATGTTGCTAATTTAGAATAGTTCTAGCAAAGGTTTTCCATTAGGATAAGTTGTATTTTCTGATTGATATGATAAGTTTTCCCTATGGATAATTTAACTCTCAAACAGCTGCGATATTTTGATGCGCTGGTCCAACAACGTCACTTTGGACGGGCTGCCGAGGTATGTGCAATTTCTCAACCTGCCCTGTCGATGCAGATCAAAGAAATGGAAGCTGCCCTTGGATCAGCCTTGTTTGAGCGCACACCCCGCAATCTTGGTCTGACGCCATTCGGTGAAACCGTTGTTGAACGTGCCCGCGATATTTTACGCTCTGTCGATGAGTTGACGGACTTGGCGCGCTCACAACAAAGCAAGCTAAGTGGCAAACTACGCCTTGGCGTGATCCCGACAATTGCGCCCTATCTTTTGCCCAAAGTTATCGGTGCACTAACCCAAAGATATGACGGCCTCGACATCCACATACGTGAAACGATGACCCCGAAGTTGCTGCAAGAACTAGCAGACGGCAAAATTGATGCGGCTTTGTTAGCCCTGCCCGTGGGCGAAACCAGCTTTGCCGAGGTGCCGCTTTTTGAAGAAAACTTTGTGCTTGTCCGCCCCGCTGCTGATGCGCAGTTACCCCCACCAGATGCAAAAGGGCTGGCGGCGATGCGGCTTTTACTTTTGGAGGAAGGGCACTGTTTTCGCGACCAGGCATTATCGTTCTGCACAGGCCCATCTGTTCGCCCTTGGGAGGGTCTAGACGGCACGTCTTTGTCAACTTTGGTGCAGATGGTTGGTGCGGGCATCGGCGTCACATTGATCCCGCAGATGGCCGTTGAGGTAGAGACCCGTTCAGCACCCGTGGCGATTTCGGCGCTTGATGGTGCGCAACCCTCACGGCAAATCGGAATGATCTGGCGCAAAACCAGCCCGCTGGCAGAACGGCTAAATGACGTGGCCCACTTGGTACAGCAGGCCGCATCATACTTAGCACAGCCGTAAAGACGTCTCTACTTCGAGTACTTCGCAACTGCCTCGCGGGCACGCCCTAGCAATTCAGCACCGTCAATACCAATGCTGTTCACTTCGCTCACCCAGCGATCCGCCACCTGCTGAAACGGAGCATCAAAGGCCGCCGTATTTTTCGCCGACAAGGCGCTTACGGTTGCGCCAGCCGCGCGGGCGCGCTCTTTGCCCAGTGGCTCCATCTCATTCCATGCAGCACCCATAGCCTCTGACAAAACGCGGCCCGACACTTCATCAACGATCGCCTGAAGATCAGGGGGCAAAGATGCATAACTGTTCTTGTTCATCGCAAAAAGGAAGGTGGACGTGCCAAATCGTGCACCACCATCCAACTCAACCGAAGCCGTCGTTAGGTCGGCAAGTTTGAGCGGGATCGCCACCTCAAAAGGCACAAGCCCTGCATCAACTGTCTTTTTGGCAAGCGCTTGCGGCAGCGCAGGAACAGGCATGCCCACAGGCTCTGCGCCCAAAGCCTCAAGCATCCACGCGCCCGTCCGCGAAGGGCTTCTAATCTTGAGGCCCTCAAAATCTTGCAGCTCTGTTACATTACCCGATGCAAGATGAAGCGCGTTTCCGGCGTGTACGTGCACAAGAAGCGGATGGATGTCATCAAAGTCAGCAGCCAGATCAGGCATCATGTCTTGAATAGCGCGGTTAGTCGCCAAAGCATCGCCGCCATGTACGTTGGGCAGTTCAAAAACCTCTACGCGAGGAAAGACACCAGGGGTGTATCCGGGCAGCGTCCACACGACATCTGCAACACCATCGCGAACTTGACCGTAAAGCTCTGACGGCTTGCCACCCAATGACATGGACGGAAATACTTCGAACGCCATCCGCCCACCTGATGCCTCCTCGATGGCAGCAACCCATGGCTCGATCAAACGGGTCTGCGTGATGGCTTTAGGGCTTAAGAAATGGTGCACCGAAAAGGTAAATTCCTGCGCAACAGCCGCTGAGGACATGCATATCCCTAAAGCCACCCCAACAATTTTGACACGTAGTGATTTGAACGAGAACATGCGGTTTTCCTTACTTTTGCGCGGCACCCACGGCTTTTCGCCGTGAGCACACATAGAACCTTAAGGAGAAGCATAGCGCACCACCCCCAAAGAAACATCCGCAAAAACGGCATTATAGCCGCGCAATCAGAAGTCAGAACCTCAAAGAGACGCATAAAAGCACCCCGCGCAATGGCGGAGTGCCAAGAAGCTAGGCTTTGCGTGCACCGAACAATGTGCGCGCCTCAAAGCCCTTCAACTGTGTCCGCGCAGACATGAACGCACCTGCACCTGTCACTTCCAATTCAGGTAAAAGCATATCGAGTTCTGCGCGCTGCTCACTTGGCATGCCATTCATCGAATAATCACCCGGCTGGAAGCTTTCCGACCATACACCATCTGCCAGAACAACCTCGTGGCGCTCAAACATAAAGTGCACATAGGTCAGGCTGGACGTGGCCATTTGCGCCACACCGTCAATGGCAGTCATGTGCTTGGCCGCAACAAGTGCCTCACTCTCGTGCAAGTACATTTGCAGCTTGGGATCCGTCACCAGCATCCGGTGGTTAGGCGACACCATCATGTCACGTTCAGGCACCCCTTCACCAAGCGAATTTGCCTTGATCAAGATCGGTTGGATCTTCGGGCTTGCCGCCAGCTCTTGTGCCGTCAAAGCCCGTTGACCGGTCCATGCGATTGGCTGGAAACCATTGTCCCGCGTAAGGATCAGATCATCTTGGGTCAGTGTTTCAACCGGTTTCTGACCCTGAGCTGTGGCAACCAGAGTACCGGGCGTAAAGCACATAATGTTCTCAATCTCTGAGAATGTGATTGTGCCCGTGACAGAACCGCCAGGTGCGTCAAGCAACTGAATGACACCACTTTCGCTTTCGCCAGTAGCAGGATCAAATGTAGGATCAGCCGCATCATAAAGGACGTTAAACGGCGTATCAGGACCAACTTCGATGGTATCGTCGTCCGTGCCGCCTTCGCCGCCGGTAATGACATCACCACTTGAAAGCCCCGAGAACGTATCCGCGTCGTCGCCGCCCGATAGCGTGTCTGCACCACCACCACCGATCAGCGTATCATCGCCGCCACCAGCTTCGGCATTAACACCGCCAGACGTCACCGCAGATGCGTCGATCACATCGTCTTGGTCCGTGGTGATGATGTTTTCGATTTCGAAGAACGTGGCAACATCGCCAGTGGTATCATCCGTAACAGTGCCAGCTTCACTAGCACTGAAATCAACATTTACGCCGCTTGTGGTCAGGCCAGATGCATCGAGAGCATCCCCGTTGGTTTGATTGAAACCCCCGGCAGTGATAGTGTCGTTGCCAAAGCTATCGCTAAGCAAAATCAGATCGTCGCCAAGGCCAGTCTCGATCAGATCAGCGCCAGCGCCGCCATCGATAACGTCTGCACCACTACCAGTCTCGATAGAGTCATCACCTGAGCCGCCTGTAATTGTTGTATCCGCGAACATCGATATTAGGCCCTGATCCGCCTCACTCGCCGATGCATCGATTGTGACGTCACCTACGGTTTGCGCATTAATGACTTCGATTTCACTGAATGTCGCAGCATTATCACCGTTAGAAGTTGTGAATGTGCCCTGTTCATCACCATCAAAGATAAATGTGACGCCCTTGCCCGTATTAGAAAAATTTGACAGGCCCAAAGTGTCTCCGGCGATCTCACCCGCGACTGCACTCGGAATTTCAGCACCTTCCCCACCGACAATTGTGTGACTCCCGATTGCACCGTAGGAATCCGCATCTACAATGAAAAATCGGTCATTTCCGTCACCACCATCAAGTACATCGCTCCCTCCGGATGTAGCGAAAAGATCATTACCAGCTTCGCCAAAATACGTGTCGCTTCGCGCATCACCACTAACAGTCGTGTTCCGATCAGAGCCATCACCACCAAAGAATGTGTAACTGCCGCCTAAAGTATTTGAACCGACAACATCGTTCCCATCTCCACCAAAGTAAGTGTCATCGCCACCTTGGTGAACAAAACGATCATTACCAGCCTCACCAAAAGCAGTATCGTTGCCCTGCCCTGCGAAAATAGTGTCATCACCAGCACCCGCTTCGATGATGTCGTCATTAGAGCCAACATTTCCGACCACAGCGTCGTTGTTGTCGACAAGATCCCCGTCTGGATCACCAGTATATGTCGCAAATACATTGCTACCAAAGGTTAACGGCCCAGCAACAATCACATCATCGCCATCCGTACCGCTCACCGTACCATCGGGAACCGGTGGGATCCCGATAGCGATAAGCTCATCGACATCATCGACCAAGTCAGGTGTGACGCCAGTAAGGGTTACGCTTTCGCCGTTCGGGAAAGTGAGGATTGCATCGCCAGTACCGTCACCGTTGGTGTCGGTTACGACCACGTCATCTGTCGTGACCGGATCGCCGTCAGCATTGGTCAATCCAGTTACATCAAATGTATCATTTGACGTCAGAGAGCCATCAGGATTAACCGTCGGGGTCTCGAAGCCGGACAAGACGTCATCGCCGAAATCATCCGTCAGAACGACAACATCATTATCCTCATCTGCGGCACCAAGCTCGATCATGTCATCTCCGTCACCGCCGGTGATCGTGTCAGCACCATCTCCTGCATCAACATTGATACCCACAGTGGCCGCAAATGCGTCAATGATATCGTCTTGGTCCGTGGTGGTGATGTTTTCAATGTTAACAAACGTAGCGACATCGCCAGTTGTGTTATCAGTGAGCGTACCGTCTTCATCAGCAGTCAGGTTGACGGTGACGCCGCCCGCGGTGATGCCAGACGCATCAAGCGTATCACCCGCCGTTTCAGCAACTTCACCACCGTCGATCGTGTCATCACCAAAATCATCTGTCAGTTGAATGACCGTATCAAGAGCAAAGCCATCGATAACATCATCACCCTGACCACCATCGACAGTCGTCTCGCCAATGGTACGGATTGTATCGTTCCCTGAGCCGCCCGTAACCGTAGCACCGACCAAAGCGCTCACTTCAAGGTTCTGATCGACGTCACTTTGTGAGGCGTCAATCACCACATTAGAGCCGCTCACAGCGATACCTTCGATCTCGGCAAAGTCGGTGGTTGATGTGCCCACTGTCGAGGAAATTTGACCGGACTCGTCACCATCAAAAATGACACTTAGGGTTTCTCCTGCGCCACCATCTGTGACCGACATGGTATCCCCATCGGTTTCGCCGTCAGCCCCACCATCGATTACATCTGTATCACCGTCGGCTAGAATTCCTCCAACGTTTAGATTGAATTGATCATCGCCATCACCGCCGAAGAACGCATCATCACCGGCACCGCCTCGGAATGTATCATCTCCCGCGCCGCCAGACGCGGTGTCATCACCGACGCCCGCATCAATAACGTCATTGCCCTCGCCACCGAAGATGGTGTCTGACCCTTCGCCAGAGCGAACAGTATCATCACCAGCGCCCGCATCGATGATATCATCATTCGAGCCTACGTTGCCGAGAACTGCGTCGTTGCTATCAACCTGGTCGCCTTCGGGATCACCGGTGTAATCAGCGTCGATCAGATCATCACCACTGGTGCCCGAAACCGTGCCATCAGGGGCTGGCGTAAAGAGAACCGTTTCAATGTTGGTGAATGTCAGTGTTCCCGTAACAACGCCGCCGGTTGCGACGAAAGTGACGGTGCCAGCCTCAGGATTATTAGGGTCATAAGTGACAATCGCCGGACCTGCGCCGCGCACATCAAGGGTGTCATTGTCGTCGCCAGCCTCGCCGCCATCGACCACATCACCAGGCCCCGCGATGATTGTGTCGCGGTCCGCGCCACCCTCAAGTGTGTCATTGCCAGCGCCACCAACGAGGGTGTCATCACCCGCATCCCCCGACAGCACATCATCGCCGTCGCCACCGTCGATATTATCATCACCCTCACCACCAGAAACGCTGTCATCACCAGCACCCGCATCAACTGTGTCGTCGCCGCCCAGCGCAGAAATCACGTCATCGTTCGGGGAGGCATTTGGATCAATCGCGTCTTGTCCGTCGACGATATCACCTTCGGGATCATCAGCGTAATCCGTATCAATTACGTCATCGCCAGCGGTACCTGTCACCGTGCCATCAAGCGCCGGCGCAGCTGTTGACCAAATCCGCACGTCATCAATGGCACCGTCAAAGTACTCGCCCAAGTTATCAGCAGCGTTGTCACCAGAATAAATCTGGCTCGCCCCGATTGTCCAAGGCTCGTTAAAGTTTGGCCCCATATCAAGGGTCAGTGCGTCCGTGATATCTTCACTGTATTCTGTGTTGTCGGTTAGGTTCTGAACGATCAAACGACCATCTTCGCCTTGGTCGTCCCACTGATAAAACACCCGAACGTCGTCACCGGTGGCAAAGAAGCCCGAACCCGTTTCGTAGAAAAAGTTCTGGCTATCCGTCTGGTGGCGCACAACAAGGTTGCCGCTTGAGGTGACGTTGATCGTCAGATGCCCACCGTCATCAAAATTGCCACTGTCACGTGAAATCAGCGTATCTGGCGATTGGCCAACATGGGCCGCCTGATTGAACGTCAGTGAGACAGCACCCTGACCAATCTGAAAATTCTCATCAGCCGCAATCAAGACAGCGTCATTAGTGCCATCAAGGTCAAGCGCGCCATCAAGTGTATTGGCGCTGCCAAGGTTCGTCCCTGTTTGTGCAACCCCGTCAAAATCAGTGGCGGTGTCAGTATATGTACGGCTTGCGATCGGATCTGAGAGATTGTTCTCCGTGAATAGATACTCTGCGATGATATCTGCATCCACGAGCGTCGTGATAGGATCAATGAGTTCCACTTCAGGCTCGGGCGGATTGGCCACATCATAAATAGCGACATAATCGATGGTGCCCGCAAAGAACTGATCTGTTACACCGTCGGAAGCTTCGCCCGCCGCAATAGTGAAGCTTTCGTCGTCATTATCGCCAATCGCCATCGTCAGGTTTTCTGTAGCGTCGGTCAGCTGCACTTCAGTGCCGTCTGTCAGATTTTCAACTTCAAAAATGACGCCTGTGGCTGCATCCCAAGAATACGTAACGCGCACGTCATCACCGGGTGCGAAAAAACCGGCAGCAGTTTTCAAGCTGATCTTTGCAGCGCTGTCTTCGTGGTCAACCGCAACACGACCATCTTCGGTCACACTAATTTCAAAGAAGCCTTCGGTCGCGCGGTCGTCATACTCGCCGCGATTTACGATTGTGTCTGGAGATGTGCCGATGTGCGTCGACTGGTTGAACTGCGCAACGATTGTGCCTGCGCTGAGATCGAAGGCATTATCTGACGATCCAGCCGTGTCGACCGTGAATGCGTCCCCGTCGCCGTCCGTAACCAAGGCCCCATTTGCGACCGTAGCGTTGGCGTCAAAATCACCTGCCTGCGCAATACCGTCAGAAAGTCCCGTGTCCGCTGCGGGGTCATTGCTATTGAACTCCCAAAGCCCAATAAGATTCTCGACAGCGGTTAAAAAAGAACGGGCCATGTGACACTCCAAACTCGTAACTGGACCTGTCAAAACGCAGACAGATCGAAAAACGCCCCAAAACGCACACTGGGGCAGTGTTATTCATACATTCTGTATTTACCAATAGAAGGGAAAAACGGTCAAAGAGTGCCGATTGTGTGTTGCCGTTACGTAATTGACGCGTTCAGCCACCAACTGTTGCGAGCGCGGAAACAGTTGGAGCGCATTACCGCCAGAATACTGCGCAATACGGACGCTTTCCGCCGCACTACTTAAAATTTGATTCGTATTGTCAAAAGTCCCAAAGCGAACCTTTTCACTTTGGGACAAAAGACAGTGTTTACGCAGGAAGCGAGCCGTCCAGAACATATCGAAGAATTTCGACAATCTGATCTGGTGTTTCCGTGACAGCAAGTGCCGCTGCATCCACTTCTTTGAGTGCGTGTTGGTGATCAGCGCCGTGCATGACGATCAAGGACTTGCCCAAAGCGGCGGCATAGCCCGCATCGAAAGCGGCGTTCCACTGTTTGTACTTTTCGCCAAAACGCACCACGACAATATCCGCATCTGCAATACCTTTGCGCGTTCGGATCGCGTTGAGTTTTGCCCCTTTGTTGTCGTGCCAAAACTTGTTGGGCTCATCGCCCATAATCGCAACACCGCAATCATCACTTGCCGCATGATCAGTAACAGGCGCAGAAAACTCAACGTCTAGGCCGCTGGCACCTGCGATGATCTGATCGCGCCAGTCTGTGTGAATTTCGCCCGATAGATAAACTTTCAGCATTATGATCTCCTTGTTCTGTGCTACATCCCCACACACAAGCTTATCCGCTGGCATGGGTACTTACGGCGACAGCTAATGCATGAGGGCCTGAGTGCAAGACCGCCTAAGAAATGGATATTCGTAGAACGGCAGCACCGGCGATAATCACCCCCGCCGAGATTATTTTCACGCGGGTCACACTTTCTTTCAAAACAATAGTGCCGATCAAAAGTGCAAACACAATGGATGTCTCACGCAGCGCGGTCACCAATGCAATCGGTGCTTGGGTGAACGCCCAAATGACGAGACCATAAGCAAGAAAGGACGCAGTGCCACCGCCAAGCCCCATAACCATTGCACTCCGATCCGAGCGCAAAACGGCAAAGGTTTTTGGACGGACAAAGGCAGTCCAACACGTAAACAGCACCGCATTTCCAAGCGCGGCCCAACTCCAAAACCCAAGCGGTGAACCAGCGACCCGCGCGCCGATACCGTCCACCAAGGAATATGCTGCAATGAAGCCACCGGTTCCAAGCGACAAAACAACACCGCGCAAATCCCGCGTGCCATCAATACGCTTAGCAAAGGCTAAAAACACCACCCCAGACGTGATGAGTAAAACGCCTGACACCTCGAACACTGTGAATGAAAGCCCCAATACTGCGACCGACACAACCGTCACAATTAACGGCGCACTGCCCCGCGCAATTGGATACACCAACGTCAGATCAGCAAGGCGATAAGCTGTGATTAGAAACTGCTGATACCCTAAATGCAGAAAGATACCGCCAATCATCCATGGCAGCGCTTCGGTATTGAACGGGGGTGCCAGCAAAATCATAACAATGCAGATTGGAACGTGCCCCAAAACAACGCCAAGCATTGCAGTGTGTTTGTCCGCACTACCCTTGATCAACGAGTTCCACGCCGCATGCAGACAAGCCGCGAAGACCACCGCGAGAAAAACTGAGGTCGTCATTTAAGGTATTCCAATGCGATAGCTGCGTGGCACCAGCCTATCTAAGCGCTGTGGTGTAAGGCAAACGATATATGCCTTTTCAAGCCGGTTTGGCTAACCCCGAGTTGGCTGCGGGCTTACCAAAAGTAGCAGGCCGAATACACACATCGTCCCGCCAGACACGCGCTGAAAACTGGGCAGTTTGTTTTGAGCAAAGGAGGCCGCGAACCGTCCCAAGGCCGCATAGGTAAAGATCGCCACAGCCTCAAGCATGATAAACGCGCCCCCAAGCACCAAGTAGCTCAGCCAATACGCGTCCATCGAAACGAACTGCGGAAAGAATGCTGCAAAAATTAAGATGGCTTTGGGATTGCTGCTTGCGACCAAGCCTTCAGTTTTGAAAGCCTCTTTGAGACTAATTTCAGTAGCTGAAAGACCGGCTGCATCAACCTTATTCGAACTACGCCAAAGGGATATTCCCAACCAAATCAGATAGATCGCACCAATCACCTTAACAACATTAAACACCACAGCAGACGTGGTTAAAATAACACCCAAGCCCAAAGCGCTAATGGCTATCATCGGTACAAAAACAAATAGGCGCCCGAAGGCAGCTTTTTGAGCGAAGACAATTCCAGACTTCGCTCCGTGGGTCATAGAGAGCAGATTGTTAGGCCCAAATGCCAAATTCAACGCCAAACACGCAGGGATAAAAATAAGCCAATCAATCATTTTCGGTGCCAATGTTTTTTAGTGTTCTGACAGTTTTCATAACGCTCGATATTTTGTGCGCAATAGTGGTGATCTTGCAGAAACTGACGGCCCACCGCGCCCATAAAACCCGGAATGGCGAACACAACACGTAGGGATCAGTTGGTAGCGATGGCACTTAAGGTCAGCATGTGCTGATGAAATCGCACACCTTGATGACGATCAGCTCGCGGCTCAAAAGCACCTACGCGCTTACTTAGTTGCGGAAAGCCGTTGGCCGGACCGAAGAACTTTCAAAAATTTACTCAGAAAGTACTTTGAATGGGGGCGTAGCCATATGTATGTATGGCGCAGACCAACACGCCGTTCGGGTTGATCTGGTATTGTTAAACCGAGTTTTGTTTTTATTTTGATGGCGCTTCCAAACTTGATCTTCCCTCCGCTGCACAAGCTCATTCAGGAGCGGCTTCAAAACCAACTCCGGATACCTATCGGCTATCACCTTGTAATGCCGGCGGGTAATCTGTGCAGACTATTTGGTAGCGCCGGAGGCCAGTATGGACGCTAACCAAGACACACCACAGCGTTCTCAAAAACTTATTGTCGGGCTGTGCACACATAATCGGCCAAAGGAACTCACTGAATGTTTGGCATCCATCGCCCGTCTGCACATACCAGAAGGCTTTAAATTGCACTGCGTTGTGGTGGAGAACGGGCCCACTGCAGAAATCGCTCACGTGACTAAGGCTGCAAATCTACCGTTCAGAATAACCCATAAGCTTGAAAGTCGAATGGGCGTGGTCCATGCGCGCAACCGGCTTTTTGATATTGCGGAACACGAAAACGCCGACTGGCTCGCAATGGTCGATGATGATGAGACCGTCGATGAAAATTGGCTGACTGAATTCGTCTCGGCCATGCACAGCCTTCCCGATGTACGCTTTTTCTGCGGACCCTACGTTATTCTGCCGTCGAACAGCCTCTCTGCTTGGCGGCAGCCACCTGGTACAGACAAACGCCCTTTGGGTAGTCCTACACCTTTTGCGAAAACTGGTAATTTTCTCATTCACAAACGTCTATTCGACACTTCTTTAGGCGGGTTCCGTTTTGATACCATTTTCAACCATAGCGGCGGCGAGGACTACGACATTTCACGTCGCATCATCGCATCTGGTGAAAAGCTGATATTCGTTCCGACAGCAAAAATTTACGAGCCAATTGCAGATGAGCGGTCAGGTTTTTGGTATGGCCTAAAGCGTGTGTGGCGGGACCAGCATGTTGTGCAAAAGCACCTCTACCTAAGACTTTCGTTTTCTCAGGCGATCAGTAAAGACATAGCCGAGCTGCTACAAATTATAGTACAGATAGCGTTCAAGCCAGTGTATTTGACGCGCAACATTATGTTCTGCAGGCTGAATTCTGCGCGTTACACTCTTTAGGACTTTTTCACTCTCATTGCTCGAATGTGGGCGATCATTGGATACCCGCTGAGCGGCGAGATCAAGGCTTACGGGAAGCCCTCAAAAAACTCATAGTTTGCGCCAAAGCCGTTGCATTTCAGTTCGCGTTCGCCTGCGGTTCTAACCGGTAGCGACTATCTTGCGGCAAACTCACGCCCTCAGTACAGCCACCTGTAAATCCTTCATAAAGCTCGAGCGTCCTATCTCAGCCAAACTAACGGCTTCAGGTTTGCATCCATATAAGTCGCATATATGCTGCAGCAGGTCCCTGCATCCCAATCAAAAGGCGCATTATTTTGCTCACTGACTATTCGCTTCGCTTTGATCATATCGCAGTATCAGCCCGCACCCTTGAAGAAGGTGCAGCACATGTACGCGAATGTCTTGGAATAGAGATGCCCTCAGGGGGCCAACACGCGGCAATGGGCACACACAATTTACTGATGTCACTTGGACCGGACACGTTTCTAGAAGTTATCGCCACAGATCCCAGTGCAAGCCCGATCCAGCGCGCCCGCTGGTTTAATCTTGATAATTTCTCTGGGCCCGCCCGATTAGGCACATGGATCATCAACTCGAACCACTTGATGCAAAGCTGTGCCGACCTCCCTGTTGAACTAGGTCCAGCGACAAAGATTACTCGGGACGCGCTATCATGGCAGATGGCTGTGCGCGATGATGGCTCCATGCCATTTGACGGTGCGTTCCCGATGCTTATGCAATGGCCCGATGGTCCACACCCTGCAGCGCGAATGACTGATCTTGGCTGTCGACTGGAACAGATGACTGTCGTGCATCCTAAAGCCACAGAAATTCAGCAGATGTTGCAAGGTCAGTTAGACATGGCCGGCATTAACTTTGAAACGGGTGATACAATGTCAATCAAAGCTGAAATTAAAACGCCCAACGGGATCAAGGTCCTTACGTAAACGCAAGTGGTGACAAAAGCTTTAGAGGTTCGCTGATCTCGCCCCTCATAAGGTTTGGCGGCTAAAGGCAGTAAAACCGCGCCTCCAATCTCTTCGGCTGCGAATTTGGCCATCATAAGACGTAAACAACGCATATTGATAAGTTCTAGCATACCAAAAACCGCCCAAAGAACAGAATAGGACCAGGATTCTCTGCGCCGCCACAGGTTCTTTTGCGACAAATCGAACAATTCACACCTGAATTATTACAAACCCTTCCACCGCGCTGAAACATATCGCGGTGGTGTAACATTTCTTGTGAGCGCCGTTTTCATAGGCATAACGCCCGCAGGGTCTGCGCACACAAGAGGCGATCACGGTAGCGTGATGTTCGTTTCCGCACAGATCACCTGCTCGTGACAGGCCTATCATAACCCCAAAACAACCCTCATATACAACTCATCCGAGACAGGCACTGACGCCTCACTCGACACTCACAGGGCAATATAGCCCAAACAAACCAACGCCTTAGACAAGGCACCGAAAGGAATTATTAGGAAACTCGCAACTGTATTCACAGCTATCGCAATCGCCGCTTCCGCAACTGCAGCAGCTGCTGACCAACTCGCCAAATCCGCAGGCGTCAGCGCCGGTGTTTACGCAGACACAACATTGGTTAACATCATTAACGCCCGCCAAAACCAAGACGTGGCACAGCTGAACTTCTTCTTGGGCCAAACTCTCGATAGCGCCCGTGTCTCAAGCCGCGGCACATCGATTGATTTCGCATCGCTGATCGAAAATGCAGAGCAGGACAACGACACAGCACAAGTCGCATCGCTGAAATCACTCGAAAACGGTGACAACGCGCAGGGCGGCGTGGACTACGCGTTCTTGATCGAAAATGCAGAGCAAGACAACGACACAGCGCGCGTCGCATCACTGAAGTCACTCGCTAACTTCTAAGCCCCGCGCAACCTCTAGGATACCTCCCGGTCCCCAAGAAGGGCGTCTCGCGAAAGCGGGGCGCTCTTTTTTGGTGAGGGGGGGGGTGATGGAGCTAACGCTCGTTAAAGTGGTCATAGATTGTTTGCGCCATCGCCTCGGATATTCCGTCGACCGATTTCAAATCCGCAAGCGCGGCACGGCCAACAGCCTTGGCCGAGCCAAAATGCATCAACAATGCCTTTTTGCGCCGCGCACCAACGCCCGGCACATCATCCAGAGGTGTCCCGCCGATCGCTTTTGATCGCTTTGCCCGGTGGGTACCGATGGCAAAACGGTGCGCCTCATCACGCATACGTTGAACAAAATAAAGCACAGGATCGTTGTGGCGCAGCGCCATTACCTGTTTACCCGTGCGGTGGAATTCTTCTTTGCCCGCGTCCCGATCAAGACCCTTGGCAACACCTATCATCGGGATATCACCAACACCCATTTCTTCCATAATTTCGCGTACGGCACTGACTTGCCCCGCCCCACCATCGATTAAAAGAAGATCAGGCCAGTCGCCTTTACTCTTGTCAGGATCCTCTTTCAGCAACCGCTTAAAGCGGCGGCGAAGAACCTCTTTCATCATGCCAAAGTCATCGCCGGGGGTCAGATCATCACCGCGTATGTTAAACTTGCGGTAACTGTTCTTCATGAACCCTTCAGGTCCCGCAACGATCATACCACCTACCGCATGTGCGCCCTGAATGTGAGAGTTGTCGTAGACCTCAATGCGTTGCGGCTGCTTGGGCAACTCGAATGCCTCAGCCAACCCTTTCAACAACTTCAGTTGGCTGGCACTTTCCGCCATTTTCCGCGCAAGGCTTTCACGAGCATTGCGTGCAGCTCCAGCCAAAAGTTCCATCTTCTCGCCGCGTTGCGGAACAATGATCTCGACACGGCGTTCTGCCTTTTGGCTAAGCGCCTCAACCACAAGGTCTTCACTCTCTACGGCGTGAGACAGGATCACTTGCTTCGGCGGTTGTTTATCGGCGTAGAATTGCCCGACGAAAGCCTCCATCACTTCCGTGTGCGAAACATCTGCAGCAAGACGCGGATAGTAGTCGCGATTGCCCCAGTTCTGATTGGCCCTGATGAAGAACACTTGAACACAAGCCTGTCCGCCTTCCATGTGCAGCGCGATCACATCTGCCTCTGACACGCCGCGCGGATTAATCCCTTGGGAGGTCTGTACTTGCGTCATGGCCCGCAACCGATCGCGCAGTGCTGCGGCGCGTTCAAACTCCATAGCCTCTGCCGCATCTGCCATATCTTTGGCCAGCTTTTCTTGAAGACCCGTCGTTTTACCCGACAAGAAACGCTCTGCGTCTTTGACGCTGGCGGCGTAATCCTGCTCTGAGATTTTGCCAACGCATGGCGCACTGCATCGCTTGATCTGGTAGTTCAAACACGGCCGAGTACGCCCCTCGAATTGACTGTCAGAACAATCACGCAGCAAAAACACACGCTGTAACTGATTCAATGTTCTGTTGACCGCCCCAGCACTCGCAAATGGCCCATAATAGGCACCCTTAGTTTTCTTAGCGCCGCGATGTTTGCAAATTTGCGGAAACTCATGATCTTTACTCACCAGAATATTTGGAAAGCTTTTGTCATCACGCAGCAGCACATTGTACTTAGGCTTAAGCTGTTTGATCAGATTTTGTTCGAGAAGCAGCGCCTCTGTTTCTGTCTGAGTAGTCAGAAACATCATCGAGCGCGTTTCAGAAATCATACGCGCAATACGTCCAGAATGCCCTGAGGGCCGCGCATAATTGCTCACACGATTTTTAAGATGGCGGGCCTTACCCACGTAAAGCACCCGATTTTGCTCATCAAGCATCCTGTACACACCGGGCGAGCCATCAAGCGTGCGCAGATAATCGTGGATCAATTCATGTCCAATGAGGGGGGCTGCGTCGGTCATAAGTCAGGGTCTGCGATTCTGTATGTGGCTGCAATTGTGAATGGCTGTGCGCAAGAGAGAATAGATCCACGGATGCTGTGGATAAGTCGGTGAGTAAGATATTAGATTATGCGATTTCACCAATGTTTTTAGACATTTCCTTGATTTGCACAAAAATTAAGCACGAATGTAACTTATTGAAATAGCTCGATATTTAATTTCAAAATGGCAAATTATTGATTTTGTTAAAGTTTTTGTAACGGTTTGATAAAGTCCGCTGTGACCGGTGCACAACTTAAAAGAGAACTTGATCACTCGATCCCTTGGACATCCGGTGTTTGCCACCCCAAGTGCTGTGCACCGTCCACGCAAATAAGCTGTCCCGAGACAGCTGGCGCATCCAAAAAGTAACCCAGTGCGGCAGTTATATCAGACGTGTTAGCGCCGCGCCCAAGGACCGTATTTTTACGCTGACCGGCAAAATGCGCATCAGACTGCCTCGCTCCCTGAAGGGTAGGACCTGGCCCAATTGCGTTTACGCGCACATCTGGCGCAAGGCCCTGCGCAGCGGTCTGGGTGAGCGCCCAAAGTCCCATCTTCGCAATCGTGTAGCTTGAGAATTCTGGTGTCAGTTTACGAACACGCTGATCAATCATGTTCACAATCAAACTTTGAGCGATTGGCTCACCGTTGCTGTCCAACTGGCCTTTGGGCGCATGAGCCGCAACGGCTTGGCTTAGAACATATGGCGCGCGCAAATTACTCTCGATATGGCGATCCCAACTACTACGCGTCGCGGTTTGCAATGTATCGTATTCAAAAATAGACGCGTTGTTAACTAGGCACGTAATTGGCCCGCCCAGTGCAGACATCGCATTTGGAATAAGCGCTTGGGTATCGTTCTCGCTCAACAAATCAGCCTGCAGAGCAACCGCCTTACCCCCCATGCCTTCGATGATTCCAACGACGTCGCGTGCGTCTTGTGCAGACGAGGCGTAGTGCACAGCAACGCTGTATCCACGCTCTGCAAGATAGATTGCCATTGCGCGGCCCAGCCGTTTACCCGCGCCCGTGACCAATGCGTTCTTCATAAAATTCGTCCTTCCAGTGGGCGGTTAAACCAGCAACATCACCAGATAAGATACATAAAGCGCCGTCAGGATCGCGCCAGTGCCACGCATCATATTCCATTTGAAAAATACAAATGGGACCAAGACCAGCGACGCCGCCGCCATCACCCACAGATCAAACTTCAACACACCTTGATCGACCTCGATGGGACCGATGAAACTTGCGATGCCGATGATCGCCAACAAGTTAAACATGTTAGAGCCGATGACATTGCCAATCGCCACATCCGCTTGTTTGCGATACGCCGCAGCAACTGTGGTAGCCAGCTCAGGCAATGAGGTTCCTATGGCGATCAAGGTCAGGCCAATCACCGTTTCTGACACGCCAAAGCTGCGTGCGATGATAACCGAATTCTCAACCAAAAGGCTCGCGCCTAGAGGAAGCCCTATCAAACCGAAAAGCAAAAATGCGCTAATCTTCCACCATGCCATGTCGGGGTCTGCGCCCTCAGGCTCGTCCTCATCGACAATCTGCCCTGCAGCACGCGCACGTTTTGCATCAAAAAATTGATCCGCCAATATGGCAAAAAGAGCTGCCAGAAAGACCAAACCGTGCACCCATGTGATGGGACCAAAGAAGGCGCCAGCTATGAAAAGCGCGGTCGCCAAGATCATATAGACAAAGCTTTTGCGCGTGTCACAGCCCGCCGTATGCAGCCCCGCCAACAACGCAGGCACGCCCAAGACAAGCAACACATTGGCGGTGTTTGAGCCAACCACATTACCCATCGCGATACCGGGTGCTCCATCGATAATTGCCTCAACCGCAATCAACAATTCAGGAGCGGACGTACCAAAAGCAACAATCGTCAAGCTTACGATCAATGCAGGAATCCCAAGACGCAGCGCAAAGTTAACCGCGCCTTTCACCAGCGCATCACCCGCGATCAGCAGTAAGACCAAACCAGCAGCCGTGAGTAAAAGTGCCGTGGTCATTTACGTTTCGCTCCGCATGCACATGGGCCTTTGCCAATTCTGAATCGGCCGCAACTTTGGCACTTGGCGTTCGCTAGCGCTTGCTGACCGGGGTAACGCAGTTTGCCGAACATCGCCAAAACCACCATCGCGATCAGAAAGAGAGAGACGATTTTCATCAGCATGGCGCGCGCACTATAGGCCAAAGCGCGCAAATTGTGCCCGCTCTTCAATCTGATGCGCTAAACCGCCAACTGCAGACGCGCCAATCCGTGACAAAAGTGATTTACGCTGGCCATAAACGCGGAACTTCACTTTTTTGCCAAAGCGATCTTTCAGGGTCGGCACCAGATGCCCGACACCGTCCGCGAGACCGACGTCAACTGCACCTTGGCCAACCCAAATCTCACCAGTGAACAAATCACGCTCAACCAATTTATTGGCACGGCGGCTTCTAATTTGCTGTTTGAACGTCTCATGAAGCTGCTCAAGAATAACGTTAAGGCGGGCTACGTCTCCGGGGTTTTCAGGCTTGAACGGATCGTTCATCGATTTTGAGGTGCCAGCAGTGTAGACACGGCGCTCAATGCCGTAGCGCGCGATCAACTCACTCATACCAAAGCCCGCACTAATCACTCCGATTGAGCCTACCACCGATGTGGCATCAACAAAAATCTCGTCCGCAGCGGAGGCCAGCCAATAGCCACCGGACGCTGCAACATCTTCAACAAACGCAAAAACAGGGATCTCTTTTTCATCCGCAAGTCGACGAATGCGCGCCGCAATCAATGATGATTGCGCAGGGCTACCACCGGGTGAGTTAATCACAAGCGCAACCGCTTTTGGCTTCCCCTTGGCGAATGCTTTTTCAATCATGGCTGCCGCGCCTGCATCATTCAGGCCGCGACCACCACTTGCAATCATGCCGTTCAACCGAACAACAGAGACAACAGGTGCGGATTTTCTGAATGGGATAAAGCGCTTCATGAGCGTGATGTAGAGTGCGCGAGCACCTGCTACAAGTGCCCGCCCCCAAATCAAACTGTTCGGTTTAGGAGCGCAAACGATACCCCGTTTTGAAAATCCACCACACAATGCCAAGGCAAATCGCCGTAAACGCGCAAATCGCAAAAAGACTAACACCGATACTAACGTCAGAGGTCCCAAAGAAAGACCAGCGAAAGCCCGAGACCAGATACACAACAGGGTTGAACAGCGTGATCGTCTGCCAGACAGGAGGAAGCATTGTGATCGAGTAAAAGGTTCCCCCAAGAAAGCCCAGAGGCGTCAAAACCAAAAGTGGGATCAGTTGTAGTTGCTCAAAATTGCTAGCCCAAATCCCAATAATAAAGCCCAGCAGACTAAACGAAAGACAGGTTAAAATCAGAAATGCAAACATCGCCAGCGGATGCGCAATTTGCAGGTCAACAAACAGGTATGACGTCGCCAGAATGATCACGCCGATAATGAGTGACTTCACCGTGGCTGCGCCAACGTAGCCGATAACGATCTCAAAGAAATTGATTGGCGCAGAAAGAAGCTCATAAATCGTACCGACAAATTTTGGCAAATATATACCAAAGCTGGCGTTGCTGGCGGATTGGGTCATCACCGTTAGCATGATCAAGCCCGGCACGATGAACGCGCCGTAACTAACACCGTCAACATCTGTAATGCGGCTTCCAATTGCTGTGCCGAACACCACAAAGTACAGGGCCGTAGAAATGACAGGGGCCAGCAAAGACTGTGCAGCCGTGCGAAAAAAGCGCGCCATCTCAAAAAAGAAAATCGCTTTGATGCCATAAATGTTCATGCCGCGTCTCCTGCGTTTGCCGTGCGTGCGTCTTGGTCTGCGACAAGCCCAACAAAGATTTCCTCAAGGCTGGATTGTTTGGTCTGGATATCGCGAAGCACAAACCCTGCCGCCTGCAAATCACCAAGCAGCGTTGTAATGCCTGTACGCTCTGCGTTGATGTCATAAGTGTAGATCAGTGCGGCAAGATCATCCGTCACACTAAGATTATAATGACCAAGCGCCTCCGGCAGCTTGTCTGATGCCAAAGGTTCAGCCAGATCAATCTGCATCTGCTTTTGACCCAATTGCTGCATCAACTCAGCCTTGTCTTGCACCAACAAGATTTGCCCACCGTTGATAACACCGATGCGGTCAGCAACCTCCTCGGCTTCTTCAATGTAATGGGTGGTCAAAATAATCGTCACACCGCTTGCCTTCAGGTCCTGCACCACCGCCCACATATCTTTGCGCAGCTCCACATCGACACCGGCGGTCGGCTCATCAAGAAACAAAACACGCGGCTCATGAGCGAGTGCTTTTGCAATCAACACACGGCGCTTCATGCCACCTGACAGTTCACCAATTTTGGCGTTTCGTTTGTCCCACAAGCTCAGCTGACAAAGGATTTTTTCGATGTGCGCCTCGTCCGCGGGCTTACCAAAAAGACCACGGGAGAACCGCACAGTCGCGATCACTTTTTCAAAATGCTCAAGATTAAGCTCTTGCGGCACAAGCCCGATCATCGCCCGCGTTTTGCGGTATTCCGCGTTGATATCAAAGCCACCAACAGAAACGGTCCCAGAGGTGGGGTTTGTAATCCCGCAAATAGAGGAAATAAGCGTCGTCTTCCCCGCGCCGTTTGGGCCCAAAAGCGCAATAATCTCGCCTTCGTTAATCGTAAGGTTCACGCCCTTAAGCGCCTCAAAGCCGCTTTTATATCTTTTTACCAGTCCGCTTACTTCAATAATCGCGCCCATTTTGGCCCCCATACATTTGCGCGCACCTTACCCGAACCACGGTTGGGTGTAAGTCGCATATTTGCACATAGCCGTTGCACCCGAATTGCCCTTGCCTACGCGTGACACAGCACTCACATTTAGCGCGATATGATAAATCCTTCTTCCAACCACGCTCCAGACGACGTGCTTGCTGCTTTGGCGCGCAAGCCGCACAACGCGGTTCTTGCCGTCATCAGCGAAACAACCGGCCCGTCTTATCGCAACGCTGGCGCAATGATGGCGTTTTGGGCAGATGGGGCTCGCATTGGTGCGCTAAGTTCAGGCTGCATCGAAGATGATCTCGCCTTGCATGCGGCAGAGGTTTTGGCGACGGGCACACCTAAGGCGGTACGGTATGGCATTGGCTCACCGTTTATGGACATGGCGTTGCCCTGCGGGGGCGGGGTGGAAATTATGCTGTTTCCGCAGCCCTCAACCAAGGCGATTGAACGCGCCATGGCCTTGCGCAATGCTAGGAAGGGCGTTCACCTAACTTTTGATCGTGTTTCTGGCGAAATTAGCGCTTTGACTGAAAAGCCAGAGCGATCGACAGAGATGTTGCTGGTGCACATTGCACCTGACGTTATGTTCCACATCATTGGTACGGGCCCCGAAACCATTGCCCTAGCGAACCTGTGTCATGCCCTGCATTACCCTGTCGCGGTAGCCTCACCAGAACTCGAACGTATCAAACCACACCTAAGCCCGCCCATCGACGCCACACACATGAAGCACGCGGAGCTGCCCCACCATTGGAAAGTGGATGCGCGCACGGCAGTTGTGCTCTTGTTTCATGAACACAGTTGGGAGCCCCCGATCCTTGCGCATGCACTGGATAGTGACGCGTTCTACATCGGTGCGCTTGGCAGCTTGCAGACGCACCAAAACCGGCTGAAGCACCTATCTGAACTTGGTGTCAGCGGTCAAGCTGCCGCGCGGCTACGCTCTCCCATCGGGCTTATTCCTTCTGTCCGCGACCCGCGCAGCTTGGCGATCTCTGTGCTGTCCGACATTATCTCCATTGCCTAAAGCGGCCAAATTCGCTCAACTCTTGTAAAGACCAGCAACAGCTGAGGTGTAATGAGATGAGCGTACGGCCCCTTGATATTGATCCACGTCATTGTCTGATTGATGGCAGATGGCAGGCCTGCGAAAGCGGCCGAACGCTTGAGTTGAAGAACCCTTCCGATGGCACCATACTGTATGAGATTGCCAGAGGCAGCGCTCAGGACATCGACGCGGCGGTAGATGCAGCAAACCGTGCGCTTGATGGGCCGTGGAGCACTCTCACCGCTTTTGAGCGCGGGCGCATACTCGCAAAAATCGGACAGCTTGTTCTTGAGAATGCGGATGAGTTGGCACGCCTTGAGGCCCTTGATGTGGGCAAACCTCTCACACAGGCCAAGGCAGACGTAACAGCACTCGCACGCTATATGGAGTTCTACGGCGGTGCCGCGGATAAGGTGCATGGCACGACAATCCCGTATCTTGACGGATACACGGTTTACACATTGCGCGAGCCACACGGGGTGACAGGGCACATCATTCCATGGAACTACCCGATGCAAATCATTGGCCGGTCCGTTGGGGCCGCGCTGGCCATGGGAAATGCGGCCGTTTTGAAACCCGCAGAGGAAGCATGCCTGACAGCGCTTGCCTTTGGCGAATTGGCCCGACGTGCAGGCCTACCGGACGGCGTGCTGAACGTCGTGCCCGGCTTGGGTGCAGAGGCAGGCGCCGCGCTGAGCGCGCACAAATCCGTCAACCACATAAGCTTCACCGGTTCAGTTAACGTCGGCAAATTGATCCAACACTCCGCCGCAGAAAACGTGGTGCCCGTAACGCTCGAGTTGGGCGGAAAATCACCGCAGTTGGTTTTTGAAGATGCAAATATCAAGGCGGCCCTGCCATTCTTGGTTAACGCAGGAATCCAAAACGCAGGCCAAACATGCTCTGCATCATCGCGCATATTGGTACAGCGCAGCCGCTATGACGAAGTGCTGGACGCAATGGCTAAGCGTTATGCCGCATTGAAAGCAGGTCCCGCACTTGAGGATCACGATGTCGGGCCGCTGGTGTCATCACGACAAAAAGAGATCGTCGAAAGCTTTATTGCCAAAGGTCATGATCTGGAATGTGCCGCGCGTGGCAAGATCATCGACAGCGCGCCAGAAGGTGGGGCCTATGTAGCACCTGCTTTATTCGCCAAGGTCCCGTCAGATCACAGCTTGGCCCAAGACGAAATCTTTGGACCCGTCCAAGTTGTCATCCCATTTGATGATGAAGACGAAGCCATCGCAATTGCCAACGGGACAGATTTCGGGCTGGTCGCATCCGTTTGGTCTGAGAACGGCGCCCGCCAAATGCGCTTGGCAAAAAGGCTCAGAGCAGGACAAGTGTTTTTGAATAATTACGGCGCAGGCGGAGGCGTTGAATTGCCTTTCGGCGGCACGGGCCTTTCGGGGCACGGGCGCGAAAAGGGCTTTGAGGCGCTTTATGGTTTTTCAACGTTGAAAACAGTCGCGGCCCGCCACGGCTAAACCTTCGCACGAACAGGATTTACTCTCATGAGACTTGCAGGAAAAACGGCCATAGTAACCGGCGGCGCATCAGGTTTTGGCGCAGGGATCGTGCGCAAATTTGTAGCAGAGGGCGCGCGCGTCATGATCGCCGATTTAAACACAGACTTGGCGCAGGAAACCGCAAAACAAGTAGGTGGTAACGTGGAGGTCATCCACTGCAACGTGGCCGATGACGCGAGCGTTCGGGCAATGGTCGAGGCGGCTCAAACAGCCTTTGGTCAGATCGATATTTTGATCAACAACGCGGGCACCACACACCTGCCCGCCCCGATGGAAGATGTCACCGAGGAAGACTTCGACAAAGTCTTTGCCGTGAATTGTAAGTCCGTTTACCTGACTGCGAAATACGTCGTCCCCTTGATGAAGGCCCAAGGATCGGGCGCGATCCTAAACGTGGCTTCAACCGCAGGCGTCTCACCCCGCCCCCGCCTGAATTGGTACAACGCCTCGAAGGGGTGGATGAACAACGCCACAAAAGGAATGGCCGTCGAACTGGCCCCAAGCGGCGTGCGGGTAAATGCAATCAACCCTGTGGCAGGCGAAACGCCACTGCTGAAAACTTTCATGGGCGAAGACACCCCCGAGGTCCGCGCCAAGTTTCTGTCCACCATTCCATTGGGACGCTTTTCAAGCCCCGAAGATATGGGAAACGCGGCGTGCTACTTATGCTCGGACGAGGCGAGTATGGTAACAGGCGTATGCATGGAGGTAGACGGCGGGCGGTGCATTTAGGCATACGTGTCGCCGTGGGGATTGTGCCAAAGGCTTGCACTAAGCCCACAGAATCGTCACGCGATTGTGCTCTCTCAAATGTTCATTTCAGTTATCTTTAGTCTGAAGAAGCCCAAGTTTGTCCATTCAAATACTGAATGATAGCATCATAGTGCCTAGAATATTGAGTTTCCAAGGGTCAGATAACCGAAAATATATCAAAAATCGGTCCTACCTGTGTAGCCCAGCCAAACGCATAAGATCTTCCCACCCAATTCATTACCAATGGGTGGGTATTGATTATGATCTCATCCCTCGAGGAAAAGCCAGCTTCGAGATAAACCCACACCCTTTCACTGACATCTGATTGCCAGCTGCCAGTAAATTTAAACTTAGATCTGCCTACAGATACGGGAGCTCCGGTTTATTCCCTACATCAAATTCTTTAGTAATAACTATAATTGATGAGTTGACTGTGTATCGCTATGTCTACCGCAATAGTGGTAAATATTGGTAACATAATGAACCGCGAAAAAAAATTAATGAAACTCCGACGGGCTCTGGAAGTTGCGGAACAAGAGTTTGGACTAGATCGACTAAATGAGATTGAAAAAAGATTGTATTATGCTGCAGTAGAGTGCTGCAATACAGATGGTCTCTTTTCGTCAGACCAAATTCGGAAATCCGAGTGGTGCAAAGATATCCCACACGCAAGCTACCACCGGCTATTAGTACGCTTGACTGACGCCGGAGTGTTCGGAAAACAAAGTGGTAGGCAGCGCAACCGCTACGCTCTCAATAAGTTAGACCCATCGCTTAGGTAGCACATTTGCCCCCAAAAGCACAACTGCAGCGCCCAAAACATCACCCAAAATGAACCGTAAGCTAAGGTAAATATCCATAACAGTTAGATCGCTTGCATGAACCATTGTCTTGGCCCCCTAAAACTGTGCCACTATTTGTTGACTAAGGGAGTGACAGAGAATGGCACGGAAACGGTATTCACATGAGGATGCACTGAAGTTATTGCGCGAGATTGATGTTCATTTGCATGATGGGTTGGATGTTGTGGGCGCGTGTCGCAAGGCGGGTATTTCGGACAAGACCTATTACTATTGGCGCAAGAAGTTCGGTGGTCTAGGGCGACCGCAGCTCTCAGAAATGAAAGCACTGAAGAAGAAAATCGTTGCGGACCTCCAACTGGACAAGCTGATCTTGAAAGAGAGCCTCGATTATTTAAAGCCGAAGGCCTGACGGTTGATGGGTTGCGTCAGGCCGTAATCCATACCCGCCAAAGACTTGATACGTCAGAACGGCGCACATGTGCGGTTCTCGGCGTCTCGCGTTCTAGCTTGCATTACAAAACGAAGGTTCAAGGTGATGACGCATTGCGCTTGGCCATGATCCGCCTTGCCAAGCAGTATGGTCGGTACGGATATCGAAAGATCGCTGAGTTGCTGCGGATCGAAGGTTGGCACGTCAATCACAAGAAAGTTGAGCGTTTATGGCGCGAAGAAGGGCTGAAGCTGCCAGAGCGGCATAAGAAACGAAGGCGGCTGTATCACAAAGACAGTTCGGTCATCCGTTTGCGCCCAATGCATCCCAATCATGTTTGGGCAATTGATTTTGTTCACGACAAGCTGAGTAACGGGCGCAGCTACAAGATGCTGACCGTCTTAGATGAGTTTACCCGCCAAGCTCTTTGCGTTGAGGTGCAAGACAAGATGAACTCAGATGATGTTTTGCGTGTCATACATCGTTTGCTGATGAAATACGGAAAGCCTGAATGCATTCGATCTGACAATGGCGGGGAGTTCGTAGCTGAACACCTTCAAAAATGGCTCAGAAAGGTTGGCGTCAAACCAATCCAAATCTACCCAGGCAGTCCTTGGGAAAACGGTTACAATGAACGGTTCAACGGTATTCTTCGCCAAGAAGTCCTAAACGCTGAATGGTTCCACAGCATCAAACAGGCTCAGGTCGCAATCAATATTTGGCTCAAAGAATACAATCACATCAGGCCCCATCATGCACTCGGAATGCGACCTCCCATGCCAGAAACCTTATTAGAGAAATCCAAAATTAGTGGCACTGAAATTGGGGGCTAGACACACTTCATCCATGTATAGCAAAATGTGTAGCAGTGTTACGCCGTATAAATGAATAGACACTGAGACATTCATCAGAGAGCCAAAGTTTTATCTGCGAACGTCAATATTACCCATAAGCCCAATACTTTTTGCACTGGGGCTAATAGGGTGAGTACTTGACCTGTCCTTACCTACGTTAATGATTTCAATGGAAATCGCGCGACTTTGGGATGATACGCGCGTTACGCGGATGACCCCTGATCCCAACCTGTCCGGGAATGGGATGGGTCGGATGGTCGCCGCGCGTTTTGGTTTCGGGCAGTTGTGCGTCCGATAAGCCCAACAGACGATCACTGCGATCTTGCAGATCATCGGCAACCACATGGATGACGCGCCCATCGGTTTGTACATGACCTTTGACGACCAATAGGCGTGCGGACATGATTGTTGGCCGGTACGTCTTGAACAGCTTGGGCCAGATCACGAGGTTTGCGACACCTGTTTCATCCTCAAGCGTGATAAAACAAACTCCCTTTGCACTACCTGGTTTTTGGCGCACCAATACCAATCCCGCCAGCGACACCTTTTGCCCATGATACATACGGCCCAAGTCAGCAGAGGACACGAACCCTTGTTTGCGTAGGCTGGCCCGGTAAAATGCTATCGGATGAGCCTTGAGCGACAGGCGCAGGGTTTGATAATCAGCGACAACATGCTCGGCCTTGGCCATTGCGGGCAACGCGACTTCTGGATCAGGTCCACGTGCGCTGATATCTGCGTGTTCAAAAATCGGCAACGCGGGTGCATCTTTAAGTGCTTGTGCCTGCCATAGCGCATTACGGCGATCGCTACCTGTGGAACGGAATGTATCTGCGGCGGCCAAAGATTTAATAGCCTTTGTGTCAATACGCGCACGTTCTTTGATATCTGCAAGACTATCAAAGGGCCGATCCCGCGCCGCCATAATGCGTAAGGCGGCATCTTCGCCCAAGCCATTCACCAGCCGCATCCCCAGTCGCAGAGCAAAGCCGCCGTCCGATGGTTCCAATGTGCAGTTCCAATCGGAATAGTTCACATCGACCTCGCGCACTTCGACTCCGTGATCACGGGCGTCGCGCACGATCTGGGCAGGCGCGTAAAACCCCATGGGCTGGGAATTCAGTAAGGCGCAGGCAAAAGCCGCCGGATAATGGCATTTCATCCAGCTTGAGACATAGACCAGTTTAGCAAAACTTGCCGCGTGGCTTTCTGGAAAGCCGTATTCGCCAAAGCCCTTAATCTGGTCAAAACAGCGTTGCGCGAACACAGGATCATAGCCGCGTTTCACCATGTTCCCGACCATCTGGGATTGCAGTGCTTCAATGGTCCCGCGTGACCGGAATGTCGCCATTGCCTTGCGTAGGACGTTGGATTGGGCGGGCGTGAATTTGGCCGCGTCCATTGCGATTTGCATGGCTTGTTCTTGGAAAATCGGCACGCCAAGAGTGCGGCTTAGGATTTTGAACAGCTCATCTTGCGGGTGTTGTGGACCTGGTGCTGGATAAACTACGCTTTCTATACCCTGCCGCCGCCTCAAATAAGGGTGCACCATGTCGCCTTGAATTGGGCCAGGACGCACGATGGCAACCTCAATCACGAGATCATAGAATCTACGAGGGCGCAGTTTTGGCAGCATCGCCATTTGTGCACGGCTTTCGACCTGAAACACACCAAGGCTGTCACCCTTGCACAGCATATCATAGGTGGCGGTATCATCCTGCGGCACAGTGGCTAATTCAAACTGCTGATCGTAATGCGCATCAATCAGATCAAAGCATTTGGCGATGCATGTCAGCATCCCAAGCGCCAGAATATCCACCTTAAATATACCAAGTGCCTCGATGTCATCCTTGTCCCATTCGATAAAGCTCCGTTCTGGCATAGCCCCGTTACCTATGGGGACAATTTCAGTCAGGGGCCGTTCTGTCAGGATGAAACCACCCACGTGCTGGGACAGGTGGCGCGGCATACCGATCATTTGTTGGGCCAACTTCAACACGATCCGAAGGTAAGGGGCAGACAGATCAAGTCCCGCCTCTTTGGCGCGATCATCATCTAATTGCCCCTCAAAACTGCCCCAAACAGTACCTGCAAGTTTTGATGTAACATCTTCTGACAACCCCATCGCTTTACCGACCTCACGAATGGCAGACCGGGGGCGATAATGGATAACCGTTGCACAAAGCCCCGCGCGATGGCGACCATATTTGCCATACATGTATTGGATAATCTCTTCACGGCGCTCGTGTTCAAAGTCTACGTCGATATCGGGAGGCTCATCACGTTCTTCGCTCAGAAAGCGTTCGAACAGCACGCTGGTTTCATTCGGATCAACAGACGTAACCCCAAGGCAAAAGCACACCGCAGAATTGGCCGCCGACCCGCGTCCTTGGCACAGAATGGGGGGCGTTGCTTCTTCTCGAGCAAAGCGAACAATATCATGGATCGTCAGAAAATAACGCGCGAGTTCCTTACTCTTGATCAGCGCAAATTCTTTATGGATCAGGGCGATAACATGTTCCGGTGTGCCATCTGGATAGCGGGTTTTCGCCCCCTCCCATGTAAGCTTTTCTAACTGATCTTGGGCTGTCTTTCCCGCCGGCACAATTTCATGCGGGTACTCATATCTGAGATCTTTCAGCTGAAACCTGATCTTATCTGCAAGTGCGCGCGTTGCAGAAATTGCGTGTGGCCAGTCAGCAAACAAGCGGCACATCTCGGTGGGTGATTTCAGGTAGCGTTCTGCGTTTGCCCCCAACAGAAAACCGGCATTAGGCACAGTCACACCTTCACGGATAGCGACCATCACATCTTGTAAAGGGCGGCGATCCGGCGCGTGGTATAGCACATCGTTCGTAGCCAGAATTGAAAGGTTATGCGCACGCGCCAAGCGATCAAGCCGATTGATCCGCGCCCGGTCATCCCCGCGATATAGAAACGACGCACCGATGTAGTTCATATCAGGCAAGGCTTTGGTCAGACGGGGTAATCCGGCTGCAAACACATCGAGATTTTCGGGTGGCATGACGATAAGATGCAGCCCTTGCGCATGATCGCGCAGCATTTCCAGCGTCAGATGCGTTTCACCTTTATCCTGCCACGCACCGTCAGCGGTTTGCATTTTTCCCTTGGATAACAGCGTAGACAATCGCGCATAGGCATCACGATCTTGCGGGTAGGCCAGCAATTCTGTGCCACATAACAATACCAACCGCGCCCCTATCAAAGGCGTGACGCAGGCTTTGGCGGCCTCTGTATGGATGCGGACTACACCTGCCAGAGTGTTGTGATCTGCAATGCCGATACGATCGTAACCCAGCAAATTGGCTGTTGCCGTCAAATCGCAAGCATCAGACGCGGCGCGCAGAAACGAAAAACAACTGGCCAGTCCGAATTCTACATAGGGGCTGGGGGGATGCCATGTGAACTGGTTATCTTCGCCTAAGGTGCGGCGTGGGTGCCCTTCTTGCAGAGGCATTACGCGAAAAACCCGTGCATAAACCAACGTGGCTCCGCCCCGCGCCCGTCATTAATCACCCCTTCGCGGTACAGCCAAAAGCGGCGACCATCCTGCACTTCAACTTTATAATAATCGCGCAACCGCGTACCCGGTTTGTCGCGCCACCATTCGGGTGCGATGCGTTCAGGACCCGTGTGACGAGTTGATTTATACAGCATTCCGCGCCAGCGAAATTGCGAAGGCGGGCCTTCGGGAACGGCATAAATCACGCGGACCTCTTCGGGAGGATCAAGGACACGGATGGGCCTATCGCGCAACAGTTCTGGCGCAGCACTGGGGGCACCTTGCAAGGCGGGGACGCGGCCCTCAACACGTTCGGGCACATGACTTTCGCACCACGTCGACCAAGTGACTTTGTCTCGCCCCAACCGGGCGGTTAGGCGATCCACCAGCCCCGCAATATCTTTTTGTGGGTCGCGTTTCCCATCCAGATTTTCCTGAATTCGTAACACAGGTTCAACGCGCAGTGCCTCAAGCGTCAGCAGATCAAAACCGAAACCGGGATCAATATCGTCTAATTTTCCGTCCAATAGACGCAGAAGATGGGCGGGATCTCGGCTGGCATTGGCGGTGGCCAGCTGCACCGTGCGACACTCGCTATCAATGCGGTAGATGGTCAGAAGTAACTGACGCACCCCTTTTTCGACGTCCGCTAAACTTCGGCACAGATCGTCAACGAGCGCTTTAAGATGCGGCATAGGGTCAATCACGGGTTCAGCCAATCGGGCGCGGGCCATAAACCGCGCGTTATCTGGCGGGGCATTCAACGGATCAGGGCTGTGGCCCATGGCGCGGTCTAGCAAAATTAACGGATTGCGATCCGCTGCAACATTTGCAAACCGCTGCATCATGGCAGCCCGCGGAATAGCGGCAAGCGCACCGATGGTTTTAATACCCAAGCGATGCAGCAATCTGTCCATATCTGACGTGATACGCAGCGCGGTCACAGGTAGCGGGGCCAAAGCGGTGATGATATTTTGCTGCGTGCTGATTTGATATGGCGCGCCAAACCGTGCCAACATATTTGCCGCAAGTGGCGTTGGGGCCATTGCGACCCGCGCAGCCAGCCCCTGCATTGCAAAACGTTGCACCATATCGCGCAACATTCGCGCTTCGCCCCCAAACAGATGTGAGGCACCCGTCACGTCAAGATAAAGCCCGTCTGTCCCATCCTGTGCCGTCCAAGGACACCAGCGACGCGCCCAATGCACAAGGTGCTGCATGAGGGCCTGATCACCGTCTAAATCCGCACTTTCCACATGCAGATCAGAATGGATTGCCTGAACGTCCACTACGCGGTCCCCACGATTGATCCCCCGATCCTTGGCCGCAGTGCTTAGACTGTAGACAACAGGACCATGCGTACCATTGCGGGACAGGACCACAGGCACATCATGACTCGGTACCGATCTGTACTGACTGGCCACACGCCTCCAACGATCCAGCGTCAGATCGGGGAACCAGACTGAAACGATTTGTTGTGTGGGCTGCTGTTGGGTCATATTGCGCCACCCAACGCCCTTGCGCGCGGCCCCTTGCACGAAACAAATCTAAATCCCATTGCGCTACACCCGGCGCCTGCGGGTCGTTCGGATTGAGCCGCGAGGGGAGCGACCCTACCCGCCAACGTGCCCGCGCCGCACTCAACACGCCAGGATCGCCACTGCGGATCAGATATAGGGGTACGCCAGACGCCTCCGCCCGCATCACAAGCCGTTTGGTGGCAGTGAAATCTAGCACGGCTGGCGCGCCATGCACCTCGCCAATTACAGCGCTTAAACCGGCACACGTCGCAGCCTCCTCCATAGTCCAAAGCACATCGCGTGGATGGCTGACAGTGACGCGCAAAATGGGCTGGGTGCTGCGTAACGCGCGTAGCCCCGGAGCATAAAGTTGCCCAGCCTCGCGCCGCGCCGCGTAATCCTGCACCCAAACAATCGGCTGATCGGATTGGCCAAGTTCGGCCAACACTACGCCAATTGCCCCCCCATCCGCCGCCGCGTTGCACAGCACGTCTGTCAGAGCGGGCCGCCCAAAGGTGACCTGCTGCGGAAATTGCAAAACCTGCCCATATGACGAATCGCTGACCATACACCAACTATAATGTTCACGTTATGTTCCTGCTAGCAAACTAGATGAGATAATTTGAGTGCCAATTGAAATAGGAATGGATTGCTGGACCAAACCTGCGCGGCAATTGGCGACGTTGTGAAGTTGGGGCCAGAAAACGTCAAAAGCGGATAGGTTCGATAAGCACACCAAAACCGGCACATACGCAGTTTCACACTTATCAAACGTACCCGCATGGCTTGAGGCATCCGATGCCGTGTAAGCCGCGATAGATGCGGCGCGCGCCATATGACCTACCTGGCCGCACGCGGCGCTGCCAGCCGACCGGAAAAGAGCGCAGCATCTTGTTTTTCATGCGCCTGCAATAGCGCCGGACTGAAACAATTGAACGCCCAAGGCATCCATAAAGGCCGTGTGCCTATTTTCAAAGAAAACGGGGCCGATCCAGAAAAACGCATGGCGATTTTAAGCTGCGAAACGCACAGCGAAGCCGCGCACTACAGCCAATCTGCCGACCTGATAAAAACCGTAACGGGAGTACAAAGGTCCAACTCACTTTATCGAGTTGGAACAAACGCCGAATAATCTAATAAAATCAATGGGGTTTCTACATTTGGCGGACCGAGGAGGATTCGAACCCCCGACCCCTTGATTCGTAGTCAAGTACTCTATCCAGCTGAGCTATCGGTCCACTGGCGCCGAACTACCGTTGCTCAGCGCGCGTTGCAAGCCCTAAAAATGAGGTTTTCCAAATTACTCTGCTGCCGCTGCCAAAGTGAGATCAGATTTTGGCAATTGGATCAGAAAACATGTGCCTTCTGGTCCAGAAGCCTCAAGCGACAGATCCCCTCCGTGCCCCCGAATAAGTTCAAGACTTATGATTAAGCCCAATCCAGTACCGCCTTTGCGCGCGTTCCCCTCAAACGCCTTAAAGAGATTCTCTTGCGCTTTAAGCGGCAGGCCTGGTCCCGTATCTTTAACGCGGATTGTCCATTCGTTGGGGGTTTCATCGGCACAGATCATAATCTGAGCGGGTTTGCCCGTTGCGACAATCGCCTGCCGCGCATTGCGCACCAAGTTTCCAACGACGCGGTAAAGCTGTTCTGCATCCGCACGGATCATCATGCCAGCGGGCGTATCATCAACCAAATCAAGGGCAAAATCTCCCACAGCAAGTTGCTCGCTGGCGATGACGTCTCCCACAACATCGGCCAATGCAAAGCGATTCAGGCTGGGGGCGGCTTCCTCTGCCCGTCCAAACGCAAGGGTCGCTTCGCATAAATTAACCGCGCGCGTGATTGAGTTGACCAGCTTCGGGGCAAGACGCGCAACAGTGGGGTCCTCTGACATTTCAATGCGGTCCGTAAACAGCTGCGCCGAAGTCAAAATGTTACGTAGGTCATGGCTGATTTTACTCACTGCGCCACCAAGTTGAGCAAGACGATCTTTTTGCTTCAAAAGATGCGTTAGCTGTTCTTCAAGGGTAGCCAAAGCCTCTTCAGCTTCGCGAAGCTCAGTTATTGAGGCCGTCGGCTTGATCACTTTGCGCGCATCCTCTGGCGCACTTTGATAGTCTTTCATTGCGGAGACGAAGTTATTGATTGGGCGAACAAGCCCCCACTGAACCGCAACAAACAAAAGCCCCGCAGTGACAACGGAAATAAGCAGCGACAGGCGCAGAATATTCAACCCGTAAGACACCATCGCGTCGCGTAAGCTCGCTGTGCCAAGGGTTACCTCAATCAGCGTGCCTGCATCATTAACTGGATTGCCGATGATCCGGATCACGCGTGGCTCTGGGTCCACAAAACGGTGCAACGCATCACCAATCAACACCCACGCAGACGGGCTACGCAAATCAAACGTCTCATGAATAGGGCTGGGAATGGTTGTCGAAAGCGCAAGACGGCGCACTTGGTCACGGCGCAGAACAACATTATAAATGCCCGCGTTGCGCAGCAACTCTTCTTCGGTTTCAACGCTAATCATATCATTTTCAAGTGTGGCAAGCGACGCAATCTGCGCACGTTCAAGACGCGCCAATAGATAGTCCTCTCTGAACCGCGCAATCGACGGAACAAAGATCAGCACTTCCGCCAACATCACAAAAATTATGGTCAGGAGCAAAAAGCGTCCCGAGAGAGATTTAATCATACATCCTCCGCCCCACGGGCCGATATTGGCCTAGGGTATCACACGCTGCACGAACCGCACCACACGTTTCACCATGGCGCTATCGAACAACTTGGGGCTGAAGTATTGGCCAGCAGCGCGTTTGTTGATTTCGGCAATCGTGGGATAAGGCAAAACCGTGTTGGCAATGGCGGACATCTTGAGACCATTGGCAATTGCCATGGCCCACATGCCAATCAATTCACCCGCATGAGCACCCGCAATAGAGGCACCGACAGGCTTGCCTTTGACTACCATCACTTTGATCAGACCTTTGGTTTTGCCTTCGGCAATGGCGCGGTCATTCTCGTGATACGGAAAGCGCACAACAGTCAGCTTATCGCCGTGTACATCACGGGCCTGCGCCTCGGTTTGGCCAACTTGCGCAAGTTCAGGGTCTGTGTACGTGGCCCACGGAATGTGGTGCGTACTGGCCTTTGCAGGCAAGCCAAGAACCAGACTGCGCACCAAAACGCCTGCGTGGTAGCCAGCCATATGTGTAAACTGCAACCCGCCAGCAACATCACCAGCAGCATAAACGCGGCGATTTGTGCTTTTGAGATTGGCATCCACCTTGATGCCCGTGCGATCATACTCAACACCTGCCGCATCCAGATTAAGTTTGTCGATATTCACTTTGCGACCAACAGCCACAAGAAGATGAGAGCCGGTAAAATCACCCTTAGGCGTGTGTACGGTAATGTTGCCATTTGTGCCGCTAATCTTTTCGGCTTGGGCTTGCTCAATAATCTCCACGTCTTCTGAACGTAAATTATCAAGAACGACGGCAGCCATTTCAGGATCATCTTTTCCCATGGCTTTGGCACCTTCGATAACTGTAACTTTACAGCCTAGTCGGCGGTGCGCCTGCGCCATTTCCATCCCGATCGGCCCGCCACCGATAACAATGAGATGCTCTGGCTGATCTTGCAGATCAAAGATTGTCTCATTGGTAAAATAGGGCACATCATCAATGCCGGGGATTGGTGGCACAAACGGGCCTGATCCTGTTGCAACCACAACACGCCGCGCCGTTATAACCGTATCACCAGCCTGCACTTCGGTGGGCGAAATGAATTTGCCGTACTCACGAATAACGCGCACACCAACACCTTCGAACCGCTCTTGGCTATCAACGGGTGCTATAGTGTCAATTACGCTACGCACATGATGCTTTGCAGCAGCATAGTCCACTTCAGGCACAACAGGTGTCACCCCAAAAACCGCACCTGCCCCCATAGCGTGGGCATGTTTGCCGGCCGCAATCAAAGCCTTGGACGGCACACAGCCAAAGTTTAGGCAATCGCCCCCCATCAGATGGCCCTCAAGCAGCGTAACATCCGCGCCCATTTGACTGGCGCCATAGGCAAGTGAAAGCCCCCCAGAGCCACCGCCAATAATCAAAATATCCGTCTTTAATCGCGTACTCATAGTCACAGTCCTTGCTTGCCGCGAACGGCTTTGATCAGAATTGGCAATGCCGCCAGAACACAAAGGCCAATAATGGGGCCGATGATTTGTGGCTCAAAAATAATGCCAAGATTAGGTGTTTCGCCGCGCTCAAAAACAGCGCCCAAGCCAGCTCCAACAGAGGTATAAACCACAGAGCCTGGAATGATCCCGAAGAATGTAGAAATCATGAAGCGCCGTAGCGGCACTTCCAGAAACGAGGGCACAAGGTTAGCCACGAAAAAAGGTACCGCCGGTACAAGACGTATCAAAAAAAGCATCGACCATTGGTTTTCATCGATGCCATCCTTGATTTTCTTGACTATCCCGTCACTTGCCTCAAGCCTTGCACCCAGCTTTTCCCCGAAGCCCCATCTGGCGGCCATAAAGATTGCCGTGGCACCCAACGTGGCAGCGGTCATGTTGAAAAGCGCGCCAGGGAAAGTCGCAAACAAGAAACCACCAGTCAGGGTGGCGATCGTTGCCCCCGGAAGACTAAACGCGACGATCAACGTGTAGATGACTATGAAGCCAAGCACCGTGCCCACGTAATTGCTATCACGAAATGCCAGCAACGCCTCGCGGTTGTCAGCCAACGCTTGGAACGTCAGGTAATCTTTCAAAGTGAATGCCCCCGCAACGGCAACGGTGCCGATCAGTAGAATAGGAAGCATGCGGCCAATGCCGGTTTTGTCAGTTTCAGTAGCATCAGTCATGTGTCAGGGCTTCTTTGCATAATTTATTGCGTTGGGCCCTGAATGGCGGGTATTGGCCAAATACCCTAGGCGCAAAGCATGATTGTCACGCGCCATTGATGGGAAACGGACAAATGTTACAGTTTTGCGTGATCTTGTGTGAGGTTCCGCGAATAATTGCAACAAAACACGCGTGATCTGAATTGACAGCTCGGCTGACCCGCTCTAGAGACAGGCTTCTAATTCAAACGGCCTTCGAATCTATTCAATAGGTTTGGGCCAGATTCTGAGGACCGCGATATGAAACGCACCTACCAACCATCGAACCTTGTTCGCAAACGCCGCCACGGCTTCCGTTCGCGCATGGCCACCAAAGCTGGCCGTAAGATCCTGAACGCACGTCGTGCGCGCGGCCGCAAGTCGCTGAGCGCGTAAAGTACGCGCGGCGCCAAATGGCATCGCATACCACATTTGACAAAGTCGCCTCGGACATTCCGCAGGCGACTTTTTCTCGTTCAGGCAAACCGTTAGAGGTTCTGCGCAAACGGGCTGATTTTTTAGCAGCAGCACGCGCCAAACGACAAGGCACAACCGGCGTGCACCTACAGGCCCGCCCACGCGGTGACGACGGCCCAGCGCGCGTTGGCTTCACCTGCTCCAAAAAAGTCGGCAATGCCGTGGCCCGCAACCGCGCCAAACGCCGGCTGCGCGAAATTGCGCGACTAATTCTAACTAATGAGGGGCGCGCAGGCTGGGACTATGTGCTGGTTGGGCGCGCCCAGATTACCGCAACCCGCGATTTCAACGACCTAGGCGCTGACCTTCAATACGCGCTAAAGCGGGTTCATGACCAATGAGCCCCCTCGCCTTCGTACTAGCCCTGCCAATTCGTGCATACCGTCTTATTTTCAGCCCTTGGGTCGGGTTCAACTGCCGCTATCAACCCACCTGTAGCGCTTACGCCCTTGAGGCACTGCAAACACACGGCGGATTAAAAGGCGGCTGGCTTACCATTCGCCGGATCGGACGCTGCCACCCGCTTGGACGTGACGGTTACGATCCCGTCCCCAAGCCAGCCAACCAAAAAGATGAAACGGATCAGCAATGACTGACGCTTCGCCAGCCCTCGATGTGCCCAACGACATTCACCCGCTTTTCAACGCCGCCCCCAAAACGACCGAATTCAAAAAGCTTCGCAAGCGGATCATCCGGCAAACCCGCGAGGCAATTGATCAATACGGCATGCTTGATCCGCGTGAACCCAAACAGAAATGGCTGGTATGTTTGTCGGGTGGTAAAGACAGCTACACTCTGCTTGCTGCACTTTATGAGTTGCAATGGCGCGGGTTGCTTCCTGTCGATCTACTCGCGTGCAACCTAGACCAAGGCCAACCCAACTTCCCCGCGACCGTGTTGCCAAAATTTCTGCAGGAAATGCAGGTTCCCCACCGTATCGAGTACAAAGACACCTACTCAATTGTCATGGATAAAATTCCGCAGGGCCGGACGTTTTGCTCGCTCTGTTCACGCCTAAGACGCGGAAATCTTTACCGCATTGCCCGTGAAGAAGGATGCTCAGCCGTCATTTTGGGACACCACCGCGATGACATTCTTGAAACCTTTCTGATGAACCTGTTTCACGGTGGAAGACTTTCAGCGATGCCACCGAAGTTACTCAATGAAGACGGGGGTTTGTTCGTCTACCGTCCTCTTGCTCATGTCGCTGAAGCGGATTGCGAGGCGTTTGCCAAAGCTCTCAACTACCCGATCATTCCGTGTGATTTATGCGGAAGCCAAGACGGCCTTCAACGCCAACAGATCAAACAAATGCTCGACACTTGGGAGGCCAACAGCCCCGGGCGACGCCAAACCATGTTCCGAGCACTAGCCAACATAAATCCTGCTCATATGCTGGACACAAATCTCTTTGATTTCTTGGGGCTCAATAGCAATCAGTCCCAATTTTCATCAAACTCTTTAGATAATTAACTCTCACGTTAAGCAATCACGAAGATTCTGTATCGTATCCAATCACGAAAGTAATGGTGGAGCGGCGACAGAATGGGCTATTGGGCGAACATACGCGAGGTTTTGCGACATAGCTGCGTTGCGCTTAGCCCGCTTCTGCCATTGATGGGTCAACTTCTTGGGGAAGCCAAAGGCCTGTGGATCGGAACTGCGCTTGCCTGTGCTGTGATTATTGCAGCATTGCTTCGCAAACAGCGCCTAGCTCTCTCACCTCCCCCTAGAACAGCGCAAAGCCTTAATTCAGCACTTGAACGTGCGATTTCCGAACGCGCACTAACCCACAAAAACAGCCTATGTTTGGCCCTGCAACTTGACGATCTTAATACCATTAAAGATATCCACGGTGTTGCAGGCGCAGAAACTGTCTGTGCGCAAGCGTTGGCCAACATTGCGGGTGTTCTTCGCGATGCTGACACCGCGCAGGCGTCTGACGATGGTCCCATCATTATCGTAATCGGCTCAGACCCAAGGCTTGATCTTGAAGCGGCGTTACAAATCGCCAACCGTATTCAGACCGCAATCGCACAGCCCTATTTGGTCGATAACGCTACTGTTTTGTGTTCGGCCTCAATCGGCTTCGCTTTGCTGTCGCGCGTTTCAAAGCAAACACCACAGGCATATCAATCCGCCGCCATTACCGCGCTTATGGATGCTAAACGCCAAGGTCCCGGCGCAGTACGCGCGTATTCTCCAGAGCTTACGATACCAGCCAAACATCAAATGTCGCGGAATGCGCAGGTTTTTGATGCTCTTGAAAGCGGTGCAATTACTGCGTGGTTTCAACCGCAAGTACGCATCGCAACAGGCGAAATATCTGGATTTGAAGCGCTTGCCCGATGGCATCACCCAAACAGTGGCCTCATCCCGCCGTCGGATTTCTTGCCAACACTCGAAAATGCGGGGTTAATGGAGCGACTGAACGAACGAATGCTACGCGCGAGCTTTTGCGCACTCAAGGATTGGGACCAACAGGGGGTCAATATCCCACATGTCTCGGTGAACTTCGCGAGTGATGATTTACGCAACCCAAAGCTTGTCGAACGGATCGAATGGGAGCTTGATCGCCAAGACCTAAGCGCTGATCGGCTTTGTGTTGAGGTGCTTGAGACAGTCATGGCTGGTAGCGGCGATGACATCATTCACCACAACCTTGCGCGCCTATCAGATATTGGCTGTTTGCTTGATTTAGATGATTTCGGCACAGGCCACGCTTCAATCGCTGCTATTCGCAGATTTGGAATTGACCGACTAAAAATCGACCGATCGTTCATTACCAAAGTTGATAGCGAGGCAGCACAAAGTAAAATGGTTCGGGCAATTATATCCATGGCGAATGAGCTCGGGATTGAAGCACTGGCTGAAGGTGTCGAAACCCTTAGCGAGCATGCCAAACTGGCCCAGATAGGTTGCCATCACGTTCAGGGCTTCGGGCTAGCAAAGCCGATGCCCTTGGAGGAAACCCCTGCATGGATTCGCGCCCACAAGACCAAAGTAACAAACGTACAGTCGCTGACACAGCGGTTTGCCTGAAACGGTGCGCATCAAACTTGTCTTATTGTCGCTCACACGTTCGAAAAAGCCCTTTCCCCTTGACGTTTGGCCCTCATAAAGGTTCAACCGCCCCACTAGATTTAGAGACTGGCGGGCGACAATGGACGAGCAAAATAGAAATCTGATCTTGGCAAGTGTTCTGTGCCTTGCGGTTATTATCATTTGGCCGTTTCTCGTGCCGCCACCCGCCGAGGCACCGCAGCCCGCAGTGGCAACCCAAGAGACCAGCACCATCGCACCTGCAGCAGCCCCCGTTACTGCGCAACAGCGAACAGCCCCAGAGGAATTAGCCGAAGGGCGCACGGACGCTCCACGCATCGCGATCGATACCAAAGAATTGTCCGGCAGCATTTCACTGCAAGGTGGCCGTATCGACGACCTGGCTCTGAAATCATATCAGACGTCTCTCGACGAAGGTGCCAGCATCGTGCGACTGTTCCGCGGCACCGATGGACCCGAAGCGTTTTATGCTGATTTTGGTTGGGCTCCCGGCGGCGCGTTGGGTTTTGAGGATGTCCCGACAGCAACAACGATTTGGAACGCAGACGCAAGTGCGACACTCACGGAGAATACCCCCGTGACCCTTAGCTGGGATAACGGCAAGGGCCTTGTCTTTACCCGCGTCATTTCAGTTGATGAAAACTTTATGTTCAGCGTCGAACAGTCCGTGACAAACACAGCAGATGCCGCCGCGCGTCTCGCCCCTTACAGCGCGCTCATGCGGCATGGAATTCCCACAACGCTTAAGAACTTCTTCATTATCCACGAAGGCGCCATGCGCCAGACGGGTGAGGAACTGTCCGAGTATGACTACGACGACATCTCCGACTTTGACCGCGATGACCGCTGGGGCGCGACCGCCGATGTTGCGCAAATCCAACAAAACGGCTGGCTTGGTTTCACCGATCACTACTGGATGTCGATGCTTATCCCCGCAAGCGCGCAGCAGTTTACGGGCGTTTTGCAATATAACGAAGCGCGCAACACGTTCCGGTCCGAAGCACGCCTGCCAACGGTAGACCTTGCTGCGGGCGAAACCATTTCTGTCAGCACACAACTTTTTGCTGGTGCGAAAGAATGGGAGACCATCCGCAATTACGAAAATGACGGCGGCATCTACAATTTCCTCGACAGCATCGATTGGGGTTGGTTTTTCTTCCTGACCAAGCCGATCTTTGCGGTACTACACTGGCTCAACGCCGTGATCGGGAACATGGGCTGGTCCATTATCGCCCTGACGCTTTTGATTAAGGCAATTTTGCTACCACTCGCCTATAAATCATACGTATCAATGGCCCGCATGAAAGAGCTTCAACCAGAGATGGAGAAGCTGAAAGAAGCGGCGGGTGATGACCGCGAGAAAATGCAAAAGGGCATGATCGAGCTCTACAAAAAGAACAAGGTAAACCCAGCCTCGGGTTGTTTGCCAATCTTGATGCAAATCCCGATCTTCTTCTCACTCTACAAAGTGATTTTCGTCACGATCGAATTGCGCCACGCAGAATGGATCGGTTGGATTCGTGACCTTTCGGCACCGGACCCCTCCTCCATCCTGAACTTGTTCGGCCTACTGCCATACGCAACACCTGAGCCAACAAGCATCTTTTACATCCTGTCGCTTGGCGTATTGCCTATCATTTTGGGCATCTCAATGTGGCTACAACAAAAACTGAATCCGGCGCCCACAGACGCGACCCAAGCGATGATTTTCGCATGGATGCCATGGGTCTTCATGTTCATGCTTGGCAGCTTTGCCAGCGGTTTGGTCATCTACTGGATTGCGAACAACACGATCACATTTAGCCAACAGTACCTGATTATGCGCAGTCAGGGCATCAAGCCGGACGTCTTCGGAAACATCAAAAAAGGCTTCAGCCGTAAGTCGAAAACGGAAGAAACCTAATGCTTCGGATCGCGGCCCTTTGGCGGCACCCCATCAAGGGCCACGGTCACGAAGCGCTCAGCACGTCTGATTTCATCGCTGGCAAGACGATGCCGTGGGACCGTAAGTGGGCAGTCGCCCATGAAGCGGCCAAGACTGATGGCAGTACATGGGCAAGTTGCGCAAACTTCAGCCGCGGTGGAAAAGCACCACAGCTGATGGCCGTGCGTGCGATTACTGATACAGACACTGGTATCGTGACCCTATCGCACCCGGATGCTCAAACACTTAGCTTTGATCCGGATGGCGACACGGCGGATTTTTTGGCATGGTGTAAAAACTTAATGCCGCAAGACCGCGTCCAATCGGTGAAGGTCGTACGTGCAGACGTCGGCATGACTGATACACCCTACACATCGATCTCCCTTCTGAACACGGCCAGTCTGGCAGATCTAAGCGAGAAAATCGGCGCAGATATGGCCCAAACCCGCTTTCGTGGTAACATCTGGATCGATGGCGCAGAACCATGGGACGAGTTTAATTGGATAGGCAAAGAAATCCGTATCGGCACCGCCGAATTCGAAGTGGTTGAACCAATCACCAGATGCTTGGCCACGCACGCCAACCCACAAACAGGCGAGCGCGATGCAGATGTGCTCAACACCTTAACGCAGCATTGGGGCCACAAAGATTTTGGCGTCTATTTGCGCGCAACCAAATCTGGCCATGCGTCAGTGCAAGACAAAATTGAGTTTCTCTGAAATGGACATGCAATTCACACTGGCCGAAGAGCCAACTCCACAAGAAGTCGAAGCCGCACGGGTATTTTTCGCAGGTGAGACCGACTTTTTGAAAGGCGTCGTCGCGATGGATGGCATGCCAATGGCCGACCGCATGGAAGTCTGTTTCGCAGGCCGATCGAATGTTGGTAAATCCAGCTTGATCAACGCGCTTACCGGACGCAAAGGTTTAGCACGTGCATCGAACACTCCGGGCCGCACCCAAGAGATTAACTTCTTTACGCTAACCGAAAGCCACTACCTTGTGGATTTACCGGGCTATGGCTTTGCAAACGCACCGATCCCGATCGTTGAAAAGTGGCAGCGCTTGCTCAAGGCTTACCTTTCAGGCCGTGCAAGTCTTCGAAGAGCGTTTGTTTTGATTGATGCGCGCCACGGGGTGAAGCCCGTCGACGAAGAAATCATGACCCTACTCGATAAATCGGCAGTAACTTTTCAATGCGTTCTGACCAAAACCGACAAGGTAAAGGGCGGCGCAAAGGACAAGATGCTGGAACAAGTCAAATCGAAGCTGGCCAAGCATCCCGCGTCCTACCCAGAGATCATCATGACCAGCTCGGAAAAAGGTGACGGCATCGCCACTCTGCGGCACATCATTCACACCCTCACCTAATCTTACCTTGGCAGGCATCACGTTCCCCAGTACGAACAAGCGCCAAGAGGACACCGACATGAAAAAGCAGAACGCCATGAAAAGCGATTGGATCGCCACCGCCAGCACCCTCAGCAAAGCGCTGCCCTACTTGCAACGCTATGATGATGCGATTGTAGTGATCAAATTTGGTGGTCACGCTATGGGCAGCGATGAGGCTATGGAAAGCTTTGCGCGCGATATCGTTTTGTTGCGGCAAGTCGGTGTGAACCCTGTGATCGTTCATGGTGGTGGACCGATGATCAACGAGATGCTCGATAAGCTGAGCATTCAGTCGGACTTTGTGAACGGCAAACGCGTTACAGACGAAGCCACAGTTGAAGTGGTCGAGATGGTATTGTCGGGCCGTGTAAACAAGAAAATTGTCCAAGCGATTAACGCCCAAGGCGGCAAGGCCGTCGGCCTGTCAGGTAAAGACGCGGGGCTGATCACCTGCACGCAAACAAACCCTGATCTGGGCTTTGTCGGAACGCCGTCAGAGATTGATACAAGCGTATTGCACACGCTTTTTGAGGCCGGTACAATTCCTGTGATCGCTCCGCTTGGAGCTGGCGCCAACGGTGAAACATTCAATATCAACGGTGACACAGCCGCAGGTGCAATCGCTGCGGCGCTTAAGGCGGACCGCTTATTATTGCTCACGGATGTGGCGGGCGTGAAAGACGCAAGCGGCGAGGTCGTGACTGACATCACCGCCGATCAAATCCGGGAACTTACCAAAGAAGGCGTGATTGCCGGCGGTATGATCCCGAAAACCGAGACCGCCCTTGCGGCCATAGAAGGCGGCGTGCGCGCGGTGGTAATCTTGGACGGACGTGCGCCAAATGCTTGCTTGCTCGAACTGTTCACAGACCACGGTGCCGGTTCAATCATCCGCCGCTAGCGCTTCACAAAGTCGTGGCTTGTCACGCGCCATTCACTGAGGCACCTTTGCGGCATGGAAAATGAAGCACTCATTCGTCTAACGATCTTTATCGGGCTGTTCGCGATTTTCGCGAGTGTCGAGGCATGGGCTCCTCGCCGTAAGCGTGTTCAATCACAGCCACAACGCTGGCTGACGAATTGGGGCATCACCCTGCTGGATACGCTGACGTTACGTGCGCTTTCTGTCGTCCTGCCCCTGCTTGCCGTGGGCGCCGCGTTCGATGCAGAGCGCTTGGGCTGGGGGCTTTTCAATCAGGTAAGCTTGCCCTTTGTAATTGAGTTAGTCCTTGTCTTGTTGATCTTCGACTTCGCGATTTGGGCCCAGCATTTGATCACACACAAGGTCCCGTTTTTGTGGCGTATTCACAGGGTTCACCACGCCGACCGCGACCTTGATGTAACGACAGCCATTAGATTTCATCCCGTTGAGATAGCCTTCTCAATGCTGCTGAAAGTTGGGCTGGTCTATGCATTGGGGCCTGCTGGCGTAGCCATCGTGATTTTCGAGATTATTCTGAACGGCTGTGCCATGTTCAACCATGCGAATATCAACATCCCCCAGCCCGTTGACCGCATACTGCGCAGAATTTTGGTCACACCGGACATGCACCGCGTTCATCACTCGACCGACCGTGCGGAACACGACAGTAATTACGGGTTTTCGCTGTCGATTTGGGATCAGCTGTTCGGAACCTACATCGCGCAACCCAAAGACGGGCACAGCGATATGAACATTGGCTTGGAATGGCAGGACAACCGGCCATCACAGCTGGGTTGGAGCCTTGCTCTACCATTTCGCCGTCGATGAACCTTGCGCATCTAAGTGCTGAGGCAGCGCCGCATGGCCTTTTCATTATGGCAGAATGCCCTGATCTCGAAGGCAATGGCACCATCGTTCTGATTGGGGCGGATGCAACGTTCTGGGATGTTTTCACCAAATCGCCAGAATACAAAAACAACGTGCCAGACCCTGTTGATACATGGTCCAAGCGCATCATTACTCGCCTAGCTGATGGGCGGCCAACGGTTTACCCATCTGATGGTCCGCCGTACGCGCCATTCATCCAGTGGGCGCTTGGGAGTGACCAATTCTTCCAGAGCCCTGTTGGGATGATGGTCCACCAAAAAGCCGGATTGATGGTCTCTATTCGCGGTGCGATTAAGCTATCCCAGCCTTACTTGGTACCTACGCCATCCGCCCCGTCTCCTTGCATAACCTGTGCCGAGAAACCCTGTCTGACCGCCTGTCCAGTCGGTGCATTGGGACAGGACACCGCTTACGATGTACCTGCATGTAAGGCTTATCTGAACAGCGCTGAGGGCACTGACTGTATGACACAAGGGTGCGCAGTAAGACGGGCATGTCCGGTCAGCCAGCGCTTTGACCGCCCCGCGGCCCAATCCGCCTATCATATGAGCGTCTTCGTTTAGGCACAAAAAAGGGCGCCTCAAAGCGCCCTTTTCTAATCAGTTCACCGCAATGGTGCTGATACCTTAGTGGCCCAAAATTTGGCTGAGGAACAACTTGGTACGGTCTGATTGTGGGTTCTCAAAGAACTGCTCTGGCTCATTTTGCTCGACGATCTGGCCTGCATCCATAAAGATCACACGGTTTGCAACTTTGCGCGCAAAACCCATCTCGTGGGTCACACAGAGCATTGTCATGCCTTCTTCCGCAAGCTCGATCATAGTGTCGAGAACCTCGGCAATCATCTCAGGGTCAAGCGCAGAGGTCGGCTCGTCAAACAACATGATACGTGGCTTCATGCAAAGTGAACGCGCGATTGCAACACGTTGCTGTTGACCACCAGAAAGCTGACCGGGATATTTATCCGCTTGCTCTGGGATCTTCACCTTTTCAAGGAAATGCATCGCAATCTCTTCGGCTTCTTTCTTTGGGGTCTTGCGAACCCAAATCGGTGCCAACGTGCAGTTCTCAAGAATTGTCAGGTGCGGGAACAAGTTGAAGTGCTGAAAGCACATGCCCACTTCTGAGCGAATAGTGTCGATGTTTTTCAAGTCAGAAGACAACAACGTACCATCAACAGTGATGGTGCCTTTCTGGTGCTCTTCAAGCGCGTTGATGCAACGGATCAGCGTCGATTTACCAGAACCGGACGGCCCACAAATAACGATACGTTCGCCACGGTTTACAGTCAGATCAATGTCGCGCAGCACGTGAAACGAGCCGTACCACTTGTTCATCTGATTGATTTCGATGGCGACCTCGTCAGAGACCTTCATTTGTGAAATTTGAGACATATCAGGCGCTCCTTAACGATGGCCAGTTTGAAGCTGACGTTCCAGCCATTGTGAGTATTGCGAAATTGAGTAGCAAACGACGAAGAAAACTGCCGCAGCAAAGAGGTAGACTTCCCAGTAGATCGAAATCCAGTCTGTTGACTGTTGGATCGGACCACGGATCATGCCGACGATATCGAACATTGAAATGACCGACACAAGTGTGGTGTCTTTGAACAAACCAACGGCCACGTTCACGATGCCCGGGATTGAGATTTTCAACGCCTGAGGCAAGATGATGAGACGTGTCGCTTGGGTGTAGTTCAAACCAAGACTATCTGCCGCCTCATATTGGCCCTTGGGTAACGCCGCCAAGCCACCACGGATCACCTCGGCGATATACGCCGCAGAGAAGGCTGTGATCATGATGATCACGCGCAGGATCAGGTCGATCGAGCTTTCAGGTGGGAAGAAATACGCCAGCATAACGTTTGCCACAAACAGCAACGTGATCAAAGGTACGCCGCGAATGAACTCGATGAATACTACGCAAACACCTTTGATAAGGGGCATGTTCGACTGACGCCCAAGCGCCAGCACAACACCCAGCGGAATGGACAAGGACACGCACACCGTGCCGAGGATCATGCAGAGCATGTAGCCGCCCATATCGCGGGACGCGACTGCTTCAAGCTCGATCGGAACAACGCTATTGATCGCGGCTGAGATCGGTCCCAGCCCGTAAACCATCAACGCATAGAGACTGAACAATGTGGTAACGATTGTGACCAAGCCACCATCTTCATAGCTGTTGTAAATCGCATAACCCACAAAGATGCCCATCGGGATAAAGAACGCGTAGGTGAAAATCGCGGCGATCATAAAGACAAACCCAGCCACTGTGGAAACGATGCCTTCCCCTGCGCTTACATTGCCAGAGATAAACCAAAGCTCTTGCGCACCAAGGTACAGTAGATAGCCAAGGCCGATGCCTGACAGCGCACCAACAATGCCTGCAACGACTTGGCGCAACGAAACGCTTAGGCCCTCAATGAACAAATAAATCGCGGCGGTTACGGCCAATAGACCAAGGATAACCACAGGCACCCAAACTGAGCCGCCCCAGATCAACCAATACGCAACGAAAGGATAGAGCGCTGTCGCAATCAAAAGTTTACGCGGCAAATACATCGCGAAAAGCGCTGGCATTGCGCAAACCACCAAAAGGACAAACGCCAAAGTAGGGCGCCAATATTCAGTGGCGGGGTATTTGAACCCAAAGAGTAGGTGATCCCAACGATCAACCAACACGGCAAAGCACGCAGAACCTGCAGTGCCCGCATCGGCCATAATGTTACGGCAATCCTTGATGCTTGTGGCGTCCCAAACACCATTCCAGAACCATGGGAACACACCCATGATGAAACGGGCGATAAGCAGAAATGCGATGACCGTCATGACTGAGTTAACCCAGCCAGAAAACAGGTTTTCACGCATCCACTTTACAGGTCCGGTTTCGCCCGCAGGCGGCGGTGAAGCGGGGATTTCAGAGTTGCGAACGAAGGCAACAGATTGGGCGTTTGTATCGCTCATCTTAGCGCTCCTTCAACTTCATAGAGTTGTTGTAAATGTTCATCAGGAAAGAGATCGACAGCGAAATCACAAGATAGAACAGCATCAGCAGCAACACTGCCTCAATGGCGCGTCCTGTTTGCAAAAGGGTGATCCCACCCAGCGTACCGGTCAAATCCATATACCCAACAGCGATCGCCAATGACGAGTTTTTGGTGATGTTGAGGTACTGCGAAATCAGCGGCGGAATAATTACGCGCAGTGCCTGTGGCAGCACAACAAGGCTCATGATCCGCTTGGGCCGTAAGCCCAACGCAGCAGCCGCTTCGGTTTGCCCCTTGGAGATTGCAAGAATACCTGCGCGCACGTTCTCGGCGATAAACGCACCTGTATAGACCGCAAGGGCCAGCCACAGCGCAATAAGAGAGCCGCGGATGGTGAAGCCGCCTTTGAAGTTGAAACCCTTCAACTCTGGGTACTCAAGACCAATGGGATTTCCCAAAACAATCTGCGCCAGAATAGCTGGGACAAAGAATAGGCCAACGGATGGCCAGAAAGTAGAAATCAAACGTCCATGGTTGAAAAGCTGCGCTTTAGCATAACGACGGAACATAAAGATACCCAAGATGGACGCAAGAAACACGCCAATGACCATCATGGAACCTTCATTCCATACGGGGCTTGGCATGAACACACCACGGTTGGTCACGGCAACACTGTTCCACAGCCACATAGATGCTTGCGGATCAGCACCCTTAAACGCGCGGGGTGCGGGAGTTGCATTAATGAGGATTGAGAAAATGATCAGAATCCAGATCAAAACGGGCACATTGCGGAAAATCTCAACATAAAAGCTCATGATCTTACGGACGAGCCAGTTAGGAGATAGTCGCAGCACACCAGCCACAACACCAATGATTGTTGCCGTCACACAAGCTAGGAACGCAACGATCAGCGTATTCAGCAAGCCAACAAGTGCAGCACGGCCATGTGTAGATTGGGATGTATATTCGATAGGGCGCTGGTTGATGTCATATCCCGACTGCTGACCCAAGAAGTCATAAGAGATATTCAGACCGGCGGCCGTAAGGTTGCGCACCAAGTTGCCACCGATGAAAGCCATTGCGGCGATGATCGCGACAAGCGCAATAAATTGGAAGGTATACGAGCGATACCGGGTATCGTTCAGCAACATGGACAAACGGAACCCGCCTTGCGGCGTATCGGGTGTCGAGCTCATAAGGTAATTTCCCTGCTTTTCCTGATCACGCACTTACCACTGAAAAAAGACCAGCGCCGCACGTCAGGTGGTCGGCATATAGAAAAAGGGCGCAGCAAACGCCACGCCCTTTTCCGGATGTGTTTAGCGGAATGGTGGTGAGTAGATCAGACCACCGTCGAGGTACGAAGCGTTCAAGCCACGTGCCAGGCCGATTGGTGTGCTTTCACCGATGTTACGTGCAAATGACTCGCCGTAGTTGCCTACGGCTTCAAGTGCGCGCTTCGCCCAATCTGCATCCAGACCAAGTTGCTCACCCAAGTTGCCTTCGGCACCGAGCAAACGGTTGATTTCTGGGTTGTTTGAACCGTCAGCTGCAAGGCTAGCTGCGTTTACAGATGTCACACCCAGCTCTTCAGCTGAGATCAGTGCGTTGAGTGTCCAGCGAACGATATCGCCCCACTCGTTGTCGCCGTGACGTACCAGCGGGCCGAGTGGCTCTTTTGATACGATTTCGGGCAGAACAACGTGTGCAGATGGATCTGGGAAGTTAGCGCGCTGAGCGGCCAATGCAGATGCGTCAGTTGTGTACACGTCACATGCGCCGGCGTTGTACTGTTGTACAGCTTCTGCGCCTGTTTCGATTGGCACGGGCTCATAGCTGATGTTGTTTGAGCGGAAGTAGTCAGCAAGGTTCAGCTCTGTTGTTGTACCAGTTTGGATACATACAGTCGCGCCATCAAGCTCTTTGGCTGAAGAAACGCCAAGCTCTTTTGGAACCATGAAGCCTTGGCCGTCGTAGTAGTTCACACCAATGAAGTCGAACTTCAGGTCTACGTCACGGCTGAATGTCCATGTTGTGTTACGTGCCAACATGTCGATTTCGCCAGAAGCAAGCGCTGTGAAGCGTGTTTTGCCTGTTGTTGGAACGAACTCAACAGCAGTCGGGTCGCCCAAAACAGCAGCTGCGACCGCGCGACATACGTCAACGTCAAAGCCTTCCCATTCGCCGCTTGAGTTAGGAGCAGCAAAGCCTGGAACGCCGGTGGTCACACCACAGTTCATAATGCCACGTGCTTTGACGTCATCCAACGTACCGGCAGATGCTGCAACTGCAGCCAAGCCTGAGAGTGTCAGTGCGCCAAGAAATACGGTTTTTTTCATAATTACCTCTTCCTGATTTTCCGTCCCTGTTGAGACGGCTTATCCAAGTCAAATATATGCCTGGTTACCGATAGAACGGGACAACGCCCATCCGCAGTGGACAAAGTTGGCCAAAATAGGGGGGGAAGGTCAAGAGAAAGAATGCCCGAACTGGCCCTATTCATGCAAAAACAACCAAGTTGCCGCTGCGTTACGCCTAAGAAGCAAGCAGTGCAGGTTAATTTTTCACCCACGCAAAGAATTGTGCCGCGTTTTCAAAGGCAAGGCGCTTTGATTCCATGAGTGCATCCGCCTCTTCATCGCGGCCCCACTGCTCAATCTGCCATTCCTCATCGATTCTCGACCACGCCCAAAGCGCATCCAACGGGTGACTGTCGCGCGCCGCTGCAAGTCCCAAAACCAATGAGCCGCTGATACAAACAAGGTCATGCAAAGCCGCTACTTCAAAAACGCTCAATGCGTGCACTGCAGCAGAAAGGTTGGCCAAAGAAGTCGGGTCTTGTTCTACGAACATGACACCGTTGCCAGTGTTAAGCCGCGCTGAAAATGTCTGATCCGCCCAATCGAGCATCGGGTCCCATGCCGCTGCTTGACGGGCAATCAACTCATCAGGCTGTAGCGCGCGGTAACAAAGCAGATCAGTCTCACCGTAACTTGCCAGCATGTCCGCAACATCGGACTTTTGCGGTGTAACCTTTTCAATGGCCGCATTCGCATAGCGGGTCGCAGGCATGGAAAGCGGATCAATCTCATCACTTTGCGCACGCCACTCACCTGCAATGGCATCTGCCAACGGCCGAGACGGCACGCACAGCACATTCTTCAGCGGTGTTTTGACCTGCCGACCATCAAGATGAACCTCAAACCCGGCATCAACAGGTGCGACATCGACGTCCGTCCAGAAACGTTTGTTCTTCCACTCGCTCAAAATTCATCCCCATCAAACGGGTTGGCTGGCACATCAGAAGCCGACCAACCGAAAGTTTGCCAAGTACGTTCCATATGATCAGGCAGCGGCGCGGTTAGCGTCAGCTGTGCGCCCGTCATGGGATGCAACAAGTTCAGTGAACGCGCATGAAGGTGCAATTTCTTGCTGATGTCACCACCAAGCTGTGCGCCCCAACCATCCCCAAAGTTTTCCTGACTACTGCCGCCGTATTTACCATCACCAACAATCGGGTGTCCGATCTCAGCCATGTGCGCGCGCAACTGGTGGGTCCGACCTGTGACAGGCGTCAGCGCCATCCAAGCCGCACGAGACGCCAGCCGCGACAGCACCGCATAATCAGTGTGCGCACGTTTTGCGTCATCATCAAAGCGCACTTCATCGGGGTGAACGCAAATCATCCGCTCGCCTTCGCCCCGGGCGCCATGACCAGTGGCCTTCTTCAGCCCGTATTTGACCGACGCCATACCGGGGTGCGGAACACCCGCGACAATGGCCCAATAAATCTTGCGGGTTTCGCGGTGACGGAATGCGGCGGTAAAGGCCTGCGCCGCAGCGCGGGTACGCGCCAACAACAACACACCAGAGGTGTCTTTGTCCAAACGGTGCACCAAACGTGGCTTCTCTTCGAAACCGAATTTCAACGCTTCAGATAGCATATCCACATGGCGGGTCTGCTTGCTGCCCCCCTGTGAAGGCAGGCCCGCAGGTTTGTTCAAAACCACAATGTGATCATCGCGGTAGATCACACAGGACTGGATCATCTTCACATCATCTGCACTGATCTTGGCTTTAGGCACATAAGCGACCGGCTCAGCCTCATCAGGGATCGGCGGTACACGCACGGTCTGACCAGCCATCACACGGCTCGAAGACTTCACACGACCCCCATCAAGACGTAGCTCACCTTTGCGGCACATCCGCTCAATACGGCCTTGAGCCAAATGCGGGTACCTGCGGCGTAGCCACCGATCAATCCGCTGGTCCGCTTCATCCGCTTCAATGGTCAATAGTTGGACGCCGCTCATGACAGGCTCCTTGCAAGTGTAAGGCCAACCCCACAGGCCAAAAGGGACAGAAGCACCGAAGCTCCCACGTAGGCGCCAGCATACAATATACGGCCCTCTTCCATCAATCTTAGCGTGTCCAGGGAGAACGCACTAAAGGTGGTAAACCCACCCAACACACCTGTCATCACAAAGGGAAGCCACGCTTTATCAAGCGCGAGCCAAATAACCCCGATTGCAAATGATCCCGCAACGTTCACGGCCAAGGTACCCATTGGGAACGCAACCCAAAGCCCCACCGCAAAGCGCAAACACGCGCCAACAGCACCGCCAAGCGCTACAGAGATAAGTGTTGAAAACATTGGGGGCGTTTGCGCGCCAACGAAGCTTTTGTCAACTGCCGCGCTTTGCCCGCAACTTTGCGAAATATTCCAGTCGGCGGTTTAGGTCCCGCTCAAAGCCGCGCTCAACCGGCTGATAAAATTGTGGGCGCTCCATGCCATCGGGGAAATAGTTCTGCCCCGAAAACCCATCTTCTGCATCATGGTCATAGGCGTAGCCCTTGCCGTAGCCTTGGTCCTTCATGAAACTGGTCGCACCATTCAGAATATGTTTAGGCGGAGGCGCTGAACCAGTTGCCTTGGCGGCGGCACGCGCGGCTTTGTAGGCCACGTAAACACCGTTCGATTTAGGGGCCAGCGCGATATAGGTCAGAGCCTGCGCAAGTGCTAACTCCCCCTCCGGGCTACCAAGCCGCTCGTACGTTTCCCACGCCTGTAAACACACTGCTTGGGCTTGGGGGTCTGCAAGGCCAATGTCTTCCACAGCCATCCGTGTTATGCGGCGCGCCAAAAAGCGTGGGTCTTCCCCGCCATCCAGCATACGGGCGAACCAATAAAGCGCCGCATCAGGGTCCGAGCCGCGCACCGATTTATGCAACGCACTGATTAGGTTGTAATGCGCATCGCCACTTTTGTCGTACTGCGCTGCACGCCGCATCAAGCGGGTACTCAGCTGGGCTGCATCTAGTGGCGACGCAACTTTCCAAGCTGCTACTTGTTCGATCAAGTTGAGGGCGGCGCGACCATCCCCATCTGCCATTTCAAGAAGTGCACGGCGCGCATCGCCATCAAGCGGCAAGTCACGCCCCAACTCAGCCTCCGCGCGCTGCGCAAGCAGCTCTAAGTCATCGGTCGACAAACGTTCAAGAACCATCACAGACGCCCGCGACATGACGGCTGCGTTCAATTCAAAGCTAGGGTTCTCCGTCGTCGCCCCCACCAGTAAGATCGTACCATCTTCCATATGCGGCAAGAACCCGTCCTGCTGCGCTTTGTTAAATCTGTGAATCTCGTCCACAAACAGAAGCGTACCCTGCCCGTTGGCCCTGCGCATTTTAGCCGCTTCAAATACTTTTCGTAGCTCAGGCACACCCGTGAAAATGGCACTGATCTGCACAAAGTGTAGGTCAGTCTCGTGAGCCAGTAGACGCGCAATTGTGGTCTTGCCAACACCCGGAGGGCCCCAGAAAATCAAAGATGACAAACTGCCGGCCGCGAGCATTACTCCAAGCGGCGCCTCAGCGCCAAGGACGTGCTGCTGACCAATAACGTCTGCTAACGACTGTGGACGCAACCGGTCCGCCAGCGGACGCGTGCCGGCAGAGGCTTCAGGCTCAGACGTGGCGAAGAGATCAGTCATACGTCGAAACTACGCCCATGAAGAGCCGAGGGGAAGCTGCTGATTGTCGACATTTTCAAAAGACTTAGTCGAAATAAAAAAAAGCCCCACCGCATTTCTGCGACGGGGCCCGAATTCAAATGTAGGGCGTGATGCCTTACTCAGCAGCAGCTTCTGCCGCTTCGGTGCGCGCACGGTCTGCTGCACCTTTTGCATCGCGGTCACGATCAACAAACTCGATGATCGCCATCGGCGCCATGTCACCGTAACGGAAGCCAGCTTTCAGAACACGCACGTAACCACCTTGGCGGTCTTTGTAGCGTGGTCCGAGAACTTCAAACAATTTCGCAACATATGCGTCTTGCTTCAAACGGCTTGCAGCCTGACGACGTGAGTGAAGGTCGCCTTTTTTGCCCAATGTTACCAGCTTTTCGATAACGCGACGAAGTTCTTTCGCCTTTGGCAGTGTTGTTTTGATTTGCTCATGCTCGATGAGCGAGCCAGCCATGTTTGCAAACAGCGCCTTACGGTGCTCGTGTGTGCGATTTAGGCGGCGGTAACCTTTTGCGTGACGCATTTCTTATCTCCTAATTATGCTTTGTAGCGAGGGTCTGATGCGTGTCAGCCCTTCAAATTGGGGCGGGATTGCCCAGTCTGTATGCAGAGCGGACCATATATCGGCCCGCTCCGCGTAATATCAACTTAGAAGTTGTCTTCGAACTTCTTAGCCAGATCTTCAATGTTGTCCGGTGGCCAGTCCTCAACATCCATGCCGAGGTGCAAGCCCATGCCTGACAATACTTCTTTGATTTCATTCAAAGACTTACGACCAAAGTTAGGCGTGCGGAGCATTTCAGCTTCGGTTTTCTGGATAAGATCACCAATGTAGACAATGTTGTCGTTCTTCAGGCAGTTTGCTGAACGAACAGACAATTCCAACTCGTCCACTTTCTTGAGAAGCAGTGGGTTGAATTCAAGGCCATCATCTTCTTGTGCAGCTGATGCGCTTTCAGGCTCATCAAAGTTCACAAAGATAGACAACTGGTCCTGCAGAATGCGCGCCGCGTAAGCAACAGCATCGTCTGGCGTGATTGAACCATCTGTTTCAAGCTTAAGTGTCAGCTTGTCATAATCCAGAACCTGACCTTCGCGTGTTGGCTGAACGTCATAGCTTACCTTTTTGACAGGTGAGTAGATCGCATCAATTGCCATCATGCCGATAGGCGCATCTTCTGGTTTGTTCTTGTCCGCAGCAACGTAGCCTTTGCCCGTGTTGACGGTCAGTTCCATGAACACGTCCGCGCCATCGTCAAGGTGACAGATCACATGGTCTTTGTTCAAAACTTCAACACCAGCAGACTCGGAAATGTCGGCAGCAGTCACAACGCCTGGACCCTTAGCTTGGATAGAAACCCGCTTGGGGCCTTCTACGTCCATGCGGATCGCAACGCCTTTAAGGTTCAAGATGATGTCGGTGACGTCTTCACGTACACCAGCAACGCTTGAAAACTCGTGCAGAACATTATCGATTTGAACCGCAGTAATGGCAGCACCCTGAAGTGATGACATCAAAATACGGCGCAGGGCGTTGCCCAACGTCAAACCGAAACCACGCTCAAGCGGTTCAGCTACAACAGTTGCCTGACGTGCAGGATCGTTGCCGGGCTTTACAGCCAGTTGCTGTGGCTTGATCAGTTCTTGCCAATTCTTATGGATCATGCGTCCCTCCATTCTTGCGTTCCTTCCATGTCCTAAAAGGAGCGCTCTCGAGGTTAAAAATGACGAAATGGGGCCGTGTGCGAGACGCGGCCCCAAGGATATTCAGGTATTATACGCGGCGACGCTTTGGTGGGCGGCAACCGTTGTGCGCCATTGGCGTCACGTCACGGATAGATGTGATGTTGAAACCAACTGCAGCCAAAGCACGCAGCGCAGATTCACGGCCTGAACCGGGGCCTTGCACTTCGACTTCCAGCGTCTTCACGCCGTGCTCTTGCGCTTTTTTACCAGCATCTTCAGCCGCCATCTGCGCCGCATATGGCGTAGACTTACGTGAGCCTTTGAAGCCCATTGTGCCAGCTGACGACCAAGAAATGGCGTTGCCTTGAACGTCTGAGATGAGGATTTTTGTGTTATTGAAAGAAGAGTTTACGTGAGCAACGCCAGCGGCGATATTCTTACGTTCTTTTTTCTTAGTGCGGGTCTTATCACGAGCCATGGATCAGTCCCCCTTATTTCTTCTTACCAGCAATGGCCTTTGCAGGACCTTTGCGAGTACGAGCGTTAGTGTGTGTGCGCTGACCACGGACAGGCAGGTTACGACGGTGACGTAGGCCACGGTAGCAACCAAGGTCCATCAGACGCTTGATGTTCATCGTTGTTTCACGACGCAGGTCGCCTTCAACGGTGTAGTTTTCATCGATGTGCTCACGCAGTGACAAAATTTCCGCATCGGAAAGTTCGTTCACGCGGCGCGTGAGGTCGATCCCCAACGCTTCGCAAATCGCATAAGCAGAGGTGTTACCAATGCCAGTAACATAAGTGAGGGCAATCACGACGCGCTTATTCGTCGGGACGTTAACGCCGGCAATACGAGCCAATGTTCTCTTCCTTTTTCAGTTGCGGATCCGTAGTTCCAGACCCTTTTTTCACAACATCGGACGGAAAGTCCTTTGTCATATCGAGGTATTTAGCACTCAAAAGCGCAACTACCCCGACTCAGAAGAGCGGGGCAGATGGGGCTAGCTAGGGCCTTTTGGCTCAAGCGTCAATACGAGGTTGTTCACTCAATCCAGAATAGCGTTGATTTCGCCAGCAACGTCACCGATTTCGCCCAGACCGTTCACCGAAGACAGCTGTTCCTTCGCGTAGTAATACCCAATCAGTGGGCTGGTCTGTTTATAGTAAGCCATCAGACGCGTCTTCAGGCTATCTTCGTTGTCATCTGCGCGCCGCTGGAAATTGCTGCTGCCGCAGTTCGAGCACTTGCCATCCGCAGGCTGCGGCTTGGTCGCATCATTATAGACTTCACCACAGTCACCACAGGTTGAGCGGGCCGTAATCCGCGCAACGAGAGCCTCGTCATCAACACGCATTTCAATCACTGCATCAAGAGATGCCCCGATCTTATCCATCAGCTTTGCCAGCGCATCTGCCTGAGGCAACGTGCGCGGGAAACCATCAAAGATGAAGCCGCCCTTTGCATCACCGGTCAGCTTTTCTTCGATCAAACCAATAACGATCTCATCAGTCACCAAGTTGCCCGCATCCATCACTGCCGCGACTTTTTTGCCCATCTCCGTTCCGGATGTCTTTGCTTCACGAAGCATGTCACCGGTTGAGAGTTGGATCATATCGCGTTGCTCAACGAGCTTGCGTGCTTGGGTGCCTTTGCCAGCACCAGGAGGTCCGAGGAGAATGATGTTCGTCATATTTTTTGGTCTTTCTTGGCGATTCACCGAGTTTGTATACTATTGGATACCAAAACGCCCCTACAAATTTGCAGAGGCGCTTAGTAATTTATCAAATCTTAACGGCGAACTGGGCTACGTTTTTTCCGGCGGCCCTTGCCTTTGCCACTTAGCTGGGACTTTTCAATCAAGCCCTCGTACTGGTGAGCGAGCAAATGCGACTGGATTTGTTGAACCGTATCCATGCCGACGCTGACAATAATCAGAATAGATGTACCGCCAAAATAAGCCGTAATTTGTAAGTTCGAGCGGATCATCTCAGGCAGCAAGCACACTAGCGCAAGATAGCCAGCACCAAGCACCAACAGACGCGTCACGACATAATCAAGATACTCAGCTGTTTTCTTGCCGGGGCGAATACCGGGAACAAAACCGTTCTGGTTCTTGAGGTTGTCTGCAACTTCTTCGGTCTTGAAGGCGACGTTAAAGGTGTAAAAGAACGTGAAGAAAATGATCATTGCCGCAAAGAACACGAGGTAAAGTGGCTGACCCAGTCCGAAATAGGCAAGAACAGTCGACATGAACGGACTTGTTTGGTTCCCGCTAAAAGTTGCGAGGGTGGTTGGCAATAGCAACAGAGACGATGCAAAAATCGCGGGGATAACGCCAGCGGGGTTCACTTTGACGGGCAAATGGCTTGAACCGCCATCATACACCTTCATACCAACTTGGCGGCGCGGATACTGAATGGTGATTTTCCGTAAAGCGCGCTCCATGAAGACGACAAACGTTAGCGTCGCCCCAATCATAAAGAGAACACCAACGATCGTAGCAGAGTTAAGTGCACCAGAACGGCCTTGGCTAAAGAACTGAGCAAAGGCCAACGGCAATTCTGCAATAATACCAACGAAGATTATCAGAGAGATACCATTACCGATACCGCGTGCTGTAATCTGCTCACCAAGCCACATCAGGAACATCGTGCCACCCACAAGGGTCACAACACACGAAATGCGGAAGAACCAACCGGGATCAGTCACAAGATCGCCAGCCTCAAGCGAGACAGCCAACCCGTACGCTTGGAACGTGGCCAGCACCACTGTGCCGTAACGCGTGAACTGGTTGATTTTCTTACGGCCAGGCTCGCCTTCTTTTTTCAGCTGCTCGAAATAGGGAACCATCGCTGTCAAAAGCTGAATGATAATCGAAGCTGAGATGTAAGGCATAATGCCGAGGGCAAAGATGCCCATCCGCGACAGCGCACCACCGGTAAACATGCCCAAAACGCCCGCAATACCGCTGGCCGCTTGATCCATAAACGTACGCAGACTGTCTGCATCGATGCCCGGTACAGGAATATAGGTTCCGATCCGATAGACGATTAACAAACCAATCGTAAATAAAATGCGCTGGCGCAATTCGGTCGCTTTGCCGAAAGCCCCCCACGACATGTTGGAGGCCATTTGTTCCGCAGCTGATGCCATATCAATCGTCTCTTTTAATCAAATGCGCCGCCAGACGGCTTCCCGTTGGCGGCGCTTGGAAAACTTAAAGCGTTATGTAAGGGGCGTAAGCGCCCCTAACAACCTCTTATTCAGCGGCCGCTTCTTTTGCTGGGCCAGTAACGGTCAATTTACCGCCGGCTTTTTCAACAGCAGCGATCGCGCCAGCTGACGCGCCAGTTACTTCAGCAGTAATTTTCGCTGTTACTTCGCCTTTAGCGAGAATGCGGATACCGTCAAGCTTGCGGCGCACAACACCTGTAGATACCAGTGTATCTTCGGTGATTTTGCCAGCTTCCAGAACACCTGCGTCGATGAACTTCTGGATCAAGCCAAGGTTGATAACAGCAAATTTCTTGCGGTTCGGTTTGTTGAAGCCACGCTTTGGAAGGCGTTGGTAGAGGGGCATCTGCCCGCCTTCAAAACCCTTGATCGCAACACCTGAACGGGACTTTTGACCCTTAATACCACGGCCACCAGTCTTACCAGTGCCAGAACCCGGACCACGACCAACGCGCTTGCGTTTTTTGGTTGCCCCGGGATTGTCGTGTAGTTCGTTGAGTTTCATATCGCTTCTCCTTTGCCGGACGGTCTCCCCGAAGCGAACGGGAGGGACACGGCGTTAAAATGATTCGGGACGCCCAATGGAAGCCCACTGGCGGCGTATAGACCCGCAACGCCTTTGGATCAAGGTGCTGCACGCATCAATTACGCCAAACGAAAAGCGCCCCGCACGGATGCGAGGCGCAAATCTGTCAACTAAGCCGAAGCTCAGCCTTTTTCTTCGATGATCTCAACCATGTGAGAGATAGAGTTAACCATGCCGCGAACGGATGGTGTGTCTTCTAGCTCACGGGTTTTGTGCATTTTGTTCAAGCCCAGACCGATCAAAGTCTTACGCTGCTTTTCAGGGCGGCGGATGGGTGAACCGATTTGCTTAACAACGATGGTTTTAGCCATTGGTCAGTCTCCTTAGGCTTCAGCTTCAGCGGCAGGCGCTGGAGCGTCAGTTTTGGACAGGATGTCAGCCACTTTCTTACCACGGCGCTGTGCCACCTGACGGGGGCTGCTTTCCTTAGTGAGGCCATCCAACGTAGCGCGGATCATGTTGTAAGGGTTCTGCGAACCGATTGACTTAGCAACCACGTCCTGAACACCCAACATCTCGAACACAGCACGCATTGGACCACCAGCAATGATACCAGTACCCGTTGGGGCGGTACGCATTACAACTTTGCCTGCGCCGTGACGGCCAGCCATATCGTGGTGCAATGTGCGGCCTTCGCGAAGAGGCACACGGATCATCTGACGCTTTGCTTGCTCGGTAGCTTTGCGAATTGCCTCAGGGACCTCTTTCGCTTTACCTTTACCGAAGCCAACACGGCCTTTCTGATCGCCGACAACTACGAGTGCGGCAAAGCCAAAGCGCTTACCACCCTTTACAGTTTTCGACACACGGTTGATCGCCACCAGACGGTCGGCGAATTCAGGGGTCTCTTCGCGATCGCGACCTTTACCCCGACGGTTTTCACGTTCTGCCATTTTCCGTCTCCTTAGATCTTCAGACCACCTTCACGAGCAGCATCGGCCAAAGCCTTTACTTTCCCGTGAAAGAGGAAACCGCCACGATCGAAGTATGCTTCTTCGACACCGGCTTTTTTCGCACGTTCCGCGATCACTGCGCCAACTTTCGTTGCTGCTGCGATGTTGTTCTGACCTACGACACCCAAGTCTTTCTCCATAGAGGAAGCTGAGGCAACTGTTTTACCAGCTACATCGTCGATCAGCTGTACGCTGATGTTTTTGTTTGAACGGTGAACGGACAAACGCATACGTCCTGCATTCACCTTGCGAAGTTTGTTCCGAACGCGCAGGCGGCGCTTAAGGAACAGAGTTCTTTTACTGTTAGCCATAGCTGCGGTTCCTTACTTCTTCTTACCTTCTTTGCGGAAGATATATTCGTCGACATACTTGATCCCCTTGCCTTTATAAGGCTCGGGCTTACGCCAAGCGCGGATGTTTGCCGCAACCTGACCGACCTGTTGTTCGTCGATACCTTCCACAATGAGCTGTGTGTTCTTCGGGGCAGTTACTGTAACGCCATCTGGAACTTGGAACACAACGTCATGGGACAGACCCAATGACAGTTTGATGTTCTTGCCTTCCATGGCAGCACGATAACCAACACCGTTGATCTCAAGCTCTTTCTTGAAGCCGTCAGTCACACCAGTCACCAGGTTGGCGACCATTGTGCGGGTCATGCCCCACTGTTGACGTGCACGCTTGGACTTGCCGCGTGGCGTTACAGACAAAGCACCATCTTCGACGGCGAGTGTGACATCGTCAGTCGCGGTGAAGGAACGGACACCCTTAGGGCCTTTCACTTCAACGGTCTGACCGTCGATTTTCGCTTCTACACCGGAGGGCAGAGCAACTGGTTTTTTACCAATACGAGACATCTGTTCCTCCTTAGAAGACTGTGCAGAGCACTTCGCCACCGACGTTGGCTGCGCGTGCGTTTGCATCCGACATCACGCCGCGAGACGTGCTGACAATCGACACACCCAAGCCCTGACGGACAGTGGGGATATCATTAGCGCCCATGTAAACGCGGCGGCCAGGTGTAGAAACCCGCTTCACTTCGCGAATGACAGGAGTGCCTTCGTAGTATTTCAGGCTGATTTCGAAAGCAGGGTGGCCATCAATGCCAGTCTTGCCTTCATAACCGCGGATGTAGCCTTCGTCGGCAAGTACATCCAGAACCCAAGCACGGAGCTTGGACGCAGGGGTTTCAACCGTGGATTTGCCGCGCATCTGACCATTGCGGATGCGTGTCAACATATCACCGATAGGATCGTTCATTTGTTAAACCTCCCTTACCAGCTTGACTTGACCATACCAGGGATTTGACCCTGGCTGCCAAGCTCACGAAGAGCAATACGGCTGACCTTAAGCTTACGGTAGTAAGCGTGGGGACGGCCTGTAAGTTGGCAACGGTTGTGAAGACGTGTAGCCGAAGAATTGCGGGGCAATTTTGCCAGCTCAAGCTGTGCTTTGAACCGCTCTTCCATGGGCTTGCTTTCGTCACGCGCGATTGACTTAAGCTCAACACGCTTAGCGGCAAATTTCTCCACCAGGCGCTGACGCTTTTTCTCGCGTTCGATCATAGATTTTTTAGCCATATCTCAGTCCTCTCCGCGCTTACGAATTGAAGGGCATGTTGAAAGCTTTCAACAGTGCCTTGGCTTCCGCATCCGTTGGCGCGGTGGTGCAGATGATGATGTCCATGCCCCAGACTTCGTCGACTTTATCAAAGTCGATTTCAGGGAACACGATGTGCTCTTTCATGCCCATGGCGTAGTTGCCACGGCCATCGAATGACTTACCCGAGATGCCGCGGAAGTCGCGGATACGAGGCATTGCGATGGTGATAAAGCGATCAAGGAATTCGTACATACGCTCGCCGCGCAATGTTACTTTGGTACCAAGAGGCATATCTTCACGAACCCGGAAGCCCGCGATTGATTTCTTGGCCATCGTAACAACAGCTTTTTGGCCAGCGATTGCAGTCAGATCTTCCTGAGCCGCTTTCACTTTCTTGCTGTCTTTTACGCTTTCAGCGCCCGCACCGATGTTCAGAACAATTTTGTCCAAACGCGGGATCTGCATGTCGTTCTTGTAGCCGAACTCTTCTTTCATCGACGCACGAATGGTGTCGTTGTAAAGAGACTTCAGACGGGGGGTGTAGTTTGCTGTATCAAGCATCAATCACGTCTCCCGTGGTTTTGGCGAAGCGAACTTTCTTGTCGCCTTCCATTTTGAAGCCGACGCGTGTTGCTTTGCCGTTCTTGTCGGCAAACGCGAGGTTCGACAGCTCGATGGGCATTGCTTTTGGAATGCGACCACCTTGGCTTGTCTGCGATTGGCGTGTGTGGCGGATGGCGATGTTAACGCCTTCCACAACAGCCTTGCCAGCGGACGGATCAACAGACTGAATAGTGCCTGTTTTGCCTTTGTCTTTGCCAGCGATCACGATGACAGTGTCACCTTTTTTCAACTTAGCAGCCATATCACAGCACCTCCGGCGCGAGCGAGATGATTTTCATGAAGTTTTTGGCGCGCAATTCACGAACAACTGGCCCGAAGATACGTGTGCCGATTGGCTCACCGTTGGTATTCAGGATAACTGCTGCGTTACGGTCAAAGCGAATTGCTGTGCCGTCTTCGCGACGAACTTCTTTAGCGGTGCGAACAACTACGGCCTTACGGACGTCGCCTTTTTTCACACGGCCACGTGGGATGGCTTCTTTAACCGAGACGACAATGATGTCACCTACGGAAGCGTACTTACGCTTAGAGCCACCCAACACCTTAATGCACTGAACACGGCGAGCGCCGCTGTTGTCAGCAACATCCAGGTTGGTCTGCATCTGGATCATTTGGTTTCTCCCGACCTTTGGGGGGCGATGCGTGCCCTATCCCCAGGGTTTCGATTAAGCTGTGAAGCCTGACTTAGTCTGTCAGAACTTCCCAACGCTTTGTCTTAGAACGCGGTGCACATTCGATGATACGAACGAGGTCACCAACATTAAAAGAATTCTTCTCATCGTGCGCCCGGTACTTCTTGGACTTACGGATGGTCTTTTTCAGAACGGGGTGCGTGAAGCGACGCTCAACCGATACAGTGACGGTTTGCTCGTTTTGGTTGCTTGTGACAACACCTTGCAGGATACGCTTGGGCATAGGTTAAGCCTCCGCTGCAGCAGATGCTGCTTTTTCGTTCAGAATTGTTTTTACACGTGCCGCGTCACGACGGACTTGGCGCATACGTGCTGTGTTTTCAAGTTGGCCAGTAGCCTGCTGAAAACGCAGGTTAAAGCTTTCTTTTTTGAGCGATGCGAGGTCTTCGCGAAGCTGATCCGGCGACTTGTCGCGGAGTTCTTTAGCGTCCATTGGACTATTCCTTTTTCAACATCACCAGCGGGCCCCCGAGGGTCACCCCGATTCTGGTGGAGTGGGTGTAGAAGCTGGCCGTATAGGGGGGATAGTGAAACCACGCAACCCCTTTGTTTTTATCGCCCGCAGTATGGGCCAAAAGGGAAGAACCACGCCGCATCATAGTCGGGACGGTCGATGACACTGGCTTGACGCAAGGCGATCAGGTATCGACTGCGCTATGACACAGATTAAATCGCTCTTCGCAACCCGCCTTTACTCAGCCGCTCTGTCACAGCACGGCAAAATTGACCCAACTGAGCTGGAGCAATCCTGCTATGTCATCGCAGAAGATGATGAGGCCGGCCAAGAGTGGTGCGAGCAAAACGGCTATGCAGGCTACACCAGCTATGCGTCCCTTACGGATTTGCCGTGGCGCTTTCCGATCTTCAAGGATGTGGTGGACGCGCTCGATAAACACGTAGCTGAATTTGCCAAGGACCTGTGTTTTGACTTGGGTGACCGTGAATTGGTGTTGGAAGACATCTGGATCAACATCCTGCCAGAAGGCGGCATCCACACATCCCACATTCACCCCCATTCGGTTATTTCTGGAACCACCTATGTGGCAATGCCCAAAGACACCTCGGCGCTGAAGCTTGAAGACCCGCGTTCACAGATGATGATGGCGGCACCACCCCGCACCGCAGACGCGCGGGAAGAGCTAAAAACATTCGTGTACGCCAAACCTGCCGTCGGAGATGTTTTGCTTTGGGAAAGCTGGCTGCGCCACGAAGTACCCATGAACATGTCCGAAGAAGACCGGATCAGCGTTAGCTTTAACTACAAGTGGGCCTAGCCCGTACAAAACACAGCAGGCACCGCCTCACACTATAACAGCGGCGCCTGCGTGTTGATCCAAGCTTAGCTGCCTGCATTAAGAAGCTGTGCATTGCCGCCCGCAGCTGTTGTATCAACGCAAACGTGCCGCTCATGGGTAAGCCAGCGCGCGAAATCCCCCTCACTCAACAACGGGAGCAACGCGCCGTCTCTTGCGGCCAAAGCCACACGGTATTCACGCAACTGCTCGGGGGCGGCAAAACTCACAACTGCCGCAAAGCCATGCAACGTGCTCAGTGCTTCTGCGGTCACATCACCGTTTATTGCGCCATCTAACAGCAAACCTGACGTTGCCATAACCGGATAACACCCCGCCTGTTCTGCTGCCTCAGCTTGCTGTGCTGCTGCCTGCGGTCCCGGCCCAAGGCACAAGACCATTCCCCGCCCGTGGGTTGTCATGCGGTTTGATTCACCAGTTGGTCCCGGAAAAACCTGACTGTCCAAAGCCATGCCTGACAGTTGCGCCGCATCAATTGCAGCCTGAACCCGATCGGTCGCAACGCTGCGCTGTTCAGTATGCGCAACTGTGCGGGCCTCGGGCTTGGTGAACCGCACAACATAATTTGGACCACCTGCCTTCGGCCCAGTGCCAGACATCCCCTCGCCCCCAAACGGTTGAGACCCCACCACGGCACCGATCTGATTGCGATTGATATAGATGTTGCCAGCGTTCACCGTGCGTGACGCCAAGGCGATCCGATCATCAATCCGGCTGTGCATCCCAAAAGTTAGCCCGTAACCCGTGGCATTGATGTCGGCCATTACGCGCGTCAAATCCGACGCTGCAAAAGTGGCTACGTGCAAGACAGGGCCAAAGATTTCCTCGCCCAGATCAGAAATGCCGTTCACACGGATCACGCTTGGCGCCACAAAATGACCTTCGCTTGGCACTGAAACCTGATGCAGCAATCGCCCTTCATGCTGCGCGATCTCGATATGTGCATCAATCTTGGCTTTCGCAGCCGCATCAATTGCGGGGCCAACATCCGTTGCCAAATCCCACGGCGCACCCACACACAACTCATCCATCGCCCCATAGAGCATCGTCAGCATTTTATCCGCGACGTCTTGCTGGACATAAAGCACCCGAAGCGCCGAGCACCGTTGTCCCGCAGACTGAAAGGCAGATGCCACAATATCCCGCACCGCCTGTTCGGGCAGCGCGGTACTATCGACGATCATCGCGTTCAGCCCACCTGTCTCTGCAATAAGTGGCGCATGGGGCGCAACATTGGCAGCCATTGCGCGGTTGATCGACTGCGCAGTTACGGTTGAGCCGGTAAAGCAAACACCATCAATCCGCGCATCACTGCTCAAGGCTTTTCCAACCACATCCCCACGGCCCGGCAAAAGCTGCAACACATCGGCGGGAACGCCCGCCTCATGCAAAAGTTCTGTCGCCCGTAATGAGATCAAGCTTGTTGCCTCAGCGGGTTTGGCCAAAACACCATTGCCAGCGGCCAGTGCCCCCACAATTTGGCCCGTGAAAATCGCTAGCGGGAAATTCCACGGCGAAATGCACGTAAAGATACCACGCGCAGGCGCAGAGAGTTCAACACTACGGGCCGCGTAGTACCGCAGGAAATCAACAGCCTCACGCAATTCGCCCACTGCGTCCATCGCGGTTTTGCCTGCCTCGCGGGCAAGTAATGCGAACAACTCACCAAAATGCGCCTCATAGAGATTGGCCGCTTTGCGCAACACATCCGCACGTTCCGCCGCTGATACGTTCCACGACACCGCACGTGCGATTGCCTCGTGCGTTTGTGCCTCGGTCATGTAGGTCAGTTTGCCTACCAGAACCTGTGGCGCGGCAGGGTCAAATACATCTACCTGCTCACCGCCCTTACTGCGTAAATCCCAAACGTGGTTTTGATACGGCAGACGCGCAGACTCTAGCTGATCCACGTCGTGGGTGTTGTGCAAATCCCAACCACGCGAGTTCAGCCGTTCAGACGCATAAATATCCGCTGGTTTGGGTAACACAGCGCCACTCGCCATCGAATCTTCAAACGGGCTGGCGGCGACCACCTCGGCAGGAACCGCTTTATCAACGATTTGATTTACAAACGAGCTATTCGCCCCGTTCTCCAAAAGGCGGCGCACCAGATAGGCCAGCAAATCTTCGTGGGTGCCCACGGGCGCGTAAATGCGGCAGCGGATATTTTCACTTTGCACCACCACATCATGCAACGCCTCGCCCATGCCATGGAGCCGTTGAAATTCATACGCGTCGCGTGCAGCGCCCATCTCAAGAATAGCGGCAACAGAATGGGCGTTGTGCGTCGCAAATTGCGGGTAAATCCTATCCGTGTAGCCAAGCAGTTTTTGCGCACAGCACAGGTACGACACATCCGTGGCCCGCTTTTTGGTGAAGACAGGATAGTCGTTCAGCCCTTCAACTTGGGCGCGCTTAATCTCGGTGTCCCAATAGGCTCCTTTCACCAAGCGGATCATGATTTTGCGGTCAAGTTTCTGGGCCAGCGCATAGAGCCAATCAATAGTGGCGGCAGCACGTTTGCCGTATGCCTGCACAACCACACCAAAGCCGTCCCAACCCGCCAAAGACGGATCAGATAACACGGCCTCAATTACATCAAGTGACAGATCAAGGCGGTCCGCCTCCTCTGCGTCAATATTAAGCCCCATCCCCGCGGCCTTCGCTTGCTGCGCAAGGCCAAGGGTCAGCGGCACCAACTCACGCATCACACGATCAGCTTGGCCAAACTCGTATCTTGGGTGCAACGCAGAAAGCTTGATTGAAATGCCAGGATTGTCACGGATATCTGCCTGCGTGCATGACGCCGCAAGGCGCTCAATCGCATCGGCATATGCATCATAAAACGCCTGTGCATCATCCGCGGTCATCGCGGCCTCGCCCAGCATGTCATATGAGTAAGTGTAACCGCGCTTGGTTTGGGCAAGCCCGCGTTTGACGGCCGCTTCAATCGTTTGACCCAGTACGAATTGCGCGCCCAACTCTTTCATCGCGCGGGCTACCGCTTTGCGAATAACAGGTTCCCCCAGACGGCGCACCGCACCGCGCAACACGGACGCAACGCCCTTCCCATCGGTCAGTACTTTGCCCGTCAGCATCAGGCCCCAAGTAGACGCATTCACCAAAGGCGAGCTGGAATTACCCAAGTGCTTTGCCCATTCAGACGGCGCAATCTTGTCTTCGATCAGCGCATCAATGGTGGTCGCATCTGGCACCCGCAACAATGCTTCGGCCAAACACATCAGCGAAACACCTTCCTCGGTGGACAACCCGTACTCTGCCAAAAACACCTCCATGAGGCTTGGCTTTTTGTCGTTGCGAATGGCGTTGACCAATCCAACAGCGCGGTGATGCGCAGCGTTATGGAATTCGGGCGTAAACGCTGCCTGTGTAGTTAGCTGCGAAATAAGCAGCGCTTCGTCTGCGGTGTGCTGTGCGCGAATAGCGGCACGCTTTGCTGAGTAATCCATGGCCAAACGCCCCTCCCAAAAAGACTGAGAGCAACTTACAACCAACGTAAAAGTCAGATTGACTATAGATTAATCCAAAGTAGTTTTATCAAACCTATTTTTAGGGCTATTTTAGCCAGATCAAGCATTGAGAATTACATGTATAGTTCGATTGACCGGATAGATTATGCAATATTGGATGTGCTGGCTGTTGATGGCCGTGCTTCCGTCAGCAGTATCGCTGAGCGCGTGGGCCTATCTAAGACGCCCTGCCAAATCCGGCTCAAGAAATTACAACAGCTTGGCTATATTACGGGGTTTCGCGCCAACATCGACCAACGCAAATTGGGCCGCAGCAACGTAGCTTTTGTTGAGGTGAAGATGGCCGACACCCGCGAGGCCGCCCTGCGCGCCTTCAACGAAGCGGTGCGCAAAATCCCCGAAGTTGAGATGTGCCACATGATCGCGGGGGCGTTTGACTACTTATTGAAAGTGCGCACCGTCAGCACAGACGACTACCGTCGCGTCTTGGGTGAGAAAATCTCATCACTGCCGCACGTCAGCTCTACCTCGACACATGTGTCAATTGAAGCCATCCACGAGTAGCAGGCGTGATTACTCAACACTCTGTTCGTTCAACACTTTGCGCGCCACGCGAAAACACTCAAGCCCCTGAGGTACGCCGCAGTAAATTGCGATGACGTGAATAATAGCGCGAATTTCGTCTTGGCTCACGCCGTTCCTGAGCGCACCACGACAATGGGTTTCCCATTCAGACATCTTACCAAGCGCACCAATCATCGACAGGTTCATCATAGAGCGCGTCTTGGCGTCAATGACATCATCCCCCCAGCCAAACCCCCAACACCAAGCAGTCATGGCCTCTTGAAACGGACGAGTGAAATCATCCGCAGCAGCAAGGTTTTTCTCAACGTACTCTGCACCAAGGGTCGCCTTGCGCTGCTCAAGCCCTTTGAGAAACAAATCTTCATCAAACGTATCCATGGTGTTTTCCTTTTTGGGTGCTGGCACAATACGCCAATGTGTTGTGATGCTTGTCAAATCCTTGCGCGAAACGCGTGGCGGCTTTAGCCCCAAACTTCTTGTACCAATTTGAAATTTGCTTGCTTTCAAAAGCAGACTCAGGCCATCATTCCTAAGTGGGCAGGCGATGGCGTCGCCAGCATTTATTGCACGCCCGTTATCCTCATTTCCTGAACGCCGGGATTTTCTTTGCCGTGATGCGGTTGAGGGAGATCGGCTTCCTTGATTGGCATTCCGGCACGTTTGTGAAGGAACCATTGTCATGGAACGTCCAGAATTTTACCGCTTTCATCAGGGTGAAAAATCCCTGCCTTTTGATGCATCTGAATATGCCAACCGCCTAAAACGCCTGCGCGCAGATATGCAGGCCAACGGGGTGGACGCGTGCGTATTCACATCAATGCATAACGTGGCCTACTACTCGGGGTTTCTCTACTGTGCGTTTGGCCGCCCTTACGCAGTTGTCGTGACCCAAACCGAAGATGTCACGATCAGTGCGGGCATCGATGCAGCACAACCTTGGCGCAGAAGTAGCGGCGACAACATCACCTACACCGACTGGCAGCGAAACAATTATTGGCGCGCAATTTTGTCTGTGACTGGGGCGGGCAAGACCGTCGGGTATGAGGCCGATCACCTAACGTTGAGCCAGTCCGAGCTGATGGACGTGTTCTTATCGCCCAAAGCAAAAGTTGACATGGCACCTGTCACGATGCGCCAACGAATGCATAAATCCGCGGCTGAAATTGAACTTATCCGCGCCTGCGCGCAAGTTGCCGATGTGGGCGGCTACGCCATCAAAGACGCGATCAAAGCGGGCACTCGTGAGATTGATGTGGCAATGGCAGGTCGCGATGCGATGGAGCTGGAAATCGCCAAGCGGTTCCCCGATGCGGAATACCGCGATACGTGGGTGTGGTTTCAGTCGGGCATCAACACTGACGGCGCACATAACCCCGTAACAAGCCGCGCCCTGCAATCGGGTGATATCTTGAGCCTGAACACTTTCCCAATGATAAGCGCCTATTACACAGCACTTGAGCGGACGTTATTTGTTGAAAACGTTGATCCCGCCAGCTTGAAGATTTGGGAAGCAAACGTCGCGGCACATGAGCTGGGCATGAGCCTGCTGAAACCCGGGATGAGTTGCGCGCAGGTCACCGAGCAGATCAACGACTTCTTCGCCGAACACGATTTGCTGCAATATCGTACGTTCGGCTATGGGCATTCCTTCGGCGTGCTGTCCCACTACTACGGGCGCGAAGCAGGATTAGAGCTGCGAGAGGACATCGACACGGTTCTTGAGCCCGGAATGGTGATTTCAATGGAGCCAATGCTGACCATCCCCGAAGGCACGGCCGGTGCTGGAGGTTACCGCGAGCATGACATTCTGGTCATCACAGAAGACGGCAACGAAAATATCACCGGCTACCCCTACGGCCCCGAATTCAACGTTGTAGGCTAATAAAACAAATCAGGGGGCCAAGCGCCCCTTGATACTCCCAACGGCGGCGCCGCTTGCTTGCTGAAACCAGGTCAGCCAAATCATTGCGTAAGAGCCGCTTCATTTTTGCAAAGGTGTGTTTCAGTATTTCATCGCCAATATGTTGCTCTCTTTGCTTTCTAGCCATCGAAACCAACCAAGCACACCAGATCAATGGATGCGCACCCCTTGCCCTTCAATCACCCTCTGGATGGCTTGGATATCAACATCTTCAAAAGCAGTGTTGTTCTTTACGGACCACGCAGCCGCAACACCTGCGCCCTGCCCCTGCACCGCGCAGCACGCCATGTTTCGGGTCGCTGCGTGGGAAATACGATCCCCCCCTGTGGCCCGCCCTGCCACGATCAGGTTCTTCACACCCTTGGGCAGCATCGAACGATAGGGGATATGCATGTACCGCCCCGTCGTCGGCAAAATCAAAATGCCATAACCATCGATGAACTCCGGATAGATGCCGATACTGTCCTCAAATCTAGCCTCTCCGCGCACATCCTGTTCGGTCATATTATACACCGCATCAATTTTGCGCGTGTCGCGAATGCCGATCGACATTCCAAAGTTCCGCAGCCGCACGCCATCACAGCCGGGCGTATACTGGCGAAGCGCGTCAATCGCGTGCATCGCCTGTTTGCGGCCCTCGATTTCGAACTGTGTCATGCTGTCGGGGTCCGTGCCATCGCAGCCCGCCAGATGGATAAGGTTCATATAGGTCATCTCACCACTGTCGTGCACCGCGCCCCACGTGCCACCAATCGTGTTCAAATGCGCAGGGATGACACCGTCGCGGATCGCCTGCTCAAACGGCTTGCCCAAGAAGGGCGAAAACATCGTGTCTTCTTTGCCGTCCGTTTCAACTTCCCACTCGCCCGAGGACCAGTCTTTATAGGTCTGCGGATTACTGCGGACCCCCTCCATAAACTTGGTCTTATCCACACCAGCCAAATGGAACATGACGCTGGCGGCCTGCATCTCTTCGACGGGTGTTTTTACCGTTGCGCAGCCCGCTCGGGCCGCAACATCAGCGTCGCCTGTGGCATCAATAATGCGCTTGGCCAATATCGCTTCACGCCCCGCTTTCGATTCCACAATCACCCCTGCAACAGCGCCATCGGTTATGATGGGCGCTACAAACTGCCGGTGCAGCATCGGGTGAATACCTGCCTCCTCAACAAGGCGATCAGCGACCAGCTTAAACCCCTCGCTGTCTAACTCATAGCTCAGCGATTGGCTCTCAGGCACAGCAGCACCCATTGCTTTGGCGCGCTCTTCAAACTCGCGACCGATACCGTTCGCTTCTACGGTTTGCTCGTGGCGGTACCAAGCAAACCCTTCGACACCGACGACAGTAATGTTGCCGCCAAAACAGCCAAAGCGCTCCAACAAGGTCACTTCTACACCGCATCTTGCGGCCGCAAGCGCCGCGGCCAACCCGGCGGGGCCAGAGCCGACAACAAGCACGTCCGTTTTGTGAACCACAGGGGTTTCACGCGCCGGTTCCAAAATTGAGGTCAAAGACATCACGCCTCCCGCATCAGCCGTCCGTTTCGTTCACCAGCTACGGTACCGCGGGCACACACAGGCGCAATGAATTTTTAGCCCTCGCATATCATCAGCACACTATCCTTGCCGCCGTTTTTCACCAAGCATCAGCATTGCAGGTGTCACCACAAGGGTGAGCACAGTTGCAACGACTAACCCGCCCGCAATGGCCGATGACAGCTCGGTCCACCACTGCGTCGAAGGCGCACCATACACGATCTCTCGGGTGAAGAAATTCAGGTTCAGCCCGATCACCATTGGCATCAACCCCAAGGCAGTTGTCACCGAGGTCAAAATAACCGGCCTTAAACGCTGTGCGCCCGTCCGTAATGCCGCCTCCAAAGGCGATTGGCCCAGCTTTTTGAGGTCATTATATGTGTCGATCAAAACAATATTGTTGTTCACGACGATCCCCGCCAAAGCGATCACGCCGATACCGCCCATTACAACGCCAAACGGACGCCCAGTGATAATCAGCCCAAGCAGCACCCCGGCAATTGAGAAAATGATTGCCGACATGACAACAAAGGCTTGGAAGAAATTGTTAAACTGCAGCACCAGAATGACAAACATCAAGAAGATTGCAGCAGCGAACGCAGACGCGAGAAAGATCATGCTTTCCTGTTGGTCTTCTGCCTCACCAGCAAAGCTAAACTCAACACCGTCGGGCAATTCTGCCTCTGCCAATGCGGCCGTCAGGGCAATCACTTGGTCATTCACCAAAAAGCCCGGCGCCACGTTTGCCTCAATGCTTGTCACCCGCTTTTCATCGATACGGCGGATAACGCCCGTGCGATCAGACGGCGCAAAAGTGACAAAGTTTGCAATTGGCACCAACCCTGAAGACGTCGGCACGCGCAAACTACCAAGCTCAGACAAAGACCTGTCTTCACGCGGAAAACGCACGCGAATATCAAGTGAGCCGTCGATGTCATCAGGCCGGTAGTCGGCAACAGTGATCCCTTGGGTAAGCAATTGCACAGCTTGCCCCAAAAGACTGACATCTGCCCCAAACCGTGCAGCCTCAGCGCGATTAACAAGGATGAAAACCTCCACACCCGGCACGGGCCGCGTATCAGTAACGTCCGTAAAGCCGCCAAGTTTGTCCATGATGTCACGAATTTGCTGAACAGCTTTACCCTGAACATCCGGGTTGCGGGCGGTAATCTGCAAGTTCACGGGCTTGCCCGCAGTAGGGCCGCCACTTTCTGTCTGCACCTGCACATCGATACCCGCAATATCAGCAACGCTTTCGCGGATATCCACACCAATTTGCGCAGCCGTGCGCCGCGTATCCCACGGTGTGAGTTCAAGTTGTAGCGTCCCGATTGTTTCCTCATCCCCTTGACCCGCCGACATCATCGAGCGCGCGTAAATGCTGGCAATCTCATCATACCCAAGCAAACGGTCTTCCACAGCACGCACCAAAGCATCCCGCTCAAAAATCGAAAAGTTATCCCGTGCGCGCACCTGTACTTGCATGAAATCAGGCTCAACTGACGGGAAGAAACTGATCCCGCGACCGAACTGGCCGTAGGCCCCGAAAGCCCCCAACAAGAGAGCAACCGCCAGCAACAGCGTAGCCGTTGGCCGCAATATGGCCCACTCCAACACGCGCACATAGGCACCTGTAAAGCCGCTCATATTGCGTGGGTCGCCCACTTCGGCGGCGTGCAAAGCTGCCTTGGCTTTGGCAGTCTGTGGCTGCCGTTTGCCGATCAGCCCACCAACGACCGGAATGAAAATCAACGCCATAAAAAGCGATGCGAAAAGCGTAAGGATCACAGTGATCGGCAAAAACTTCATGAATTCGCCCACCATGCCGGTCCAGAAAAGGAGCGGGAAAAAGACAGAAAGTGTAGTGGCAGTTGAGGCAATAATCGGCCACGCCATGCGCTTGGCCGCAAAGGAGTACGCCTCAGGTGCGCTTGCCCCTTCTTGCAATTTTCGGTCCGCTAATTCGGTCGTGACGATCGCACCATCTACCAACATCCCCACAACCAAGATCAGTGAGAACAGCACAACGATGTTCATCGTGTAATCCATACTCCACAGCGCAATTACCCCCGCCAAAAACGCACCGGGAATTGCAAGCCCCACCAAAATTGACGACCTGAACCCCAACGCAAGAACGATCACAATCATGACCAAAATCACGGCAGCAATCACATTGGCTTCCAGATCACTCAGCATGTCTTTCACCTGCTTGGATTGATCTTGAAGGTAAGTCACTTCGATGCTGTCGGGCCAATCAACGCGCAACGTTTCAACAATTGCGCGGACCTGTGCGACTGTATCAATGATATTCGCGCCTGAGCGTTTTGTCACCTCCAGCGCAAGCGCAGGCTGGCCGTTGATGCGCGCAAACGAATTGGGGTCCTCAAACGTACGGCGGATCGTGGCCACATCCCCAAACGTCACAACCGCATCACCGCGCACTTTGACGGGCATGGCCATGACGTCTTCCAGATCCTCAATAAGACCGGGAACCTTCAGCACGATGCGCCCAGAACCCGTTTCAATAGCACCCGCCGCGATCAGCCTGTTGTTGCGCTGTATCTGCCCGATAAGTTCGTCAAATGACAGGTTATAAGTTTGGAAAACCGTCGGGTCGATCAGTACCTCAAGAAACTCAAAACGCTGGCCGCCGATCTCTGCCTCAAGAACACCTTCAAGGCCTTCGATTTCTTCCTGCAGAGTTTCCGCAAGAGAGTTCAAAGTACGTTCTGGCACAGGCCCTGAGATAATCGTGGTGATGATCGGGAACAGAGCCGTGTTGATCTCTGTAATTGTGATGTCGCGTGCATCCGTGGGCAGATCACTTTGCGCCCGGTCCGCCGCCTCGCGCACTTTATCAAGCGCCTCATCGTTGTCGCCACCGGGCGTGAACTCAAGCTGGATCGAGGCAAAGCCTTCGGTCGCATCCGAACTCATCTGGTCCAACCCTTCGATTGATCCAAACTCGGCCTCCATCGGCTCAAGAAGCAACCGCTCAGCATCACTGGGACTTATACCATCGAGACCCGTTGAGACGTAAAACAAAGGCAGTGGCACCTCTGGATTGGACTCTTTGGGAATTGAAACATACGCGAACGCGCCCACGGCCAGCACCATGACAAGCGCCATAACCACAACGCGCGAGCGCGAGAAAGCTGCATCAATCAAGCTGTTCATTGCGCGGCACCTTCAACGCTTGGGGCAACCAATTCTCCCTCATTTACAAACCCCTGCCCCACGGTGATCAGCTGTACCTCGTCAGGTAATCCGGTGACCCAAATGCCATCGATCTGCGCCTTGACGATGCGCACAGGAAAGAACGCAACCACGTCATCGTTATCGACCGTTTTGACCCCAAGGTTGCCCGCCGTGTCCAAAGAAACGATCGACGGTGACATGAAGTGAGCAGTGACCTCGCCCGTTGGAATAACGATTTCGGCTGAAATACCTGCGGGGATCTCACCGCCCTCATTAGAAACTTCGACCTCGGCCAAAAACGTCCGTGTTTCCGCGGCAGCAGACGTGCCAACAAACGTAACAACGCCTTCACGCTCTTCGCCCGTGATGAAGCGGACTGTCGCGGCTTGCCCAACCTGCAGTCGGGTCAGCGCCTGCTGAGGTACTTGGATGGCAACTGTCAGTGGCGTAATATCAACCAATCGCCCAACGTCTGATCCAGCCGAAACATATTCACCAGCATCAACATTTCAAACGGCCAGCTACGCGCCATTGCAGTGAACGATTATGCGGTCAATATCCCTGTGGCCGATGCTGTTTCTGACGGACCAATCATTGCATACAAGCAAAACGGGGCGGAAATGAGCAGGCGGCGCAAAGGCCCGCTGTGGATTGTGTACCCTTATGACGACAAGAAAAGCTATCAGACCGAAACTGTCTACTCGCGCTCGATCTGGCAGCTTGATCGCTTGATTACCCAATAAAGAACGGCACCCCGCATGAGCTCACTCCCCCTATCCGTCGCTACCAAATTGTTCCGTTGGGCGTTTGGCACCATTTCGATTGCCATCATAGTTGGGTGTATCGCGATCAGCTACCTGTCGTATTCTGTGTGGGCGTATGTCGACAATCTTGGTGTCGCGAAACAAGGCCAGCAAGAATACATGGCTGCACAGCTCGAAATTGAATACCTCAAACTACAAGACGCCATTGATGACGCGCTCGCGGGTGGCCCCGAAGATGTTGAGGATGTTCGCAAGCGTTTTGATATTTTCTACAGCCGCACTTTGCCACTGCGGTTTGGCTCGCAGGCCGGTCAGTTCAACGCTGATCTACTGAAGCTGCAAGCAGTTCTGGATGCGCAGGTTCCACTAATTGATGGCACTGACGCACAACTCTTTGGGCAACTGGAGCAGTTGGCAGAAACCCTGGAAACCGTGCGCCCGCTTCCCCGCAAGATCGGGCTTGATTTCGTCAGTTATGAAGCCAAAACCGGACAGCGCGAGCGTGAAAAAATTATCAACCTCATCGAGATTTTGATCATCTCGGTCAGCTCAATGATCATCATCTTAGTTTTGATGATCGCGGGGCTTTTGCGACAAGCAAAAACACTCAACGCCACAACACAACTGGCTGATGAAAAGGATCAGCGTCTTTCGGCAACCCTGCGCGGCTCATTGGATGGGGTGGTTGTGACTGATGAAAACGCGATCATCATCGACTTCAGTCAATCCGCCGAAGACGTGTTTGGCTTTACCCGTGACCAAGCAATCGGCCAAAGCTTCTTTGACCTGTTACTGCCCGCCGAAGAAAGCAAAATGTTTTACGCCGCCATGGCAAACTACCGGCAGACCGGCAAAACGACCTTTGCCGAAAAAGGCCGCCAAGAGCTCAACATGATGCACCAAGACGGTCACGCCTTTCCTGCGGAAATGACCGCCTCCATCGCCCATGCGGGATCTCATGCGTTTTTCATCTGCTATGTGCGCAATATCACCGATCAAAAGGCACAAAAGGCCGAGCTTATCAGCAGCCGTGACGATGCACTTAGCGCAAACCGTGAACGCTCGCGGTTCTTTGCAATGATGAGCCACGAAATGCGCACCCCCCTGAACGGCGTGCTGTCTGCGCTGCAAATGCTGGAAGGCAGTGAGTTAAACAGCAAACAAAGGTCATACGTTGGGGCGGCACTGACATCGGGCGATATTTTGTTGGGGCATATTAACGATGTTCTGGCTATTGAAAGCGCCGAAAAGCGCAAGACCCCAGAGCCAACACCTTGCGATATTGCAGCACTGACCAACAGCCTGGTGGCCACGCTGCAACCCCTGGCCCGCGACAATCAAACCGCGATTGAGTTGGTTCAGCCAGAGGCCGGCCAGCAGTTCTTTTTGACGGATCAACGAGCCATCCAGCAGATCATCGTCAATCTGTTGAGCAACGCGATCAAGTTTACGCCGGGTGGTTCTGTGAAGCTTGAGACATCCTATTCCAAGGAAAACGGCACGCTTATATTTGATATAACGGACACTGGAATTGGCATCGCAGAGGATGACGTAAAGCGCATTTTTGATGACTTCGTCTCTCTGGACAGCAGCTATGAGCGCCGCACAAATGGCACCGGATTGGGCCTTGGGATTGTGCAACGTTTCGTCACCAATTTGGGCGGTGAAATCACCTGTAAATCCACCCTTGGCGTAGGCACCCACTTCCAAGTGATCCTCCCGATGCAAGAAGCCGCCCCCGCCACAACGAACAATACACAACAGACAACCTCATATGAGAGCAGCAAAAACTGCCAAAGCCTGTTGGTGGTCGACGATAATGAGATTAACCGCGACTTGCTTGGCGCGATGCTAGAACGGCTTGGCCACAAAGTGTGCTACGCGACGGGCGGGCAGCAAGCGGTGGATATCTCGCTGGAGCACCGCTTTGACGCCATCTTGATGGACATTTCCATGCCGGGTGTGAGCGGCACCCAAGCCACCCAGCGGATACGCGCGTCACGCGGGCCAAATCAAAACACGCATATTATCGCCGTTACCGCGCATGCCCTACCACAAGAGCGCACCGCCTTTACTGACGCTGGCATGACAGGATTTTTGGCAAAACCTATCAACCTGAAAGAGCTGGACGCCTGTCTGCTTGGTACGGAAAAAGACCAACACAACACACCTGAAACCTTGCCCGGCTCATCCGAGCGCCTTGTGGATGTTGCCCAAGTCAACGAATTGATCGCGATGCTGGGACACGACACGTTCATGGACAGGCTTGCCCTTTTGAAGACCCAATTCAAAACGCAAATTGATGAAATTCAAGCGACGCAAGATTTGGCAGGCATCCAGACCTATGCACATTCCATGGCCGGATCCTGCGGTATGCTAGGGGCAAAGCACCTACACAGCGTTCTGCAAGACATCGAAACAGCTTGCAAAACAGGGAACGCACAAGACGCGATAGACTTGGTAAAGCAACTCGAAAACATCGCAGCCGACACGTTTGATGCGTGGAACAACACGCTGGGGCAGTCCCAGAAAGTCGCTACATAGAACCAACTATCCGAATGGGTAGCCCACCACTCTTACGCATTGCGTGATGCCCAGTATGCGTCACGTTGCGGGCCACTGGGCAGCATATCTTGTCTTTGAAACACCGTGCTTCAAGGCAAGAATATGACCAACATCACAATCCACATAGCAGCCGTCACCCTCGCGATTGGGCTTTGGCTATTGGCCCCACCAGTTGTCGCCCAAACCACCGGAAGTGACGGATGTGATGAACTGTGTATCTCAGCCAGTTCATCAATGTTGAACGACGTAACTTCAGGTTTGCAGTTCACCGATGAAACGCTCTCCAGCTTGGTTGGTGCTGAACTGGGCCTTGACGACGTACGTGCTGATCTTGTGGGCTCGCAGGTTCCAATCAACGACTTCGTTACAGAATTGGAAAACGTGACGGGCACAAATTCGGCGGATGAAGCGCTTAATTCAGAAGCGACCCTATCCGAAATTTTTACTGCAGCTGCCAACGCGGCTGAAACCAACGGGGACCCTGCCGCGGCCACAGCTCTTCGGGCCCTCGCGACCAATGCAAGCGGCCTATCAGATGGTGTCTTGCTAAGTGATTTTCTGGTACTCGACACGACTGACGATGAATTATCAGACGCGAACATTTCGACTTTGGATTTGATCAGTGGAAGCGCGCAGCTTTACAACGCTGAATATGGCGCAACCACGCCCACGCCAATAGTAGCAAACATTGTCGGTTTTGGTGAGGTTAGAACTTACGTACAGGTTACCGAACCTCCACAGCTTGTATGCGGACCCGAAGGCACAAGTTTTCGTTCTGCTGCTGTCCGCACAAAGATCGATGTCACCCTAGAAAACGCGCCCCAGTCCATCGATGTTGGGCTAGCGGCTCTTGAAATAGAACCGCCTGAATTGTCATTTTACATCGAGGTGGGCGAGGCTGATGGCACCGTCACAGATGTGAATGCGGCCAACCAAACTGCACAGGTCACAATGACACCGGGGGTTGTAAACGCATACCTCGGCGAGATTGACGACAGTGTGTACTTTAACCGCGACCGCGTCATCACCGCGTCAGATATTGGCCCGTCAACAATCGCCGGAGCCGAAGTTATTTTGGCAGGCCTTCCGCCTTTGGTGCCCGAAACAATAATTCCCACATCAATCTCTGCCTCATCTAACGGTGAAACGGTGTCTTTCGGCTCCGGCACACTAGACTTCACAGGGCCCTACCCGCAGACCGAAGAACTGGACGTGCCTGTGGACGCAACGGAACGTGTGGTCAATGCAATTACAAACAACCTGCAAGTTGATCTTGAGCTTCCCGGCGATGGATCACTTGATGCGGTTGAGGTCCTACTAGAGACCGCTCTTTCAACAACGATCAGTGAAGTTGTGGACGAAAGTCTAACGGCCGCACTTGGCCAAGCCGTCGACCCGATCCTTGCAGGCTTGGGTATTACGATTGGCGGCGGAGAAGCCACTGCGTTTGGGTTGTCCAATACATGTGATGATTTTGGCGACTGCCCCATCTCGGGCACCGCGCCAGACGGCACCAACATCAACGCATATGGCACACCATCGCACGGATTATCGCCAGCATTGTTTATGGGGCAAATTCCAGCTGATGGTGAGCAACAGCACATCAGCAGCCCTTCGGCTTTGGGTGACGACCAAGACGGAAACGATGATGAAGATGGGGTCAGCATTCCAGTACTGACAAAAGGCCAGACCGCCACGATTTCCGTAAACGTGACAGAACCGACAACGGGCAACGGCTATTTGATGGCATGGCTTGATTGGGACGGAAACGGGCAGTTCGACGCCGATGAAGTGATCTCTGATGATCTGCAAGACACCGATGGCGACGGCGACATCAACTTGTCAGTATCGGTCCCCGCAGACAGCAGCTTACAAACCACGTTCGCGCGCTTTCGCTACTCAAGCACCCAACAACTTAGCACAGATGCAAATGCAACAGACGGGGAGGTAGAGGACTACGAAATCGTATTTGTCACACCCCAAGGGTCCATTTCAGGCAAATTGTTCGAAGATGGAAACGGCGATGATGTCTTTACCACCGATGAGGCGCTATTGCCTGCGGGTATTCTGATCACACTCTTTGATGACAAAGGCACACCGCAGGACGAGACCGATGATATTGAGTTAGGCACAACTGAAACAGACGCCAACGGCGCCTACAGCTTTGCAGCACTTAGCACACTCACAACGTACCTCATCAAAGTAGACCCGTCCGACCCAGAAATACCCGCAGACCTGTCACCTTCAACAGACAATCCATTGCGCGCCGTATCCGTCAGCATTGATACGGATATGAGTGAGCAGAATTTCGGCTTTTCGGTTCAACCCCCTTCGGCAGATCTGTCTATCACGAAAAGTGCCCTGTCCGCATCAACCAGCGCAGTCATTACCGAGGCTACCGCTGGAACAGAAATTGATTTCGAACTGATCGTGTCAAACGCAGGACCAGATACCGCAACCGGTGTGCAAGTGCTTGATCTTCTGCCCTCCGGCTACACCTATCAATCGCACCTCTTGACCGATGACACACAAAACTTTGCTGCCGACACAGGGCTCTGGCAAGTCGGCGCACTGGCTGCGGGCACAAGTCAAACATTAACCATTCGCGCCACAATGAACGCAGCGGGCGAACATACAAACATAGCTGAGATCATCAATTCTGACCCGCCAGATCCAGACAGTGATCCAAGCACAGGTCCCACAGTTGATGATTTGTCCGATGGCGTTGCCGATGACGACGAGGCAAGCGCAACTGTGTCTTATGTCGGCACAGGTGCAGTGATTTCCGGAACCCTGTTCATTGATAACGGGGCGAACGCGACGGCCTTTGATGGGCAACAAAGTGGCGGTGAATTGGGCGGACAGATTGGGCAAGTCAGCATATTTGACGCATCAGGAGCATTGATCGACACGCCTGAAGTGGACGCGGACGGGAATTGGTCGCTGACTTTGCCAGATGGCTACACAGAAATGATAGGGATCAGCAGCACCGCTGAGACTGGCTTTGTGATCGTGTCGAACAACACTGATGGCCTGCTGGAGCTGAATGACCAAAACACACGTGACGGCATTTACCGCTTTCGACCTGCTGCTGGTACATCCTATCTAAACCTCGACATCGGGTTCATTCGTGGCGCAACACTGGCCAGTGATCGGCAAGCAGCGATGCGACCTGGCCAAGTGATAAACCTCTCCCATCGTTACACCGCCGATGCGTCAGGCACCGTAGTATTTGACGTGGATATCTCACCCAACAGTCCGGTCAGCGTGGCACTGTTCAGAGATGCAAATTGCGATGGCACACCAGAAGAACCAATCACCGCATCACAACCGATTAACCCAGATACCGAAATTTGCTTAGTCGCCCGCGTCACCAGCGGATCCGGCGCTCCAAATGGGGCAAGCGCACCCTTTCAGGTCTCAGCCGTAACAACCTACGGCAACACAGGCGTTACACAAAGTGCTTCAAACACCGACCGCATCACAATCGAAACGCAACAAAGCACACTGCGGCTTACAAAAACGGTCCGCAACGTGACAGCCGACACTGCTGTATCAACCCAAAACAGTGCCGCCAGCGGTGATGTGCTTGAGTATGAGATAACCGTTGAGAACATCGGGACTTTGTCTGCGTCCGACATCGCTATCTTTGACCGCACTCCGCCCTACACATCGTTGAGCGAGGCGATTGAAAGCCCCGTGTCGTTAGGCCCCGATGTGACGTGTAGCATCGCAACATCTGGCGCAAACACATCAGGTTATTCTGGTGACTTGGAATGGCAATGCAGCGGAAGTTTTGCACCGGGAGCCAAGGCAGGTTTAGCGTTTCGCGTGCGTGTGGCCCCGTAACGCTGTTCGCCTGTTGGTTTGCAGTTGGGTGCGAGAGTCAAGGTGGCCACTGCCTTTCGAAGGCTGTGCCCAGCCAGGAATTATATGGAGAATTAGCGGCTATCTTGGAGTTATCAGGGCCTACAAACGACGAACCCCGCCGTATTACGGGCGGGGTGTCGGATTAGCGTTGGTTGCGGGAGTAGGATTTGAACCTACGACCTTCAGGTTATGAGCCTGACGAGCTACCGGGCTGCTCCATCCCGCGCCAACTTGGTTTGTTTAGTTTGGGGTTGTGTTGTCTGCAAGGGCGGATTTGGGGTTTGGTTGATTTTGTTTATGGGAGGGAGGTGAGGTCTGCTGCGTTGTGGTCCATGGCGTCAATTGGGACGGGCAGATTTCAGGGGGGTGCGATCATGATGCGGCTCTCAGGATAGCCGGTTTCAGAGGGGGGCTATCTGTAGCTGCGGCCCAGCAGACCCCACGCCCAGCACCGCGCATTAAGATTTCAGGTGGTATAAGACACAAAAAAGCCGCCACGAGCTGAACTCGTAGCGGCCTAATGTATGATAATCGAATATAGAGTATTGGTTCTTTGTTAGGTTTGGCGATGACCTACTCTCCCACGCCTTAAGACGCAGTACCATCGGCGCAACAGTGCTTAACTGCCAGGTTCGGGATGGGGCTGGGTGTTTCACTTGCGCTATGATCACCAAACCAAAGAAAGAACCATTACAAACATTTTTAATCCAGATTTTCGTAACTTGTGTAGTTGTGTATGCTTTTGATTGTGTCCGTAGAAGACTGTCTTCTACTGGATCAAATCAAGCCTATCGAGCAATTAGTACCGGTCAACTGAGTGCGTTACCGCACTTACATCTCCGGCCTATCGACGTGGTGGTCTTCCACGGCTCTCAGGGATACCTTGTTTTGAGGGGGGCTTCCCGCTTAGATGCCTTCAGCGGTTATCCTGTCCGATCATAGCTACCCAGCACTGCTCCTGGCGGAACAACTGGTACACCAGTGGATCGTTCACCCCGGTCCTCTCGTACTAGGGGCAACTCCTCTCAAGTATCCTACACCCACGGCAGATAGGGACCGAACTGTCTCACGACGTTCTAAACCCAGCTCACGTACCTCTTTAAACGGCGAACAGCCGTACCCTTGGGACCTGCTCCAGCCCCAGGATGAGATGAGCCGACATCGAGGTGCCAAACGGTGCCGTCGATATGGACTCTTGGGCACCATCAGCCTGTTATCCCCGGCGTACCTTTTATCCGTTGAGCGATGGCCCTTCCACTCGGGACCACCGGATCACTATGGCCGTCTTTCGACTCTGCTCGACTTGTCAGTCTCGCAGTCAGGCTGGCTTCTGCCATTGCACTCAACGAGCGATTTCCGACCGCTCTGAGCCAACCTTCGCGCGCCTCCGTTACGCTTTAGGAGGCGACCGCCCCAGTCAAACTACCCGCCACACAGGGTCCCGGATCCGGATAACGGACCGCGGTTAGACATCAAGCAGAACAAGGGTGGTATCTCAAGGATGGCTCCACGCAGACTGGCGTCTGCGCTTCAAAGCCTACCACCTATCCTGCACATGTTGTGCCTGATGCCAATGTGAAGCTGTAGTAAAGGTGCACGGGGTCTTTCCGTCTAACCGCGGGAAGCCTGCATCTTGACAGGCAATTCAATTTCGCTGAGTCGATGTTGGAGACAGCGGGGAAGTCGTTACGCCATTCGTGCAGGTCGGAACTTACCCGACAAGGAATTTCGCTACCTTAGGACCGTTATAGTTACGGCCGCCGTTTACCTGGGCTTCAATTCAAGGCTCTCACCTCTCCTTTTAACCTTCAGGCACCGGGCAGGCGTCAGACCCTATACGTCGTCTTGCGACTTCGCAGAGCCCTGTGTTTTTAGTAAACAGTCGCCACCCCCTGGTTTGTGCCCCCAGTCAATACTTGCGTAGAAACTGGGCCTCCTTCTCGCGAACTTACGGAGGTATTTTGCCGAGTTCCTTCAACATCGTTCTCTCAAGCGCCTTGGTATTCTCTACCAGTCCACCTGTGTTGGTTTAGGGTACGATCTAATGATGGAGCTATTTCCAGGAACCTCTAAGCGGCCCTTCCAATCCGATAAGGAAGAACAACCCTCGAGATCCGTCACTACCATCTGGCTCAGGAATATTAACCTGATTCCCATCGACTACGCCTTTCGGCCTCGCCTTAGGGGTCGGCTTACCCTGCTCAGATTAACTTTAAGCAGGAACCCTTGGACTTTCGGCGACAGTGTCTCTCACACTGTTTGTCGCTACTCATGTCATCATTCTCACTAGTGATCTCTCCACCGGATCCCTCACAGGCCGGCTTCATCGAAAGTTTCACTCCTCCAACACTCCCAAAGGAAGATAAGGAGGAAAGAAACTATATCACACTACGCTCTGCTACCATGCACTATGTGCATCCTAAGCTTCGGCTCATGGCTTGAGCCCCGTTACATCTTCGCCGCAGGACAACTTAATTAGACCAGTGAGCTGTTACGCTATCTTTAAAGGATGGCTGCTTCTAAGCCAACCTCCTGGTTGTTTTGGTCGTCCCACCTGCTTTCCCACTTAGCCATGAATTAGGGGCCTTAGCTGTAGGTCAGGGTTGTTTCCCTCTCCACTACGGACGTTAGCATCCGCAGTGTGTCTGCCGACTAGTACTCCTCGGTATTCGGAGTTTGGTTAGGATCAGTAAGCCTGTGGGGCCCCATTACCCATCCAGTGCTCTACCCCCGAGGGTATTCGGTCGACGCTCTACCTAAATAGATTTCGCAGAGAACCAGCTATCTCCGAGTTTGATTGGCCTTTCACCCCTAGGCACAATTCATCCCGACCTTTTTCAACAGGTGTGGGTTCGGCCCTCCAATAAGTGTTACCTTATCTTCAGCCTGATCATGCCTAGATCACTCGGTTTCGGGTCTGATCCCACGAACTCATTCGCCCTATTAAGACTCGCTTTCGCTGCGCCTACACCTAACGGCTTAAGCTTGCTCGTGAGACCAAGTCGATGACCCATTATACAAAAGGTACGCCGTCAGCCCTCAAGGAGCCTCCGACTGATTGTAGGCGTTCGGTTTCAGGTACTGTTTCACTCCCCTCGTCGGGGTGCTTTTCACCTTTCCCTCACGGTACTGGTTCACTATCGGTCAGTAAGGAGTACTTAGCCTTCGAAGGTGGTCCTCCGATGTTCAGACAGAATTTCACGTGTTCCGCCCTACTTAATACGTCCAATCATGCTTCCTATACGGGGCTATCACCCGCTATGGCCGTGCTTCCCAACACGTTCTAGTCACAATCTCAGCTCGGCTGGTCCCCGTTCGCTCGCCGCTACTAGGGGAGTATCTATTGATTTCCTTTCCTCCGGGTACTTAGATGTTTCAGTTCCCCGGGTTTGCTCTTAAAACCCTATGTATTCAGGTAATAAGTACTTGGTTTACCATGCT